>CBDCTY010000001.1:0-1006654 GCA_965222445.1 Dehalococcoidia bacterium | reverse complement strand
ACGGAGTCAGCACCTGGTGGAACGACGGAAGCCCCTCCCAAGCTCCCGCCGGAGCTGCCCCTGTTCTTCATGCTGTCGCACCTGGACGACGACGGGCCGGTCCGCCTGGACGGCGTGAAGCTCGGAGTGTGCGAGGTGATGGGCCTTGAGCTGGACGAGCCCAAATTAGGGGCCTTCGCCGGAGCGCTCAACGCCCTGGACTTCCCGGCCCAGCTCCTCATCCGGCAGCACCCGCCCCGCCTGGGAGGGCTGAGGGAGAACCTCAAGCAGGCCCAGCCCGTCGACCTGCCCCCGCAGACGCGGGCCGCCGCCGAGTCCCTTGGGCGACTGCTGACCGAGCTTGAGTCCCGCGACGGCATCCTCGACCGGCGCTTCTACGCCGTGTGCGAGGCGGCCCGCATCGACGACCTGCGCGGCCTGCTTGCACGGGCCGGGCTGTCCGTCCACCACCTGAGAGGGCGCCAGCTTCGCATGTTCCTGGTCTCCGCCGCCCTGGGAGGCTCTCCCGCCGAGTTCGACGAGGAGACGCCGGTCGAGGTGGAGATAGGCCGCCGAGACATGCGCGTCGGAGACCGCCTGGTCCGCTCCCTGCACCTGGGCCGCTGGCCCCGCTCCCTGGCCCCCGGATTCCTGCAAGGGCTGATGGCGGCGGGCGCGCCGATGGACCTGTCCGTCCACGTCGGCCCGATACCGGCGGAGCAGGCGGCGAGGACCCTTGAGTGGCAGAAGGTCCGCTTCGAGTCGGCGCAGAGCCTCTCCTTCAAGCGGGGCCGCACCATGTCGCCCGAGGCGGAGATCGCCCTGGAGGACATCACCCGGCTCAGGGACGAGGTGCAGCGGGGCAGGGAGAGGCTCTTTCACGCCTCGCTGTCGGTCACGCTCCATGCCAAGGACGAGGCGTCGCTTAGGGAGATGACCCAGCGGGCGAAGGCCCACTTCGCCGCGACGCTCGGCAAGCTGGACAACCTCGCCTTCCGCCAGCGCGAGGGGCTTCTCTCCACGCTGCCCCTGGCCCTGAACGCCGTGGCCGAGTGGCGCAGCCTGGACACGTCCAGCATCGCCCGGCTCTTCCCCTTCTCGCCGCCCGACATGGACACGAGAAGCGGCACCCTCTACGGCATCGACATGCGGGCCTGCTCCCCCGTGGTCTACGACCCCTGGGACGGCACCCATCTGAACGCCAACACCGCCGTCCTCGCCCGCTCCGGCAGCGGCAAGTCCTTTGCCACCAAGCTGGGAATGCTGCGGGGCCTTACCAGGGGAGTGACCGCCTACGCCATCGACCCGGAGGGCGAGTACGCCGACATGGCCCGCGCCGCGGGCGGGCGGGTGCTCTCTCCCGGCGTCCCCGGCCAGGGCATGAACCCCTTCGTGATCGACAAGGGGGACTCCGAGGAGATGCTCCAGCGCATCGGCAGCCTGCGCCGCCTCATCGAGGTGATGGTCGGCGAGAGCCTCGGCGCGGAGCGGAGAGCCTCCCTCGACCACGCCCTGGCGGGCTACTACGCCCGCCCCAGGGAGCGCACCGGCTTCCGTGATTTCTACACATATCTGCGAGAAGACGAGGCGGGTGACGCCGCTCTTGCAAGGCTGCTGCGGCCCTTCGCCACCGGCAGCCTCAGACACCTGCTCTCCGACGAGGGAGACGACCTTCTCGGAAACGAGGCCCTGATCACCGTGTTCGACCTGCACCTCCTGGAGCCGGAGCTGAGGCCCGCCGCAGCGATGGTCTGCACCGAGACGGTGTGG
Source organism: Dehalococcoidia bacterium (assembly GCA_965222445.1). GTDB lineage: Bacteria > Chloroflexota > Dehalococcoidia > Lucifugimonadales > CAJWER01. The sequence goes on along the minus strand of CBDCTY010000001.1, from coordinate 1,004,905 downwards.
GCTGCCGCCGCCCAGGACCCCAAGCCCCGCCTGCTGGTCGTGGACGAGGTGTGGAGCATCATGCAGCACCCCGAGGGGGCGGCCTTCATGGTGTCGATGGCCAAGAGAGCCAGGAAGCACCGGCTGGGGTTGCAGTTCATAACCCAGGACGTCCAGGACCTGCTCTCCGAGGACACGTCGAGGACCATCACCGGCCACTCCGGCAGGGCGCTCCTACAGAACGCCGCCTTCAAGCTGCTTCTCCAGCAGGACGCCGCCGCCATAGGCACGGTCAGCCACGCCTTCGATCTGCCCGAGGACCTCCAGCGCTGGCTCCTGTCCTGCCCCCGTGGAGACGGCCTGTTGCTGGCGAAGGGACACCGCTTCCCCGTCCGCATCGAGGCCACCCCGGAGGAGGCGGAGGTCATCGAGTGGCGGCCCGGACGCCATTAGAGAAAGGAATAACACCATGAAGCTGAACCCGAAGGAAATCCTCTTTGGAGACGACAGCGACAGGAAGGACCCCGTCTTGCTGGCGGTGACGCCGCCCAGGACGGGGGAACGCACCCTGCTGGGCGTGGAGAACCTGCTCCAGTCCATCGCCGTCCCCGAGCCCTTCTCCCTGGAGCTGGCCGGGGACATGGATGGCGTGACCCTCATGGCCCGCTGCCTCGACGACCAGGTGGTGCGAGGCCAGCTCTCCGCCCACTACCCCCAGGCCCGCATCCGGAAGGTGGACCCCGGCGACGACCCCCTGCGCCTCGCCGAGGGCGAGCAGGCGTGGTCGACCACGTTGCGGGCCGACGGCCCCGAGTACGTTCCCCTGCGCACCTTCAGGGACGACGACCTGCTCGACCCCGGCTCCGACCCCCTCATCGCCCTCATGGGCGCGCTCTCGGCCCTGAACGAAGGGGAGCGCGTGGTGGCGCGGCTGATGCTGCGCTCCCTCGGTCCCGACTGGTCCCAGGCCCACATGGACAAGGCCCACAAGCGGCCCGGCATGGAGCCGAGGGAGCCCGCCTATACCTTCCAGACCAAGCCCCTCCAGATGGACGGCATCACGATGGCCGTGCTGGGCATCGGCGCTCTGGCCGCCCTCAAGGGCTACCTGTGGGTGCAGGACGGGGAGATATGGAAGGCGGCGCTCCTGGGCGTCGGCACGGCCCTGGGGCTGGCCGCAGGCGGGTGGGCGTGGTGGAGGTGGAAGAAGGCCCGCAACCGCGTCGAGGACCCCATCCTGATACAGGAGAAGGTCTCCCGAATCGCCTTCGACGCGGAGATACAGGTGACGGCGGTCCTGCCCGACGACACCGGGCAGCAGCGCGCCGGAGAGCTTCTCGGGCCGGTGGCCGCCGCCTACCGCCACTTCGACAACCCCGCAGGCGCCCGTTTCAAGGTCGGCCGCGTGAGGCCCACCGTCCCCGATCCTTCGATGCTGCACCCGGCAGGCCCAGGGCTGTTCGGCGGGCGCAGCGTCCTGGGAGTCCGCGAGGTTGCCGCCCTGTGGCACCCGCCCGGAGCGGGCGACGAGACGCCCTTGGTGGAGCGCTCCGGCTCAAGAGGGCTCATCCCCTCGGCCAGAGGAATCAGGGGAGGGGCTCTGGTGGGAGACACCACCGCGGGCAAGCCCATGCCCGTCCACTTCCCCGAAGACCTGCTCAGACGTCATCACCTCTACGTCGCCCGCACCCGCATGGGCAAGTCCACCCTCATGCACCACATAGCAGTCCACAAGATGCGGGAGAAGGCCGAGGGCAGGGACGGAGACGCCATCGTCGTCATCGACCCACACACCGATCTCGTTGACGGGATCCTCGAACACGTCCCCGACTCCCTCACGGACAGGGTGCGCGTCATAGACCTGTCGGACGCCTCCCGCTCCCCCGGCATCAACCTCCTCGACACACGCGTCTTCGCAGACCGCGACCGCACCGCCGACTCGGTGGTCCGCGTGGCGAAGGGCCTGTGGGAGCAGTGGGGGCCGAGGATGCAGTCCATCCTCGAACAGACCGTCAAGACCCTCCACGAGGCCAACGAGCACCCCGAGACGGACGAGAACGAGCAGCACACCATCCTCGACGGGCTGCGCCTTCTTTCCAACGACCCGTACCGCAACGCCGTCCTGGCGAAGGTCTCCGACCCCTACCTCCTCGAATGGTGGGCCAGGGACTTCGGCAGCTGGCACCGCCAGTACAGGGCCGAGGCCCTCGCCCCCGTCCAGACCCGGCTGTCCTACTACGCATCCTCAAAGAGGGCGCGGGCCATCCTCGGCCAGCGGCGCTCCACCATCGACATACGCGAGACCATCCTCGACGGCGGCGTCCTGCTGGTCTCCACCTCCCAGGGGACCGTCGGCAGGGACGTGGCCGCCCTGGTGGGCGCGTCCCTGCTCAACCTCGTGGACGCCGTGATACGGGAGCAGGGACGCGTGGCGCTCCGGGAGCGGCGGGGCGCGCTGGTCATCGTGGACGAGATGCAGACCATGCCCGGCGTCGACTATGAGTCGATGCTCAGCGAGCTGGGCAAGTTCGGAGCGAGCTTCATCCTCGCCACCCAGAGCCTCGCCAAGCTCGACGACCTCTCCCGCACCATGCGCGACACCCTGCTGGCCAACGTCGGGTGCCTGGCCGTCTTCCAGGTGGCCGGCTCCGACGCCCGCCACCTGGTCTGGGAGCTGGGCAAGGACCGGGTGACCGAGGAGGACATCGTGTCGCTGCCCGTGCACCACTGCTACGTCCGAGCCACCGTCGGAACGGAGCGGATGGACTCCTTCTCGATGGAGGTGAGGAAGCCGGAGAGGGGAGACCGGGACGGGGCGGACCGCATCCGCAGGGCCAGCTCCGCCTACACCGTCTCGGCCCAGCAGCTCGCCTTCGCCGAGGCCCAGGGCCACGGGAAGGTGGAGGAGTTCCGCAGGGGAGTCGAGACCCTGAACGAGAGCGGCCCGCAGGAAGAGGAGAAGAAGACTCCCCACGGCCCCGAGCGGTGGAAGCGGACCAGCAGGCGCAAGGCGCAGAGGAAGGAGCGTCCGGATGAAGATCAACGCCAGTGAACGGGAGACGCTCGGCGTCATCGCGTCGTGCCCCTTCGCCGACCGGCTGGAGCTGGCCGCCATGTCCGGCGCGTCGAGGAGCGCGATCTACGAGGCGGTCGGCGGGCTGGAGGACGCGGGCCTCGTCGCCCACGTGCCCCACGCGGCGGACTTGATACCGCCGACCCGCCGCTACCACATCACCGCCAGGGGACTGGGCGCGCTGGCCGAGAGCGAGGGCGCCAGCATCGACGACCTGCTGCGCTCCCGCCCCGTCTCCATCCAGTGGCTGCGCATCCTGATGGACCGGCTCGACGCCCTGGCCGTCGTATACCGCCTGGCCTCGACCGTGGCCGGCGTCGCCCACCCGGTCGGCCTCTGCCTGTACCGGGCCGGACCCCTCGACGCCGCCATGACCCTTCCGGGCGGGCGGACCGTGGGGATCGCAAGGCAGGGACACGCCGCCGACAGGACTGGCTTCTCACGGCGGCTCTGGAAGCTGCGGGACGGGCCGCGCCCCGGTACGGTCCTCGTCCTGGTCGCCGACGAGGTGCGGTTGAGACACGCCCGAAAGATGCTGCCCCGCACCGTGGAGGCGCTGTTCGCCCTGGAACGGGACGCGGCCCTCGCCGGACCCGAGGACGAGGTGTGGCGTCCCGCCGCCTCCGGTCCCCCCGCGAACCTGCGCAACGCCCTGGGGCAACTGGCTCCCGGGGGAGAGCTGCCGGTGGAGGCTAACCCCTCGCAGGCGGACCTGCCCGGCGACGGCGCCCCGGACGCGGACCGCGCTCTACCCGTTCTTCTCAAACCCGCCGAGAAGCGCGCCCTCGACCTTATCTATGACTGGCCCTGGCTGCTCCGCACCGAGCTGGCGAGCCTGATGGCCGTCTCCGAGCGCCGCGCTTCCCAGCTCGTCAACCCCCTGGAAGGGTTCGGCCTCGTGACCCGGCCCATCGACGGGAGCGGACGACTCGCCCTCACCGACAGGGGCGTGGCGCTCCTGGCCCGTAGGGACCGCACCTCCGTCGCCGTCGCGAGGAGGCGGTGGAGCGTCGCCCCCGTGGACGCCGACGCCCCATGCGACTGGCGCAACGTCTCGGGCGGCAGGAGCCGCCAGCTGCTCAGGAACATCGAGCACACCGGGGCCGTTCACGCCTTCGTCGCCGCCCTGGCGCGGCAGGCCCACGCCCTGGGGTGGGAGCTGGCCCAGATCGACCCGCCCAGGAGCGCGTCGAGGCACTTCAAGCACGAGGGACGGAACCGCTCCGTCAACCCCGACGCCTTCGGCGTCCTCCGAAGAGGCCCGGCCGCCTCGCCCTTCTTCCTGGAGTGGGAGAGGCGAGCGGTGCGCCCCTCGACGATGGCGACGCGGATCGCCCCCTATCTGCGCTATTACTCATCTCACAGTCCCATCGACGACCACGGCGCCAGGCCCTCCGTCCTGATCGTCTTCGACGACGACATCGCCGCCACCAACTTCCTGAGAGTGGCGAGGGACGAGATGGACCGCGCCGGGGTCAGCGTGCCCCTGTGGGTCTCCCACAGCGCCGTCATCGACGCGCTGGGCCCGCTGGGAAGGGCGTGGCGGTCTCCAGGCGACTGGGAGCCCGCCCACGTCCTGCTGGCCCGCTGAACACGCCGTGCGGGACGGGAGTGGAGCGGCGGCTCCCGCCCAGTACCGAAAGGAGGTCTTCAACACATGGAACCGGAACTGAACGAAGAACCGAGAGGCCGCCGGAGGCGGGGCGCTCGCTCAGCAGTGCGCCTCGACGCCCGGTCGCTCTGGGCGCGGTTGGCGCTGCTGAACCGCTCCCAGAACTGGCTCGCCCAGGAGATAGGGATCAGCTCCGGCTATATGTCCAAGCTGGTCACGGCAGGCCGCGCACCCTCCGGACGCATCCGCAGAAGGATGCTCAAGGCCCTCGGATTCGAGGACTTTCACGAGCTCTTCAAGCTCGATGAGGAGGAGCAAGATGGAGACCCTTAAACACGTGGCCGGCATCGTCATCGCCGGCCACATCGCACCCTACCTGAGCGGCGTCCTGCCCAAGGACTTCCCGCAGCGCCTCGAACGGCTCTGGGAGGCCAGCGGCCTCACCTGGAACGCCTTCGCCGACGCCCTCGGAGTCGACAAGAAGCGCGTCCACAGGTGGCGCAGGGGCGTCAAGCCCGACGGCGACGGCTACCACGCCCTCGTGAAGCTCGCGGCCCTCATACCGGGGGGCCTCGACATCCTCATGGGGGACGGGTTCCAGATGTACCTCTGGCAGGACTGGCAGGACCGGCACGACCAGCAGGACGACCGGCAGGACTGACACCCTCATGACTTGCCAGCCCACACATAACGGGAGCGTCCGCCCCGATGTCTTCCCCGACGACTTCCCCCAGGCCCTGGAGCGCTTCAAGGAGGCTTTAGGGATGACCTGGGACGAGATCGCCTGGCTGCTGGGAACCACCACCGCCACCCTGTGGCGATGGCGAAACGCGGGGATCAGACCCAGCACCGACTATCTCCTCGCCATTCAGGACCTGGCCGAGAGCAGGGGACTCGGACACCTGCTTCCGCCCATAAGGGTCATAAAGGTGCCCGTTCGCGGTCCGGCGGAAGGCGTCCGGGCCGAATAGACGCGGGGGCCTCCGCAGCCCCCGGATAGGACAGCTCCAGGCTTCAAGAACGCTCGCACCCAAGTCCGAAGGGAGCACGACCGACATCAGGACAAACACGACGGACCGGCGGCTTCCGACAAAGACGATGGGGTGAGCGCAGGGGCCTCGTGCGCCCTGCGATTAGACCGATGGAATAGACGTGTATGAAGGATAAAAAGAAACAGAACGGACGGCGGAAGCCCCGCGGCGACGCCTTTGAGATAGGTGTCATCACGGTCTCTTCCAGACCGGCGCCCGACGCCCGGGACCGCCTGCGCCGCATCATCACCATGATGATCAAGCACGCCGCCAGGGACAGGCAGTCCGCGCACGGCGAGAACTCTCCCCCGAGCGACCCGCAAGCTGAAGACCACGCCAAGGCGGACGACTGATGCGCTCCTCTCGTCTCACCGTCATCAGCTTGGGAGGGGGCGTCCAGTCCTCCGTCATGGCGCTCATGGCAAGCCAGGGCGCGTTCGACCGCATCCCCGACTGCGCCATCTTCGCCGACACCCGCTGGGAGCCGCCCAGCATCTACGAGCACCTGACGTGGCTGAAAGACCGGCTGAGCTTCCCCCTGTACGTCGTGGACAACGGACGCAGCCTCCGCGAGGATGTGAAGGCCCTTACCAACCACTCGGGTTCACGAAACTATGTGGACATTCCCGTCTACCTCAAGGGACGCGACGGGGAGGGCGACGGCATCGGCAGGCGGCAGTGCACCGACAACTACAAGATCAGGCCCATACGCCGAAGGATACGCGAGCTGCTGGGTCTGAGACCCCGGCAGCGGGTCCCCGCCGGCACCACCGTCGAGCTGTGGCTGGGCATCTCAACCGACGAGGCCATCCGCATCAAGACCTCCCGCGACCGGTGGATGACGAACCGTTACCCTCTAATCGAGGCGGGCATGTCCCGCAGCGACTGCCTGAACTGGTGGAAGGAGCGTTACGACAGGCCCCTGGAACGCTCGGCCTGTGTCGCCTGCCCCTTCCAGTCCCGCCACAGATGGGTCGAGACGAAGCGCAGGTGGCCGGAGCTGTTCGCCGAGGCGGTGGAGATCGACGACCGGCTGCGCGACGGGCTGGCCCTGGACAAGACGCCGTACCTGCACACGATGCGGATGCCCCTGGCCGAGGCCGTCGCCCTCGATGAGGTGGGCCTGGGAGACGACGGACAGCTAGACGGCTTCGGCAACGAGTGCGAGGGTCACTGTGGGTGTGACACGGCTGTGAACACGAACGACAGAGGTCTGGGCAGCCCACAGCCGCACGGGCTATCACCGGCATCGAGCGCGTGTTGACAGCCGCCGCCGCTCGTGGTACGTTCCTTGCACCACCCCTATCGATTCGACGGTAGGGTCGAGACCGCCGGAAACGGCGGTCTCTGTCTTTGTATGGGAGTAGAGTTTGATTACCAACCTTTACATAGACGGCTTCAATCTCTACTACCGCGCCCTCAAGGACACGCCGTTCAGGTGGCTGGACCTGCGGAAGCTGGCCGAGACGCTCTTTCCCCAAGACTCGATCAACCGGGTCTCCTACTTCACCGCGCGGCTCGACGTGCGCCCCGGCAACCCCGGTCAAGCCCAACGTCAACTCATCTACCTGAGAGCCTTGGCGACCCTGCCGGGATTCGACTCCTACTTCGGTGTGGGGGTCAGCGCGCCGTCCGCTGGCGGAATCAGTGCCGGGGCTGCCGTCTTACGTCCTGGTAAGGGACTCGGAGGAGAAGGGATCGGACGTGAACCTCGCCACTCGTCTCTTGGTCGATGGGTTCAACGGGGAGTACGAGCAGGCGGTCGTCGTGTCCAACGACGCCGACTTTGCGGGAGCGATGCGGTATATTCGGGACGACCTGGGGCTTCGGGTCACGCTGGTCAACCCGGACCCCCAGGAACACCAGTCCCAGGGAGCTTGCCGACGCCGCGACCTACGTCAAGCGCCTGTGGAAGAGCCACCTGAGACGCAGCCTGTTCCCCGACACGCTGGCCGACGGGATCGGAACCATAACCAAGCCGGCGGGGTGGTAGAGAATGACTGACCCACTGACGCACGGGTGCCGCGCTTTGACCCCGGCCCCCAAATCGCGGTATCATGGGAGCGAAAGTTGACCCGGCGGTGCGCTAACACCCCGGGCCGTGGCGCCACCTGTAGAGTCCAGGTGATGCAAGTAGCATTGTACTACTCGCAGACCCGCTCCCGACAGGAGGCGGGTCTTTTTTATTTCAGGGCATCGGAAGGGAGGCAGTAATGGCGAGAATCACCGATAGAAAGACGGAGGGGAACCGGGCGGCCATCTACGCCCGCGTCTCGGACAAGAGCCAGGACGGGGAGGACAAGACCTCCATCTCCGAGCAGACGGGCGACATGGAAGCCTACTGCGAGGGCAAGGGGCTTACCATCACCGTACGCTACCAGGAGGTGGGCAGAGGCTGGTCGAAGAAGCGACCCGAGTTCCAGCGGATGCTGGCCGACGCCAGAAAGGGACGCTTCGACACCATCGTGTGCTGGAAGTCCGACCGCCTCAGCAGGGGCATGTACCCTGCCGCCGCACTCATGGAGGTTGTCGAGGCCCACCAGATTCGGCTCGAGGCCGTACTGGACGCCATCGACATGAAGACCTTCGGACTCATGGCGGCCATCGGCAAGATAGAGCTGGACAACTTCCGGGAGCGGTCCACTATGGGCAAGCGGGGGACGGCCAAGCAGGGGCGAGCGCCCACGGGCCGCCTCCCCTACGGCTACCGCATCGGAGACGACGGCAGGCCCGAGGTGATTGAGGAGCAGGCGGAGGTCGTCCGCCGCATCTTCCACATGTACGTCCATGAGGGCATGAGGGCCTACTCCATTGCCGTGCGGCTGACCGACGAGGAGATTCCCACACAGACCGGCAAGCTGACGTGGCTTCAGTCCCGCGTGCACCACATCCTGGGGAATGCCACCTACACGGGCTCCTGGGTGTACGGAAAGTACCGTCACGTCTCCACCGAGGACGGCATGAAGGTCTACGACCAGCCGAGGGACACCTGGATTGAGATTCCGGTCCCACAGGTGATCGACGATAAGACCTGGGAACGGGCGCAGAAGCTGAAGAAGCAGCGGAGCATCAAGGCCAAGAGGAACACGAAGGTGCTCTACCTGTTGCAGCACCTGCTGAAATGCGGCGAGTGCGGCCACAACTTCCACACGAGGGCCTCCTGGACGACCACCAGCGTTCGCAACGGAAAGGCTTACACCTACGAACTGACCACCCCCCGCCGCTACTACATGTGCAACGGCACTCAGAGCCTCCGCTTGCGCTGCCGGGAGAAGCCTTACATCCGGGCGGAGCAGTTGGAGGAGCCGATATGGAGCGAGGTGAAGCGGGTACTCCAAAACCCCGACCTGATCGTCGCCGGTATCGCCGACCTCGACTCTCAGGAGGGCGGAGGAATGGAGGAAGAGATCGCCCAGGCCGAGCGAGACCTGCGGAGCATCCAGATGGAAGAGGACCGCGCCATCAGGCTGTTCGTGTCGGGGAAGATCACCGAGGCCCAGCTCGACCTCCAGCGCAAGTTCATCACCGAGCGGCTTGAGAGCGCCAGGGCGAAGCTGGACGATTACCGTGCTCAGGCGGCGAGTGGAACTGAGAAGCGGCGACTGATGGAGGAGGTCCTAGCTTGGGCGAGAGAGTTCGGCCAGGGCCTGGACGAGTTGACCCCAGAGGAGCGTCACGATTATCTCCAGATGCTCGTGGAGCAAGTCATCATCGACAGGGACAACAACGTGGACATCACACTGGCTATACCCATCGACGATGACTCCTCAGACCCTGATTCTCCTCACCCTGAGTCCCCTCAGCCTGAGTGCGTGTCAATTGGTTCACAAGAATCTTCACCTTGAGGTTCGTTCTGGACGTGTAATCAGCAGCAGGTCTACCATGGATGAGGGCTAGCGATTACAGCGCTGGCACAGAGGGAATGGGCCTCTTCAATCACACCGGCACCGGGCGATCGAGTAGCTTCCACGACCAATGAATATCCAAATCCGGCACGAGACTGTGCGTACCCTTGAGGAATATGGATTCGTACCAACCACCCATGCCGGTTGCGACCGGCACACCAAGGGGATGAAAATGGCTCCGCCGTCGCCAGTCCGAGTTGACGACAGCAGCCGGGGACTGGATGGGGGACGGTTCCTGCGGGACCGGAATCCGGCGTGCGCCGGAATGACGGATGTGGGCGTCTTATCTCTATTTTCGTACCAACGACGGTGTGGAGACTCCGCTCACCAAGACTGAACAGTTACTCGGACTGAGGAGGGACTGCGCACGCTCCGGTTTTCTGGCATAGTGTCACGGGAGATTCCGCCAGTGGCATCCACACCGCCGTCCGAAAATCTGCCTCAGCTCGTTATGCGGTTCGACAGGTTCGACGAGCTGCCGCCTGTGGAGCTGCCTGAGGGATACGCCCTGCACACGCTCACGGAGAGGGGCGAGCAGGAGTGGATCGAGACGCTGAACGCGACGGGGGAGCTCGGCGTGTGGGACAGGGCAAGGGCCAGGGAGTGGCTGGAAGGAGACCACCACGCGGTCCCCGATGGCTCGTACATAGTCGTGTTCGAGGGGAGGCCGGTGGCTACGACGTGCCTCGTGACGCCCAGACAGGCGGGCGCTCCCGTGGAGGTCGGGTGGGTCTCCGTCTCCCCTGATCACCAGGGCCAGGGGCTGGGCTACCAGGTCACCCTGGCGGTGCTGCTTTACGCCAGGGGGATGGGATGGGCGGCTGCACGCCTCTGGACCGACGGCTGGCGCCTTCCCGCCATCAAGACTTATCTCAATCTCGGATTCGAGCCGGACATGGATCACGAAAGCCATCCCGAACGGTGGCGGGCCGTGTTCGAGAAGCTGGGCAACGTGGGACCCCGCTGGAGGCGAGATGCTTAGACTTGGCCTGATCGGCATTGGTCACGGGAGGACGCTCCTGCAGGCGAACCTGCCGGAGCACGACGACCTGAAGATGCGCGTGACGACGGTGTGCGACGTCAACGAGGAGCGGCTCTCGGACGCCGCGGCCAGGTACGGCGTTGCGGCCACCACGGACTACCGGGAGCTGGTGCGGCGGGACGACGTAGACGTGGTGGGCATATACTCGCCGGGGCCCATACATGCTCCGCAGATCCTGGCGGCCCTCGATGCGGGCAAGCACGTGATGGTCACCAAGGCTATGGTCTACTTGATGGAGGAGGCGGAGCAGGTCGTCGAGGCGGTCGACCAGACGGGGCTCGTGCTCCTGGTGACGCAGACGATGCGGGGGGACGCGAAGCACATGGAGGCGAAGCGCCTGTGCGACTCCGGCGCCCTGGGTGAGCTGTTCCTGGCCGAGGCGACGTACATCCACGACCTGAGGCCGGTCTACGCGTCGACTCCCTGGCGCACGCAGATGCCCCAGGACCTGCTCCTGGGCGGCGCGTGCCATCCCATCGACGCCCTGCGCTGGTTCATGGGCGACGTGGAGGAGGTGCACTGCTACGGCCTCAGGGGTGGGGTCGCCGTCGACTATCCGCAGCAGGACAACTTCGTGATCAACCTGCGCTTCGCCAGCGCCAAGATAGGCAGGGTCGCGGCTTTCTGCGGCGTCGTCCACCCGCCGACGCTGCTCATGAACGGCCTGGGCCTGTACGGTACCCTCGGCTCCATCGTGGACGGCAGGGTGCGGCTGGACCCCGAGGGGACCGCGCCGATGCGGGAGTACGAGATAACCTTCCCGAACACGCAGCGGGGGCATGGCACCGAAATGATCGTGATGATGGAGCACATGGTCGACTGCGTCACCAACGGCGCGAAGCCGTGGGTGGGCGCGCGCGAGGGAGCCCGGGTCGTGGCGACCGGCCTGGCGTGCTGGGAGTCGATGCGGACGGGCCGCCCGGCGAAAGTGCGCAACGACTTCTAGCGGACTGCCTCAAGGAGCTACATCACTGCCCCATCGTTCCACGTAGGGCCGGAGCGTCCAGGGGTCTTCCCAAATCCTCCACCTGTGGACGATGGTGACGGACTGCCTCGCAGTTCATTGACACGCACCCAAACGGGATGGGTTCCCACCCCGTATCGCGTACGGGGCAGGCTCTTCGCGGGAACGACGGAGGTGGGTATTCGTCCGGGGTTGCGGGTCGTCTGAATAGCTGATATGCTGATGTGCGTATCCTCGCCGGCTGCGAGCCGAGAAGGAGGGAGCGCATGACGTTCGGCGAGACGATTGCCAGGGCCCGCAAGGACAAGGGCGTCAGCCAGCGCGAGCTGGCTATGCAGATCGTCAAGGAGGACGGCGCTCCCATATCGCCCCAGTACCTGAACGACATCGAGCGCGACCGGCGCAACCCTCCCGGCGACCAGCTGCTGGAGCAGCTTGCCCGAGCGCTCGACCTGGACAAGGACTACCTGTACTTCCTGGCCGACAAGCTCCCCTCCGACATGCGTGCGGGCTCCAGGAATCCCAAACAGGTCGCCGAGGCTTTCAAGGCTTTCAGGCGCACACTGGGGGGCGGGCGATGAAGTGGGTACGAGACCGGTCGCGCCGTTTCGAGCAGCGTCCCTTCTACGCCCAATACGAGTTCGACGCACAGTGCGAGCAGACAGTGGAGGGCTTCCTGAAGAGCAGGAACGGCTCCGCAGCCTATCCCATCACGACGGACGACCTGACCGTGATGATTGAGCGGGACGTCGCCGAGCTCGACCTGTACGCCAATCTCGCAGGTGAAGGGGCCGGCGTCGAAGGGGTCACCGAGTTCCGGCGCCGGGAGAAGCCCTCGATGCGCATCGCGAGGTACCTGTCAGAGTCGTCCTCCAGGGAGAACCGCCTCCGCAGTACGCTGGCCCACGAGTACGCCCACGTCGTATTCCATGGCTTCCTGTGGGCGCTGGAAGACCGCGTGCGCAAGCCCGGCACCGCCCAGCACCACTACCGGCGATGTCGGAGGTCCCGGGTTGTCGCGGCGCCCCAGGGCGACTGGATGGAGTGGCAGGCGGGCTACGCGGGAGGCGCGCTCCTGATGCCCATCACGCCGCTGAGGGAGGTCGTCGAATCGGCGCTCTACCGCTGGCGTGTGGGCAGAATGGTCCGCTCAGGCACGGACCACCACTCCGATCTGGTCCAGCGCGTCGCCGGGGCCTTCGCCGTGTCCAGGGACGCCGCCGGAGTCCGCCTGATGAAGCTGGGCTACGCAGCCCCCGCCGAGACTCCACGGGCCTGAATGCGGGGAGCGAGCGCCCAGTGAGCCACACGCCTCCGAAATGGGACTCACGATATCCCGACCGTGACAGGCTGCGCCTGGAGGCCGAATGCCTGGCTGAGTGCTTCAGGGACCAGCTGCTAGCGCAGGTTCCCGAAGGGGAAATACGGGCAATCTATCTCAAGGGGTCGGTGGTGAAGCGCTGGGAGTCGACTCTCGACTACGTACCCGAGGTCAGTGACGTGGATATGCACGTCTGGTTTCATGACGACGGCGCGTGGCCTAATACCAAGTCACCGTGATGCCGCCGTATATGTGCGGCCAGGGAGTGGGTTCCCGCCTTCGCGGGAATGACGGCTTTACGGCGTGCTCAAAATGAATTGGTATAAGTACCTGGGCACCGTGCCCCAGGCGCTGGAGGTACAGAGGGGCGTGGAGGCACGATTCGCCGCCAGGGTCTCGCGGCCCCTCCACGAGCCGAGACCGCAGCTCATAGTCATGAACAAGATGATGGCCGAGCACGAGGGCTTCCTGCACTCCCCGCGCTCCACCGTATCGGTGCTCTATGGGGAGGAGTACCCGGAGGCCGACTACAGCGATTCGGCCGGCATAAGGCGCCACGACTCCAACCAGCTAGTCGACGAGGCGGAGTGGGTCGACAGGATGCCACTCCATCTCGTGGACAAGCCCGGCCGCTACCTGCGCGAGGCGCTGCGAGTCCTGTCCTGGCGCGTCTCGCCGGCCGGGCCGCGAGTCCTGCACGTCTCCGGGCTCGACACCGAGCAGGCGTGGAGCATGAACCGCACGGGTGTAACCCTGGCGCTGCGGGACCTGGGACTGACCAGCCTGGCAGACGGCTACACGACCTTCTATCTCTCGTCGTGGGACTACTTCCTGTCCGGCTTCACCGACTCCGACGCCGGCCGTTCGGCCGTCCAGGCTGCCGCCCGGGTGCTAACGGAGAGCGCGAAGCTGGGGCGCCGGTGGCTTGCGGCCAACCCCGACCGAGCGGCAGTACAGTAGATGGGACACCCTTGTGGGCTTTCCGATGGGAGATACGCAGCGAATGATCGATCCGAACCGTGTGGCGCGTGAGGGGCAAGGGCCGCCAAAGGGCTGGCCTAAGGCGCAAGGATATGTGGACTGGTCGCATTGGCCCCTGCCTAGTGGTCCAACATCTTGGTATTGGAAGGATGCCGACGGCTTGGTAGGGGCGGGTTTGAAACGTTTGAAACCCGCCCCTGTCGTCGTAGGACGCCGATCCAATCACTGGTGAGTGGGCTGCTCTATCACGCTAATCCCGGTTGCCCCTCACTTCAAAGATTTCGGACTACTAGCTAGGAGAATATAGTTGTCGCAGATTGTAGTTGAGGACCTGGTCAAGACTTTTCGCATTGCCGAGCGGCGCCCGGGAATATGGGGCGCACTGCTCGGCGTTGCCAGGCGGCGTTACCGGACGGTGAGCGCCCTGGACGGCGTGTCGTTCGAGATCGAGCCGGGGGAGCTCGTCGGATACATCGGCCCGAACGGCGCCGGCAAGTCCACGACCGTGAAGGTCATATCCGGGATCCTGGTGCCGGACTCCGGCCGCTGCGAGATCCTGGGGCACGTGCCCTGGAAGGAGCGCGTGGCCCATGTCCGCAACATCGGCGTCGTATTCGGGCAGCGGACCCAGCTCTGGTGGGACCTGCCGGCCATCGAGTCGTTCGAGCTCCTCCGGGACATATACCGGGTGCCGCCCGAGGAGTACGGCCGAACGGTGGACGAGCTCGTGCAGGTCCTGGACCTGGAGCCGCTGCTCGACGTGCCCGTCCGGCAGCTCAGCCTGGGCCAGCGGATGCGGTGCGACCTGGCCGCCGCCCTACTGCACCAGCCCTCGATCCTCTTCCTCGACGAGCCGACCATCGGCCTGGACGCCGTCTCGAAGCTGGCGTTCCGCGACTTCATCAAGCGCTTCAACCGCGAGCGGGGCGTCACCGTCATACTCACCACCCACGACATGGACGACATCGAGGCCCTCTGCACTCGCGTGATGGTGATAGGCGAGGGCCGCATACTATCCGACGGCACCCTGAAAGCCCTTCGGGAGAGCATAGCGCCGGAGCGCAGGCTCATCGTCGATCTGGAGGAGCAGGACGCGGTAGTGTCCGACCCCGACGCCGTCGTCACGCGCCGCGAGGGGCACAGGGTCCACCTCAGCTTCGACCCTCGCCGCGTCCCGACGGCCGACCTCATCACGAGGATAGCGTCGCGCCACGCCGTGCGCGACCTCTTCGTCGAGAGTCCGCCAATCGAGGAGATCATCGCGCGGATGTACGAAGAGCAGCGTCGATGAGGCCTTACGCGGCGGTCCTGAGCGCCAACGTCCGCACCCTCCTCCAGTACAGGGCAGCCGCCATTGCCGGGTTCACCACCCAGATATTCTGGGGCTTCATACGGGTGATGATATTCCAGGCGTTCTTCCGCTCCAGCACGGCCGCCCAGCCCATGACCGTGGATGAGGTGGTTACCTATATCTGGCTCGGGCAGGCGTTCATCATGCTGCTGCCCTGGAACCGAGACAACCAGATCCACGCCCTCATACGCTCCGGCCTCGTCGGGTACGAGCTGCTGCGCCCCGTGGACCTCTACAACCTGTGGTTCGCGCGCTCCCTCGCCTTCCGGCTGGCGCCCACCATGCTCCGGGCCATCCCGCTGCTGACCCTGGCGCTCCTCTTCTTCGGCATGGACCCGCCGGACTCCCCCGGCGCCGGCGTTGCATTCGTCCTGTCCATGATCGGCGCGCTGCTCCTAAGCTGCGCCCTCACCACCCTGCTCAACATCACCATCATGTGGACCGTCTCCGGGCAGGGAGCGGCCAACCTGAGCTACATGGCCGTCACCCTCTTCAGCGGGATGATCGTACCGATACCATTCTTCCCTGAGTGGGCCCAGACGATCATCAACGTGCTGCCGTTCCGCGGCCTCCTGGACACGCCCTACCGCCTCTACCTCGGCCACATCCCCACCAGCGAGGCGCTCTTCCACCTGGGCCACCAGCTGGCCTGGACGGTTGCGCTGGTACTGATCGGCCGGTGGGCCCTGTCGAAGGGCCTGCGCCGCCTCGTCGTGCAGGGAGGATAGGATGACCAACGCCATCCAGCTCTACTGGCGCTACGTAGGCGTCTCCGTACGCGGCCAGATGCAGTACCGGGCCTCCTTCGTCATGGAGACCTTGGGCGCAGTCGGGGTCATGGGTGTCGAGTTCATAGGCATCCTCGTGCTGTTCAGCCGGTTCGATACGCTTGAGGGATGGAGCCTGCCCGAGGTCGCGTTCCTGTACGCCCTCGTTCACCTCGGCTTCGCCTTCGCCGACACGGCCAGCAGGGGCTTCGACACCTTCGGGGTCTCTATCAGGGTGGGCGACTTCGACCGCCTGCTGCTCAGGCCGCGCTCCACGGCCCTGCAGCTTGCCGGGCAGGAGCTGCAGCTAAGGCGCCTCAGCCGGCTCGCGCTGGGCCTTGGGGTGATCGCGTGGGCCAGCATGACGCTGGAGGTAGAGTGGACGGCGGCGAAGGCGGCGTTCACCATCGCGACGGTCATGTGCGGCGCGGCCCTTTTCTCCGGGCTGATGGTCCTGCACGCCACGCTGGCCTTCTGGACGACCGAGACCCTCGAGGTCACCAACATCGTCACCCACGGCGGCGTCGAGACGACCCAGTTCCCTCTCTCGATCTACAGGCCGTGGTTCCGCGGCATCTTTACGTTCGTCTTCCCGCTGGGCACGGTCAGCTACTTCCCTGCCCTGGCCATCCTGGGCAAGCCGGACCCTCTGGGCTCGCCTCTATGGTTCCAGTACGCGGCCCCGGCAATCGGGTTCCTGTTCCTGCTGGTATGCCTACGCATCTGGGAGTTCGGCGTCAGCCGCTACCGGTCGACGGGGAGTTGACGGTGTGGCCTGATGCCTCTTCTTGATTCGGAATCAACACGTTGACACGCCCCATCTTGACGGATAGCATCTCAATCACCGCCAACCGGTCAGTACTGACTTATGAATGAACAAGGAAACCCGAACACGCCAATCCTGCGTGAAATCACAGTAAAGAACTTGCTGTCTTTCGGGCCAAAAGGACTGAGCCTTGAGCTCAAGCACCTGAACGTCCTGATAGGTCCGAATGGAGCCGGAAAGTCGAACCTGTTCGAGGTATTGTCGCTGCTGCACGCTGCCCCGACGGAGATTGCGAAGCCAGTCCGGGAGGGCGGAGGCATCCGGAACTGGCTTTGGAGAAGGGACCCAAAGATCACGGCTGCCATAGAAGCAGTTGTGGATTTTCCGGGTCGACAACATCCGCTACGGCACACGATAGAGTTCACTGAAGTGAATCAGGAATTCGCGGTGGTGGACGAGCGGGTAGATAACCCATCTCCAAATCCTGGACCTAGCTCAACAGGTTCTTATGACTATAGCCAGCTCATAAGTCAGTTCATAAAGGACAACCCCGGACTTTCAGGCCGAGACAACAGGAATGACACTGACTCTGTCCGTGACATCAAAGTAGGTACCCATGAATCCCTACTCTCGCACTGGGTTGGCTCGAGCCTGTTAAATGAAATGGTCCATCTTCGCAGAGCGTACCTCTCAATCAGTCTTTACCGCGAGTGGCAGTTTGGGCGGGGGAACGTGCTTCGCGGAGCCCAGCTTACGGACGTCCGTAAGAGCCCACTGGACGCAGATCTCTCAAACTTGGGGATGTTCCTGAATCGGCTGCGTCAGGACCCTACTACCAAGGCAAACTTGATAGATAAGCTCTCCGATGTCTACGAGGGCCTTACCGACTTCGAGCTTAACTTCCAGGGAGGAAGTGTCGAGATACTTTTCACGGAGGGTGATCTAGCGGTGCCGGCGTCGCGTCTGTCCGACGGCAGCCTAAGATACCTGTGCCTGCTGGCCATCCTGCTGGATCCCGAGCCTCCACTCTTGGTCGTAATAGAAGAGCCCGAACTGGGTTTGCATCCGGACCTGATGCCCAAGATTGCAGACCTCCTGGTGGATGCGTCGAGTCGTTGCCAGCTGGTGGTGACGACTCACTCTGATGTCCTGGTGGATGCCCTGTCGGAACGGCCGGACTCGGTGGTGGTTTGCGAGAAGCACGAGGGCCATACAGTCATGAGACGGCTGGACGGCGCCGAGCTGGTGCGCTGGCTGGAGAAGTATCGCCTTGGACAGCTATGGAATAGTGGAGAGTTGGGAGGGGTGCGATGGTAAGTGCCAGGATCTACCTGGAGGGAGGTGGGGACTCCAAGGACGGAAAGGTGCGATGTCGCGAGGGATTCAGAAAGCTGCTCAAGAAGTGTGGAATAATACCAAGTCACCGTGATGCCGCCGTATATGTGCGGCCAGGGAGTGGGTTCCCGCCTTCGCGGGAATGACGGCTTTACGGCGCGCTCAAAATAAATTGGAATAAGTCGCCGCACGCCGAGGTTGGTAGCCTCCGGTGATAGGGGATCGGCGTATAGGGATTTCAGCATTGCCCTTGAGAACGCCTCTGGCTCAGAATACGTCGCACTGCTGATCGACAGCGAGGCCCCTGTTTCCGACATAGACAGGACTTGGGACCATCTCAGACAGCGCGATGGGTGGCAGCGACCACCGGACGCCCATGACGATCAGGTATTCTTGATGACCACTTGCATGGAGACGTGGATAGTAGCCGACCGCAACGCTCTGGGAGAACACTTCGGCCAGTATCTTCAAGACAGTGCCCTTCCTCCACTAAACAACCTGGAGGATAAATCAAGGGATGACGTACAGAACCGTTTGAGGCAGGCGACAAGGAGATCCCCGGGGCCCTACACCAAAGGCCCCAAGTCGTTTGAGCTGTTGGGCAAGCTCGATCCTGACACACTGGGGTCTTGCCTTCCCAGTTTTAGTAGAGCACGCAAGATACTCGTTACCAAACTGAGGCAGGGGTGAACAGCGCCGCTGGTTCGGCTCCGGACGCGATCACACCGCGTACGATACGTCCAGCCACGGCGTCTCTATACGAACCCCGCCGAGGTGGCGCGAGTCCATCAGGGCGGTGTGCGCTCCTGTGGTCAGGAGGGTGCGCTCGACCGGGTACTGGGGCCGCCCGGTCAGGAACATTTCCTGGATAGCCAGGCCCTGCGCGGTGAAGGGCTCTCGACCGTGCGAGCCTGTCGTGTGGAACCCGGTGCTGACCGTCTCGCCGTTCACTCGGGCGGCGTACGCGAAGCCCCGCGCGTGCCGGTCGAGCATCAGCGTAAAGGCGCGGAGGCCGTCGGCGTACTCCAGCTCGAACAGGGCCGGCCGGACGCAGTTGTCCTCCATACGGCCGGGCTCGACATCAGCGATTCGCGACTCAGCCGCAGCGGCAAGGTCCCTCGGCCATAGGCCCCGCTCGGCCGCCTCCCAGACGGCTCGGCCCTCGACGCACCGGACCGCGGCGATTCCCGTCTCGCCGCCCCGCCGCCGCTCGACCATGCACTGGAGCGCCTCCAGGCCGTGAAAGCCGTAGGAGTCGAGGCCGTTCGGGTAGGCGTGGAAGTGGCCCAGCGACAGGGCCTCGTCGATGGGCGCGCCGATCTCGTGCTCCAGCTCCGGCGTCCGTCCAGTTACCGGCAGCGACGAACCGGCCATGAACGGGATGCCCAGCTCGGCGGCGCGGTCGTACATCCATCGCGCGTCGGCCCACGAGTACGCCAAGTGCTTGTCGCTGAAGACCGGCACTGCCCGGCCGGACACCCCGATCATCCCGCACACCTGCTCGAAGAAGTACCGGCGGGGGTACATCTGCCTGCCGCGCTCGTTGGGAGCGTAGTCGCCGTGCTCGGCGATGATCAGCACGCCGTCGACCGCCATCTGGCCGATCTCCCATCCCGGCGCGGTCGGCCAGTGACCCCGCAGCGGCGGCCGCAGCGTCAGTGCGGACCGGATGCTGGGAAACAGCTCGATGCCGTGCGCGCGGGCAAGCTCGACCCCGATGTCCAGCGGGTGCGCCTGGTCCATGTACATGGAGACGACGTCGACCTTCGGCTCTAGCACGCCGGACCGGGTCGGGAATCCCTTCACGAATCGCGAGACGAGCAGGTCGGCGTGGGAGCCGGGAAAGAACGTCGTGACGATAGCGGCGATTTTCTTGCGTGACATCGTTGGCCTGTCCATCTCCTCGCGAGGTGCGGCGTATCATATGGCCGCTCGTCACCTGCCCACAAGCGCGTCCCTCATCACTGCACTGCGCTAGGGATGGTCTGAATAAGTCCGTGGACTGCAGCTCCACACATAGGAAATTAAGCCGTGCTGATGGGTTATACCAAGTCACCGTGATGCCGCCGTATATGTGCGGCTAGGGAGTGGGTTCCCGCCTTCGCGGGAATGACGGCTTTACGGCGCGCTCAAAATAAATTGGTATTATTCAGAGTATCCCTAGAATCGACAGAAGTAGTTTGAGGAGCACCATATGTCACAAGAGCCTGAGCTGATTCGCACGACCGCGCCTCCTGGAAGGTCCTGGACGACTCTATCGCCGCCGACCTGGAGCGCATTGCCGACGAGGAGAAGGGGGAGTTCGACGTGCGCTCCCGCTCCCTGGACGACCGGAGATGGGTCGTCCGGTACGAGAGGGACAACGGACCCAAGACCTACCACCCACCTGGATTCCCGCCCCCGACTTCTCGGGGGCAGGCTCTGCGCGGGAACGACGGTGTGGGGGCGTGCGGTTCATTTCATAGTAATGACGGTATGCGGTTTTCGGGACAATGGAAAGGCCCTGCTACGCAGGCTCTAGCCGCCGTAGAATCGGACCAGCAGCTCGGTGTGATCATCGAGTCAGCAGTGACGGCAATGGGGTGAGATGGCCTGCTAGATGGCGGCCTCGCCGTGTTCTCCCGTGCGGACGCGGATCACGTCTTCCACGCGGGTTACTATTATCTTGCCGTCGCCGATCCGTCCGCCGTCGGGACTTCTCGCCGCCTCTATGATGGCGTTGACTACCGCCTCTCTCAGATCATCGGGGATGACCGTCACCACGAGGGTCTTGGACCCAGCGGCCCGTACCATCTGCGCCCCCCTGCCGGTGAAGACCTCCACTCCCCTCTGCGTCCCCTGGCCGGTGACGTTCTGGTAGTGGAAGCCACCGCATCCGGCCTGCTCCAGCGCCGCGGTTACCGAGTTGATCCGTTCGGGGCGGACGATTGCTTCTATCTTGATCATGGCAAGCTCACCTCAGTTCTCAGCACTGCCTCCGGTCTGGATCCCGCCGTGTACTCGGATACGGGGCGGGCTTTCGCGGGATGACGGATAGTACGGTACCTAGTCTGCGCCGTCGCTGACAAATGCCCTCTCGCCGTGAACGGAGAGGTCGAGGCCGATGTCCTCTGCTTCGGTGGGTACCCTCAGGCCCAGACCTGGGATGAGGTCCAGCACCTTCAGGATGACGAGCGTCGCGACGAACGAGTAGACCATCGTGGCGACGACTGCCAGCACCTGGGTACCGATCTGGCCGACGTTGCCGTCGATGGCTCCGGCCGTGCCGCCGATGGCCGCCACGGCAAAGATGCCGGTGGCGATTGCGCCCCAGATGCCGCCAACGCCGTGGACGGCGAAGACCTCCAGCGCATCGTCGATCTGCGTCCTGGTCCGCAGGTAGACGGCTATGTAGCAGAGCACTCCAGCGCCAGCTCCTATGGCAAGCGCGCCGTACACGCCTACGAACCCGGAAGCAGGGGTGATCGCGACCAGGCCCGCGACTGCCCCCGACGCCACCCCAACGGCGCTCATGCGGCCCGTCTGGACCTGGGATATTATGCCCCACGTCAATGCGGCGGCGGCGGCGGCCGTGTTGGTCACCAGGAAGGCGTTTACGCCCTGCCCGTTGGCCGCCAGCCCCGAGCCGGCGTTGAAGCCGAACCACCCGAACCAGAGCAGCGCGGCCCCGAGTACCACGTAGGGCACGTTATGTGGCTCGGCCCCGGGGTCCCGCCTCTTTCCTACCAGCAGCGCCGCCGCCACCGCCGCCATACCGGCGTTTACGTGGACGACCGTGCCGCCGGCGAAGTCGAGCGCGCCGTCCTTGAAGAGCCAGCCCTCTGGGGCCCACACCCAGTGGGCTACGGGCGCGTACACGACGGTGACCCACACCACCAGGAATATGAGGTACGTCGTGAACTTGAAGCGCTCGACGAACGCTCCCGTGATGAGCGCCGGAGTGATGATGGCGAACATCATCTGGAAGATGACGAACAGCAGCGTGGGGATGCCGCTGTCCTCGACCTGGTCGATCTCAATGCCCGACAGGCCGAAGAGGCTCAGGTCCCCTATGACCGCGCTCCCCTCGCCGAACGCCAGGCTGTAGCCCCAGAGCACCCAGACGATGCTCACTACGGCCATGGAAATGAAGCTGTACATGAGCGTGCTGATGACGTTCCTGGCCCGGACCAGTCCTCCGTAGAAGAATGCGAGCCCCGGCGTCATCAGCAACACCAGGGCAGAGGCCGTCAGCATCCAGGCGGTATTACCGGAATCCATGTTTCCATCCTCCTGCTTTTGCCCTGCGGACTCGTGGGTGAATGCGCGGCTCACTCCGAGCGCGGCCAAACTACCAAGGATGCTATCCGGTAGTTGTTACAGATGTTTTTAGTAGTTGTTACAGTTGTGTTTCCGGCCTGCGATGGCACCCGCTATCTGATCGTCACACGCCTTACCGTACTCGAATGCGGCCGAGATCGGTGCGGCGAATGCATCATCCCGAGTCTCTCGGCAGTTGACCGGTATTTGGTGGTCGTGCTACGGTGGAATGGATATACAAATGCGTCGAAGGGGAGTAGTAGCGGGCGCGGTGCGATAGAGAACGGGGGTAGGTGGAAGCCCGGCGCACACAGGCCCGTAAACTCGCCCCCCGGTGGCAGAACTGCCATCGGGGCCCGGCGGTTGCGCCGGGCCTGAGCATCCCGCCTGAACCTGAGTAGGGCCGGACGGCAAAGCGCCGTTACCGCTTCCGAGGCGGCCCCGGTGCGCCGGGGCAACCAGGGTGGTACCGCGGGGTGCTCGGTGAATCCCGTCCCTGATTCAGGGGCGGGTTTTTTATTGCCGGCTGACTGCGTATAGCAGCAGGAGGGGCCAGAGATGACGACGACAGCCAGGACGATGAACAGGTCGGACCTGAAGTACGACCCCGCTGACATCGAGCCCAAGTGGCAGGGACGCTGGGAGGATAGCGGGACCTACAGGGTGAGCGACGACGACCCGCGCCCCAAGCGGTACGAGCTCACGATGTACCCGTACCCGTCCGGCGACCTTCACATAGGCCACTGGTACGCGATGTCCGGCGCAGACGCCCACGCCCGTTTCATGCGGATGCGCGGGTACAACGTCCTGCATCCGATGGGCTTCGACGCGTTTGGGCTGAACGCCGAGAACGCGGCAATCGAGCGCGGCATCCATCCCGCCAGGTGGACCATGGACAACATCGAAAAGATGCGGGAGCAGTTCCGCTCGATGGGGCCGGTCTACGATTGGGACCGCGAGCTCGTGACCTGCGCGCCCGAGTACTACCGGTGGAACCAGTGGATATTCCTGCAGTTCCTGAAGGCAGGGCTGGCTTACCGTGACTTCGCGCCTGCGAACTGGTGCCCGACCGACAACACCGTCCTGGCCAACGAGCAGGTCGTGGACGGCCGCTGCGAGCGGTGCGACTCGGAGGTCGTCCGGCGCGAGCTGAACCAGTGGCTGTTCCGCGTCACCGAGTACGCGGACGAGCTGCTCGACCACTCGAAGATCGACTGGCCCGACAAGATCAACGTCATGCAGACCAACTGGATCGGCCGCAGCGAGGGCGTCGACATCGAGTTCGACATATCCGAGTACGGCCTGGAGCAGACGTCGCTGACTACGTTCACGACGCGTATCGACACGATTTTCGGCGTGACGTTCGTCGTGCTGGCTCCGGAGCACCCGCTGGTAGACGAGCTGACTATGCCCGAGCAGAGGGGCGAGGTCGAGGCCTACGTCGACCAGGCCCGCCGCCAGACCGAGATCGAGCGGCTGTCGACCGAGAAGGTCAAGACCGGCGTGTTCACCGGGGCCTACGCGGTCAACAGGCTGAACGGGGACCGCGTGCCCATACTGATCGGCGACTACGTCCTCCTCACCTACGGCACCGGCATCGTGATGGGCGTCCCGGCACACGACCAGCGCGACTTCGAGTTCGCCAAGAAGTACGATCTGCCGATCAGGGTCGTCGTCGCGCCACCGGACTGGGACGGCAGCGAGTTGACCGAGGCCTACGTGAACGATGGAACGCAGGCGAGCTCCGGCCGGTTCGACGGCCTGCCCAGCGCCGAGGGCAAGCAGAGCATCGCCGACTTCATCGAGTCGCAGGGTTGGGGCAGCAGGGCCGTCCAATACCGGATGCGCGACTGGCTCATCTCGCGCCAGCGATACTGGGGTACGCCGATACCGATCGTCTACTGCGGCGAATGCGGCACCGTGCCCGTTCCCGAGGACGAGCTGCCGGTGCTGCTCCCGGAGGACTCCGAGTTCCGCCCGACCGGCGAGTCTCCGCTGGCGCTGCACGAGGGGTTCGTGAACACGCCCTGCCCGCGCTGCGGCAGTCCGGCCAAGCGCGAGACCGACACGATGGACACGTTCGTCGACTCGTCGTGGTACCAGTTCCGGTTCGCCAGTCCCAGGTCGGACGACGCGATCTTCGACCGCAAGGCTGTCGAGACGTGGGCCCCGGTCGACCAGTACACCGGAGGCGTCGAGCACGCGGTCATGCATCTGCTGTACGCCCGCTTCTTCACGAAGGCGATGCGCGACCTCGGTCTGCTGGACTTCGACGAGCCCTTCGTCCGCCTGTTCAACCAGGGGCACATCCTGTCCGAGGGCGAGAAGATGAGCAAATCGCGCGGCAATGTCGTCGCGCCGGACGAGTACGTCGGCGAGTTCGGCGCGGACGCCGTCCGCTGCTACCTGATGTTCATAGGCCCCTGGGACCAGGGCGGAAGCTGGAGCGAGTCGGGCATCAACGGCGTCTCCAGGTGGCTGAACCGCTTGTGGGAGATGGCGCAGCGAGACCCGAGCGAGCTCGACGCTGGCCCCGTCGACGAGGCCGCGGCGGCCGACCTGACGCGAAGCGTCCACAAGACCATCAAGCGAGTCGTCGACGACCTCGACCGGTTCAAGTTCAACACGGCTATCGCGTCGCTGATGCAGCTCTCGAACACGATGAATGCCGCCTGGGCAGACAGGGGAGTCACCTCCGACGGGTGGCGAGAGGCCGTCGACAGCCTCTTGCTGCTGCTGGCGCCGATGGCTCCCCACGTCACTGAGGAGCTGTGGGAGCGGACCGGGCACGAGTTCAGCATCCACAGCCGGACCCTGCCGTCGTGGGACCCTGAGCTGGCGACGGACGAGGTGATCACGCTCGTCGTTCAGGTCAACGGCAGGCTTCGAGACCGGCTGGAGGTCCCCGTCTCCATCACCGAGGAAGAGGCGACAGAAGCCGCCCTGTCGAGCCGGCGCGTGGCTCCCCATACGGAGGACAAGCGGGTCGTGCGGGTGATCTACGTCCCGGGGAAGCTGGTCAACGTGGTGGCGAAGTAGGCCGGCGCGGCCTACCGTCGGCGAAAGATCCGCTCGCGGATCCTGCTGGCGAGGTCCTGTTCACCATCCTTGGGCGGGATGAGGACCCACAACGCCAGCAGGGCCCCGAATACTGCGGCGGGCAGCGCGGCTTCCAGCCACCAGTCAGGCATCTGGTCCCCGGACCCGGCCCCCCGCCGACGTAAATCGGAGGTTCACAGCGGGCCTAGCTGGTTGCGAATTCGGCCTCACGCCCTGCGTCCTTCAGCCTGGCGGGGGAGTCGCTGTCGTGCCCCAGCGCGCCGACTATCAGCCGCGCGGCTTCCTGCACTGGCATCCGGTCGAGGTTGACGGTGAGGTCGAAGGCGGCCGCGTCGTCGAGGTCGCCGCCCCACAGATGTCGGGAGATCGACAGCACCTCGCCGTCGACGTGCTTCAGCCGATTCGCGGCCTCCTCCTCGGATACTGCCTCCTGGGCCGCCACGTTTCCGGCCCGCTTCTCGAAAGATGCGGCTACGAAGACGTTGAGGCTCCCTCCGTGCTTGGCGGCAATGTGATGGGAACCCTGGCCGTGCATGATCACACCGCCCTCCCTGCAGAGCCTCTTGACGACACCGGTCAGGGCGCCGACGTACTGCTCCTTGTTGAGCTGGTCGGTCAGCAGGTCATGGTCCAGGGATGGGTCAGGCCTGAAGACGTACGCTGCGTCGTAGGTGGCCGACCACTCCATGGGTACTACCACCGAGTTGAGCAGCCGCGTCCAGAACGAGCGGAAGCTGGCCTCGAAGCCTTCGAGCTCGGCGTGCGAGCACTTTAGCCGGCGGAGCAGCTCGTCGCGTATCTCACTGTCCACCAGGCGGCTGCCGAGGATATTGGCGACTTCGTAGGCGACCTCCTCCGAAAGGCTCCCCGGGAGGCCGGTAATCGTTACCACCTCGCTCGGCCTGGGCCTCTCCTCGACAGGCTGGCGCTTCAGGTATGATCGCGCGTCTATGGTCAGAATGAAGGCATTGAGGACGCTGCCGTCTCTCCGCGTCCGCAACTCCCGCTTGTCCAACCGCAGGAAGCCCAGCTTCTCGAAGAGCCCGAGCGCGGGGACGTTGTCTTCGGGCACGTTCACCCATGCCCTGTTCAGTCTCAGTGTCGAAAAAACCCGGTCCATCAGGACGAGCACGGTCGCCGCGCCGTAGCCCTGGTGCCACAGGTCCTTGCGGCCTATGAGCAGGGAGAGCTCCGCCCCCTCCTCTCCGTCCAGTATGATCTGGCACTCGCCGACATGTTCGTTCCGGTCGTTGTAGATCGAGAAGATCAGGCGCTTCGGATCACCGAATATGTGCCGCCACTCGTGGTCGCTCGACTCGAGCATGTGGGTGGGCTCGTAGCTGCGGTGGATCGGTTCACCCCAGGCATACTGCCCGAACCAGCGGGACGAAACCTCGGCATCCTCCAACCACCATGCCACCCTGTCGACATCGTCGCGGGAAACCGGTCTGAGCAAGACATTGGGAAGCATTTCACCACCTCCTTGAAGATTCCCCCGAACTTGAAAAGTGCAGTCACAACCTATCAGGCCAGACTAACCGGCGCAAACGACAATGTCAATATTGCGGTTTTATTCATAAGTTTTTCATCACTATAGGCCATACTCACACCGGCTTTGGATGGAAAAGCTTCGGTTCCATGGAGAAGAACCATGCGCCCAATCACAAGAATAGTTTTTCACGTCTTTGGGGTCATGGGTTGTTCACTGGAACGAGACGCAAGTCGTACCGGATGTCAGCAGGACTGATTCCTGTCCAAAACGGCGCTTATACTCTTCCGATATCTCGTCCAAAAGGCGCAATCCACCGTCGCCCACTTCGGTCAATATATAGAGTATTCTCGTACCTTCTCTGTATGGCGCCGGACTCGAGCTGCCACTGGCCGCGACCGTTCATCACGGTAAGTCCGTCGGGAAAACGCGGGGTTACGGTGTCCTCCAGGAACTCGTTCCAAGCTTCATCCGACACCACTTCCGCACCTGTGGAATCGCTTCTTCCGAAGAAAAGGCTATACTCGGCGAGCTCCTCGAAGCCATCCCCGCACGCCGGTCCGGGCGTTTCGGCGCCGGTCTCCGACGCGCAGCCCGACAGGGCGATGACGGCGCACAGTGCAATGAGTATCCGCATCGGATCCTCTCCCACGAGTATCTTGGGATATAGGGACAGCAGAGGCAACACACCAAGAGTCAGAAACAGTCCGCCGAGCGCCTCCTGCGGGCTGACCGTGCGGATTGGAGACCGTTCGTAGTCCCTGACGTTCCTCGTTCCGATGTGCCGTGCGCCGCAAACACGTGCCGCGGCAACCTGCATCGCGTCCTCGAAGTCCGTCATAGGAAGCTCGGCAGCGTAACGGATGGCTCGTGTACGTAGATCTCGCCTGCCTGTTCAAGCTCCGAGCGTACCGAGGCGGGCACCGACGACGGTGTCAATCTGTTAGTCTGTTATGTATGAAGTCCTCGAGCCGCACCTTCATCGCACTCGCCATCGTCTTCCTGCCTCTCGCGGTGGTGTGGCTCTCGTATCTCCTGGACTGGGACCTGGCACGGGGCGACCGCATCGTATTCGGCGCCCTGCTCGGCTTCGCCATCGCCTGGCTGTACAGGCTTGGCCAGAAGCGGGTCGGCAGGGAGGAGTGGCGAAGGAGGCGCTGGTGATCCCTGGCTGGGTGCTATAATCCGCCCGGCAAACGGCCCATACGGAGGCGATTCTCATGGACCTGACGGGTACGGTAGCCATGGTCACCGGCGGCAGCGGCGGACTGGGCGGACGCATATGCCATGCCCTGGCCGACGAAGGCGCGAACATTGCCGTCCTCTACAACTCCGGCCGGGAGCAGGCTGAGCTCATCGCGTCGGAGGTGGCCGCCAAGGGGGTCCAGGCCAAGCCGGTGCAATGCGACGTGACGGACCCGGCGGGCGTGTCGGCCGCGGCGGAGACCGTCCTGCAGAACTTCGGCAGAATCGACGTACTGGTCAACGACGCGGGCTACAACAAGTGGATCCCGTTCAGCGACCTGGACGCCATGACCTACGAGGACTGGACACGTATCTTCGACGTCAACCTGACCGGCCCGATGCTATGCATCAAGGCCGTCGTCCCGGCGATGAAGCGGCAGGGCTCCGGCAGGATAGTGAACATCTCCTCGGTCGCCGGTCTGGAGCCCACAGGCTCGTCGATCCCTTACGCCGTAGCCAAATCCGCCCTCATCCACATGACCAAGTGCATGGCCGTCGGCCTGGCGCCCGAGATCCAGGTCAACTGCATAGCGCCCGGTTACCTGCTGGGCACCAAGATGTCCGACAACCTTGCTCCCGAGTACCAGAAGGCCGCCGTAGAGGGGGCTCTCCTTAAGCGGGCGGCCGACAAGGACGACATCGCCAGGCAGGTGGCGCTCTTCTGCGCCACCGACAGCGTTACCGGCCAGACCTTGGCCATGGACTCCGGGCGCGTATTCCACTGATCGGACAGGGACAAACCGCAGACCGAGCGTCGCACGGACGCAGTATGAAGGAGCCACTCACTTGACGAACGAAGCAGAAACATACGACGTGGTGATCGCCGGACAGGGCGCGGCCGCCTTTGCCGCCGGAATGTACTCCGCCCGCTACCAGGTATCGACGGTCGTCATAGGCGAGACCTTCGGCGGCGAGACGGCCATCGGCGGCCTGATCGAGAACTATCCCGGCTATCCCGAGATCGACGGATTCGACCTGATGATGAAGTTCCGGGAGTCGGCCGAACGATACGAGGTCCCGATCGTCGATGACAAGGTGGTCTCGATCACCAAGCAGGGCGACGGCTTCGAGGTCGGCACGGAGGGCGGCCTGACATACATGGCCGCCTCGGTCATCATCGCGGTGGGCAGGGAGCGCAGGACCCTCGACCTGGAGCACGAGGAGGAGTGGACCGGGCGCGGCGTATCCTACTGCTCGGTCTGCGACGCGCCGCTGCACCGCGGCAACACGGTTGCGGTGGTCGGCGGGGGGGACTCTGCGGTCAAGGGCGCGACCCTGCTCAGCAAGTATGCCGAGAAGGTCTACATCATCTACCGGCGCGGGGCTTTCTCCCGGCCCGAGCCCGTCAATCTCAGGCACCTCGAAGAGGCCGACAACGTCGAGACCGTCTTCAGCACGAACGTAGTCGAGTTGAAGGGCGTCGGCGGCCTGGACAGCATCGTTCTCGACCGTGAGCACAACGGATCGAGGGAGCTCGACGTGCACGGCATATTCATCGAAATCGGCGCGGACCCCAGGGTCGACCTGGCCAAACAGCTCGGCGTCAACCTGAACGACATCGAGGAGATCATAGTCGACAAGATGGGCCGCACGAACGTGGGAGGGCTTTTGGCGGCAGGCGACATCACGGACGCGTCGGGCGACCTCAAGCAGACGATCACCGCGGCATCCCAGGGAGCGCTGGCGGCGACCGCCGCCTACGAGTGGGCGAGCGCCCACCCGATCACCCAGAAGCGGCACGCCGCGGCCGTCACCTAGCCGCGCCGCAGTCCTAAATTTGCGGCAGGGGCGGGAATCGCTCCTGCCCCTACCGTCTCAGCGTCGTGGACTAGGAGGGGATCGTCGAATCGGCCTTCAGGCCGAGCGTGTCGATGCCCCGGCGCACCTGGCCCAGGACTGAGGACAGGCGCTCCTCGAGATCGAACAGCGTCTCCCTCGCGTACTGGTTCGAGCCCTCACGCCGATGGTTGGAGAGGGTCT
The DNA here is from genome assembly GCA_965222445.1 of Dehalococcoidia bacterium. Taxonomy (GTDB): domain Bacteria; phylum Chloroflexota; class Dehalococcoidia; order Lucifugimonadales; family CAJWER01. The sequence continues at coordinate 974,705 of CBDCTY010000001.1, read as the reverse complement.
CGGCGTCCTCGACGATCTTGTATGCGCGGCGCTGCGCGTCCTGGGTGATCTCCTGCGCCTGCTGAAGGGCCGCCTGGTGGATGTTCTCCGCCTTCATCTCGGCCTGACGCACTATCTCGGTGTCGTCCAGCCGCGCCGACTGCTCCTGCCTAGCGCCCTCCTTGATGCGTCGCGCCTCAAGGTTGGCCTGGTTGACCGTGGACTCCTTCTGCCGGAGTATCTCCCTGGCCTCCTGGATGTCCGCAGGGATCGCCGTCCTGAGCGCGGCCGACAGGGACGAGAGCCGCTCCACGTCCACCATCACCTTCCTGCGCATCCCAGGCACCTTGGTGGCGGTGCTCGTCAGCGAGTCCATCTCCTCTATGACCTGAATGATATTGATAACTGGGCCCCCTTTCGCTCCGCGGCTACTCCGCCGAGCCGTACTTAGCTTCCAACTCGGTCACCACGCAGCCCGGGACCAGTCCCCGGACGTCGGCTCCGAGCTTTGCTACCTCTTTGATGCGGGTCGAGTATATGAACTGGTGCTGAAGCGCACTCATCAGGCACACCACGTCCACGTCGGGATCCAGAGTCCGCCACATCAGCGCCATCTCGAACTCGGTCTCGAAGTCCAAGCCCGCCCTCAACCCGCGCACGACGAACTTGGCCCCGACGCTCCGTACAAGGTCCGGTGCTACCAGCCCCGAGAAGGCCACGACGTCGACGTTGTCCAGATGCCCGACGGACTCCTCGACCAGGGCAACCCGCTCCCCCGACGAGAAGAGTATCTGCTTGGGCGGACTCTCATAGACCGCTATCACCAGGCGGTCGAAGAGCACCGAGGCCCGCGTCGCCACGTCGACGTGCCCGTTGTGTACGGGGTCGAAGCTGCCGGGGTAGACGGCTGTGGTCATCCATCCCGCCCCAGGGTGTAGACTGACACCGAAGTGTCGCCGTACCTGCGGCTCCTGGCCCTCACCAGGCCCCCGTAGGCCGGAGCAAGCTCCAGCCTCGACGAATGCTCCGCCACCACGATCGCGTCCTGTTCCAACACGCCCCCTTCGTACAGCTGCGCCATCACCCCGTTCCAGGGGTCAGCGCCGTATGGAGGGTCTATCAGCACCAGGCCGAAGGGGCCCTCCATTCTCGCCAACGCCTTCTCGACACGCCCGACATGCACCCGTCCCCGCTCTGTCAGCCCCAAGGCCTCCAGATTCGCCCTGATGTCCCGGCACCGGCGAACGTCGCTCTCGACGAAATCGGCCGAGGCAGCCCCTCGACTCAGCGCCTCGATTCCCAGCGCGCCCGTACCCGCGTACAGGTCGAGCACACTTCCCGACTCCACAGCCTCGGGGCCGATCATCGAGAATACCGCAGCCCTGACTCGCTCCGACGTGGGTCTCAGGCCGGAGCTCCTCGACGCCCTCAGCAGGCGGCCCCTTTCGGAGCCGCCGGTAAGTCGAGTCGTCATTGGACCGGCGCCACCGAATCGACCTCTCCGTACCCCCGTCGCTGCGAATGACTGCGAGATGCTAGCACTGTTCTTAGATACTTATAAAGGGAAAACACAATGCCTTTTTTTGAGAAATGGCCAATGATTGGGCGGTAGAGCGTAGTGCCGTCTGGAGGCCACGGTCGAGAGGAGGGCGGGTTGTAACTGTTAAGAGTCGATGAGACATATGAGCCGCCCCTCCTTGTTGTCATTCTGAGGAGCACAGCGACGAAGAATCTACAGTCCTTTTCACACAGGGCCATCCCCCGATGACAGGCGTAGATTCCTCACTCCGCTGGCGCTTCGTTCGGAATGACATTCGGGGAGGACCTCTCAGCTCATGGAGACTGAACAGTTACGGCGGGTTGCAGACAGTTGCAAACCCTCCCCTACGCCGGTAGGGCCAGTGTTCCAATCCGGTCACTCACACATGGCCGCATGAAGGCAACCTGGTATAATACCAAGTCACCGTGATGCCGCCGTCTATGTGCGGCCAGGGAGTGGGTTCCCGCCTTCGCGGGAATGACGGCTTTACGGCGCGCTCAAAACGAAATGGTATAAGATACCGTCCGCCGATTCGACCTATTTTCAATCTGGATTCTGGACTACATGGCCACCTACAAGTACAAGGTTTACCGTATAGGCGTGCACGCGCGCGACCTGCTGGAGCCTGAGCGCCTGGAGCTGGAGAAGGTCGGGGCGGAAGAGATCGTGCTGCCCCGCGTCGAGGGCGACGAGCTCATCGAGATGGCGCGCGACGCCCACGGGATCATCGACGTGGACTCGCCCATCACGCGGCGGGACATGGAGGCGATGGAAGATCTCAAGGTCGTCCTCAGGACGGGCGTCGGCGTCGACGTCATCGACGTGGACGCGGCGACCGACCTGGGCGTCGCGGTCATATGCGTGCCCGACCTCTGGATCCGCGAGGTAGCCAACCACGCCTTTGCCCTGCTGCTGGCCTGCAACCGGCGGCTCCTGAAGCTGGACTCGATCATACGAACCGGCGGCTGGGTGCCGGTCATTCCCTCCCCCGTCGGCAGCATCCACGGCGAGACGCTCGGCATCGTCGGCTTCGGCCGCATCGGGCGCGCCCTGGCGTCGAGAGCGCAGGCCTTTGAGATGCAGGTCGTCGCCCACGACCCGTACCTTCCCGCGGAGCTGTTCGACGAGGCAGGCGTCGAGCCTGTCTCGTTCGACGAGCTGCTCCGGCGCTCCGACTACATATCGGTGCACAGCCCGAAGACGGACGAGACGACCCACATGTTCGACGAGTCCGCCTTCGCCAGGATGAAGCGGACGGCGTACCTGATCAATACGTCGCGGGGCCCCGTCGTCGACCAGGAAGCCCTGGTGCGGGCGCTGGAGGCCGGCGAGATCGCGGGAGCGGGGCTCGACGTGCTGGAGACGGAGCCCCCGTCTGCCGACGAGCCGCTGCTGGGCATGGACAACGTGATACTGACACCCCACTCGTCCTACTACTCGGACGCGGCTATCGCGAACCTGCCGGTGCGGTGCGGCCAGGAGGTCGCCCGCGTGCTCACGGGCCGCCGTCCGCTGAACCTGTTCAACCCGAAGGTGCTCGAGAAGCTTCCGCTGGCCGAATAGGCCCGATATCGACGCAGGAGGTTGAGGATGTACACGCTCGAAGTGATGAACCCGGTCGCGCCGGTGCTCGGGGACGTGGAGGCGACGCCGCCGGCTCCCCGGCCGGACAGCCTGGAGGGCAAGACCATCGGCCTGGTCTGGAACGGCAAGGCCAACGGCGACGTGGCCCTGAAGAGGGCGGGCGAGCTGATCAGGCGCAGGGTCCCGGACGTGTCCCTCAAGTTCTACAGCGGAGCGCTGCCCACCCCCAAGCCGGTCCTCGACCGCGCCAAGAGCGAGGTGGACGTCGCCATTGGATGCACCGCCGACTGAGGGTCGTGCACGTCGTGGATGATCCACGACATGGTCGAGCTTGAGAAGGCGGGCATCCCCACCGCGACGATCCTGTCCGAGGGGTTCCAGGACGACGCGATAGCCAGCGCCAAGGCCTTCGGGATGCGGAGCACGCCCTTCACGGTCGTGCCCAGGGTCTACAACAACGTAACGGTCGAGGAGGCTATCGAGCAGACCGACCCGGCCGTCGACGACGTAGTGAGGCTCCTCACTACCAGTAGCGACGGGTACGAGATCGAGAAGGCGGCGCTGGCCGCCATCGAGTCGGGCCCGGAGTCCTTCGAGGGCGTGGACCAGCTCGACGCCCTCGCCAGGTTCAACGAGGCCTTCCTCGACAACGACTGGGGCGACGGCTTCCCGCTGATTCCCCCCACGGCCGACAGCGTCGAGGAGATGCTGACAGGGACGACCCTGCCGCGCGGCGAGGTGGTGTGCCTGCTGCCGCCAGGGTCGGGCTACGCGACCGTCGAGAAGATAGCCGTGAACGCCGTCATGGCAGGCTGCAGGCGGGAGCATCTCCCCGTCGTCATTGCCGGCGCGAAGGCCCTGTCGATGCTGGACCCCCAGGACGCCAGGGGCTTCCTCATGTCTACCAGCGCAAACGGGCCGCTCTTCCTGGTCAACGGGCCCATCGCGCGCGAGCTCGGAATCAACTCCAAGAGGGCGACGCTCGGCCCGGGCCGCCAGTCCAGGGTCAACATCGTAATTGGGCGGGCGCTGGTACTGACGCTGAAGAACGTGGGCCACTGGTACCCCGGCCATCTCGACATGGACACGATCGGCACGACCCGGAAGTTCCCCCAGCTCATTGCCGAGAACGAGGACGACACGCCCTGGGAGCCGTTCCACGTCGAGCAAGGATTCGACGCGGAGGCCAGCACGATCACCGTGTTCAGCACGGGGTGGGAGGCCGACGTGGGCGACCAGGGCAACAATACGGGCGACGGGCTGCTCCGCACCATCGCCTACAGCTGCACGGCGGGCGGCGGGAGCTACATAGCCAACCTGGCGGGCGAGCTGGACGACGCCGCGCGGGGCGCGGTCCTCATACTCATGGCCCCGGCCCATGCGAGGCCCATCGCCGGGGATGGCTTCACCAAGCGGTCGGCGCGGACCTTCATCCACGCCCACGCGAAGAGGCCCGCCCGCGAGCTCATCAACAACTTCAACGTGCCCGAGAAGGTGCGGGTCGCGTGGAAGTGGCTGTACGACCTGTCGCCAATGGAGCAGGAGAGGGTCGTGCTGCCCGTGCAGGAGTCCGCCGACCGCTACTATGTCGTGTGCGTGGGCGCGAACGACCGGGCCAAGGACCTGGTGTTCGGGACCAACACGCCGGCAACTGCGGAAATAGAGCACCGGGCCGTTGCTGCCAATTAGGCCGCGAGGAGGCGGGTTTTGGTTGACTGCCGGGCGGGCTCGCTGCTAAACTCGCTTCCGGCGCCCGATAGGGCGCCGCACCATCAGGACTACGGAGGAACCTGAACTTGGCTACCGACGTGATTGGCGCAATCGACGAGATCATCGAGGGCAAGAGTCTGCTGAGGCACCCCTTCTACCAGGCATGGAACGAGGGGACGCTGCCGCTCGAGTCCCTCAAGAAGTACGCGGCCCAGTACTACCACTTCGAGAGCGCGTACCCGACTTTCCTGAGCGGGATCCACCACCGGTGTGGCGACCCGGCCGTTCGCCAGCACCTCCTGGACAACCTCTGGGACGAAGAGCACGGCGAGGACAACCACGTCGAATTGTGGCTGAGATTCTGCGACGGCCTGGGTATCGACCGCGGCGAGGTCGTGGACAGTACGCCCGTGGACGCGACCACGAGCCTTGTAGAGACCTACAAGAGCCTGACGTCGTCCGGCTCCACTGCCGCCGGGGCCGCCGCTCTGTACGCTTTCGAGTCCCAGGTGCCCAAGGTGGCTACGGCCAAGATAGCCGGGCTCCGCGAGAACTACGGCATTGAGGACACCCGCACCACCTCCTTCTTCGAGGTTCACAAGACCCTCGACGAGCAGCACTCGGACGCCGAGCGGCAGATGATCGAGGCCCTGGCGACCACCGAGTCGGACCGGGCCGCCGCGGTCATGGCAGCCGACATCGCCGCCGAGTCGCTGTGGCGGTTCCTGGACGGGGTCTACTAGGCGTCCACAACCCCAAGTAGCTTTGCAGTCCCACTGCTCCCTGAGAGGAGAGCAGTGGGACGTACTCGCCACCCCACAGGCAGTCTCGTGGGCACGATAGGTATGCTTGACGGCATTCCGGGTGACAGCACGACCGCGCGGTCGAGGATCGTGGGTCATTGGACGCCCTGGGTTTGATATGGAAAGCGTGGGTCCGTGTGATGGACCCAGTCAGGCGTAGACCCAGGAGGTGTCTCTGTGACCTCCGATGAGAGAAGGCGGGAGATACTCGCCCAGCCCAGCGCGATGAAGGAGGTCTACGGACCAGACCAGGATACCGTCAACGGCCACGTGATCCTGCGCGGCCCCGACACCTGGCATCTGATACCAATTCACCGTGATGCCGCCGTATATGTGCGGCCAGGGAGTGGGTTCCCGCCTTCGCGGGAATGACGGCTTTACGGCGCGCTCAAAATAAATTGGTATGATATACCACTCGAAACCCGGAGCGCAGAACACCTTCATAAGCCATGCTACATCCGACGATCTGATCACGTGGACCAAGCAGGAGCCGATCCTGGGCAATGGCCGCCCAGGCGACTGCGATGCCCAGGAGTTAGGCGACTGCGCCATCATGGAGCACGAGGGACGCTGGTACATGGTCTACCAGTGCACCCCGCCCGCACGGCCAGCCGACGATTCGCCCTGGCGGTCTCCGACGACCTATGGCACTGGGAGAAGCTGCCCGGCGACGGCTCGCACGCATTCACTCCAGACCCCAGCTGGTCGGGCTGGCGGGAGGAGGGAGTCATAGAGTGCAAGGGCCCCTTCATATTCCGTCACGAGAACCGGTACCTCATGTTCTACAGCTCCGAGAGCAAGTGGGGCGATTCGTGCCTTGCCGTCGCCGCATCCAAGGACCTGGTCCACTGGGAGGATGAAGGGCCTTTGATCTCCACTCACAGGCAGGCCGCCCTTGGCGGGGGCTTCGAGTGCCCAAGGGTCGTCAGGCATGGCGGCAAATACTACCTGTTTGTGATGGTCGCCTGGCGGCTTCAGTACGCGGTCGGTGACGACCCGTTCCACTTCGGACCGTGGACGGTGCTTGGGCCGTGGCACTCTTCCGTCATCTTTAGCGACGACCAAGGCCGCTGGTACATTACCCACGCCCTGCGCCCCTTCGGCAAGCCCTCCTCGACGACAGGCGCCCTGCTCAAGACTCTCCGCGGCCTGTTTATCGGAGGGCTGGTGTGGCGCGAGGGTGTGCCGGTCCCCGTAGACCTGGGTGACGTCCTGAACGGTTCTCCGTAGGGACGCGGCGTACCGTGCCGTCAGAAGGTCGCCGACGTTCAAGTCGGCGTCACTCATCGTCCGCCCTCAGACGCCGCATGCCGGTAGCCGTGGAGGCCCGCACCGGGATTACGAGTGTGATGTCAGGTACGGTGCTTCCTGTTGTTCGTTCAGCCTGACCGGTCCGTCAGCACCTCGTCTTCCACCACCGCCTGCACCGTCACGGTGAGAATGTACAGCATCAGGCCCACGCCGCCTATCATGACGAACAGGTTGAACGCGCGGCCCGCCGGAGACAGGGGCCTTACCTCGCCGTAACCGACGGTAGTCATCGTCACGACAGTTATGTAGGCGGCGTCGAAGACGCTCCAGCCCTCTATGACCACGTAGCCGGTGGAGCCGACGATCAGCATTGCAAGGAGGGCTATGCCTCCCCGGGTGACCCGACTGGCCCCCCCGGCCGCTAGCACGTTTCCCAGGAATCGTCTATTGACCAAGGCCAAGCCCTTAGCGACGATATTAGGCACAAATGCGCGCAATTAGGGAAGGTCCGTGCCCGACAAGTCGAGAGCCCCGTACTCGGCCAAAGGGCCTCGGCAGTACGCCGGAGACTGCCCGGGGTGGCTACTTGATAAGGAGGACGAACAGCCCCTTCGCAAAGACCAGGAAGATGAAGAAGGCGATGAAGAAGAGGAAGACCTTCCACCCCATGAAGTAGACGAGAAAGACCAGGAACCCCAACGCGATCAGCGCCGCAAAGACGTACATCGCCTTCTCGACCGCTTCGGCGAACGAGCCTACCTTCACCGCCCGGGTGACTGTGCCCCGGAACTCAGCAGTCAGCATCTGTCTTGGATTTACCATGCCAAGTACTCCTAGGCTAATAGCACTCTTGCCTGTTTCCCTGAAGGGAAGAGATTCGGAAGGGACCTGCCCATCACCGATCCGCCCGGCCCAGCATGTCCAGCAGCTTCTTCACATCTTCGATCTCATTACGCACGTAGTCCGGCTCCATCGCGTCCGCGTGGGTCCTGTAGGACCACCCTCGCTGCTCCGCGATGCCCTTTAGGTGGTGGGCAACGGCCCCCCACGCCTTCTCAGAAGCCTGAAGCCTATCCCCACTGACCAACTGCTCCTCAGCGTGCCGGATAAGACGCTCGCTGTGGACCACGTAACTCTCTATGGGTTGCTTGACGACCATATCTCAGCCTTGAATCTTGATTATACAACACATCCCAAGCCTCACTGATTCCCGCTGGGAGCGGACGCCGTTCATCGGGTGTCGGGCATCTACACGTGGAAGATGTACATGTCGCGGTTTTCGACGGGAAGGTCGACCCACACGCCGCCCCTGCGATGGCTCTCGGCCACCGCTATGCAGGCCTCGGTCACGTGGTGCGTGACGGCGATGTCGCCGTGGGCCTCGCGCCCCTGCTCGTGGGCGTCTACCAGGTCCTCCAGGCAGGCGAGCGTGTTGTTCATCGGCTCGGTGGAGGGGAAGGGCGCGTCCAGCATCTGGGGCCGGCCCTCGCCGCTCGATGCCTTGCGCATGGAGACGGCGGACCCATTGTTCATGGTGCGGATCGCGCCCTCGCTGCCTATCACCTCGAACTCGAAGCCACCGCCGGGCACCGTCGAGGCCATCAGGCCGTCCTCGAACTCCAGCTGGTACACCGCCCGGGGGTCCGACTCGATCCTGTTGCCCTCGATTCGCGTGTCTCGCGGAATCAGCTCGCCGCGAACGGCGCCTATCTTACGGTCCCCCACCAGGTATGAGAGGGTATCGATGGAGTGGATGTGCCCATGCATCAGGCTCGAGCCGCCGTAGTGCACGGCCGTCTGCACCTCGCCTATCTCGCCGTCGTCCACAGCCTTGCGGGCCGCCTTGTAGGCGTTGTTGTGCCTGCGCAGCAGGCCGGAGCCGTACTTCACGCCCCTGCTCTGGCACGCCTCCAGGACGGCGTCGGCCTTGGCGATGGAGCACGACATTGCCTTTTCGACGAAGAGCATGGGAACGCCGGCCTCGACCACCTCGACTGCGTCGTCGGCGTGAGAGTCGCCCGTGAAGTCGTTGGACGGCGCCTCTCGTCCAGGCTTCTGCAGACCCGTGGCGGTGGTGCATATGGCCGCGATGTCCGGGCTGTGGCGCTTCACCATCTCCCGGTAGTCCTCGTAGACGGGCACACCCCAGTCGCCCTCGAACTTGGTCCGCCGCTCCCCCAGCAGGTCGGCTCCGGCCACCAGCTCCAGCCTGTCGCTCTCTTTCGCAGCACTTGCGATGGACATGTCCAGGAAGCTGCCCATTCGCCCCAGCCCAATAACCGCGACACTGTACTTTTTCACTTCAAGCTCCTTTTGCTATGTCTGTCATACTTATGTCTGTCATACTGGCGCATCCCGTTTTCAGTAGAGGTTGTCCTTCGTGGTTATCTCGCACCAGCGGGACGTCAGCAGGTCCTCGATGAGCACGTCATGTGCCTCTGTCGTGCCTATGCGGCGCAGCGCCTCCACGGCCTTGCCCCTGACATACCTGTCCTCGTCACTCAGTAGTCCCTTGATAGCAAGCACTGCCTCGCTCGCGGCGGGTCCGATCCGGGCCAGGGCGAGGACCGCGTTCCGCCTGACCACCTCGTCCGGGTCGTCCAGCGAGTCGATCAGGCCAGGCACTGCCGCATCACCGAGCTGTCCCGCGATGCCCAGGGCTTCGGAGGCGTGCCGCCGCACCTGCAACGACTCGTCCACCATCGCCTCCGTCAGCATGGGAACGGCGTCAGCAGCATCCGGCCCGATGTCGCCGAGGGTTTCGACCGCCGCGTCGCGCACCCACCAGGCGGGGTGCCCGGCAGCCTCGATCAGGGCGGGCACGGCTGGGGCTCCGATGGCGGCCAGTGCGTAGCTGATGTTCCTGCGAATCTGCTCGGGGCGGTCCGCGGCGGCCAGCTTGCCGTAGGAGACCTCCCCCGTCGGCGCCGCGTCCCCGTAGTCGGCCTGCAGCGCCTCCATCAGCGGGGCGACCGCCGGGCTGCCCATGCCCGCAAGCTCGTAGGCGGCGTCCAGGCAGGCCTCCTCCTCGCTGTTCACGACCGTATTCATAAGATCGTCGACGGACCGCCCGTTCGAGGTGGACCCTGTGGCGTGACCGTTGCCTCCGGTATGCCAGTCCCACATAGCGGACCACATCGCATCTCGCCCGCCCTCGGGCTGCCATTCGGCCCCGGCGCCGTCCCAGCTCGGCGAGCCCGGCTCCTCCATGCGGAGGAACAGGAACTTGACCATGTAGCGCTTGCGGTCGCTGACGTTGGCGGTACCGCGATGCCAGATGTCGTAGTCCACGATCGCCACGCTTCCGGCGGGCACCGGAAGCGCCATCTCGTCGCGGGCCGTGCCGGCCTCCGTGGTGTTGTAGTAGTGGCTGCCCGGCACGATGGCCGTCGGCCCCATCTCCAAGGTAGTCTCCTGCGGGTAGTACATGGCGAGGACCCAGCGGGTCCGGTGGCGGCGGCGCGAGAAGCCGTCCTTGTGCAGCACCTGCCCCTCGCTGTGTGGGGCGCGGAAGTGGCAGTGCCGATGCGGGTGCATGTAGTAGCCGGGGCCCAGGATGCTCTCCAGCGTGCCGTCGACCGCGGGGTCGTCCCACACCTTGCTGATGGCCGATATGCGGGCCATCAGGTTGTTGCCGGGGTTGCCCTCGGCCTCGAAGACGTGGTCGATGGAGTCGAACACGTGCCGGTGGAAGTCCGCATCGAGTTGGGGCTGGACGACGGCATAGCCGTCCCTGATGAAGCCCTTCATGGCGTGGTCGTCGAGTCTGATGTTCATCATAGCCGCGTACCGCCAGCGTGTTATGGATATGCCAAGCGGAGTGTAGACGCGGAGCCGATACGTGTCAACGCGGACAAGCCCGGAGAGGGTCCACCACAGAGGGCACGGAGAGCGCCGAGAGGAAACGGTTGGGGAGGGAATTCGAGAGCCGCCCCATCTCGATCTACTCCCATCGAGGGAGGAGGCGAGGGTTGTCCCTGCCTACACCTCGGTATCGTAGACTATCTTGCCATCCCTCCAGGTTGCGACCGAGCCCGTCGCCTCTATGGCCCGCCGCCGGGCCTTGACGGCGGCCCGGCGCATGGCGGCCAGGGCCGCGAGGGTATCCTCGGTCGGCTCCTGGGAAGTCCGCTTCTGTGTGTTCCGGTCATCAGTCGCCATCGTTCCTCTCCTGTTCGATCAGTATCGGCGAGCCGCCTGCACCATCATACACCCCCCACTCGTCGACCAGGTCCTTGTAGATCAAATTGAAGTTGCGCCACCCAGCGTCGAATCGCCGGCGGATGGTCTCTTCGGGCACGTCGTGACCGCCCTCCCGGACCCGATTTCGGACGCGAGCTACGGCCATATCGGGAGATGGCAGCCGCAGGAAGTGCAGCTTAACCCAGTACCCCTGCTTCCGCCAACGTGGAATGTGGAGGGCAAAGCCGCGTCCGCTCAGGGTGATTTCGAACGCGAAGCTCTCCCCCCTGCGCACGTACTCTTCGATCACGTCCAGCATCAGCCTGCCCGCGCGGACCGCGGACCGCTCCGGCTGAAAGGGGTTCACACCGGACGCTATCAGATCGGCGTTGACGAAGGTGGGACAGTCCGCTTCGTTGAGCAGGAACTCGGTCGCGAAGGTGGTCTTCCCCGCGCCGTTCGGGCCAGCGATGATCAGAATCCTCTTCGACGGAGCCATCCCCGCCATCTTACCGCAGATTGACCGGCTCCCCTACATACTCAGTGGAGTGAGTCGTAGCCGGTTGAGCCGAACTGGGATTCCCATTTGCAGACGCCGAACGCTACTTCCCCTGAGCCCGATGCCGACTACCGGCTGTAACCCGTTCCCCTGTCGATGTCTCGTGGCATGGAGGCCGTTATTTGGTCCATCAGGAACGCGAAGTCCTGGTACGAGTCCAGGTGACCAAGCTGCTGGCCCAAAGGCTGAAGCTGGTCGGACAGCGCCCACAGGTCCCGACGAACGTCCCCAGTTCCTTCTCCATCCAAGTACGGCAGGCTCCCGTACCGGTCCGACGCCAGAGCCACAACGGCGCCGAACTCCAGCAGTGCGTCTTCAGTGGTTCCAAGCTCTCCGTCCAGTCTGGACGTCATCGCCGCAGACTGTCTGTTCGACAGGCCGCTCATGGGAGTAACCCATCCAAGCTGGACGTCCCCGAGATCGACCGTCTCGGACGGCCTCCTCCACACGTCGTCATGCACTCGCACCTCGTAGAACACCGTCGTCGCGGCTCCCGCTGGAATCTCGGCGAACTCCTTACGGTCCTCCACGAACGACTCGTCGGAAGTCACCCGGTTCTCGTAACCGATCATCCGCCAGGACTCCACAACGTCTTCGTTCCACGTCACCTGCGCACGGGTCTGGTCGGCAAACGGTACCGACAGCGCCAGCCAGCTCTCGCGGCTGAACGTCGCCCGAGCCTGGAGCACGTCGCTCAGGTACCGGTACCAGCCGTTACCGTGCTGAGCAAGCTGCTCCAGAAGGTAGTCGTTGTAGTTGCTGATGCCCACCCCTATGGTGATCAGTCGCAGAGGATTCCCGCTGTCCGCGTCGTAAGCCGACTCGAGGATCGCGAACGGGTCCGTCGCGTCCACGTTCGCCACCCCGTCCGACATCAGGATGATGTAGTTGTACGCATCGGGACGCTCGCGGCGCGCCCGGTCGGCAAGCTTCACACCCAGGTCCAGACCAGCCTGCACGTTCGTGCTGTTATGGGGGGCCAGCCGGTCTATCGATCTCCTCACATCACGGTCGCCAGGGTCGGTGTGTCTCACCGTAAGATCGCGAATCACGTCGGTCGTGAAGTGCACCACGCCTATGCGGTCGCGGCTCCGCAGGCTTCGCCTGATGCTCTCGGCTGCCTCGCGGGCTATCGCCACCCTGTTTCCGTCGGACATCGAGCCGGACGCATCCAGCACCAGCGTTACATTCAGCGGCGTGTCGTCCTGGAGCTCAGGCGCCTGGAACCCGAGTCGCACCAGGTGCATACGGCTGTTCAGGGGATGCATGAGCACATCCGTCGTTATCGCGAAGCTGTCCCGGTGGACCGGGGGAGCGTAGCCGTAGTCGAAAGAGTTGATCCACTCCTCGGCTCGCACAGAGTCCGGGTCCACCTCGTGCCCGGACCGGGCCCAGTTCAGGGCCAACTGGAACGACGTGCGGTCCGTATCCAGGCTGAACGTCGACACGCTGTCCTCAGAAGTCGACGCGAACCTGGAACGCTGGTAGTCCCTGAACGTGGTCGCCGACGGCGAAAAGACAGGCTTAGGCAGGATGACAAGATTCCACCCGGTGTCAGCTGCCCTCTGCGCGACGGGCGCGCTCTGCGATGACGATTGGGACGATTGCTGCGCCGCCGCCGCGCCCTGGGATGACGACTGACTTGAAGATTCCGCCGTCAACGATGGCAATCTCGCGAGCGCGAGCTGGGTGACTGGCGTGGGGGCTGACAGGGCCGCGGATGCACTCTCCGCGGCCTTCCGGGCCGCCTCCGCAGCAGCAGTAGCCTTTTCGGCAGATTGGACTGCATCCGATACTGATGCATTTATGAGCCTCTGGACATCAGCCGCAGTCACCTGATTCGCCGATGCGTCCACGATCTTCTGGACGTCAGCAGCAGTCAGCTGGCCTCCTGTAGATTCCATCATAGCCTTCTGCACGTCCTCTGCGGTCACCTGGTTTGTCGACAACACCTCCACGATCCTCTGGACGTCGGCAGCGGTGACCTGTCCCGCCGCCGATTCGATCAGCATCTTCTGGACATCGGCAGAAGTCAGCTGTTCTCCCTTGGATGCTCCCACTATCCCCTGGACATCGGCAGCGGTCACCCGGTTCGCCGTGGACGCCTCCACGATCCTCCGGACCTCATCGGCAGTCAGTCGACCAGCTCCGGCAGTCGCGGAAACGGCCTCTTCCACGGCTGTAACGATGTCGGCGGTGTCCTTCGAGCTGTCTGGATCCAAGTGTTCGCCGTACCCCGGCCCACTCGCAATCGCCCACATCGCCGCGCCCGCCACTATGACTACGACGGATATGGCCGCCACCAGCGGCTTGGGCATCGCGCTCATACGTCCAGTTAGCGCACTGAGAATCCCTCCAAATCCAGGATGTCTGGGCGGTGAGTCCAACCGGCTCTCGAGCCACTTCCATGGGTCGTTTGAGGTGGGCAGTGCCAACACCTCCGCCTTGAAGTGCTCACGCAGGACTCCTTCGATGTACTCGTCTGTCATATCCTGTCTGCCCATCGTCAACCTCCCCTATCCGGACTCCTCCAGATGCTCCCGCAGCCGGCCCAGAGCCCTGTGCAGCCGCGACTTGACCGTCCCTTCCTTTACTCCCATCGACCTGGCTATCTCTGGCACGGTAAGCTCTGAGAAGTACCTCAGCACCACTGTCTGTTGCTGCCCTGGGTCGAGCCTGGCCAGCGCCTGCCGCACGACTCTCAGAAGCATCCATCTGGTCCGATACGGACGGAGCACCTGGCTCGTCCGTATCCGCTATCGGAACCGTCGGGATCGCCCGCTTCCTCTTCTGGGCCAGCACCCCGTTGACCAGGATCCGCGTCAGCCAGGGCTTTAGAGGTTGACCGCGCTTGAAGCCTCCAATCCCGCGCCAGGCGGACAGGAACGCCTCCTGCACCATCTCCTCGGCCACCGCCCGATTGCCGGTCATTAGAATCGCCGTGCCGTACAGGACATCCCTATGACGCTCCACCACGTGGCGGAAGGCGTCACGGTCGCCGTCCTGGCATCTCGCGATGGCCTGGTCGTCCCTCACAGACCTGTCCTCATAACTCTGGAATCTACTAGATAATATGCGCCGTTGGCCCGAAGCGTTCCATTACGTGGGACGCCTGACGTCAGTCCGGTGGTGGCAGACAGCCCGGCGCAAGGTGGCGGACCATCAACCTTCCAAGGACGCGCTCAGGCCCTATTGGCAATACAATAAGCAGGAAGACAGACAAGGAGAACGACAGGACAACCACGAAACTGAAGTGAGCCGGAATCCACTGTAAGCAGGATCCCAAGGGACGGAGGAGCGGTGGGTCTTAATCCCTGCCCTAACCGTAACTGCTCAGTCTTGGTGAGACGAACGCCCCCACACCGCCCCTGGATACCCGCCTTCGCGGGTATGACGACGGGATGTCTTCTCACTAACTCTGAACACTTGCCCCTAACCCTCTGCGCTCTCCGCACCCTCTGCGGTGAGAATCGCCTCAGGCAACCCTGGGGATGAAGTGCGGGGGCCGCTGGAGCAGCGTTATCCCGGCGTCGGAGCCGAGGTCGGACTCGGCTGCGGCGACGGCCTCCTCCACGGTGGCGAACGGCTCGAAGCCGCAGCGCCTGACCGCGTCGAAGTCCCTGGCGCCCGCGAAGAATATCCGGCTCAGGTAGCGGCGCGGGATGCCCGTGCTGTTCCACATGAAGAAGGGGTGCGAGCCGTGGTAGGCGTAGCCGTGCCGGTAGCCGTGTATGTATTCGGGCCGGTGGGCGAAGTCCTCGACGGCGCCCTCCCATAGCTGGTACGGGTCCGTCTCATGGGACAGCAGCCGCTCGTAGAACTCCACGTACGGGGCGAACCGGCGCTCGTCGAACACCGCCTCGAATGGGTGGGCCAGAATCGCGATTCCGCCCTCGCGCACCACGGGCATCCCCTGGAACTGCATCACGGTGTTCGCCATGGCCGCGTTGGCGACGAGTATGGGGTTCATCACCGAGAACTTGGAGTAGCACTCGGCGCCCGGGATGCCGGCGACCAGTATGTCCGACTGACCCTGCACGTCCACAACGAGCTGCTCCTCGATGGCGTGGAGCGTGTGGGGGTGGACCTCCGTTGGATGGCCTGCGAAGACGGCGACGATGTCCTTCAGCGGCGCGGCGTTGTCGTAGACCGTCTCGATGGCGAAGACGCGGCGGCCCTTCTCGGCCAGCGCCTTCTCGATGAGGCTGCCCTGCTCCCAGACGAGCTTCTTGAACGCGGAGCTCTTGGGGTCGTCGACCGAGTGGCCGCGGGCCGACGGCCAGGGCCGGTGGTGGTGCCTGATGCTCCGGAAGGTGCCGAGCCCGACGGCCGTCGACTTCCAGCCGCCGTTGAAGGGCGCCCACATCGTGTTGAGGTAGATGAACAGGTCCGAGTCTATGATGGCGCGGTTCACCTCCACGTCGAATCCCCTGTCCGTATAGCCGAGGTGCACGAGCTGGTCGGGGTCCTCCGCGTCGTGGCAGTAGAGGTTGTTGTAGCCGAACGAGAGCACGAGCCTGCGGCCCAGGAACGTCTCCATCTCGACGCGCGTCAGCTTGCGGTGGAGTCCCTGGGCGCAGAGGAGCGTGATGTCGCGCAGCTCGACGCCGAGGGACGTAAGCTCCTCGACGATGAGCTCGATGGCCACGCGCCGGAAGTCCGTGCGCTTCGTCTGGAAGTAGGAGCCGGACGCGTCGTCGAACGCGATCGTGACCTTGGCCCTGGGCCCAGCGAGCTTGCGCAGCGGCTCATGGGCGATGGGGTTCTCGATGGCGTCGCGCACGGCCTCGCGGATGTCCGGCACGGGGGTGATCGGCACCCTGGCGTCGATCACCCTCGTGCGCTCCGGCAGCCGCACCGTAAGGCTCCGGTCGCCGTATGCTATGCGCTCAGTCCGCGTCGCTGCCACTGTCAATTATCGCGCAGCCTCAGCGATAGACTCTAGGTAATCCTCGAAAGAACTCCCGATTGAATCTACGAACACACGTGCTTCCCTATACAGTTGAAATACTTCTTCGCTAGTCTTTTCAAGGGGGAAGTTGCCGAAGTCTTGATGCACGAGTCTGTTCCTCTCGTCTCCAAGTTCAAGAAACGCCCGTATCGATTGTCCGTATGCTTGGTCCGCTTCTGCGCGGCCGGTCATGTATGACTTGTAGCTTTCTCCAAACATACCGAAGAATTGGTTTGCATTGCGTCGATCCCACTGAAAATACGTATGGAATTGCCTTTTCACGGCCTTGTTGCGCACGAATGCCACAATCATTTCACTGTTGCTATGTCTTTCCACTAGCACCATGATGTGATCTTGAATTTCACGTTCAAAGTAGCTGGCGGCTGCGAGCAATAGTGCTTTTCGAAACGTCTCTTCGGCGGAATTTCGTAACGACATCTCAACTAGCCCAAGATTCTCTACGATATCTTGATACTCTTGATACAGACGGTCAACGACGGTTATTTCCATCACTACAGTGCATCAATAAAATGTCTTCCTCGTTCCAATCTCGCCTGCACATTTGTCGTTTGAGTTGTTGCGTAAGAAGCTGCATCAACAAACTGCTTATCCACTTCGAGCCTCTGCAATGCGTTCAGTTCCAGGCTCCCTCTGACAGGACGTTTCTCCCTGAACGCCTTGGAGCATGCCGCGGTAAAGACAGCCTCAATCAAGGCGATGTTGAACCTGCGCGTACTCTTGTTCAAGAATGTATTCCGTGGTAGATCTTTCGTAGCATTGAGAAACGAATCCAAGAGTCCCTGAATGTACGCATTCTTTTCCTTATCCTGTGTCTGGCATTTGCGAGAGAATTGATTTAGAAACTTTACCATGGACGGCGAATAGTTCTTAGAATCGATCAGCATGGCGAAGATACGCAGGAGGACTTCGACATCCTTCAGATGAAGGTCGGGTTCGCGACTTCCCAAGATTCGGCGCCACCGTTTATCGGAGTTCATTTCCATCAGCAAGTCGTAGAAGTCCGAATGATAGAGGCTGAGACGTATCTCCTGTGGCGTCAGATTGACACCTCCTGAATTGAGTCGGCTGAATATCTCGTAGATGGACGAGTCGTCGTCCTTCGGGGAATTCTGCTTCACAACTACATTTCGGATCGGCCTGAGGTTGAATTGGAACTGATTCTCGCCTAGAGTTGCGTAACTCAGTCCTTTGAGCGGATTGGCCCGACCTGGCAACTGAGCCGGAAGTTGAAGACGAAAATTGGTAAAATAGTTGTCGTCATGTAGTACATGAGCCGGGATGGATCCTTCGTCCTCAAAGACCTCGCGCAAAGTTGCGCGAGTCTCCTTCCGTGGAAACCGCTGCTTTATGAAGTAGTAGATCGACATCAATCGCTGTTGTCCATCTATCACCAAAAATTTGTTCCTGTCCTTTTCGTACAGGAACAACTGGGGCACAGGCAACCCGAGGATCAGCGATTCGATCAGTCTCGATGCCCTTTTGACGTCCCAGACGTAGTGACGCTGGAATCCCGGGATGATGATCGTCCCCGACTCGATGTAGCTAAAGAGGGTAGAGACATTGAAGTCATTGGGTGTCGCGCTCAGGTCGTAGTCGATTACGTCGCGGTCACGGTCATCCTCGTCATCGACGTAATCTTCGAACCATGCATCGCCATTCGAACCTAGGGTCATAAGTCAGTCCTCAGTTCGTATACTTGTATCCTCGAAGTCTAGCATGGCAGTTCTTGTAAGTCTATCGAATGCGGTTGTTTTCAGTCCGCCTTCACCCGGCGAGCAGCGCTTCCACTTCGGCGCGGGTGGGCATCGCCTCTTGTGCACCTGGTTTGGTGACGGCGAGGGCTCCGGCTGCAGTGCCGTAGCGGACGGCCTCGGCTACGCTGCGGCCCTCGGCGAGTGCCACTACGAATGCGCCGCCGAAGGCGTCCCCGGCCGCCACGGTGTCGGTGGAATCGACGTCGTGCGACGCGACGTGTCCCCGGCCCTCCGGCGAGGCGTAGCATGCGCCCAGCTCCCCGAGCTTGACTATGGCGATGGATGCGCCTGCTTCCAGGAGCGCATCCGCCGCGGCGTGGGCTGACGGTACGTCCGACACGGGTATGCCGGTGAGGGCCTCTGCCTCGGTCTGGTTCGGAGTCACCACGTCGAGGGCGGCGAAGGCCTCGGACGGTAGGCCCAAGGGCGGGGCCGGGTCCCAGACAACAGTCACGCCCTTCTCATTCGCCATCTGCGCGGCCCGAAGGGAGACGTCGTAGGGCGTCTCGAGCTGCAGCATGAGGGCGTCGGCGCCATCGAGGGCCTTCTCGACGGCAGCCAGCTCGCGCTCTCCGCACTGCATGTTTGCGCCGTATATGGCGACTATGTGGTTCTGCCGCTGCTCGTCCAGCAGGATCATCGCAATGCCCGAGGCGTGGTCGGCGTCCACCGAAACGCCGCTCGTGTCGATGCCGTAGCCCTTCAGGTCGTCCAGCATCGGCGGCCCGAACACGTCGTCTCCCACCCTGCCGACCATCTTCACGTGCGCGCCCATCCGGGCGGCGGCCACCGCCTGGTTCGCGCCCTTGCCGCCCGGCGCGGTGTAGAAGTGGCCGCCCATCACGGTCTCGCCGGGCGCGGGAAGCCTGGGGGCCACGCCTATCAGGTCCATGTTGATGCCGCCGAGTACGACGACGGTGGGCCGCTTGCCTGGTAGAGTCATTGCCGTCTCAGCCGATCCTTCCTTCGTCGAGCAGCTCTTCCAGGATGCGCGCGGGGCCGTCCTGGTCGAGGGTGGGTGCGACGCGGTCCGCGACGCTGAGGGCCTCAGGCACGGCGTCCCCGACCGCAACGCCCAAGGCCGCCCACTCCAGCATGTGGACGTCGTTGTAGCCGTTGCCGAATGCAATGGTGCTGCTCGGGTCGATGCCGAGGTGGCCGCAGAGCCACTCCAGCGCCATGTGCTTCCCGCCGTCCGGGTGGATTATCTCGCAGAAGGTGGGCAGTGATCTCGTGACGTGGAGGCGGGAGTCGAACTGTCGCTTGAGCCTGTGTTCGAGGGCCAGGACGTCGGCCTCGACTCCCACGGCCAGGATCCTGGTTGGACTGCGCCCGGAGAGCTCCCGCAGGTCGTCGACGACCAGGACGTCCCTCCTGTTGCGCTCGCTGTAACCCTTGGCCCACGCCGTCATCTCGCTCACGTAGACGTCGTTGCCCAGGTAGACGGCCACGTCGGTCTCCCAGCCGTCAAGTGCCTCGAGGGCGTGCAGGACGTGCCGCTCGGTAAGCGGCAGGTGCCAGAGCACGTCGCCGGTGACCGGGTCCGCTATGTGGGCCCCCTGGTAGGACACGATGGGCGACCTGAGGTCTAGCGCGGCGGTGGACATCCTGGCCGACTCGAACATGCGCCCGGTCGCCACCGTCACCACGGCGCCCGCCTCTATCACGCGGTCGATGACGCGGCGGGTCCTGTCAGATATTTCGCGATTCGGGCCGCGGATCGTCCCGTCGATGTCCAGTGCTATCAGCTTGTATGTCATGGCCGCGTGCTACAATCCGACGCGGCCACAGACATGAAGATATCTCCGCGCCAACTGCTGTGGATGATCGTCGTACCCGCCGTCGTCGTAATGATGGTGTTGGCTCTCCGCGGCTCGTAGTCCGCCACACCGACGGGCAAGAGTGTAGCAGAATCCCCCTCCGCCTCAGCATGGGGGCTACTCCGTGTCCCCCGCAGTGAGAGCCATCGCCTCTGCCGTGATTGCCCGCTGCAGGGCGGCAACGAAGGTGGAGGTCATCGTCCCCTTCACCGCGGGCTGGAAGCCGTAGGGCCCAAAGCCGAAGACGATCTCCTCCTTGACGTACTTCTCGGGGCCGTCGAGGTAGTACGGCGTGGTTCCATGGAGCTCGTCGGGTAGCGCGGCGTCGTCGTACACGACCGGGTTTGCCAGCACGACCTGAGGCCTGTCCGTGTCCAGCTCGGGCGGACGGAACGGGACGAGGAGCTCGCCAAGCTGGGCCGTGTCGGTGGTCTGGGGCGCCCACAGGCCCACGCTGTATGTGGAGCCCGGGGTGACCCACTCCGCGAGTTGCCTCCGGACCCTGACGAACTCGTACCAGTGCACCAGCCGCCTCAGGTGGTCCGGAGGCAGACAGCTCTTGTGCTGGAAGGCGTCGACGCGCCCCTCGGCCCGCACGAAGTTGAAGGCCGCGACCCAGTTCGCGTAGGTCTTGGCTGCCCTGGACAGCATCATCGTGCCGTCGTACTTGTACCTGCTCTTGGCGTCGGCCACGACGATGTGGGGCATGTCCCGGTCCATCTCGCGCACGAATTCCATAGGAAATGCGTCCGAGGTCCACGGGCCGGTGTTGTCCGCCGACTGCTCGAAGTTGCGCGCGGACGCCACGGAGAGCCGAGTCGACATGTGAGAGGGCACACCGTCGTACCGGAGCGCGAAGCCTTCCCGAAGGAGCTCCTCGAGCGGCTCGACGATCCACTGGCGGCCGTAGCGGTTGTTCCCGACCACCACGATCGGCCTGGACGTGCCTGCGCGGAAGCGCCGCAGGAACCGCAGGAACTCAGCCGCCTCGTGTCCGGCGCGCTTCACCTCCCGCAGATGCTGCCCGTCGAGACGCCACGTCCCGCGGTGGTCGTGGTCCAGCTCCGGCAGCTCGACGAACTTCCGGTAGAGTGCGGTGGGAGGCTCATTGACGTAGGGCAGCCGCCGGTTGGTGCCATACAGGCGGGCGTATTCGTGGGAGAACTTCTGGTACTCGAGGTCACGCTGCAGAGGGTTGCCGGCAACGAACCCGCCGCGTACGGTCTGATCGACGAGCTCATCGAGATGGACCAGCTTCGACTCGAAGTCGCCGGGCCGGGCCAGGAATTCGGCCAGCGCCGGTGTGACGATCACGTCGTATATGTACGTCCTGCCCATCCACTCCTTTAGCCGCCTCAGTCTGTGTGACGCCTCGTCCGGACCGAGCGTCAGCAGGGGCGCAGCGAACTCCAGGTCGAGCCTGATGTCTATCGACTCGATCAGGATGGCGACCTCGACGGCGTTCGGGACGTCCTCGGCGAGGAGCACCGGCGCATACTTCTCATGGACGTCGGTCTGCGAGACCTGGTCGTCGGCGCCCGATTGCATGTGCTCCAGCAGCCGCCGGACGGCCTCGCGCAATTGGCTGGCCAAGGCTGCCGCGTCTCCAGGGTTTACGCGGCCGTCGTCGATCTGGGAGCGCCATTGGCGGACTACGTGCTGGGGCAGGTCAGCGCCCACTTCGGCTGCAAAGGCCTGCGCCGCCTCGCGTCTCTGGCGATTGTCGTCCGGCCCAGACACTTCTGGTGCGCCGTCAGGGTTAGAGTGAATGCTCCGAGGGCCTGTATCCCAGGAACTCTTCGGCCGTCTTCAGCATGTACCGGGCGTTGGGAACGGCGGACTGGATGTGGAAGACGCTCCAGGTGGGCCTCACGACGGGCGCCCCGTATACGGGCTCCTTCTCGGCGTCGGTGAGCGCCAGCGCCTTCTCGACGGCCTGTGCGGCGTCGCGCGGGTAGAGGGCCGAGGTGGAGGCGGCCGTACCGCCGTCCTCGACCAGATCGCCGAGGCGGAGGCATACTGAGTCCACCCTGCCGTCGCGCCCGAACTCGCGGCAGACGTACTCGCCGAAGTGGTAGCAGAGGGCGGACACGTCCGTTCCAGGCCTAGGCCGCCACCGCTCCGTAATGGTGTGGTTCTCGGGGTACCCGCGCATCACCGAGAGGGAGCTGAGGTAGACCAGGCGCGGCACCCCCTCCTCGGAGGCGGCCCACAGCAGGTTGTAGGTGCATCGCATGGCGTCGTCGAGCCGGTCGGAGACGGAAGCGCTCGAGTCAGGCTCGCCAGAGTGGACGATGGCGTCCATGCCACGAACGAGGTCGTTCGTCGCCTCTCCGTGGCCCAGGTCGGAGCGAACGAGCTCCACGCCGTCGGGAGCGTCCACAAGCGACGAGCGGTCGGTAAGCCTGACATCGTGCTCGCCGGACAGCGCGCTCGCGACGATCCGGCTCAGGCGCGTCCCGCCATTGGTCACCAGGACTCTCAAGGTCACCCCCTCCGAAGGACGCCCAAAGGATAGCCCCCGGCGCTGGGATATTCAAGCGGGCAGGCTCGCCCGACCGGCTCACGTCTTATTGGCGACAGTGACTGTTGAAGATGCCCTGCAGGCTGTGAAGAACAATGGCCAGCACGTTGAGGTGGCCCTGCTTGGGCAGAACACCTCCAAGCGTCTGCGAGATGTTGCAGACAGAGTGATCGACCTAGATCAAGCCCATCTATCGCACTGCTGGAGGACGGCCTAGCCGA
This sequence comes from Dehalococcoidia bacterium, assembly GCA_965222445.1. Lineage (GTDB taxonomy): Bacteria > Chloroflexota > Dehalococcoidia > Lucifugimonadales > CAJWER01. Next base: position 951,806 of record CBDCTY010000001.1, on the reverse strand, counting down.
AAGAATAAAGAAGAATGAGGTTGCGCAGACGCAACCTCATGGGTTGATTGCCTCGGGTTGCACCGCAATCCGAGGGGTTTGATCCATGATAGTATGTCAACCGCCCTTCGTCTTGTCAATCCGGCCCATGTCAACGGAACAACTATCGAGTAGTCGGAGGATTCAATTTGGTCACAGACACAGTACGCGAAGCCAGAAGCCCACTCTGCTCGATGTACTCCCTGGAGGAGGGAGAGCGCCCGGCGGGGTCTGCGCCAAGCTGGAAGCGGTGCCTGGTGTTCGAGCTGCCGAGGCCCTGGCATTCCGACGTGCCGGACACGCCCCACTTCCCGGAGGCCGTCAGGGACGCGGCGGCCCGCGCCGAGGATGCCGGCCGCGACGTGCGGTTGCAGTGCGTCAGCCCCGACCGCGAGTACTCCGCTGAGGGGCACACGACGGTGATGCTCTTCTCGCGCCCGGACGGCCCATTCACGGTGTTCGAGCGTGAGGAGTACCTGGTCCCCACCGAAGGCTTGGGCGACCTTGCCGCGGCGCTGCTCGTCGACCGCAAGGACCTGGGCCAGTTCGCTCGATGGCGCCGCGAGACAAACGGCGTGCGGGACATGCTCGTCTGCACCCACGGCTCCCGGGACAAGTGCTGCGCCTCTATGGGGTTCCCCGTCTACGAGGAGCTGCGCCAGCGCCAGGCGCCCAGGCTAGGAGGCCGGATGCGCGTCTGGCAGGTGAGCCACCTGGGCGGGCACAGGCTTGCTCCCAACCTGATCGATATGCCATCGGGGCGCAACTGGGTGCGACTCAGGCCCGAGCAGGTGGGCCCCCTGGTCTTCCACGAGCGCCCTCCATCCGATCTCGAGGCGAACTACCGGGGCCTCGTGGGGCTGGACTCTCCCTTCGAGATGGTCGCCGAGGGCGAGGTGCTCATGCGCGAGGGATGGGGCATCGCCGGACGGCCGATCTCGGTGGAGGCAGTCCTGTCCAGCAACGGAGTCGAGGGCGCTCAGGTACGCGTCGAGACATCGAGCGCGGACGGCAAGCCCGTGGTCTACACGGTCGCGGTAGAGCTGAGCGGCACGGTCGAGTACATCAAGTGCGTGGGCCGGGAGGACGAGGGCGTCGAAGAGGAGGCCCAGTACACGGTCGCCCGCGTCGAGAAAGTGCGGTAGCAAGTGCTTGACAATTCGACGGTCAGAGGTCGCGTAGCCGGCTATTGAGAGTCTGTGATCGAGCGGATCGTGAAGTCTTCGAATCGCGTGGATTTGCCCGTAATGCCGTGGCCCGCGAAGTACTGACCCACAGCCCCTACCCCTCCCTCCTCTAGCAACCCTTCAAGATTCAGTTTGGCAGTGTAGTATCCGTTTATGAACAGGGAACCTTCCGCCCCGATAGCGATGATGCGAATGTGGTTGCTGTCGGTGGACCCAGTGTTTATGTAGTTAGAGTAACTGGAGGACAGGAGTTGATCGTTGCCTCCGTTATCCTCAGCGCGCAGATAGTGGTACCAAGAACCGTTATCGTCTATGAAGACGCCGTGAAATACGGGATAGTTCGTTCGGAATATAAAGCCGCTACTCCAATTGCCCGTGTGAGCAGGAAAAGGGTTGAAGAAGCGGGCCTCTATCGTTCCGTCTGCTATTGAAACGTCACTTGCGAAAACATCAATCTTTCCATCGTCGAGGTCGTGTTCGATGGAACCATCCACAGGGCCGAAGTCTCCCACTATACGTCTTATGGCGTCTTCCAGTTCGTCGGGGGTTGGAGATGGTGTGGGTGTGTCCACAAGCGTGGGTATTATTGACATCATGAACGGGAGGCGGCTGGACAAGATGTCGTACTTAATCGCGAGGTTGAGTCCTTCTGAGATATCTTTCCGCACTCCTAATGTGTTCATGCCGACGACTTCACCCTTGAGATTCAGCAGAGGCCCTCCGCTGTTGCCGGGGTTCACAGCCGCGTCAGTCTGTACGTAGTTGACGTCCCCATAGGTGCGGAAGGCCGATATTATACCTGTCGTGACCGTCATGCTGTCTGACCCAAGCGTGTGACTATGGGGATAGCCGAGAGCCATGACTGCCTCTCCTGTGTGCGCCGTTGTAGCAAAGGAAAGCGACGGCCACTGATGCGTGGAAGTGACTTTCAGCAGAGCAATATCCCTCTCGGTATCGGTCATGACTACACGCGGCGCAAACCGAGCGCCGTGGTCGAGCACGACCGTTAACTGCCAAGACCCCTCGAGGACGTGTGCATTCGTCAGGATGTAACCCGAAGGGTCAACGAAAAACCCCGATCCTGTACCAGCATTACCTTCGATGAACACGACTGCCGACCGAGCAGCGACAACGATGTCGGCAACCGATGCCTCTGTGGTGTCCGTCGGAGTCGGCATTGCCGTTGGAATCGGAGTCGGGGTGCCCGTCGGAGTCGGCATTACTGTCGCAGTCGGAGTCGGGGTATCCGTAGGAGTCGGCATTGCTGTTGGAATCGAAGTCGGGGTGCTCGTCGGAGTCGGCATTACTGTCGGAGTCGGGGTATCCGTCGGAATCAGCATTGCTGTCGTAGTTGGAGTCGGGGTGTCCGTCGGAGTCAGCATTACTGTTGGAGTTAGAGTCGGGGTGTCCGTCGGAGTCGGCGTTGCTGTTGGAATCGGAGTCGGGGTGTCCATCGGAGTCGGCGTGGCCGTGGGTGCGGGGGTATTCGTCAGAGTCGGGGGTGGTGTATTGGTGGGAGCTGGAGTCGGTATGGCAGTGAGAGTGGCGAAGATACGTGCTGTGACCGTCGCCTCCACGTCCGGCGTGGGTGTCGGTGTTTCGGTGGGCTGTGCTTGTGCTACAGCGGTCTGGACCATCGCCTCCAAGCCCGAGGTGGAGGGGGATGCCTCTTTGTCGCAAGCGGACAGAGTAAGAGCTAAGAGCAAGACGGCCAAGATAATAGCTGGCTTTGAACCGGGATTTCCCATATTGGGAGTCTTCAGGCTCAAGGGGCAGCCCAAACGAGATGGGAGCATCATAGTCAGGTCCTGCAAGGCCAGTCAATCTCCGGTCAATCCGATAAGGGATGCGATTCTTGCCGTGAACCATGTTTCTTGTCCATCTTTGTCGTCTTCGGGCCCCCGCCAATGGGGTGAAAGCGTATTGAAGACAAGCCGACTCCCTGGAGCGCTCTCCCTCTTGACAAGATCGTGGTTGCATTCTCCCTCAGCTTGGGGCCGGCGATAACCGGCCGATACGATCCAACACTCCCTGGAACAACCGTCGAGGAACCGACACCTCGGACAACTGAAAGATCAACCACCGGGAGTGCCGCACCAGACGGCCTCCCATCTTGATCAGCTTCACCTGCACGCTCCGCAGCGACCAGTGCTTGACCGCCTTGGGCAGACACAGCCGGCGAAGGAAGTTCCCAAGGTTGTACGCCAGGACGAACAGAGACAGACGCACCCGGTTGGCCACGAACCGATGGCACGACAGCCGAGTCCAGTTCAGGGCGTACTTACCCTCCTTGATCCACTGCTCGGCTGTCCCGCGACCATTGTAGAATCGCACCACTCCTTCGGGGCCAGCCGTCATGTTCGTGACGATGAAGCCCACCCGAGGGAACAGCTCTCCCCTATGCCACTCCACCTTCGCCACCACCCGCCGTGCGCGCTCCCAACTCCCGGCACAATACCAGAAGTCGTCGTATAGGATCACTGGACGCTTCGGCGGCCTGCCCACCGGCCTCCTGAGCAGAGGGACGATCTCCCGTTGCAGCACCTCGTTGCCGGGGAGTCTTATAGCGTAAAGGACATGCCGCTCCTCGAGGTACTCATAGATGTCCGGCTTAGCGAATGCGGCATCGGCACGAAAGTACCGCCGCACTCCTGTCGCCCCGTAGCGGGACAGGATCGGATCCAATACATCACGCCACCTGTGCGCGCTATGTACGTTCCCCGCACGGAGCATCGCCCCCTCGCAGTCACCGAACTGGTTGAACACGAACAAAGGGTGATAGCACGTGCTCCCAAAGTGACCGTTGTACGACGCTCCCTCCTGTTCTCCATGTACCGGACTCTCCGAACTGTCCATGTCCAAGATCACCCGCCGGTGCGCTGTGTGCGTCATCGCCCGGTCCACCCACTTAGCGTTCACTCGGCCCAACCCTTCGACATTGCCGTCTTGGGTAAGCACCTCGGTCTCGAACCGGCTCATGGTGTTGGTGCTGGCGGCCGGTCTCTCAGGACCACCTCGCCGTCCAACGATGATCCGCATCGTCGGGTCCTGGGCCAGCCGTTCAGCGTCGTTGGTATCCTCGTAGCCCGCCAGACGACTGTACACCGACTGCCTGAGAAGGCCCACCAATCGGTGCTGCACGTTGCGACCGCCCCGACTCTCCTGCAGACACTCACTCGCCGTCTCCGTCAGTCCCAGTGCATCGTCCAACTCGCGACAGGCCAGCAGTCCGGCGTTCGAGGTGATGGTAGCGCCGCGAAACTCCAACCGTATACGGCGGTCGAAACGGAGCTTGGCGCGGGCGTTTGTGCTTTCACCCATTGGGTGCCTCCGAGGACAGTACGTTATCAAGAGCTAAAGTAGTCGATCACGACCAGTCTAGCACTCATGATAACCACTGTGCTCTGCTATTCGGCTACATCGGGCAGTTTTGTTGCTGATTGCGGTAAGCCCTGCAGGCTTGATATGGGAAATGTGGGTTGAATTGTATCTGTTCACGGGCCACAACCTCCAAACGTTGAGACAGGACAATCCTTAAGGCGAGCCGGGGAATAGCTCCACGGTGCCGCTGGGCATGAACACCTCGACCGTTTCGGGGTTGCGGTAGCCCTCGATCTCGGTGGGGATGACTCCCGGGCTCTCGACGGCGGCGCGGACCACGAGCTTGTTGAAGAAGCTGACGCTCTCGGCGTTGTAGTACTCGTCGAGGGGCATCCAGATGCAGTCTTCGATCTCGTCCTCCTGCTTGGTGATCTCGTGGCTGAGGGGTTCGAGGCGGCACACGAAGTAGATGTCTGACTTGTCGTAGCGGTAGCCGTGCTGGTTCCTGAAGCAGGCGAGCGACACGAACCGGGTCTCGATCCCGGTCTCCTCGAACACCTCCCTGACTACGCCGTCGACCAGGTGCTCGCCCGCATGGAGCGCGCCGCCCGGTAGCTTGTAGAAGGGCGGGCCTGATCTTCTGCCCTTCTCGTGCACCACCAGCAGCTCGTCCCTGTCGTTGATCGCGACCCCGCCCGCGCCGATATAGTGGGATGCGTACGGCGGGATGAACGCGTTTTCGACAAGGCGCTTGGTGAGCATCAGGTAGTTCTCGCCGCTGTGGTGGTACTCGAACCCGTGGCCCACTGCGATTGGGACCAGGGCCGCCCTGTTGATGTGGAGCTCGAGCCACACGACCTTGTAGCCGCCGGTGCGCCACGAGTCCAGAGACTTCCGCAGCCCCCCCTCGAACGTATCTGGCTCGCGCGGCAGGGCCGATGGCTTGGGGATGATGCCGCCGAACGGGTTGGTCGTGGCCTCGAAGGCTTCCATGGAGATGCTCCGAATCCTTCTGAATTTCCGAGCGAAGTATATTAGCGCGGCCTCTCTCCGGTCAAAGAGCACCGCGGCGCTGGGTTGATGTACAATCAGGCCGCCCGAATCAGGGCCACTCTCACTGGCGAGGTCCGGCTATGGCGACCATCTTGGAGCGGTACGAGCAGAAGTTCCGTGGGTCCCGGAAGGCGTACGAAAGCGCCGCGGGGTTGATCCCGGGCGGAGGCCACCAGTCGAGGATAGTCAAGCCATTCCCCCTGTTCGTGTCGGAGGGCAGCGGGGGCACGAAGCGGGACGTGGACGGCAACGAGCTGATCGACTACATGATGGGGTTCGGTGCCCTGATGCTCGGCCATGCCCACCCGGAGGTCACGGAAGCCGTGACGAAACGCCTGGCCCAGGGCACCCACATGGGCACCACGTCCGAGCTGGAGATCGAGTGGGCCCGGCTGGTTAAGGACCTGATCCCGTGCGCCGAGAGGGTTAGGTTCACCGCCTCGGGTACCGAATCGACGCTGCTGGCGCTTCGGCTGGCGCGTGGGTTCACGGGCAGGAAGAGGCTGGTGAAGTTCCGCGAGCACTTCCACGGCTGGCACGACTACGTCTCCATGGAGTCGGGTATCAACACGCAGGTCGGCATCCCCGAGGAGACGATGTCCACCGTGGTCGTCATCGAGCCGGACGTGGACGCCCTGCGCGAGCTGCTGGAAAGGGACGACGACGTTGCGGCCGTGATAATGGAGCCGACGGGCGGCCACTGGGGGCAGTTCCCCGTGGCCAATCCGGGCTTCCTGGAGGGCGTACGCGAGGTCACCGCGAAGCACGGCGTGATCATGATCATGGACGAGGTGATCTGCGGCTTCCGGATGTCGCGGGGAGGCGCGCAGGGGCGGTTTGGGATCATGCCCGACATGACGACCATGGCCAAGATAGTGGCGGGCGGCCTTCCGGGCGGCGCAGTTGCGGGCCGGGCGGACATCCTGGAGCAGATGGGAGACGCAGGCGAGGCGCGTCTTGCCCACCCGGGCACGTTCAACGCCAATCCCGTGTCGGCCACCGCCGGAATTGCCACGCTCCGCAAGATCGCGCAGGAGCCGATCAACGACCGGGCGGACGCGATGGCCGCACGTCTGAAGTCGGGGCTCCGTGACTCGCTCAACAGGATGGAGGTGACGGGCCAGGTCCATGGACTCGCGTCGGTCGTCCACGTGGCGCTCGGCGTCGAAGCCGAGGACGAGGAGATCTCTACGGTGTCCCACGACACGCTGGCCGAGGCGACTGCCGGCCAGGCTGGCAACCTCAAGCTGGCGATGCTGAACGAGGGAGTGGACATGATGGGCGGCATAGGCTTCATGGTGTCCGCGGTCCACACCGAGGATGAGGTCGACCGCACGGCGGAGGCCTTTGAGCGGGCCCTGGCGGCGCTGAGGGCCGAGGGCGACATTTAAGGGCTGTCCCAACGTCCCTTCTCCCCCTTGCGGAGACCTTTGCACAGCCCCATATATATGTCATTCCGAACGTAGCGAAGCGTAGTGAGGAATCTCAAATCCATGTCATCAAGCACAGCTGGACTGGCCGACGACCCCGGCAGAACGCCTTAGATTCCTCCCTCCGGTCGGAATTACATGTTGGGTAGTCAGTCATGCAAAGGTTCTTGCGGGAGAAGGCTGGGATGAGGGGGGGCTTTCGATGTATTCACCCTCACCCTTCGGGTAGCTCAGGGCAGGCTCTCAATCCTCTCCCGTCGAGGGCCCGTCGAGGGAGAGGAAGGCGTAGGGAAGGGGCCTGTACACCGTCGAGCGCGGGAATCGAGGAGGTGAGTCGTGGCCAAGTACCGTGGCGCAGTCATAGGACTCGGATGGATGGGGATGCTGTACGACCTGGCGGAGCGCCCCGGGCCGGCGCTGGACCAGGCCAGATTCGATCTGCAGTCGGGTGACAGGCCAACCCCCGACCTGGACGTCCACCGCAGGTTCCACCAGCACGAGGCCCACCTCAGGTCGGGCAGGCCGACGAGCTACGCCGAGGCCATGGCGGACCGGTCCGACGTCGAGCTCGTGGCCGCCGCCGACCGGGACGTGAGCCGTCTGAATGTGTTCACCGAGAGGTACGGCGCCGAGAGCGTCTACACCGACGCGATGGCGATGCTGGAGGAGGTCAAGCCCGACATCGTTGCGGTCGCCACCAACATCCGAGGACGCGCGGACCTGACCGTAGCCGCCGTCGAGAACGGGGCGAAGGGCATCGTGACGGAGAAGCCCATGGCGAACACGCTCGAGGAGGCCGACCGGATGGTCGGGGCCTGCGCCGAGGCAGGCGTTCCCCTGAGCTGCGGGGCGATTTCGACGACCCACCCCTCGTTCGGGACGGCTAAGGAGCTCGTGACGTCGGGCGCAATCGGCGACGTGGTGTCGATAGAGGCGCCAAGGCCGAGCTCGCAGCACCAGAACTGGTCCTACTTCCTGGAAGCGCCCCCCGCATGGGCGATCGGTACCGGCGATGAGGGCAGGCACCAGGGCGGCAGCGACGAGTTCGTCGGGCAGGGGATGGTAGTGGCTGGAGATGGCGTGGTCGTCCACTTCCGGGTGGGCGCGCCCCAGCTCAGGGTCAGCGGGACTCGGGGCGAGATCGTCCACGGCTTCCCGCGAGGCGGCTGGGAGTTGTGGCAGGACGTCGATTCGGGAGGCGTCGCCGGGCGGGCTATGATGCCGTGGCCCGGGCCGCAGACGGGCCACTACGGCGGGATCTACTCGCTGGCGGACGTGATCGACTGCATCGAGGGCAGGCTGGACGAGCCGAAGAACTCGGGTCGCCGCGTCGCGACGGCCCTCGAGGTGGAGGTCGCGCTCAAGAAGTCGTCGGACGAGGGCGGCGTGCGCGTCGACCTGCCGCTTGAAGACCGCTCGCTCGGCGTCAACTTCGACTGGTTCCGTTAGGCAACGCCGGGGCGACCTCTACATGCTCCCCCTGACCATCGTTGCTATGGTCTGGGCCTTGATCTGGTTGTACTGGAAGGAGAGTTTCTTATGGGACACTAGGTCGATGATCGTCCCAATGAAGCAGAAGCCAGCCGTGAACAGGTAGAGCAGGCCCACGACTATCTGGCCCAGGTAGAACCGCTGAACGCCCGTAATGACGACAAACCCCAGCAAGGTGAGCAGGAGCACGGTCATTGGGTCGCGGCGCTGGGCCCTGTAGGCGACCGCAAAGGTGTCGGCCTGGGTGTCCGTCATTTCCTTGACGAGACCGCCGACAAACAGCATCTCCTCGCCCTCCAGATCAGGCATTAGCCGCCTGATATCAGCCACTATTCTTCTCCTTGGTTCTGAAGGCCTGCGCCTTGGGGACCTGCAGGGTGATGATCCGGTAGGTAAGCGCAATCACGACCGGCACTCCCAGGAGATGCGAGTCCAGGGAGCTGGCCAGGTCGCCTCTGAACAGGTAGCCGATGGAGTGTCCGAGTCCGTAGCCGGGACTCTGGATTCCGAATACCCACTGCGGCCAGAACAGGGTGAAGTGGAAATCGGAGCTCGGGTCGCCCGCCACAAGCACCAGCAGTCCCGCGGCCCACAGCAGGGCCTCAGTGTCGATCGCCCTTCGCAGTGCGGCAACCACGCGGGACTCCTCGACGTAGTGCCGGATTGCCGTCACCCCGGAATGACCGTGGCGGTGACCTCGAACCGCTCCGACTCAGGGGGGCGGGCCCACAGGTCCTCGGCGCCCGCCATGGCCGCGGCGCGCTCGGGGCTGACCTTCCAGGCGTCGTATATCTCGTCGCTTTCCCATACGACGAGGCTCGACAGCTTCGTGGGGTCCGACATGGAGGCGAGGCTGTAGCGCACCACGAAGCCGGGGGCGCGGCTCTGGGCCCGCCCGTTGCCGTCCAGGAGCGCCGCCGCCTCGTCGACGCGGCCGTCCTTTGCCCAGTGATGCGTCAGCACGCCTATCATCGCCCCTCCACGATGGGCATGTCCCTGGCTGGCCGGAGTGTAGCAGGGGGTTCGGGGCCGGTCAACGCAGCCCGGGGGGCCAAATCCCTATCTAATCTGGATGTATGGGGTGGCTGACTGCCTCATCGGTCACGTTTGCACCCCGCCGGGGATAGGTTCCCGCCCCCGACTGCTCGGGGGCAGGCCCTTCGCGGGAACGACGGAGGTGGTTTAGGCGAGGGTCAGCATCTCGGCTGGGTTGCGTACCAGCATACGGTCGACGTCGTCCTGCGAGATGCCAGCCTCGACCATCCTCGGCGCGATGTTGTCGAGGAGGTGGGCGAAGCCGAGTCCGCCGTACTTCACGAGCTTGTCCTTGGAGCACACGTCCTGGCCGAGCAGGACCTGTGCGCCGTGCCCCTCGTCGACGAGGCGCCTGATGAACCCGATGCGCTGGGCGTCGCTGGGGAAATCGGTCGGCCCCAGCGAGAAGTTCGACGTCTCCCACCCAAGCTGGTCGTATGCCAGGTAGCAGCCCGTCCGGGCGAGCTCCAGCAGCCGGTCGGCGTCGAAGTAGGTCCGCCCCAGGTGCCCGATCACCACCCGCTCGACATCCGCGCCCGCAGCGGCCAGCATGTCCAGGACCTCGAACGGCGCGTCCTCGCTCCTGCCGGGGTGGATGATGATCGACGCGCCGGTCTCGACCTGCGCCCGAGCGCCGGCCCTCAGCACCTTCCGCTCGTTCTCCCACAGCGGCCACGAGCAGCCGAGCTCGCCGATCACGCCCGCTTTCACACCGGCCTGACCGGTCGTGATGTCAGCTACGATCTCGGCCGCGATCTCGTTCTCGGACATCGCGTCCATCCCGTCGGGGTGGGACGCGCCCACGTAGTAGCCGGAGCCGATCACGACGTTGAGGCCGGTGCGACGGGCGATCCGTGCAGCGGCGGCCGGGTCCCGGCCTATGCCCCGCGTCGTGGTGTCGACGATGGTGCGGCCCCCTGCGGCCCTGAACAGCATCGCCTCCTCGACGGTGGTGTCCTCGTCGACCAGGGTGAGGTTGTCTCTGCTGCGGAAGGGGTCGTACCTGACCCACGCCAGGTTGTCGAGGCTGACCGGCTGGAACGCGAGGCCGCGCTCCGCCGCGGACTCAGGCTCCTGGAATACGACCGAGAAGTCGAGGATCAGGTGCTCGTGGGCCGTGGTCGGACCCAGAGTCTCCGGCGAGACCGGGCCGAGCACCGTCTGGACCATGCCGCGCATAGAGGACCCTCCTTCGGCTGGACGCTGGAACGCTAAGCCAGCCCGTCCGCCGTGTCAAGACAGGTCCGATCGCGGCAGGGCCTTTCCAAAGTTGGCTCCCTGCGGAAGGGACATACCCTACCGCCCACCTGGATTCCCGCCTGCGCGGGAATGACGGTATGTGGTTTATGGGACAATGGAAAGGCCCTGCGATCGCGGCGCGGCGGCAGCGCCCTACGCGCAACACCCATTACAATATGCCGAGCCAAACCAGAGTTGGAGGTACCCTTTGTCCACCTCGAAGATAGTCACCGGAAGCCACCTGATCGGACGCGCCCTGCAGATGGAGGGCGTGACCAACGTGTTCGCGCTGGCGGGCGACCACGTCCTGCCCGTCATGGACGTGATGGCGGACATGGGCTTCCGGTTCATAGACACGCGGCACGAGCAGGCGGCGGTCCACATGGCCGACGCGTGGGCGCGCATCACCGGCCAGCCCGGCGTCGCCATGTACACGACGCCCGGGTTCGCGAACGCGATTCCCGGCCTCAGCAGCGCACTCAACGCCGAGGCCCCCCTGCTCTCGATCAGCGGGAGCGCCCCCCTGCACGAGCTGGGGCGCGGCGCAATGCAGGAGATCGAGCAGGTGGACATGGCGCGCCCGACGACCAAGGGCGCGTGGCTCGTCACCGACCCGCGCCGCATCCCCCACATGATCGCCCAGGCCTTGAGGCTCGCCTACTCGGGGAGGCGCGGCCCCGTGCACCTGACCATCCCCATCGACATCCAGCAGCAGACCCTTGACGAGAGCGAGGTCACCTACTTCGAGCCGTCCGAGTACCGTCCCGGGCCCGACTCAAGCGCGTCCGACGCCCAGGTCGAGGCAATCGTGGATGCTCTCCACTCGGCGGAGAGGCCGCTGATCGTTGCGGGGACCGCCGCCGCCTACTCCGGCTCGGGCGACGAATTGCGGCGGCTCGTGGAGGCGACGCGGACGCCGATCATGACCGAGGCTGGAGCCCGCGGCCTGGTGCCCGACGACCACCCGTACTGCGCCGGCTTCTACGACAACGGGCTCAACGACGCCGCCCGCAGGCTCCGCGACGCCGACGTTGTGCTGCTGCTCGGCATGAAGCAGGACATCATCATCGGGTACGCCCTGCCGCCAACCTTATCGGCGGACACGGTTGTCCTGCAGGTCGACCCGTCCCCGGCCGAGATAGGCCGCAACCGCGGCGTCGCAGTGGGCATCGTGGGCGACGTCGCCGCGGTCGCGGACAGGATCGCGGCGAGCGCCGCCGCCCGCTCTTGGGCCGAGCGGGCCTGGGTGCGGGACCTGCGCGAGGTCCGGGAGGCCCAGCTAAGGAAGCTGGACGAGCTCGCGGTTAGCGAGACGCCCATGCACGCCATCTACGTCCACAAGGCCCTCCAGTCCGCGCTGCGCCGGGACGACTTCCTGACCTTCGAGGGCGGCGACTTCTGCCACTTCGGCCGCGCCTACCTCCCTGCCCTGGAGCCGCGGTCGTGGCACTACTTCTCGGCGGTGGGCATGCTCGGCTCTGGCCTGCCGACCGCAATGGCCGCAAAGCTGGCCTATCCCGACCGGCGTGCCATATCGCTGACGGGCGATGGCAGCTTCGGGTTCAACGGCATGGAGCTGGACACGGCGGTGAGGCACGGCATCAACGTAGTGTCGATCATGGGCAACGACGCGGCGTGGGGTATCGACCGTCAGATCCAGATCGAGGTGTACGGCAAGCCGGTCGCCACGGACCTGCTCCCGACCCGCTATGACAAGGTCGCCGAGGCCCTGGGATGCTACGGCGAGCACGTCACCGACCCGGACGACCTGCCCGCGGCCATCGACCGCGCCTTCGCCGCCAACCGCCCGGCCCTCCTCAACGTCGACATCCAGCGCGCCATCAGCCCCAGGGCCCAGGCCGCCATAGCCCGCTGGACCACCACGACCTACCAGCCGTTTTAGGGTGGCGGGTTGACAAGGACTTTCGTGATACCTATATATACATGCGTATATACGACCGGAGCATGAGACCAATGGAAACTCGGATCAGGAAATGGGGCAATAGCCTTGCGCTGCGAATTCCCCAGACACTCGCCCGCCAGCTCGATCTGGAGCCCGACTCTCCGGTCCGGCTGACTGTCAGGGACGAGGGCTTGGCCATCCAGCCGATGAGGCGACGGCCTGTGCACCTGGATACTCTCTTGGAGGGCATTACGGAGAGCAATCGGCACGACGAAGTGGACACAGGCCCTCCGACAGGACGCGAGGCATGGTGAGGCCGGCGCTAGTCCCGCAGCGCGGAGATGCAGTGTGGATAGACTTCAATCCGCAGACGGGAAGCGAGCAGGCCGGACGGCGGCCTGCCGTTGTTCTGTCACCGGGCGCTTATAACGGCAAGGTCGGGCTCGCCCTACTTTGCCCAATCACCAGCCAGGTAAAAGGATACCCCTTTGAGGTCGCTATTCCATCCGGCCTGAGTGTAAGGGGAGTCATACTGGCCGACCAGGTCAAGAGTCTAGACTGGCGAGCTCGCAACGCCGGAGTTGTCGCGCCGTTGCCCGTTGACACAATAGACGAGGTTCTCGAAAAGATCGGCGTGCTCCTTGCAGGAGACGACAGGTAGCGGCCCGTTGTGGCGCAAGCAGGATCCTGCGACCGGTCCCTAGCCAAGAACTAGGGATGGTCTGAATAAGTCCGTGGACTGCAGCTCCACACATAGGAAATTAAGCCGTGCTGATGGGTTATTCAGAGTACCCCTAGACCACTGTAGTGCGGGGAGGCGGAGATAGACCAGCTGGCCTTGACGGCGCGCTCGCCGGTTGAGGACGACCTCCATGGCGGCCGGGTGGGCTGAGACCGCTACGCGTTAATGGTGGGGCGGGGGGAGTCTCCTCATGCCCCTGGCCGCGTCGGACACAGGGAGAAGGCCGGCGCCGGGCCGGGGCCAGCGTGATGGTGGCGTAGGGCCAAGCCGTCTACCCGTCCTGAGTGCAGAAACCGAATCGATGATCGCGCCTGGCACGAAGGACCTCGCCGAGGCGGGGCCGGCAGTTGGAAGCGCAGGCTAGACGGCTACCGGGATGACAGGTGGGGACGGCTACTCGCCGAAGGCTTCGTCGAATACCCTGTCGGAAGGTGGGAACTGGCGGGACTTGACGAACCTGCACCCCTCGGCCGCACCGAACTCGCGGTCCATGGCCGCGTCCTCCCACTCCACCGACAGCGGCCCCTCGTACCCGATGGCGTTCAGGGTACGGATGATGTCCTCGAAGTCGATCTGGCCTCGCCCAGGGGTGCGGAAGTCCCAGCCGCGCCCGGGCTTGCCGAAGTTGAGGTGGGACGACAGTATCCCTGACTCGCCGTCCAGCGTAAGGGCGGCGTCCTTCATGTGGGTGTGGTAGATGCGGTCGGGGAACGTGCGCAGGAACTTCGTCGGGCTGACCATCTGCCAGTGCAGGTGGCTGGGGTCGAAGTTGAAGCCGAAGGCGTCCCTGTGGCCGACTGCATCGAGGGCACGATGGGACGTCACTATGTCGAAGGCGACCTCCGTCGGGTGCACCTCCAGCCCGAACCTGACGCCGCACTTGTCGAACTCGTCCAGGATAGGGTCCCACATCTCGGCGAAGTAGGCGAAACCTTCGTCGATCATTGCAGCGCTGACAGGCGGGAAGCTGTAGATCATGTGCCAGATGGACGAGCCGGTGAAGCCGTTGACGACGTCGAGGCCCATGTTCCGCGCCGACAGGGCGGTGTTCACCATCGCCTCGACGGCCCACGACCGCTTGGCCTCCGCGTCGCCGTGGCAGCGCGCCGGCGCGAAGGTGTCCGAGCGGGCGTCGTCGTTGGGGTCGCACACTAGCTGGCCGGCCAGGTGGTTGCTGATGGCGAAGACCTTCAGCCCATGCTCGGCGAGGAGCTCGATCCTGCCCTGTGCGTAGGCCTTGTCCCTGGCGGCGCGGTCGACGTCCAGGTGGTCTCCCCAGCACGCCAGCTCCAGGCCGTCGTAGCCCCACTCGGCGGCCTTGGGGGCCAGCTCCGCCAGGGGCATGTCCGCGAACTGTCCGGTGAAAAGGGTGACGGGTCTTGTCATCTCTTCCTCCTCTCTGTCCCGTACTGGGTTGCCGCTAGTCGGGCACAGGTACCCACTTCTGGTCGCTGTTGCCGCTTCGCACGACGGCCTCCAGGAAGGCCATGCCCCGAACGCCGTCGTGGACGTTGGGGTAATCAGCGGTCGACTCGTCCACATTGCCGCCGGCGATGACCTTCGCGAGCGCGTCGGCGAAGCTATTGTAGATGTTGGCGAACCCCTCGATGTAGCCCTCCGGATGTCCGGCCGGGAGGCGGACGTTGGCTCCGGCCGCGGCGCCCACGAAGCTCGTCGCCGTCCTCCTGATCTCCGTGGGCCTGTCCAGACGATGGACGAGCAGCGTGTTGGGCTCCACCTGCTGCCATTCCAAGCCGCCCCGCTCACCGTAGATACGGATCCGCAGGCCGTTCTCCTGCCCCACGGCGATCTGGCTCGCCCACAGAACGCCCCGGGCGCCGCCCTCGAACCTCAGCAGGACGCTGCCGTCGTCGTCGAGGCCGCGCCCGTCCACGAAGGTCGTCAGGTCGGCGCACATCTCAGTGATGCGCAGGCCCGTGACGTACTCGGCCAGGTTCTCGCAGTGTGTGCCGATGTCCCCCATGCAAGAGGAGGCTCCGGCTATGGCCGGGTCGGTGCGCCAGATGGCCTGCTTCACGCCGTCGGCCTCGACCCTGGTGGCCAGCCAGCCCTGGGGATACTCCACGACGATGCGCCTGACCGCTCCCATCTCGCCGGCGGATACCAGCTCTCTCGCTTCCTTGACCATCGGGTAGCCGGTGTAGTTGTGTGTAAGGCAGAAGAGCTTGCCGGTCTCAGCGACCTTGCGCTCCAGCTCCCTGGCCTGCGCCAGGTCCATCGTCATGGGCTTGTCGCAGACGACGTGGAAACCGGCGTCCAGGGCGGCCGCGGCCACGGGAAAGTGCGTGCTGTTGGGCGTGACGATGGAGACGAAGTCCATCCTGACTTCCTGGGGCAACGAGGCCTCAGCCTCGATCATCTCCTGGTAGGTGCCGTAGACTCGCTCCGGGGGCAGCAGGAGGTCCTGTCCGCTGAGCCTGGACTTCTCCGGCGTGCTGCTGAAGGCGCCGCAAACGAGCTCGATCTTGTTGTCCATGTGGGCCGCTATACGGTGGATGGGGCCTATGAAGGCGTCCCTTCCACCTCCCACCATGCCCATCCTGAGTCTTCTGTCCAACCTGTCCATACGGAGCTCCTCCTGCCCGTAGGCACCCTCACCCAGCCCTCTCCTGCTGGGGGAAAGTCGGCGTCAGCGCAGGTCTTCAAGGGGCTTGGGTCGGTTGATGCCCCTGATCGTGGTGCGGTCCGGCCTATCGTCCACGCCGCTCTCCGGGGCGGCCCACAGCGCCGCGTTGGCGATGACGCGCAGCACCTCTTCCTGGTGATATATGGGATACGCCTGGTCGCCGGGACGGAAGTAGAAGATCTTGCCGCGGCCACGCTTGTAGCAGCAGCCGCTGCGGAATACCTCGCCACCGGCGAACCAGCTGATGAACACCAGGGCGTCCGGCTCCGGGATGTCGAATGGCTCACCGTAGGCCTCCGCGCGGGGAATCTCGAAGTACTCGCCCAAGCCCTCCGCGATGGGGTGTCCGGGGTTGACGACCCAGACGCGCTCCTTCTCTCCAATGCTGCGCCAGTACAAACCGCAGCTGGTGCCCATCAGCTTCTTGAATATCTTGGAGAAGTGGCTGGAGTGCAGCGGGATGAGTCCCATGCCGTCCAGCACCCGCTGGTAGACGCGGTCGACCACAGCGTCGCTGACCTCCTGGTGCGCCTTGTGGCCCCACCAGGTCAGCACGTCGGTCTCGGCCAGCACCTCGTCGGTCAGGCCGTGCTCCGGCTCGTCCATGGTGGCCACGCGAACGGGGAAGCCCCTGGCGCCCAGATAGTCGACGATGGGCGCGTGCATCCCCCGCGGGTAGATGGCGGCTATCTCCTCCTCTTCCCTCTCGTGGCGGTACTCGTTCCAGACTGTGACTCTCGGCAACTCAGGCATTCGGCTCTCCTGGTTCGCAGGCATTTTGCTTCGCTGTCAGGATACCCTGGCGGCCTCGGTCTTCAGCCGGACGGGCTCGCCATCCCGGGCGGCCGATTGCCTGATGGCTTCCCACAGGTGCGCCATGCGCAAGCCCAGCTCTGCGGGAGAGGGGTTGACGATTCGACCCTCGCGGGCGGAGAGGAACTCCTCCCACACCCCGCGGGACTCCCGCACAGGAACGACCTCCCAGCCCTGATCGCGGCTGATGCCCGTCTGCTGCCAGTTGGCGGGCTGGGCGCGGAGTATCTCCAGCGACTCTCCCCAGGCGCCGGTGCGCAGTGCCGCCCTGGTGCAGAACACCCTGATGTCCGAGGCGCACGAGGGGGCCGTTTGTCCACAGGCGTGGATCGTCACCAGGGTGCCGGACTCCAGTCGCCCCATAATCACGGCGTTGATATCCACCGGTCCGCCTTGGTTCTCGAAGAGTGCCCAGACGTCGGTGAAGTCCTCGCCGGCGAGGTCGGACACAGTGTTCAGCATGTGGGCGCCGCTGTCGAACACGAAGCCCCCGCCGGATATTCTGGGGTCCCACCGCCACCCGTCCTTGAAGTTACCGCCCCAGTTCTGCCAGATGACGCCTGAGATGGTCTGCACGGGCCCCAGCTCCCCTGATCGGAGCATCTTCACGGCCTTGCGGATGTGGGGGGAGAGGCTGCCCTGGAAGGCGACGACCAGCGTTCTCCCCGTGCGGTCCCGGGTCTCGATGAGCTCCCGCGCCTCCTGGGCGTTCATCACCATTGGCTTCTCCAACAACACGTCCAGGCCGGCCTCCAAGCAGGCCCTAGCCTGGCTGAAGTGCAGCGCGTGGGGCGTGACGATGAACGCGACATCGAGGCTGTGGGCATGCTCACCGAGCAGGCGCTCCAAGTCCGGGACGTTGATCGGAACGGGCCGGCCCTCCGCCTCGAAGATGGCCGCCGCCTCCCGGTATGCCTCGGGCGACGGCTCGCACACCACGTCGATGCTGGTGTTGCGGAAGTCGGCCAGGGCGGCCCGTATCCGGGCACGGCCCGCAGCGCCGCACCCGATGATGGCTGCCCTCACGGTCGGATCGAACCTCTTTGGCATCTCTTGCACTTGGATGTTCCTGTGGTGCGCTGACTAGAGACTTGGAGACCCTAAAGGGGGCGTTCCCTTGTAGGGCGACATAGGGTCCTGGGTCCGGAGCTCGGGAAACAGGGTGAAGTCTCGGTCCCGTGTGAGCAGCACGTCGGTGCCGTGGGCGACACATATCGCAGCTATGCGGGCGTCGTGGACCACTCCTCCGACCACGCGCGGCCGCTGCACGAAACGGCCTAGAATCTCCAGGAAATCGTCCGTTTCGCCAATCAATCGATTCGACGGCGACGCGGCCCAGGCGGCAATTTGGTCCCAGCCACGCTCAGGAGTAGTCGCATCGTCTTTCCAGATTCGCCGGTTCGTGACGACGCTGAGGAACTCGTAACAACATGGCCAAGGTATGGCCCATGCGGAGTCTCCCTCGGCAAGTGAACGAATGACCGCCACAGCCTCTTTATGGGAGCGCGATTCGCGGCGATGCGCGTAGACGAGAACGTTGGTATCAACTGCGATCATTGCGATCGCCGTCACCGTATATCAGCTCGCGCAGATCTTGCCATGAGTACGACTCCAGAGGGTCGCGGCCATCCGGGTTCCCCACACTCAGGTCGGACAGGCGGTATTGCCGTCGCTCGGTGTCCGCTGACAGCGCCTGCCTGAGACCGTCCTCCACCAGGGCGCGCAGCGGGCGTCCCGTTCTCTTGGCGCGTCGCTTGGCACGCGCCAGCAGCTCGTCATGGATGTCCAGCGTCGTCTTCACAGACCCATACTACCCATACTATAGAGTATGGTCAACCCATATTATCTGGGGCTCCTACACTATCCGGTTCTTGCGGAATGAGGTCTTGACAGGGCCCCTACCACGTTCCCGGTTTCGAGAATGTACCCCTGGAGTCGGTCATATGAGGTGGGAGTTGGTTGGTTGCGAAGTGTGTCCGGTTGATGGAGCCGTATGACCAAGACGCAGCTTGTGTGAGAGCTCTACTACGCGCCTCAGCTCGCTGAGGGTTGATTACGCCTACCGGCTTATAGAACCGCTCACGAACTGCCTCTATGGGCGTTACCAAGTCAGAATCATTAGATACTATGATTGTTTCGTCGCAGTCATTGTCGCAGCAGTCCAAGCGCGTATCCGGTATCCGAGTGCTTTCTTGACCGGCCCGGACCTTGGTGTGCTACACTATGCCGTGGTTCGAGGAGCCGTCGCGGGCGGTTAGCTCAGTGGTATAGAGCGCTGCGTTGACATCGCAGAGGTCATTGGTTCAAATCCATTACCGCCCACCAGCCCTCGGCCGGCGCCTGCCGCCGCGTTGCCGTCAGGTACGCTGATGCAGGCGCCCTGCCCGCAAGCTCCGTTGCGGCCCCGTGGTGTAGCGGCTTAACACACTGCCCTGTCAAGGCAGAGATCGCCGGTTCGAATCCGGTCGGGGTCGCCACCTGCACAATAGCTAGAGCCGATGTCCATTAGGGTATTCTCTGCATGCGCAGTGTGTTATACCAATTCATTGTGACTACGCCGTCAATTCAAATCGTAGCGGCGGGTTTGAAACCCGCCCTCCCCGTCCGTCGTGGCTGCAAACCCAATTGCGCATATATGGCGGCATCACACCTAATTGGTATAATACCATTTCGTTTTGACTACGCCGTGAATTGAACATGACGCAGTTCAGCAATCCGTCATTCCGGCCTCCCGTCATTCCCGCGAAGAGCCTGCCCCCGAGAAGTCGGGGGCAGGAATCCATCCCCGGCTCCCAATCACGCCAATCACCCAAATCACCAGAATCACAGTTCAGACAATCTCCCCTCTTGACAAAACCCCCATCCCTCCCCCATAATAGAACGTATGTCTGATACAGCTACACAGACCGCAGAGCAAACAACGGAGCGGAAGCCGCCCACACTCGCCGACATCGTCCGCGAGAAGACCGACGACGGCCGACGCATCATCGACTTCTTCCTCGACGTCATGGAGGACAGGATCGACGGCGCTGAGCTATGCCACAGGATGGACGCCGCCAAACAGCTCGAAAAGCACAAGTCCAAGGCCGCCGCCAAGTTCCTTGCCAAGTACCGCGGCGTCTCATGCGGCCACTCCATCAATGGACGCCCCAACACCGGACGACCCCTGCTCCGCCGAGGAGAGGAGCCTGGTGGCCGTGACCCTGAACGCCCCGGCCACCCTTACGCGAGACTTCCTCACTGTGCTCTCTGGGATAGATGAATTCCTCATGGCCAGGCTCATCCGAGCCCAGACAGCCGACGGCGGCACCATCATCGAGTTCCTCGACGACGTCATGCAGGACAGGAACGACGGCTTCAAGTGCCACCACAGGATCGCCGCCGCCAAGGAGCTCATAGTACACATAGTCCGCGACGAACAGCCCGCTCCCAACACACCCGTCATTCCCGCGAAGAGCCTGCCCCGTACTCGATACGGGGCGGGAACCCATCCCGCTCACCCTGAGCCTGTCGAAGGGCCTGACCTCGCCAAAAGGCATGAGGCCAACTCAACCCCAACTTCCCCGGAGCCTGCCCCGTACTCGATACGGGGCGGGAACCCAGGGGGGCGGCGGGGGCCGTAGCGCCGCAGCCAACTCCGCTCGTACCGAGCCTGTCCTGAGCACCGTCGAAGGATCCGCTCACCCTGAGCCCCGCCAAATCGTCATTCCCGCGGAGGCGGGAACCCATCCCCCTGACCCTGCCCAAGGACCCCAGGACCACAAGGTCCGACGGACCGGAAGGAGGCGCACCCGAACACAGCGACGCCGGGACGGAAACACCAGGGCCGCCGCTCTCCGAAAGGGCTCCAAGCGCAACAACGAGGAAAAGGACGAAAAACCCGCACCCGTGGAGCTCACCCCCGCCGAGCGTAGAATCAAGGAAAGACTCGAACAGCATTGGCACGAGCCGGACCCCTGGGCCGCACCCATCGACTCCGCCTCCCCCGGCCGCTCGCCACCCTGGTGACCGCGACCCGACTACACAACTTCGGGAATCCACTCCCTGGCCACACATATACGGCGGCATCACGGTGACTTGGTATTAGTTCTGGCCCATCCGCAGGCAGATTGACCTGTCCCCGATAGTTGTACCATCCGTTATGCTGCACCGACAAGCATGGGAACCGGGTCGGCAGGCATGAGGACCTCCGGCGCGGGCGGTGAGTGACCGACACGCGGGATTCGAGGACCGACATCCTCAGTTGGTTTGCGATGCCGCACCCAATGGCGCTAGCAAGGAGCGTGCCGAAATGAAGCTGGACAAGAAGGGCGTGCCGGCGTCGGAGCTGCGCGAGACGATGCGGGATATGGCGAGCGGGGACAAGCAGTGGAAGGAGCGCCTGGCAGCCGGCGTCTCGTACCCAGCGGGCGACGACGTACTCGAAGTCGCTCAGCAGGCGTACATCGATTTCTTCTCCGTCAACGCGCTGTACCCGTCGATCTTCCCGAGCACGGCCCGATTCGAGCGCGAGGTGATCGAGATGACGGCCGGCCTGCTGCACGGGGAGAACGCGGTCGGCGCGATCTCGTCAGGGGGCACGGAGAGCAACCTTCTCGGCGCCAAGTCGGCTCGCGACCGGGCCAGGGCCCTCAGGCCCGAAGTCACCGAGC
Organism: Dehalococcoidia bacterium; assembly: GCA_965222445.1. Classification (GTDB taxonomy): domain Bacteria; phylum Chloroflexota; class Dehalococcoidia; order Lucifugimonadales; family CAJWER01. The sequence continues at coordinate 930,275 of CBDCTY010000001.1, read as the reverse complement.
CCGAGATAGTCGCCCCCGAGTCCGCGCACCCTTCCTTCCAGAAGGCGGCTGACTACTTCGGGCTCGAGCTCGTATCGACACCGCTGACCTCGGACGGCCTTGTCGACGTACCGGCCTACCACGCCGCCGTCACCGACAACACCGTCCTGATGGTCGGGTCGGCCCCCAGCACTGTTCTCGGCATGGTGGACCCCATCCCGGAGATGGCGGCTCCGGCCGAGGAGCGGGGCATCAGCTTCCACGTCGACGCCTGCGTGGGAGGCTACTTCCTGCCCTTCACGGAGAAGCTGGGGTACGAGGTAACACCGTGGGACTTCCGCGTATCCGGGGTGACGACGATCGCGGCCGACCTCCACAAGTTCGGATACACGGCCAAGGGGGCCTCGGCGATCCTGTCCCGCGACCCGGACATTTTCCAGTACCAGGTCTTCGACTACGGACCGCCGGAGCGGCCCCAGGGCTACTACGTCACGCCCACCATCGCCGGCAGCCGTCCCGGAGGGGCCATCGCAGCCGCGTGGGCGGTGATGAATTACCTGGGCGAGGAGGGATACCTGCGGCTGGTCGATGGGACGATGCGATACATGCGGCGCTTCCAGGAGCGCATCAACGCCATCGAGGGCCTCACTGTGCTCGGCAAGCCGGACATGTCCCTCTTCGCGTACACGTCCACGACGATGGACATCTACGCCATCGCCGCCGGCCTGGAGGACAGGGGCTGGATGGTGTCCAAGGACTCAGTCCCCTTCAAGGCGATTCACTTCATGCAGTCGCCGGGCCACGAGCCCTTTGTGGACGCTTACCTCAGCGACCTGGAGGACGTGGTGGAGCTGGTAGCGGCAGGCAAGATAACAGCCCGCGGTCCCGAGGCAACCTACACGTAGCGCCATCCTCCAGCGGCCCGGAGAAACCTGTACTACGCCCTCCAGTCCACCAAACTGGGAGGCTCCACTTTGAGGTTCGTTCTGGACCTGTATTCAGGCCTGGTCATACGCCGTCAGGGGCAAACTCGCCACGAGCGGAGACTATGGGACAGAACGGTGGGCTGCGTGTTGTCACTTGCGGGTCTTCCGGTAGCCCACAGGGGCTAGGGGCATTCCTTGTCGAGAGTTCGGTGAGCGGACTCCGCCTCGCCGTTCTGCTGTGTCATCCCTCGTCTCATCGGGTAGGAAGCATGACTTGACGCCCTTAGTTACGCACCGTGAGAATGACGCCATGGCTACAGTGGAGAACGAGACAATACTGAGGGGCCGGGGTGCGGGAAGCACCGGGGTGCAACGGCAAGGCAACGTCGTTCTACGGCCCGCCGGCCCTTGGACGCCAACCGTGCACTCGCTCTTGCGGCACCTGGAAGAGGTCGGATTCTCCGGCGCTCCACGTGTCGTGGGCTCGGGGTTCGCTCCTGACGGTCGGGAAACGCTTAGCTATATCAAGGGCGAATTCACACACCCGGGCCCGTGGACCATCGAGGGCGCAGCAGGGGTAGGTCATCTGCTACGGCAGCTACACGAGGCGACCGCATCTTACCGCCCGCCTCCTGACGCAGTGTGGCCGCCCTGGTTCGGCCGAGGTCTTGGCGGCTCCAAGAGGGTTATCGGGCATTGCGATGTCGCGGCCTGGAATATCGTGACGCGAGACGGGCTTCCGGCGGCGCTGATCGACTGGGAAACCGCCGGCCCTGTCGATCCCATGATTGAACTTTCCCAAGCCTGCTGGCTCAACGCCAAGCTCTTCAGCGACGATGTCGCAGAACGGGAGGGGCTGCCACCTCTGGAGGTCCGTGCCCGCCAGCTTCGCGCTATCGTTGATGCCTATGGACTTTCGACCAAGCAACGGCGCGGCTTCGTCGATCGGATCATCGGGTACGCTATCCATGACACCGCCGAGACAGCGGACGCGTTTGGAGTCACACGCGGCATGGTCGATCCGATGCCTAACGGCTACCCTATCATCTGGGGCCTTACCTGGCGGGCCCGATCCGCAGCGTGGGTGTACCGTAATCGTGACACGTTGGAGAGGGATATCAGGTAGTTGAGGAGATAGCAAGCCAAGTGCGCCAACCCAGATCCACCACCTGATTTGCACGGGCGGCGTGACGGACTGCCTCTGAGGCTATGGCTGTGCACCTTGCCGGGGATGGATTCCCGCCGTCGCGGGAATGACGGAGGTAGTGGATTTGGGGCCAAACTTCCGCGCCTTTTGACGCATCGGTTGGCGTGCTTGCGGAGGTCGGTGCAGGCGGACAGTGCCGCGGTATCGTGATGACGACGAGTGGGTGAGGATATGGGATATGGACGACGATCTTGCCGCGTTCCTGGGTCCGCTGACCCCCTTCGTGGAGGAAATGGTTACCTGGCCTACGGGCACCATGCGTTTGGCGTGCTATCTGACCGATAGAACGCCTCCTCGTAGATACGTGACATCCGCGCGGGCGGTAGTGACCGACGGGAACCGGGTGCTGGTGGTCCAGGACCCAGCAACAGGCACATTTTGCCCGGTGGCAGGCTGGAACCCAATGAGACGCCCGAAGACGCGCTGCGGCGGGAGGTACTTGAAGAGACTGGTTGGAGCCTGGCATATTTCCGTCCTATCGGGATACTGCACTTCACCCACATCGACCCTGTGCCAGAGGGCTGGAGCTACCCTCATCCTGACTTCCTCCAGATCGTGTACGCGGGCAGTCCAGGCGAATACCACCCAGAACTAAAGGAAATGGATGAATATGTGCTTGGCTCCGAGTTCGTGTCGGTCGCCGACGCGCGAAGGCTGCCTCTCGACGCTGGCCAGCATCCCCGACCCGAGGCGCCATCCCATGGTGACATGATCCTCGTTCAGACTTCGACCTCTGGGGCGCCTCCACAATTGCGCGACGGAAAAACATAGTCTATTGTAGACTATAAGAAATCTTCTACGGGGGCGAACCGTGCTTCTCTCAGAACCCGGCCGTGTCTGGACCGTTGCCGAGGCTAAGGCCAGGTTGTCCGAAGTCCTGCGTCTTGCCGAAACGGAGGGGCCGCAGCGCATAGGCACCCGAAGGCCCTTCGTCGTCGTGCCAGAGAGTATCTGGCAGGCCCAGGTAACGGACCGCAAGCCTCTGGGCCAGTGGCTGGTCGAGAACATGCCGCGAGGGCTCGATCTCGAGACACCGGACAGGAAATCGTCCCGCGAGGTCCCCTTCATAGACGAAGAACCCGAATGAGCGGCTACCTCCTGGACACCAACGTTATCTCGGAAACTATGAGGAGTGCCCCCGACGCACGCGTCTCCACGTTCCTCATCCAGCACGACGGCCTGTGGCTGTCCTCGATGGTCATCCATGAGCTCGAGTACGGGGTGCGGTGCTTGCCGCTGGGAAACAGGCGCACGCTGTTGCAGCAAGACCTGCGGCGGCTCGTTACAGAATATGAGGACCGCATCCTGCCGTTGGACAGGGTAGGCGCAAGGTGGGCCGCGCAGTTCCGGGCACAGGAGCGGCGTTCCGGCCGCACCCTGGACCTGGGAGATGCTCTTGTCGCCGGTACCGCCAGGGCCCACGACCTGGCCCTCGCCACCCGAAACATCGCCGATTTCCAGCACATCGACATCGATCTCATAAACCCCTGGGAACACGCATAGCCCGTCCATGAAGCAGTAGACCTCGAGAGGTTGCGTTGACTGGGAAATGGGGTGGAGGAGGCCCTCCTTTCCTCTGGCCGGCGACTACGCTTGACCGCACGGGACTTGTAGGACTAGTCTGATACCTAGCCAGCCACAACGGTACGTGTAGCGGAGGGATGCATGAGCAACGCCCGGCAGGTGCAGGAACCCAAGGCCTGCTTCAACGAAATGCTGGAGACCAGTCTGGCCGACGAACCTCAGATGACTAGGCCAGACCTCAAGGGCCTGCTGCTCGCCCCCAAGCCCCGTACCGATGCGCTGATCCCGCCGCGCCGTGAACTCCCTCGACGAGCGGCGCCTCGGCTCCTCTAGCCCGCCGTGTACCTGCGAGATGGCCCAGTTACAGCTCACGTTGGCGGGGTGGATGACTTCAGTGAAATGACACCGACGCTTTGGTGAGTGATGCCTAGTCGACGCTCTCACAGAACCCTGGAACCCGCTGTGCTGAGGTGGGCGCGTGAGCGAGCAGGGTTTGATCAAAGGCAGCTCGCGGACAAGCTAAAGGTCGGCCCTGAGGCCATATCCGAATGGGAAAGCACAGGCAGGATCACTTTCGCCAAGATCGACGCTCTGGCGAAATGCACCTATACCCCTCTCGGGCAACTCTATTTGGCCGACCCTCCAGATGACAGACTTCCCATTACCGATTTTCGTGCGCGAGGTGATGCTCCACCGAAGCGCCCTAGTCCCAATCTGTTAGAAACGGTATACCAGATGCAGCTCCGCCAACTGTGGATGAGGGAGGAGCTCATCTACCAGGAATCCCTCCCTCTGGGGTTTGTGGGAGCATTCAGCTTGGACTCTCCACCGCAACAAGTGGCGGCGGCCATCAGCGATGCGTTGCACCTCAGAGGGGGATGGGCGGCGGCCGAAGGAAGTTGGATCAATGCCCTGCGAACACTACGGAACTGCATTGAGTCCGCTGGCGTGCTTGTAATATTCAACGGTGTCGTGGGCAACGACACTCGCCGGAAGCTAGATCCGGGTGAATTCCAAGGATTTGCCCTAGTTGACGAATACGCTCCACTTATCTTCGTCAACAACGCCGATTACAAGACGGCACAGATATTCACTCTGGCGCACGAATTGGTGCATATCTTCGTGGACAGACCTGGCTTGTCCAAACTTCAGGACCTGCACTGGACAGGTCATTGGACAGAGGAAATCTGCGACCGAATGGCAGCTGAGTTCCTCGTGCCGGAGATGGAACTATTGGAGCGATGGCCTGCGGCGAAGCAGGCTGGCGATCCTTATCAGAACGTGGCGCGGCACTTCAAAGTAAGCACGGTAGTCGCCGCTCGACGCGCTCTTGATTGTGACCTCATAACCCGAAGCGCCTTCTTTGACCACTACGAAGAAAACAAAGCCAAGAACTGGGGGGGCGCTCCACAGGAAGGGCCGGTCCGCGGCGGTAACTTCTGGAACAACCAGCACTGGCGTGTAGGCACTCGTCTTGGCGCCGCAGTAAGTCGTGCAGTCAAAGAGGGGCGATTGACTTATCGCGAGGCATATAGCCTTACCGGACTCAAGGGAGAAACGTTTGCTAGCATGCCCGATAAGATGGGATTTGTACTGTGACAAGCCCTCTGCCCTTCATCGACCTGCCAAGACCCTACGTACTAGATGCTAATGTCTTCATGACTGCCTGGCGCGATTACTACCCACCAGATCTATATCCAGGATTCTGGGAGTGTCTTCAACGGTATTCCAGAGATGGGAGGGTGCTAAGCATCGATCGTGTCTGTAGTGAGATTATCAGTCCGAACGAACTGGTCATGTGGGCCAACAGCGACTGGGGTGGTTCGTTCGCATTTTCGGGGGAAGAGGAGGTCGTGGACGTATTCGCAGAGATGCAGAGATGGGTTCAAGACAGTGACCGATTCTTACCTGCCGCGAAGTACGAATTTGCGGGGACAGCCGATGGGTGGCTAGCCGCATACGCCAAGGTTCACAACGCAATAGTAGTCACCAACGAAGTGTTCGACCCGACCGTGAAGCGACGGATACCTTTACCCAACTTGTGCAAGAAGTTCAGCATCCCCTATGACAACACCGTAGGAATGCTGAGAGGGCTTGGCGTCAGATTTGACATGAGGCAACCTTCCACGAATACGTAGCGCCTCGATCAGGAGCAATTCATGATAACCGCCGCCGCATGTCGCGCGCTGGGAACCGAAAAGCACGTCTTCGTCGACTGGGAGCTCGTCGAGCCTGGGTACGGAGTCGCATGGGCCGGGAGATCGCCCGGCTCCTGGGAGATGCCGACCGGCATCAGGCTTGCCGTCCACAGGCCGCGCATCGACGACGGGCCGTTCGTGACGGCCGACAGGCCGTGGGAGGCCGCCGTCGGCAGGCATGGCACCATCTTCGAGGGCGGCGGCGTGTACCGCTTCTACTACCGCGTTCGCACGGACGCGACGGGGGACGACGGCTCGTCCCCGATGTTGCTTGCCTACGCCGAGTCGACCGACGGCGTGACCTGGACCAAGCCCACCATCGGGACCGTCGAGGTCGCGGGCTCGAAGAACAACAACATCGTCTACGGCCTGAACGTCGCGCGCGGACGCTCGGTCAACAGCGCCTGCGTGTTCATGGACCCCACGGGCGGGCCGAACGAGCGCTACAAGCTGCTCTACCGCGATCCTCAGGACGCCGTACCTCACCTCTACGGCGCGGTGTCGCCCAACGGACTGCGCTGGGAGACCCTCGACGAGCCGCTGATACCAAACTACTTCAGCGACACCCACAACGTCGTCGGCTACGACCCGAGGCGGGCCCAGTACGTGGCCTACGTTCGAGGCTGGTCGCGGTTCCAGCGCGGCTCCCTGCACGGACGCCGGACGATTGCGCACGCCGCAGCGGACAGCTTCGACGCCTGGCCGCGGCCCGAGACCGTCTACTCGCCCGACGCTCTCGACGGCCCGGACACCGACATCTACACGAACGCATACACGCCCTGGCCCGGCGCCGACGCCTACCTGATGTTCCCCGCGTTCTACCAGCGGAACGCCGACATCGTCGAGCTCCAGATGCTCACCAGCCGCGACGGGGTGAGCTGGCAGCGCCTGACACGGGAGCCGGTAGTGCCGGGCGGGGAGCCGGGCACGGACTCGGAGGGCGGCTACTATGCAGGCGCCGGGCTCGTCAGCCTCCGCCCCGACGAGGTCTCGCTCTTCGTCTCCCCGACGTGGCACACCCACAACGAGGGGCACTACGGGCGAACCCGCGCCTCCGGGACCCATCGCGGATACTGGTCGACTGCCACCTGGCTGAAGGACGGCTTCGTGTCGCTGGAGGCCCCGGACGAGGGCAGCTTCACGACGATACCCACCACGTTCGAGGGAGGACGCCTCGCGGTCAACGCATGGACACGGTTCGGCGGCGAGATCAGCTTCGAGCTTGCCGACGCCTCCACCGAGCACATGGGGCGCTTCGGCGAGGGCGCGCCAGCGGAGTCGTCCACGGCGATACCGGGCAGGACGTTCGCCGACTGCGACCCCTTCACGGGAGACTCCACCAGCCATACCGTGACGTGGAACGGCGAGTCGGACATCTCTCGGTGGGCCAATCGCCCGGTGCGGCTGCGGGTGAGGATGCGGCGCGCCAGGCTCTACGCCCTGCAAACGACCGCGTAGTAGGAAGCCCATGAGAATCACCGACGTCAGCGCCGTCTACCCCAGGTGGAAGCGCCCGCCGACCGATGCCTGGCAGTCCCACTTCTGGCAGTTCGTCGTCCGCGTCGAGGCCGACGATGGCACGGTAGGCTACGGGTATGGGGGCGGAGGCGAGCCCGCGTGCATGGTCGTCAACAGCCACTTCCGCGACCTCGTGCTCGGGCGCGTGGTCGAGAGCGCCGAAGACATTCGGGCGGTCTGGGACCACGTCTACGCCCTGTCGCTCCCGTACGGACGAAAGGGGCTGACCGTGATGGCGCTCAGCGGCCTCGACCTGGCGCTCTGGGACCTGCTGGGCAAGGCCCGGGGGAAGCCCGTGTACGACCTCCTCGGCGGACTGCGCAAGCCCAGGGTCAGGGCCTACGCCACCGGCGAGGCCTTCGAGCGGCACCGCGACATGGGATACACGGCCGCCAAGTTCGGCACCGCGAAATCGGAGTCGAAGGTCGACACATCCAGGATCGCGGCCACCGCCCGCCGAGCGCGGTCCGTATTCGGCCCCGACGCCCTCGTCATGACCGACTGCTACATGTCATGGGACTTCGAGACCACTGTCCGTATGGCGGACGCACTGCGTGAGTTCGATCTCTACTGGTTCGAGGATGTCACGACGCCCGACCTCCTAGAGGAGCAGGCAGCGCTGAGGGAGATCGTTCACCCCGTCAAGATCGCCGGGGGCGAGCACGAGTTCACGCGCTTCGGCTTCGCCCAGATCGCCGCGGCAGGGGCGCTCGACATATGGCAGCCCGACATTACCTGGTGCGGGGGCATCACCGAGACGCTCCGCATCCTCGACATCGCCCGTGAACACGACATTCCCGTCGTGCCCCATCGCGGCGGCGAGATATGGGGCCTGCACCTGATCGCGGCCACCGACTGCGCCGACCTCGCCGAGACGCACCCAGCGCGATGGGAGGACCCCACGGACGAGCTCTGGCTGGACGAGCCCAGGGTAGTGGACGGCCACATCGCGCCGACGGACCGCCCCGGCTTCGGCGTGACGCTCAACGAAGCGATGCTGTAACCGAGCGGACCCTCGACAAGCACGGGCGCATAATGGATCAGGTGCGCCTCGTGCCCCCTATCTATTCACCCATTGGGTACTCACTGCTGGCACAGGTCATCCAGGCCGTCATTCCTCTGAAAATGAACCGCACGCCCCCACACCGTCGTTCCCGCGCAGAGCCTGCCCCCGTGCAGACGGGGGCGGGAATCCATCCCCTCTTCACAATGCTCAGGTACGAGTTAGAGCACCAGATATCTTAGATTCCTCCCTACGGTTGGAATGACACATTGCGAGGCTGGCTCTACAAGCCGCCTCCATGGGTCAGGGCGCCCTGGATTCCGGCTTTCGCCGAAATGACGGGCCTACTCACCCATTCCGGGCGACCACCTGTAGATCTCCGCGAGGGTCCCGCCCATGAGCGCTGACCGCTCCGCGTCCGATAGCCGGTCGGTCACGCGGAACGCCTCCACGCCCTGCTCGTAGGTCAACAGCTTCACCGCCCGCGTCCAGTCGGTCCCCCACATGCACCTGTCGAAGCCGAACGCCTCGAATATCCGGCCCAGGGGCTCCCATATGTCCGCGTACGGGAACGGCTGGTGTGACAGGGTACAGGCCCCGGAAATCTTGATGGCGACGTTCTCGCACTCGGCCAGCGACAGCACGTTGGGCAGATCGGCGAAGGGGTCCGGCGGCGCAGGCGGCTCGAATGGCTGGGCCAGGCCCACGTGATCGACCACGATCTGGGTGTCCGGGTGGCGGCGGGCTAGCTCGCGCAGGAGGGGCAGCTGGCCCGAGCACATGATATTGACCGGAACGCCGGCCTGTGCGCCGGCGGTGAGTATCCGGCTGAGACCCGGGTGGTCCGCCTCGAACGGCTGGTACGTGAGCATGATGCGGGCCCCGACCACGCCCGGCCTCCCGGTCCAGTCCGCCATCTCGTCGGCGGTGGCCTCGGACTCCGGGTCGAACGGCTTGATCAGCCCGAACCTGCCCGGATGCTTCGCGTACACCTCCAGCGCGTAGCTGGCGTCGTAGCGGTACATCGAGAACGGCGAGACCAGCAGCGCCCCGTCTACGCCGACCGCGTCCATCGCCGCCACCATGTCGTCGCTCGTGACCTCGTCGGGACCCGTCAGGGACCCGCTCCACGGACGCTCAGGGCGGTTGCGCTCGTAGGCGTGCACCTGCGAGTCGATTGTTGGAGTCCGATTTGCCATAGCACTCCTCCTTGTCATTCACCGCGGCGTTCTCAGCGGCCGAGCGCCGGGCCGTCAATGTCCCTCAGGCCGTAGGATACCCCTACCTGCCAGGCCGCTCAACGGCGATCTCACTCCGACCAGTTTCGCGCACGCATGAATGATGTGCTCCGTGTCGTCTGGTGGGCCCTGTCCTCTATTGGGTGATCGCAAATTCGCCCACCGACGGAACGCCGCCAACACCGGTCGCGCACCGGACACCGCGCACGATGGCCCTGCCGACGCACGCGACCGCCGCGGCGCCCAGCCGGAGCATGTCCGCTCTCCCTGCTTCGGCACCCGTGGCGAGGGCGAACATCGTATCCCCGTCCCGCATCGTGTGGACCGGACGGACCGCCAGCGCCAGGCCGTCGTGCGAGATCGACGCCAGCTTGTTCGCCTCCTCCTTGCTCAGCGTCGCGCTCGTGGCTACTACGCCTATGGTAGTGCTGCTTCCGAACGGGACAGGGGTGTCCTCACCGTCGCCCGCCAGCAGCGCCTCCACCGGATCGTCCATGCCCCCGCGATCGTCCCGGGGCCCCGCGATGAGGACGCCCGTATCGGGATCGTACACGCCCCCTATCGCGTTGACGGCCACAATCGCACCCACCACTACACCGCCCCCAAGGTCGACGCTCGCGGTGCCGATGCCACCCTTGACGGCCCGGTCCAGCCCCATCGTCTTAGCCACGGTTGCTCCCGTCCCTGCGCCGGCGCTTCCCTCATCGACGCCGCCGTCCGAGGCGTTGACACACGCGGAATACCCTTCATCCGCGCCGGGATGGACACCGTGCGTCCTGATCCCAATGTCGAAGAGGATCGCTGCCGGAACAATCGGCACCGTGACCGACCCGGCACGGTATCCAATATCGCGCTCTGCCAGGAACTGGACCACCCCGGACGCCGAATCGAGCCCGAACGCGCTCCCGCCGCTCAGGACTATGGCGTGGACCTCCAAGACCTGGCTGGTCGGCCGCAGCAGGTCGGTCTCGCGTGTGCCGGGAGCGGACCCGCGAACGTCCACGCCCCCGACAGCCCCTCCTCTGCACAGCACGACAGTACACCCGGAACCGCGTCCCAGGTCGGTGGCGTGACCCACCTCGATACCGGCCACATCCGTAATGCTCCCACTGCGACCCAACAAACGACCTCCCCAATCCGTGTCGAAGAGGCTAATGCCGTCCTTCAATGTCGTAACACCGTCACCCACTGAGTACAATTGTCGCATGGTCATCCATTTACTGTCGTGCGTGGGGCAGAAACAGCCCCTCCCTGCACCCGCGAGAGACCTGTACATCTCTTCCTGGTTCTGCAAGGCCCGTAGCTATACCGAGAGCACAGGGCGGCCTTGGTTCATACTATCCGCCAAGCACGGTCTTGTACATCCAGATGAGCTGATCTCGCCTTACGACCTCACTCTGAACACCATGCCAGTTGCGGGCCGCCGCCAGTGGGCGGGTAGAGTGCTCACACAATTGGAGCCGCATCTGGGTGGTGTCGGGTCAGTCGTGTTCTTGGCCGGCCAACGCTACCGCGAGTTCTTGGAGCCATCTTTGCGAAGTCGTGGTCTGGTTGTCTCCGTCCCGATGGGAGGCTTGAGGATCGGCGAGCAGTTGAGGTGGTTGACCAAGATGCTTCATGGCTGATCGGCTCGGCGACACCGTCCGTTTCTATGGGATTCTTGACCGCCTTGCGGACCGGGGCGGTGGCTTCAGGCTCTTACGAAGCTGTAGCGCCAGCATGGGGTGGCCGCTGCGTGGAGTATATTTCTTCTATGAGAATGGTGAACCCAGGTCAGGCACAGGGGCTGGACCAAGGGTCGTGCGCATCGGCACCCATGGGCTGAAGAGCGGCTCCATGAGTACCTTGTGGGGTCGGCTCTCTCAACATCGCGGCAGCATCCGGTCCGGCCTCGGCAACCACAGGGGGTCGAGTTTTCGGCTGCTCGTGGGCGTCGCCTTGGCCAGGCGGACTAATGTGCCGCTACCAGAGTCGTGGGGCGTTGCCGGATCTGCCGGGGAAGCTGCACGGAGGCTAAGTGTTGACAGGAGCGCCGTCAACAAAGCCGAGGCGGATATCGAGGCCCTCGTTAGCGCCTATATCGGTCAGATGCCGTTGCTGTGGCTGAACGTGAATGATGATCCCGGCCCCAGCTCCAGCCGTGGGTTTATCGAACGCAATGCCATAGCACTCCTAAGTGGCTGTGGCCGTCCCGCCACCGACGGGCCGTCTACAGAGTGGCTCGGCCAGCACAGCGACCGGGAGCGCGTTCGCCTGTCCGGACTCTGGAACAACAACCATACCGATGAAACCTACGATCCATCGTTCCTTGACGAGATGGAATCGCGGATTGACTCTAATCCCCAATGATCTGCGTTGGTTTCAGGGTTCTGTGGGCGATGCTAGAGAAGTCTCTCCGAAGCTGTCCCCGTCGTATCAGCGGGCCCTGTTACCTCTATAGTCTGAACCTCAGATCCAGCCCGGCTATGGTACTCTTGGCGCTTTCCGACTGGGAGGCGGCACATACAGCTCCATACCTCCAAACACTACCGGTGGTGGGTATACTCGGCGACCTCGCTGGGCATATTCGTGTCCGTCGCCGACCATGGCGCAGTGGCCGTCGCGCTCCCGAGCATAGCCGACGAGTTCCGTACCGACCTGCCGACCGTCCAGTGGGTGATGATCGCCTATGCCCTGACCATCGGCTCCCTGCTCCTGCCCATGGGACGGCTCTCGGACATCGTTGGGCGCAAGCGGCTCTACCTTGTTGGCTTTGCGGTCTTCCTCGTCTCGGCCCTGCTGTGCGCGGTCGGGGGCAGCATCGTCACACTGATTGGGTCCCGCGTGCTCATGGGGCTCGGCGCATCCATGACCCAGGCGACCTCGACGGCGATTCTCCTCGCGTCATTCGACGAGAGCGAGCGCGGCAAGGCGCTGGGCCTCCAGATAAGCGCCGTGGGTGCGGGCGCGGTCGGAGGGCCGCCGATCGGCGGCCTCATCGTAGAGCTCTTCGGATGGCGGGAAGTATTCCTGCTGACGGCGGTTCTCACGGTGGCGGCCATCGTCTTCGCGCAGGTGGTCCTCGACCGGAGGAGGATGGACGGGGCGATATCGGGCGGAAAATTCGACCTCGTCGGCGCTGTCACGTCCACGGCAGTCCTGGTCGTGTTCCTGCTTGCGATGAGCAACGGAGCAGAGCTCGGTTGGAGATCGGCGCCCATTGCGGCCGGGTTCGTCGCCGTCGTTGGGCTTGCGGGTTTCTTCACGTATTGGGAGCTGCGAAACCGGAGTCCGATGCTCGACGTGACCCTGTTCCGGCACCCGGTGTTCACCATCGGGGTGGTGGCGAGCACGATCTCATTCATGAGTATATCGTCGGTGCGGTTCCTGATGCCCTTCTATCTTCAAACCGTCCTGGGCTACTCTCCCGGAAGCGTGGGGCTGGTCCTGGTGCCCGCCGCATTCGCCATGATTGTCGTGGGGCCGCTGGGCGGGAGGCTGTCGGACCGGTACGGCTGGACGCCGTTCAACGTCGGCGGGCTGCTCTTCACGGCGACCGGACTGCTCATCCTCGCGAGGGCGACGGAGACCTCGCCTGTCTGGCTGATAGTCCTGGGAACCGTCACCCAGAGCGTCGGGACCGGGACATTCAACCCGCCCAACAACAGCTCGATCCTCAGTGTCGTGGACCGAAGCAGCTACGGCGCGATGTCCGGTTTCCTGAACCTCGTGCGGAACTCGGCCAACATCACGGGAATAGCCGTTGCGACCACCATTGTGGTCACCGTGATGGGCGCCCAGGGGTTCGAGCCTCGCCTCGCCGCCGTGTCGGAATCGGGAGCCCAGGGGGTGTTGGGCGCGTTCACGTCCGGGATGAAGACGGCCTACCTCTCCATGGCGGGCCTGGCCTTCGCGGGAGCCGTGCTGTCGATGCTCAAGCCTAGACGGACGGCCTGAACGAAGGCCGCAGGCGCCTGGCGCCGGCGATGGCGCAATACAGCTTGAATCCAGGCCGGAAGGGCACGTCAGCTTGTGGACAGCCCTGTGGCGCCTCTCTGGGAACATCACGCCCGTAACTGTTCAGACTTGATGAGACAGAGGAATCGCCCTTCCCTGTTGTCATTCTGAGGAGCGCAGCGACGAAGAATCTAATAGTCTTTGCACACAGGGTCGTTCCCCGATGACAGGCGTAGATTCCTTACTCCGCTGGCGCTGCGTTCGGAATGACATTCGGGGAGGACCTCTCAGCTCATGGAGACTGAACAGTTACTCACTCCCTATGTGCTTGACACCGGTCTGCACGGGCCCTAACATTTAGTTTGTGAAAACTAGAACTAGCGCCGTAGTCTGCACTTGTAGGTGTATGTGTATGTGGGGGGCAGGATTGTGTCCCGCTCTGTCTGCGCGTAGAGGCTTGCAGGTATAGACGCTTAAGAGAGCCGGCCAATTGAGACCCCTCGAGTGCGAACGAACTCGAGGGGTCTTTTTTTGTGGGCGAAGACTTGGTTGGGCAACGGAAGTGGAGTTGGAATACTGGGAGCGGCCAACATGGTAGTGCAGGACAAAGTTGTCGACACACGGTTCATAGAGCTTGCGGGCGCTCTCGAAAACGCGAGCGCCCGGGAAGTGATCGGCTGGGCCGTCGAAGCGTTCGGCGATCGGGTGGCGTTGTGTACCAGCTTCCAGGCCGAGGGGATGGTCATCCTGGACATCGCTTCCGAGCTCCGGCCCCGGCTGCCAGTGTTCACTGTCGACACTGGGAGACTGCCTCAGGAGACCTACGATCTGATCGACGCGGTGCGCGACAGGTACGGCGTGAAAGTCGACGTCTACCACCCAGATCAGGAGGAGCTCACCCAGTTTGTAGGCGAACATGGCGTCAATCCGTTCTACCGCAGTGTTTCGCTGCGCCTTGGCTGCTGCGAGGTTCGCAAGGTCAACCCTCTCAATCGCGCGCTGGAGCGGTATGACGCGTGGATCACGGGCCTGCGGCGCACCCAGAACAAGACCCGGGCCGGTGTGGCGAAGATCGAGCTCGACCCAGCCCATGGCGGCATGTTGAAGCTCAACCCGCTTGCGGACTGGGACTACGAGAGCGTGTGGCAGTACATCCGCGCCAAAGACGTTCCCTACAACAGCCTGTACGACAAGGGGTATACAAGCATCGGATGCGCTCCGTGCACCCGTCCCACCGAGCCCGGCGAAGACCTCAGGGCCGGGCGGTGGTGGTGGGAGAACGGCTTCCCCAGCGAGTGCGGCATACACCTGGACCCCGCTCGGGCGTCGAATGGCCGAAGAGGCGACAGCTGAGAAATCGAAAATCGCGGCTTCACGAGCCGCGCGATCTTGGAGGATGCAAGAGTGACAACGCTAGTCGAGAAGTCCACACTAATTTCGCCCTATGGCGGAGAGATGGTAGACTTGGTGATCCCTCGGGAGGAGGCCGACGACCTCAGGACCCGCGCCAGCGGCCTCCCCAGCATACAGCTGTCCGACCGGGCGGTCTGCGACCTCGAGCTTCTGGCTACCGGTGCGTTCTCGCCCCTAGGCCGGTTCATGGGCGAGCGCGACTACCGGCGAACGGTCGGCGAGATGCGCCTCGACGACGGCACGGTCTTTCCGATACCGGTAACCCTGCCCGTCGACGACCAGTCATCCATCAGGCTCGACGCCGACATCGCGCTGCGCGATTCTCGGAACGAGCTCCTGGCTGTAATGACGGTGCAGGAGGCGTACGAGTGGGACCTGCTGGAAGTGTCCGACCAGGTATTTGGCACCCGGGATGTGAGGCATCCCCTCGTGTCGGAGATGCACCGCTGGGGCAGGGTCAACATATCCGGCCCGCTGCAGGTGCTGCAAATTCCGCCGCACCACGACTTCACCGGCCTGAGGCAAACGCCCTCCGAGACCCGCGCCAGCCTGGCCGAATTCGGCCAGGCGAATGTCGTGGCTTTCCAGACGCGGAACCCCCTTCACAGGGCCCACGAGGAGCTGACGAAGAGAGCGGCCGACAGCGTCGACGGCGTCCTGCTGCTTCATCCCGTGGTGGGGCTCACCAAGCCTGGGGACGTGGACCACTACACCCGCGTCCGCACCTACCAGGCGCTCACCCAGCACCACTACGAAAGGGACAGGGTCCTCCTGTCGCTCCTGCCGCTGGCGATGAGGCTCGCCGGGCCCAGGGAGGCGCTGTGGCACGCCATCATACGGCGCAACTACGGCGCAAATCACCTGATCGTCGGCAGGGACCACGCCAGCCCGGGGGTGGACTCGGCGGGCAACCCGTTCTACGGCCCCTACGACGCCCAGGAGATCGTCGACCGCTTCAGCGATGAGACTGGCGTCAAGTCGGTGACCTTCCATGAGATGGTCTACGTCCCAGACGACGACAGGTACGAGGAGGTCACGGCCCTTCCCGAAGGCGCGCGTACGGCCTCCATCTCCGGGACCCAGGTGCGCGAGGAGTACCTGGGTCAGGGGCGGGCCCTGCCCGGCTGGTTCACCAGGCCGGAGGTCGCCGACATTCTGGCCGAGAGCTATCCGCCCAAGCACCGTCAGGGCGTGTGCATCTGGTTCACTGGCCTCAGCGGGGCCGGCAAGTCCACCACGGCCGAAGTCTTGACCGACCTGCTCATGGAGCACGGGCGGCAGGTCACCGTCCTCGACGGGGACGTGGTCCGCACGCACCTGTCCAAAGGCCTTGGCTTCTCCAGGGAGGACAGGGACACCAACATCCTCAGGATCGGCTTCGTCGCCTCTGAGATAGTCCGGCACGGTGGGGTGGCGATATGCGCTGCTGTGAGCCCGTACAGCGCCGCGCGGAACGAGGTGCGCGCCTTGGTCGGTGCGGAGCACTTCATCGAAGTTTTCGTGGACACGCCCCTCGACGTCTGCGAGGGGCGCGACTCCAAGGGCATGTATGCCAAGGCGCGCCGCGGCGAGATCACTGGCTTCACGGGCATCGACGATCCGTACGAGGCCCCGGAGAACCCGGAGATTACTCTGGACACCGTTCGAAGATCGGTGCGCGAGAATGCCGACCTCGTCCTTGACTTCCTCACCGAGAAGCGCTTCGTGCGCCTCCCGGCAGACGAGCCGGCGCCGATCAACGGCTCCGCCGCGCCCTGACGGCCGACGCCTGCCGCTTCAAGAGCACGTCGGGCACCAGGGCTTCGAGTTCGAGCGCAGCCGCTGAGGGCAACGGCCGTGCCTCCACATCTGCGGCTTCACCAAAGTGCGCTATCACCTCCGCATCGATCTGTCCGTCTTGGCCAGCGGGCAAAGTCGCGCACCTGGCGTGGGTTCACCACTGCGATTGGCAAGCCCGAGGCCCCCAAGGCGGCGGCGATCAGGCGCTCGTACCCGCCCGATGCCACCATTATCACAAGGCGGGGGCGCAGCTGCTGCAGACGATCTGTAAGTGTGGCTACACCCGCCTCGTCTTGAGAGCCACGCCAGCACTCATGACCCGGGCGCACCGCAACGTCGAACCACTCCTTCGAAACATCAATCCCGACGAACACTTCCTGAGCAGCGGACATGTCGTTCCTCCGTGGCCCTTCCTTGCCGATGCGGGCTTGCACTTGCCCAGGCAACTGTTCGGGCTCTAGGCTGAGATTGGCGGGGCGACCAAGCTGGATTACGGTCTCTTCACCAAGGGGGCGACGGTCTGCCCCGCCATCACCCCTAATACCAATTCATTTTGAGCGCACCGTAAAGCCGTCATTCCCGCGAAGGCGGGAATCCACTCCCTGGCCATACATATACGGTGGCATCACGGTGACTTGGTATAACATACAAGGGGGGCTGGGGCCCAGCTTGGATTGCGTCGCTTGAGGTCCCCTGTGTTGCTCCGCTCAGAGAGTTACGCAAAGGTCTCCCGAGGGGAAAGATTGAGATGGGGCCCCTCGGCCTGACGGAGAGCAAGTTGCCCATGTCCCAAGAAGACTGAACTGCTGGCGCCCGAAAACTTCCTCTTGACAAGCGTAGAACAGTCGTGCTATTCTACCCTCGGTAGGAAGGGGAGAAGATGAGCCCGAGCCCCTCCGGGTCCGCTCATTGTCGGGATGGGGCGGGCACGGGGCGTAGCCAAAACGCCTTAGAGGTCAAGCTCGGTCACTCGTCCGGATCCGTAACCGTGCGTGCTTTCCCCCTTTTCGGGTGCGGGAAACCGTATTGCCGTCGCACACCCCGGGACTGAACGGTAGGTCTCGGGGCCTGCGTAAATGGTGGATAGGGGACGGCGAACTACCGCCGCTTCAGATACGACCGGGGCGCGTTCTCGAGGGACTCCGTTGACCGTCGCATAGTGATCACACCGCTCACGCAAGTGGGCATGCTCGACGTTCCGGCTCCGCGTGGCAGCGGACCAACCAGCCAGGGCGCGCTCCGGCCCTATCGAAGAAGACGAAGGTACCAGACAGGACAGACGACAGACAACCAGAAACAAGACACAACCGAATCGAGGCCTCTTACCTCTTCCCCCGAGGGGGAAGATTGAGATGGGGATCCCCCCACTGCTTCCCATCAAGGGCGAAGCTGAGATGGGGGCTCTCCCCACTGCTGACGCATGCGCAGCGAGATTCGCGTCCTCGAACCTGGCGAACCCGGAAGGACCCCTTTGAAGGGGTCTGGTCTGACGTCCTGCTCTGGCTGCAGCAGGAACCGGACGCTACCGCCAAGGCCCTCCTGGAACGCCTGCGGCCTCTCTACCCTGGCCGCTTCACCGACAGCCAACTCCGGACGCTGCAACGCAGAGTTCGCCAATGGCGGGGAGTCCAGGGAGCTCATCTATGCCTCTGCTGACCAGTCGATGCCGTGGGACGCTGCAACAAGGGAGATCGCTCCGGTTGGAGTTGACTCCAGAGGCTCAGATTTCGGTAACATTTCCCGATGAGGCAACACCACCGGCGATAATAGTTGACGCCGATCAGCATGTGCAAGAAGCTCATCCTGAACTGAGGCGGGCAGTGCATCGAACTCCGGGTCAAAGCCGGGTCGAAGCTGACTTCCCAATTCATACGACGATCATGCCCTTGAAGACATATGACGTCAAGGGCCTAGAGTCCCCATCCGTCCATTAGGCCGCTAGCGGTTGTCCTCGTCGCTGCTCATGTTTTCGCCGCGGAGCTGTCGGGCGCGGATGTCGTACCGGCCCGGGTATCGGACCTGCAGATGGCCGGACTCCACCATCAGGTCCAGCGGATAGTCGCGGGGCTGCAGCGGCAGCCTGACCACCTCGTAGAGCCTGACCGAGCCGTAGATGGCGCATGGCAACCTGGCATAAGAGCCTTAGGGGCCGGAGAACTTGATCCGCGGGTCCACCACCGCAAGCAGTATGTCGGATATCAGCGTGCCGACGACGGTGAGCATCCCCAGCGTCAACACGATGAAGCCGGCCAGGTAGATATCCTCGTTCTGAACCGCCACCAGATAGACCGGTCCGATGGTAGGCAGGCTCAGGACGACCGATACGATTACGCTGCCGCTCACTAGGGACGGCAGTAGGTAGCCGACGGTGCTGATCAGGGGATTGACCGCGACCCGCACCGGGTACCTCATGACGACCTTCCAAGGGTGGACGCCCTTGGCCCTGGCCGTCACCACGTAAGGCTTCGCCAGCTCGTCCAGCAGGTTGTTCCGCATTATCCGGATCAGGCTGGCCGTTCCGGACGTGCCCAGGACGGCTGCCGGAATCCAGAGATGCTTGATCAGGTCATAGATCTTGGCCCAGTTCCACGGCGCGTTGTTGTAATCGGCCGAGAACAGCCCGCCAACGCTCTGGTGGAAGTACGCGAAGGCCACGTACATCAACACCAGGCCGAGAAGGAAGTCGGGGACCGCCAGGCCGGTAAAGCCCAGGAAGGTGAACGCGTAGTCGCCAACCGAGTGCTGCCTTACGGCCGAGTAGATGCCCACGGGTATGGCGAAAGTCCAGGTGACCAGGATCGTAAATCCGGTGAGCGCGACCGTCAGCCAGAGCTTGTCTTCTATGACCTGCTTTACTGGTACTTGTTGTGTGAGAGTGTCATCGATGCCGCTGAAGGAACGGCCCAGATCGCCGCGCATTAGTCCCCAGACCCACAGTCCGTAGCGCACGTAGACTGGTCTGTCCAGCCCGAGGTACTTGCGCAGCTCCTCGACGATCTCAAGTCCGCGTGCCTCGCCTAGCGAGGAAACCGTGTGGTCCAAGCGTTTGGTAGCCGCGTCGCCTTCAGGCAACTCGACTATGAGAAACGCTAGCATGGAGATCATGGCCACGGTGAACGCGGCGAGCGTCAGCCGTCTCGCAATGTAGCTGATCATGGCACTGTTCCTCGTCTCACAGCGCTGGATCTGAGCGAGTCGCCGCGGGACCGCCTGCCAGACTGCGGAAAATACTCTGTGAGGATACTACCACAGCGGAATGGATGCGGTCAGCCCATGAGAGAAGACGCGATCCGTAGGCAACGACGCCTGCCTTCGTGGACCTGGAGGAGCGGGTTCCGTCAGGCCACCCGCACCACCAAGCGCCTGGCCGATGAGGCGTTGCAGCACCTGTCGCCCGCCGGCACACGACTTGGCCTGACGTCAGCCGCCGGGGATGGATTCCGGCCTCCGCCGGAATGACGGAGTGGGCTAGCGATTGTCCTCGTCGCTGGCCATGTTCTCGCCGCGGAGCTGGCGCGCGCGGATGTCGTACCGGCCCGGGTACCGGACGGGCAGGTGGCCGGACTCCACCATCAGGTCCAGCGGATAGTCGCGTGTCTGCAGGGGCAGCCTGACCACCTCGTGGAGCCTGGCCGAGTCGTAGATCGCGCAGGCCATCTCGACGGCCTTGAAGCCGTGGGTAGCCTCGCCGCGGTGGGTATCGCACCTGCCCTCGACCCAGTCGGCCAGCTCCTCGGCCTGACGCGCGCCGCCCTCGAGGGACTCGAAGCCGTCGTCCCCGGGCTGATAGTACCTGCCCGCGGGGGCGAACGTCTCCCACCGGCCTCCCGTGCTCTCGTTCATCAGGCGGTAGTGGTCCGGCCGCAGGTCGATCATCCCCTGGGTACCGTAGACCGTGCAGCCCTGGTAGTAGTCCGGCGTGAAGTCGCTGAGCATAATGCCCTCAGCGCCGCCCTTGAAGCCGAACGCGCACACGGCCCGATCTTCGATCCTCGTGGACCGCTCGTACCTCTCCGTATTGCGCTCGACGGTCCCCATCGCCCACTCGCAATCGTCGTCGCCGAGGACGTACCGGAACATGTCGAACAGGTGGCTGGCCCAGTTCAGCAGGCCCGAGCCCGATACGGCCTTGACCAGTTCCACCTTCCCGACGGCGCCCGCAGCTACCAGCTCGCGCACGGCTTCGTAGGACGGCAGGAAGCGCCGCTGGTGCCCGATGGCGAGCTTCACTTCGTGGCGGCTGCATGCGACGAGCATCTGCTCCGCGTGGCCTAGGTCCTCCGCCATCGGCTTCTCGCAGAGTATCGCCTTAGGCCCGCGCGCCGCCGCCGCGATGGTCCACTTGGCGTGACCCTTGTGCCACGTGCCTATGGAGACGACCTCCAGGCCCTCGGCGTCGAGCATCGCCGCGGCGTCCGCGTAGTGCTTCGGATGGTAGTCCTCGTGCTCCCCGAACCGGGCGTCGAAGTCCGCCATCGCCTGCGGGCTCAGGTCGGACAGTGCCGTAACCTCGAACCTGCCGCAGGCGAGGTAGCCCGCCACGTGATTGGCCGCCATCCCGCCGCATCCAATGACACCAGCCTTCAGTTTGTCGCCCATGGCATCTCCTCGATGTTACGACGCGTACTCTTGTAGTCGATCAGCTCGCCAGCCCTCCAGAACGACGCCTCTCCGCCAACTTCTCCTGCCGACGCTCACTAAGCAGCTCATCTACGAGGCTCCGGTCCCGTGGCACGTATCTACGAACGATCTCCTGTGCCCGGCGTATCGCGCGGCTAGTGGGTAACATTAGGTCCTCCTCATTCAACATCATAGTCAATCAGACCGCGCAAGACATCACGACTGGATCCGTCCCGTGGCGCGCAGCAAGGTCTCCTGAACGAGCAGCTCGTGGTCCAGCGAACGGTCGGGCGCCTTCTCGCCGCGCAGGTCCTTGACGAAGGCCTCGAGGCTCGCCACGTACCGCCTTCTGGCCTCGAGTTTGATCGTCGAAACACCTGCAGGGAAACTTCCGGACGGCTCGGCAAGGCACAGCCGCAGCGTGTCGGCGGGCTCGAACGGTTCCATGATGGCAGAACCTAGGTCGCCGTAGACCTCGAAGCGCCGCGCCGTTGGGTTAGGCTCCATTGCTGCTATGTCGATCGTCGCCATCGCCGACTCGTACTCGAATACGGCCAAGCCGTTGTCGGTGAACGCCTCGACGGTGGACACGTCGCGGCGCATGAACGACGTCACCCTGTCCGGCTTTCCGAGAATCCACACGATCTGGTCCAGCACGTGCCCCGCCAGGTCGTAGAATATGCCGCCGGGGTGCACCGATAGCCTGCGATGAGCCTCCGCGTCGACGCTGGTGGACATGTGCGCCCTGATCGCGAATACGTGACCCAGGAACCCCGACCGAGCCCACTTGGCGATGCGCGAAAACCCGTCGTGGTACCGGAACATGTAGCCGAGCTGGACCAACAGGCCGCGCTCCCTGGCCTTGGCGACCACCCTCTGGAAGTGGGGATAGTCGTCCCCTGCGGGCTTGTCGTAGAAGGCGTGCTTGCCCGCGTCGATGATCTCCTCGGTCTGGGCCAGGCTCTCGGCGTTCAGCCCCTCGGAGGACACGGCCACGATCGTCGGATCGTCAAGCACTTGCGACCTGTCGAGCCACCGCACGGCCGACCAGGGCGTCGCCTCGCGGCGCTGCAGCTCCTCTCGCCTTGCGGCGTCGGGCTCATGGACTCCGACGACTTCGACGTCCGGGTTCTCCAGCATGATCTGCAGCACGCCCTCCGCGTGGCCGTGCTTCGTCCCGTACTGGGCCATCCTGATGGGATCGACGTCGTTGCTCATGGCGGCGCCTCCTGTCGGGTGGTATCCTCTGATTGGCGCACATTCTACAACGTACTCAGCCCACCGGACACGTCAGCAGGGCACCCCATGCGTATCACAGACGTCGAAGTAATCGAGTTTACGACGACGGGCAGAGGACGGCCGTCGCGTTGGACCTACGGCGTCTGGACGGACGAGGAGCGCGAGACGACTTCGGCCGTCACCCGTATCACCACGGACGAGGGCGTCGCGGGCTGCATGGTCGGCGGCAACAAGCGCGTCATAGAGGGCATCGTCAAGCCCATGCTCGTCGGCGAGGACGCGATGTACCGCGAGATGCTCTGGAACTGGATGGACCAGAGCGCCACCTTCAGCCGACAGCTGCCCGAGAGCGACATGGGGATAGTCGACTGCGCACTGTGGGACCTGGCCGGCAAGGCGACCGGGCTGCCCGTCCGCAAGCTCCTCGGGGGCGCCCGCGCCCGCGTCAAGGCCTACGCCAGCACCTTCCCCAACATGGGCGGCCCCGAGGTATACGCGGAGCACGCCCTGTATTGCAAGCGGCAGGGTTACAAGGCCTACAAGATTCACGCCTATATCTGCTGGGACCCCCACAAGCAGCAGCCCGCACCCCAGCTGCCTGGCTTCCCGAGGGAGGACGTCGAGGTCTGCAGGGCCGTCAGGGAAGCCGTTGGCGACGACATGGTCCTGATGCTCGACCCCTTCGGCGTCTATACGCTTGAGGAGGCTATATGGGTGGGTAAGCAGCTCCAGGACCTCGACTTCTACTGGCTGGAGCACCCCATGATCGAGACCCGCGTCCAGGCGTACCGACGCCTCACCCGCGAGCTGGACATCGCCGTCTGCTCACCAGAGCACGTATCGGGCGGGCCCTTCAGCAGGGCCGAGTGGGTACTGCAGGGAGCCGCCGACATGCTCCGCATCGACTACTTCTACGGCGGCGTTACGGGTTGCTGGAAGCTCATAAACGTGTGCCAGGCATATGGGCTGAAGTGCGAGCTGCACGGGAGCGGCTGGCCCCACCTTCAACTCGCGGCTGCCGTGCCGGAAGCCACCTGCGAATACTACGAACGCGGCCTGCTCCGACCGGGCTTCGACGGCAACGAGCCCGAGCCCTACCTGCTCTCCATCGCCGACCCCATGGACGACGACGGCAACGTCATCGCTTCGGACGGCCCCGGCCTCGGCATCGAGTTCGACTGGAGCTACATCGACGACAATCGGGTCTGAGAACCATCCTGTTGATGGAGTACTGCCCTTCGACAGGCCCAGGGCGAACGCGCGTTTCCGCGACCGCCCCCATGACGCCGGGAAACGCCGAGAGGGCCCTGGGAATCACCCGAGGGCCCTCTCGCCTTAGCTCCGTAGATGTGTCTTAGGCGGCTACGATACGGGTACGTGTACCTTGCCGTTGGTGCGCTGCTTCGAGAGCCTGCGAAGGAACGGGGGTATGTCCAGGTCGGAATCACCGATCCCCACGGCTGAGCTCTCCAGCATCTCGATCAGGTCTTCCTCGCGCTCCCTGAGCGACTCCGGCGTCGGGAACCCGGTCGCGACCACGGTCAGCTTGATCTCGTTGTCGTTCTTCTGGCTCGTTCCCATGCCGAAGATGATGTTGCACTCGGGATCGACGACCCGCTGGATGACCTCGGCGGCCTCGTGAAGCTCGGACAGCTTCAGGTCCGAGCCGCCCATGATGTTGAAGAGAACGCCGGTCGCCCCTTCGATGGAGACGTCCAGCAGGGGGTTGGAGATGGCGTGCTGCGCCGCCTCCTTGGCCCGATGCTCGCCGGAGCCCCAGCCTATCGACATCCACGCTGGGCCCGCGTTGCGCATTACAGCCTGTACGTCTGCGAAGTCGAGGTTGATCTCGCCCGGCGCCGTCACGAGCTCTGCGATCGACTGCACGCCCAGGCGAAGGACGTCGTCGGCCATCTTGAAGGCGTTCTCCGTCGTCAGCTCGTCCTCGGCTATGATGTGGAGGCGCTCGTTCGGGATCACGATGAGCGTGTCGACGTGGTCTTGGAGCAGCTTTATGCCCTCTTCAGCCGTCCTGAAGCGCCTTACGCCCTCGAAGCTGAACGGCGTCGTGACCACACCCACAGTCAGCGCGCCCGTGTCCTTGATGATCTCCGCTATGACCGGAGCGGCGCCGGTTCCCGTGCCGCCGCCCATACCGGCCGCGATGAACACCATGTCTGAGTCGGCGACGGTCTCGGCGATGGACTCCCTGCTCTCGTCGGCCGCGCGGGCTCCCATGTCCGGGTCGCCTCCGACTCCCTTACCCTTGGTGAGGATGTCGCCGATGCCCACGCGCATAGGTACGTCGCAGCGGACGAGAGCCTGATTGTCGGTGTTGACGACCATGTACTCTACGCTGCGCATTGGCTCCCTGAACATCCTGGCGACGGCGTTGGAGCCTCCGCCGCCAATCCCCAAGACCTTGATCCTGGTGTGTCCGATCTGATCCTTCGTGTTGTCTATCATTGGGCCTCCCCCATTTTGTCTCCTAGGATTATTTCGCCTGTCTCAGCTTCCCGAAGAGGCCAAGCATGTTGCGTATGCCGCCCCTGCGTCCATTCCCGTCTCCCGTGTGGCGGTTCGAGGCGATCTCGGCATCCACGGGCACCGGGCCGTCGTTCGCCGCGGCCCAGAGCAGCATGCCCACCCCGGTGGAGTAGGTCGCGTCCACGAGCTCCTCAGGCAGGTTTCCTGCGCCTTCCGGCCTTCCCCTGCGCACCTGGACCGACGTGGTCCAGAAAGAGAGCGTGTTTCGCATCAGCACCTCCAACCCCTTCAGGTTGGAGGCCCCGCCAGTCAATACAATCCTAGATAGGGTCTCCTGGTCGAGACCGGCCTTGTCCAGCTTCAGGCCTATCAGCTTGGCGAGCTCCTGGGCCCGCTGTCTCGTGAGCTGGCCTATCTCGTTGGCCTTGACCTTCAGCCTCATGTCCCTGCCCTTGACGGGGAATTCCAGGTCTTCGTTCTCGAGCGTGGAGTAGAGCTCGGCGCTGCCGTAGCGGATCTTGGCATCCTCGGCAGCCTCGAAGTACGTGTTGAACATCATTGCGATGTCGTTCGTGAACTGGAAGCCCGCCACAGGGATGACACCCGTATAGCAGATTTGCCCGCCCTTGAACGCCACCAGGTCCGTCGTCCCGCCGCCGATGTCGATCATGACGACGCCCCGCTCCTTCTCCTCCTCGGTCAGGACCGCCATGCCGCTGGCAATCGGCTCCATCACCATGCTGATCATCTTGACCCGGGCACGCTCCACGGCCCTCTCGACCTTGTTGAGGATCTCCGACAGGCCGACCACGACGTGAGTCTCGACCTCGATGTTGTCGCTGTGCATCCCGATCGGATTTCGGATCCCCTGCTCGCCGTCCACGGAGTAGCTCGTGCGAACAGCCTGTATCATCTGGCGCTGGGGGTCCCTCACGCTGCTGGCAGGCCTGGTTGCCCCCGTCAGCGCGTCGGCCGTGATAACGCCGACGTCTCTGGTGGGATTCAGCCTGTCCGTCGTGCTCTGGAACGAGACATGGGCGCCGGTCACGCCGACGAAGGCCGAGTCGATCCCGTAGCCGGTCTCCCCCTCCACCTGCTCCACTGCCATCCTGATGGCCTCGGCAGTTGCTTCCACGTCCGTCACGCTGCCCTTGCGGAGACCCCGCGACTTCACCGTCGCGTAGCCCAGCACCTCGATGCCCCTGCCCCTCTTGCGACCGGTGATCACGCACACCTTGGTGGTGCCCACGTCTATGGCGGTCATCATGTCGGAGGTCGCGCGTTGAAGGACGCGCCCCGCTGCCGCCGGCCGCACGGAATCGTTCATCGTCTCCATCTCCGCCTCACGCATTGCCACTGTGCTTGTCGCCATCCACTGTCCCCCTTCCGCTGATATTCGCCGTCCTGTAGATATGGTCGTCGACACCGCCCAACTCGCGCTCAAATGCGCTGGGCGGCCCTCAATTTCGCGCTTCGGCTCCTGGGATTGGTCTCCATCTCAGAGCGCGACGGCCTGATGACTCTCTTGTTGACCAGCCGAACCGTGGGCCGGTGGCTGCACGCGCAGGCCGGCGCCCCGGGCGGGCATATGCACGAAGACGATTCTCGGGCCAGCAGCCGCTTCACGAGCCGGTCTTCCAGGGAGTGGTAGCTGATGACCGCAAGCCGGCCGCCGGGTCGCAACACTTCGATCGCTCCCCGCACGCCCTCCTCGATAGCCTCCAGCTCCGAATTCGTCGCCATCCTGATAGCCTGGAACGTCCTGGTAGCCGGGTGGGTCTTGCGCCGCGGTTGCCTGCCCATGCCCTTCCTTATGACCTCGGCAAGCTCGACAGTGTTGTCGATGGGCCGCGACCGGACGATGGCCCGGGCGATCCTCCGTGACTTCCGCTCCTCGCCGAGCCTGTAGATAAGATTCGCCAGCTCCTCTTCGCCGTACTGGTTCACGATCCAGTGCGCCGTCAGCTCCTGCGTCTTGTCGAAGCGCATGTCCAGGGGGCCGGGACGCAGGAAGCTGAATCCCCTGGGCCCGCTCTCCACCTGGAGAGACGAGAGCCCTAGATCGAGCAGTATCCCGTCCGCTGGCAAGAATCCGTTCATTTCGGCCAAGCCCTTCAACTCCCTGTAGCTGCCCCGTACGAGGGTCGTGCCCCCGCCGAGTCTCCGTTTCGCCGTCGACAGAGCCTCTTCATCCACATCCAGCCCCAACAGCCTCGGCTCGGGTTCTGCCGCCGCCCTTATCCCAGCGCTGTGACCGCCCTCGCCCACGGTGCAGTCGATGTAGCAGCCGCCGGACTTGACATCCAGCGCGCTTACCACCACCTCCACCATCACAGGAGTATGGTGAGGCTCCACCATACTCAGCGATCACCGTGCATTTTCTGTACCGAACCCACGGCCCCGAGGCCGTGATACACTAGCGCCGAACCCCGAGGGTATACTCACGACCCCGACGAGGTGTCTGCGAGTGTGTCAAAGCGGAGAAACGGGGCGCAAGGCAAAATCATACGGGTTTAAGACTTTTTCGATTATTTTCTCTGACCTTTCTTTGAAGACTGCCTGAGAGGAAAGCTCCCAGGCAGTTGTCGGTCCCGTAGGGGAGATGGATTGGCTGAAGGCTCCAAAGTATTCACTATAGGCATCCTCACCGTCAGCGACGCCGGGTCCAAGGGCGAGCGGGCCGACACGAGTGGCGACGCCATCCGGGACATAATGGAGTCCGACGGCTTCGCCCTGACCCTTCGCGACATCCTGCCCGACGAAGCGGACCTCGTGGCCGACAAGCTGCGAGAGTGGTGCGACGGGGGAGAGGTGGACGTGATCCTGACGACCGGCGGGACCGGCCTGGGGCCCAGGGACGTCACTCCCGAGGCGACGCGGCGGGTCCTCGACTTCGAGGTTCCCGGCATCGCGGAGGCCATGCGAATGGAGACCCTGCGTCACACTCCGATGGCGATGCTGAGCCGGTCGGTGGCCGGCGTGAGGTCGGGCTGCCTGATCATCAACCTGCCCGGCAGCCCCAAGGGCGTCGCGGAAACACTGGACGTGGCAAGGACGGCCATCCCTCACGCCCTCGAGATGATCCGTGGCTGGAGGACGCACCCGGTCAAGTAGGACCGCAAGGAGGCCGCCATGACTCAAGCCCAACCTTACGCTATGCCAAAGAAGGTGCGTATCACCGTACTCAAGAAGACCTTCAACCAGGACTTCGTGGACGCCTATACGGAGGGGTTCGAGTGGAAGCCCAAGGGTTGCTGCCATGACTTCGAAGTGGGCCAGGAGTTCGTCACGGACGGCCACATGCCGGAGGGCTTCAGCGACTGGGCGTGGGCCGACATCCAGAAGTACGTCATGGTGCTTGCCCGCGGCGGCAACATGGTCGGCGTCAAGCCCGGTACCTACATAACGAGCTGCTCGGACGGCTTCAGGCCGGTCTTCTACCTGCTCGAGCGAATCGACTAGGCCGAGGCGCGCCGCGTTGCGATTCCACGTCCTTACCCTCTTCCCCCGCATGTTCGAGAGCCCATTCGACGAGGGCATAATCAAGCGGGCGCGCGAGAAGGGACTGGTCGACCTGAACCTCGTCGACATCCGCGACTTCGCCCACGACCGGCACCGGACGGTGGACGACTACCAGTTCGGCGGCGGCCCGGGGATGCTGATGAAGCCGGAGCCCCTGTTCGAGGCGGTGGCGGCCGTGCGGCCTGCCGATGCCGAGACTCCCGTGATCCTCATGTCGCCCCAGGGGCGCACCCTGACCCAGGGTATCGTCGAGGAGCTCGTGGAGATGGACGAGATCGTGCTCATCTGCGGCCGCTACGAGGGCGTCGACGAGCGCGTCAGGCAGCACCTTGCGACCGACGAGATCAGCATCGGCGACTACGTCCTCGGTGGCGGCGAGCTGGCCGCGATGGTCGTCATAGAGTCGGTTTCGAGGCTCGCGGCGGGCGTCGTCGGCTCCTTCGAGTCCACACAGGACGACTCGTTCACGACGGGCCTGCTCCAGCACCCCCAGTACACGCGGCCGGCAGAGTTCCTCGGCTGGGCGGCGCCCGAGATCCTGAGGTCCGGCAACCACGAGGAGATTGCGCGATGGCGCCGCCGGGAGGCCCTCCGACGGACCTACGAGCGTCGGCCGGACCTCCTGGAGTCGGCCCCGCTCACCGCGGAGGATGCCGCCTTCCTGGACACCCTGCGCGCCTGACGCATCTGCCGCTGCCCCGCTTGCGACGCGCAGGATAGCCCCGGGCGCACGGTCGTCTACGAGGCCCTTACCCGGCGCTGCTCGCTATCCGTTCGGCCTCTTTGCTCTCGCAGATCTCATACAGGTCGCGCAGGAAGGCCTCGCTCCACGCCTCGGCCGTCTGGGTCTGCACGTCGGCGATCAGCGACCGCCAGCGGCGCAGCCGCTCCCGCCTCGACAGGTTCAGGGCCCGGTAGATTGCCGCCGCCGTGGACTCGATGTCGTACGGGTTCACGAGCAGCGCGTCCTTCATCGAGTCGGCCGCGCCGCAGAACTTGGAGAGGACGACCACCCCCGGGTCCTCCGACTCCTGGGCCGCAATGTACTCCTTGACGACAAGGTTCATCCCGTCGCGCAGAGGCGTAACTACGCAGACGTCGGCCCGTCGGTAGAATGCCACCAGCTCCGTTTGAGGGTAGGACCTGTAGAGGTAGCGGATGGGCGTCCAGTCGGCCTCGGCGAACCTCCCGTTCACCTGGCCCACAAGCTGGTCGACCTGTCGGCGCTCTTCGACGTACTCGGGGACCCTTGTCCGCGAGGGGGCCGAGACCTGGATGACGGAGACTTTGCCGCGCAGGGTGGGGTAGCGTTCCAGCAGGTATTCGAATATCCGCAGGCGCTGCGCGATGCCCTTCGTGTAGTCGAGACGGTCGACGCTCAACACGAACTTGTGGTCCTCGGGAGCGCCGCCGATGGTGAACTCGGCAGAACCCCGGTCCACACGCTCCGCCATGTCCCTGATCCCCTCGAAGTCCGTGCCGATCGGGTGCGCCCGTATCGTCAACGACTTGTCCTTGTGCCTGAAAGTGTCTCCGATGACCACACCGGGAACCTCGGTCGCCAGGCTGTCGAACAGGTTGCGGGCATACCGCCTCGTATGCACGCCCACCAGGTCGTATTCCAGGATCGACCCAAGCAGCTCCGATGCCCAGGGCAGCAGGCCGAAGATCTCGGCAGGCGGGACCGGGGTATGCAGGAACCACGCCAGCTCCCCGGTCCATCCGAGGCGTCTCAGCTCGCGTCCCAGCGGCATGAGGTGATGGTCGTGCACCCAGACGACGTCGTCCTCCCGCAGGAGCGACATCACTACCTCGGCAAATCGCCGGTTGGTCCGCATGTAGCCCCGATAGTAGTCGTGCCGGACAGCCATCTTGGCTGGGAAGCTGTGGAGGAGCGGCCACAGCGTGCGGTTCGAGAAGCCGTTGTAGAAGAGACGGACCTCGCTCTGGGACAGGTCGAAGGACGCCAGGTCGATGCCGCGCACGTTGGAGCGGTTGGGTACGCTGGTCGGTAGTCCGTCCGACGTGGCGCCGCTCCAGCCCACCCACAGCGCCTCCCTCCTCTCCAGAGGGGCGCGTAGGGCTATCGCCAGCCCGCCCACGGGCGCGACGCGAGCTTCCTCCTCATCCGCGGGGGCCTCGACGTGAGGCAGGCGGTTGGAGACGACTACCAGTCGCCGCTCTCTACCGATACCGCAACCTCCTCGCGGACCCTTCGCAGCCTCGCACCAGCACGGTACACTATCCTACCCAACCGGCCCACGGCCTAGCAACAGCGGCACTTCCTTGTAATACCAATTCATTTTGAGTGCGCCGTAAAGCCGTCATTCCCGCGAAGGCGGGAACCCACTCCCTGGCCGCACATATACGGCGGCATCACGGTGACTTGGTATAATAGCCTCTTCCCCCTGAGGGGGAAGACTGAGATGGGGGCTCTCGGCCTGACGGGAGAGGCCTCTGCTCATATTCCGCGAAGACTGAACTGTCACCTCCGCGTCCCTGTGATGAATCTCTTGACCCCCGGTTCCACGCCGGTATAGGCTCGCAGCGGCCCACGTGCAGAGGACCCGGATGTCGATATGATTCGCTCCCGCGGCTTCGCGCTGATCACGAGCGCGGACTTCGTCGTGCGCTCGGCTTACCAGATGGGGAAGTCACCCCTCCTGCCCATCTACGCCGCATCACTCGGCGCCGGCGACATCTTCCTGGGATTCATCGTCTCGGTCTCGACGCTCACAGGCATGGTCCTCAAGCCGACCTTCGGGATGCTCTCGGACCGGTCAGGGCGCAGGCTCTGGCTTCTGATCGGCACGGCCTTCTTCGCGGCGATGCCCTTCGTGTACAGGTTCGTGACCTCGCCCGAGCAGCTATTCGCCGTCCGCATGGTCCACGGCCTGGCAACGGCGATATACGGCCCCGTGACCCTCGCCTACGTCGCCGAGCTGTCGCAGAAGCGGAGGGCCGAGAGGCTCGGCTGGTTCTCCATGGCCCGGAACGCCGGATACGTGGTAGGGCCGGCCGCCGCCGGGTGGATGCTGCAGTACGGGTACGCCGACCCCGTCGGCGTCTTCACGTTAATCGGCCTGCTGAGCGCGGCGGCCTTCATCCCCGTCCTGCTGCTCCCCGAGACGGCCCGCGCCCCGAGACCGGCCCGCGTACCCCTCCGGAAGCAGGTGATGACGGCGCTGGGGTCCGGCGCAAGGACCGGCGCCGTATGGCTGGCCGGAGGGATGGAAGCGGGCATCTTCATAGCCGTGTACGCCGTCAAGGCATTCGTGCCCCTGCTCGCACTCTCTTCCGGGGCGAACGTACTCGTGGCGGGAGCGTTCCTCTCCATACAGGAAGCGGTGCACATCGCCTGCAAGCCCATCGGCGGGAGGCTGAGCGACCGGATCGGTTTCCTGACCATGGCCGTGGCCGGCATGGTCGTTCTGGGAGCGGCGCTGCTCCTGCTGCCCATATCTGCAACGGGCGTCGTGATGATCGCGCCCGCCGTGCTCATCGGCGTCGCCCAGGCAATCGTATTCCCGTCCACGGTCGCGCTCGTGTCGGCCCGGGTCGACGCCGAGCACTTGGCGACGGGCATGGGCCTGGTGGGATCGATGAAGAACGCCGGCAAGGTGGCCGGGCCGATCTTAGCCGGCGGCATGATCCACTGGCTGGACTACACCTACACCTTCGCGGTCATGGGGTCGGCCATGCTAGCCGCCGCCGCCATAGTCTGGGCCGCGCTGCAGGGCTCCGGGGCCTGGCTCCGCCCCCCCTCCGCAAGCACAGCCCGGGGCGGCCACCCCCCTTTGCTATAGCCGCGATCGAATGAGTGGACGCCGTTCGTTTAGAGAACTGACCGGGGACTTCACGCCGGAACGCCGGCGTCGCATCGACGCCATCAAGAGCGAGCTGCTCGCCCAAATGCCGCTGCACGAGCTACGCCGGGCTCATGTGCTGAGACCAAAGGCTTCACACAGGCAGTCCAGCTAGCTCTGCACCGTCCTCCATGAGTGCAGCTCGGGGCATCCACAACTCCCTGCTATAATCCGCCCAACCCACGGGAAGGACTCGCAGTATGCCGCTGGAAAGTTTGCTGGGGCTGGTCGAAACGCTTCGAGATCGCATAGACGAGCACGGCGACGTGCTCAGGCAGAGCGAGGCGCTGACACGCTACGCTCTCATCAATCCCCTGCTACGGGAGCTGGGCTGGGACACCGACGACCCGTCCCTCGTGATACCAGAGTACAGATCGGGCAGCGGTTCAGCGGACTACGCGCTCCTTGGTAACGGCAGTCCAGTGATGATGGTCGAGGCTAAGAAACTGGACACGCCGCTTCGGGACGCGGTCCTCTCTCAGGGCATCAACTACTGCCTGATGGAGGGAACCAAGCATTTTACTGTCACCGACGGACAGCGCTGGGAGATTTATGAGACGCACAGGCCGGTGCCCATCGACGAGAAACGGGTTGTGGCTTTCGACCTGAAGAGCCAATCGCCTGCCGCCGAGTGCCTGAAGGCGCTGGCGCTGTGGCGGCCCAGTGTGGAGACGGGCCACATCGACGCTGCACAGGCTCCAGTCGTTGGACTGAGAGATGAAGAACTTTGTTCGATTGAACCTACGATTCCAAATACCCAGCTGGCGCATCAA
The DNA here is from genome assembly GCA_965222445.1 of Dehalococcoidia bacterium. Lineage (GTDB taxonomy): Bacteria > Chloroflexota > Dehalococcoidia > Lucifugimonadales > CAJWER01. The sequence continues at coordinate 897,047 of CBDCTY010000001.1, read as the reverse complement.
AATACGGATGAACACCAATGGCAGCCGTTCTCGGAACTGAACCCACAACTAGGCTCTGCACATCCAGTAGAAGTCCGGTTCCCTGACAACTCGGTCGCCCCAGTCGCAGCATGGTATTCGATATCGATTGAGGTTGTGAGATGGCTCATAGATAACGGTAAGCTGAACGAGCCTGTCCCGGGGCCCGAACCGGGCAGACTCCGAGTGAACACCGAGCCATTTCACTCAGACGGAAGCCCGATCCATTATCCACTTGAAATCAACGGGTGGTTCATATCGAAGCATGGCAACATGATAACCATTGTCAACAGGACCAAAGGCATCATCGAACATGTAGGTCAGGACCCGGCGCAGTTCAAAGTCCGGTTCTCCTGACGCTGATGCGTTGGGCATGGTAGGATACAGGCATGTCATCTGAACTCATAGGTATCTTGGGCGTCGGCGTTGCTCTCCTAAGCGCTGGCGTTGCGCTAGCGGCGTTGCTATTCGCGATGATGCGTCGCATCGACAACCGCGTCGCCGCATTGGAAGTTCGCATGGACAATCGGTTCGAGCACTACGAGAATCGCATAGACAATCGTCTCGAACTCCACGACAAGCGCATGGACGAGCGATTCGATGGAGTGGATGCCCGCCTTGCGAATCTCGAGAGGGGTCAAGCTCGTCTGGAGGGACTGGGCCAAGCTCGGATCGAAGGCCTGCTCGACGCACTCCGCGAGTCGCTGTCCGCCAGCGCAGCCCGTTCGACCTGATCCGAGCTACTACCGTGTAAAAACCGCGCCCCGTACGTAGGCGGCGTCGTCCGACAGCAGGAAGCCTATTATGCTCGCCACCCCTTCGGGCTCGCCGAGGTCGGTGTTCTCGGTGCGCCGGCGGGCGCTTTCGCCGGCGGCCTTGGCCTGCTGTTCTATGATGCCGAGCTTGAGCGGGGTCGCTATCTCGCCGGGGCAGAGCACGTTTACGCGGATGCCGTCGCCGCGCAGCTTCGCCTCCAGCGTCATGCCCAGGCCGTTCACACCGCCCTTGCTCGCGCCGTAGGAGACGGCGCTGCTGCCGCCCGTCACGCCCGCGCCCGACGCGATCATCACGATCACGCCGCGCCCCGCCGAGCGCATAGCCGGGACGGCGTACTTGGCGGCTAGGAAGCTGCCCTTGAGGTTCACGTCGATCGTGGCGTCCCACACCTGCTCGGGTACGTCCTCGACCGGCACCATCGAATCGCGGGCGATGCCCGCGGCCGTCACGAGGCCATCGATGCCGCCCATGAGCCGCTCCGCCTCGCCCATCAGCTCGCGGACCTCTGACTCGATCGACACGTCGGCACGCACGAACCAGGCCTGGCCGCCCATCGCGCCTATCCGGGCAGCGCAGTCCGCGCCATCGGCCTCGTTCACGTCGGCGACCACGACGCGGGCGGCCCTGGAGGCGCAGTGCATGGCCGTTGCGCGGCCTATGCCGGTGGCTCCGCCCGTGACTACGATACGCTTGCCCTCCAGGTTCATTCCCTCCACCTTATGCCCGCCTCGACGCCCGTATTGTAGAGCGAGGTGCGGGCCTCCGGTATACGCTCTTCGGGCAGGTGCTCGATCTGGACATAGCCATCCGGGCAGGCCTCCTCGAAGCGCCTCAGGTACGTCGCCTGGTCGAGCAGGCCCTCGCCGATCACGGCCTCCTCGACGTGCAGCACGAGTCGGTCCTGCACTACGAAGTCCTTGGCATGGCCACATACGGTGTAGTCGCCCAGCACGTCGAACAGCCTGTTCACCATCGCCGTCGTGTCGTATGCGTCCGCAAGGCTGCCGACGAAGTTGACGGGGTCGGCGTTGAAGCGCAGGGCCTCGGAGCCGACCGCGTCGATCAGGTCCCTGATGCGCTCCGGCGTGTCGAGTATCGAGAGGACGTGGCCCTCGACCGCCAGGAGCACGCCCTCCTCCTCGGCAGCGGCGCACACCTGCCTAACGCTGTCGATCAGGACCTGGAACGTCTCCGGCTTTGCGTTGTCGGGATGCGGGTACCACGAGCCGTTCGGGTTGACGCTGCCCGGCCTCAGGTACAGGTTGCCCGCGCCGAGCCACCGGGTCACCCGGCACATGTGCTGCATCTCCGCGACGCCGACGGCGCGCTGCAGTGGATCAGGCGATATGAGGTCGGGGTGCTGCGCGACCGCCTGGCACGGCTCGACGCCTCCGGCGGCCATGATCTCCCGGAGCCGCGACCCGTCGTCCCTGGAGGCGGACGACGGGTCGTAGTACCGGCAGGCCGCGCCGGTGAACCCCTCGGCCCGTATGCGGGCCATAGTGGCGTCCGAGACCTCCGAGAGGTCCCTCGGCATCAGGCCCTGTATCCCGAGGTAGGCCATCCTACGGCGGTCGCGGGGGCATAGAGAGCCCGCTGACCACGACCGCGTCAGGGACGCGCGACAGGACCTCCGGGCTCACCTTGAGCTTGGACGACCGGTCTCCCGATCCGAGGATGACGTAATCGAGCTCCATCAGCTTCTCGTCGAAGTACACCGGAATCCCCTCGGGAAGCGCGAACGGCGTGACTCCGCCGATCGTCATTCCTGTCAGCGCCGCCGTCTGCTCGGCCCCCGCAAAGGAGAGGCGCGACACGCCCATCAGCTTGCGCACGGTCTTGTTCACGTCCAGTCGATCGGAGCCGCGCACGGTGCAGGAAGCGTACTGCACCGGCTCCCGCTTCGACGCCACGACTATCGTGTTGCCGCAGTGGTCGATGGGGAAGCCGTACCTCTCGCAGAACTGGGCCGTGTCGGCGAAATCAGGGTCGCACGGCACCACCTCATAGGGGATATCGAGCTCGGCCAGGGCGGCGGCCACGTTGTCGGGCAGCTTTGCGTCCACTACTTCACCGTAATGGTGCCTATCATACCGAACGCCTCGTGGGCAATACAGATGAGCTCGAAGGTGCCCGCCCTGTCGAAGGTCACCGTGAACGTCACGGTCTGGCCCCCGTCCACGGACTCGTCTATGTCGAGGTCGTCGACCGTGAACGTGTGGAACTCCGTCTCGCCGGTCATCTCGAACGTGACTGTCTCGCCCACCTCGAAAGCGAACTCCGACGGCACGAACTTGTACTCGCCCGTGCCACCCTGGTCCAGGTTCTTTACTTTCACCACGTCGCCGCCGAACGCGGGGGCAGCCTTGATGGTCGGCGCGGCCTTGATGTTGGGCGCGGCCTTGATGTTGGGCGCGGGCTTCACGGTTGGCGCGGACCTGATCACGGGCTGGGGCTCGCTGTCGATGTTTCCGCACGCCAGGGCCGCCAGGACCAGAGCCAGCAGCACCGCCAGCGCCGGCAAAATCCTCTTCTGCACGTATGCAACTCCTGTTTGAATCTTGCTGCAAGTATAGCCAACGCCGGGGGGCCTTCCAAGAGATTCCTCTACATCCGCATGGAACTGGATGGTCGATGAGGTAACTGTTCAGACTCGACGAGACAGAGGAATCGCCCCTTCTTTGATGTCATTCTGAGGAGCGCAGCGAAGAAGAATCTACAGTCCTGCACACAGGGCCGTCCCCTGATGCCAGGCGTAGATTCCTCACTCCGCTGTCGCTGCGTTCGGAATGACATCGGGGATGATCTCTCGACTCATGGAGACTGAACAGTTACTCCATGAGACCCCGCCTTGCCGCTGCCCGGCCGGGCCTGTAGACTGCGGGCCGCCCAAGAAGGAGGAGATGGATGACAGCCGGGCAGGTCGAGAATATCGGGAACGACAGGCAGCTTTTCGTGGACTTCCACTGGGTCGACTCGTCTGCGGGAGTCGAGCGGGCGCTTCACGAGCCCGTTGCAGCGAACATTGCGCTCGAGGCAGAGCATCCCTGGGACCAAATATTCTCCGCGTACCACCTTGTGCTCGGCGACGGCTCGAAGTGGCGCATGTACTACCTGTGCTCCGAGAGGGGTACGGAGGATGGGCCGACCAAGGGCGGGTGGCAGTACTGCGCCTACGCCGAGAGCGACGACGGCATTGAGTGGACGAAGCCTGAGCTTGGGGTGGTGGAGGTCGATGGGTCGAAGCGCAACAACCTCGTCTACGCCGGCCCGCACACGGAGTTCGCCCCCTTCCTGGACGCAAACCCCGCCGCCGCCGAGAGTGAGCGCTACAAGGCCTTTGCGGTCAGCGACAGGTCGATTCCTGGCGCAAGAGGCCTGGTGCCGCTGGCGTCCCCCGACGGCCTGAGCTGGCGCCCCATGCGCGAGGAGCCCGTCATGGTCAACGGACCCTTCGATTCGCACAACCTGCCCTTCTGGGATACGCGACTCGGCAAGTACGTGGTCTACGCCCGCGGAGTCGGCAACCCGGACGGCACCGTCCGATACAGCGCCAAGAGGGGCTGGTTCGAGCCGGGCCGCAAGGGCGAGGAGCCCAAGGGGGCCATAGGCCGCGAGTTCCGAGGAGGGGTGCGCTGGATACGCCGCGCTGTCTCCGACGACTTCATCAACTGGTCGCCGCTGCAGGTCATCGACTGCGGCGACACCCCCTTCGAGCACCTCTACACCAACGCCTGCACGCCCTACGACAGGGCGCCCGGGACGTACCTGATGTTCCCGTCGCGCTTCGTACCCCACCGTGTCGCCGACAACGACATCGCCCGCGCGGCAACGCCCGGAGTCAACGACGTCGTCTTCATGTCCAGCCGCGACGGGACCAACTTCGATCGCAGCTTCATGGAGGCCTACATCCGTCCCGGCCTGATGATGGAGAACTGGCGCGAGCGCGGCATATACGTCGGCAGGGGCATCGTGCAGACCTCGCACAAGGAGCTCTCCATCTACTCCAGGCAGCACAGGTACCTGCCGTCCGTCCACATCAGGCGCTACTCGATCCGCACGGACGGTTTCGTGTCCGTCAACGCTGGGTACTCCGGCGGGGAGTTCACGACCAGGCCGCTCATCTTCTCCGGCTCCTCGCTGGAGCTTAACTACTCGACCTCAGCCGTCGGCTCCGTGCGTGTCGAGCTGCAGGACGAGGAGGGCAGGGCCCTGCCCGGCTATGGGATGGACGACTGCCCGGAGATGTTCGGCGACGAGATAGACGGGACCGTGCGCTGGTCGAACGGCTCCGACGTGTCAGCCCTCGCGGGGAGGCCGGTGCGCCTGCGTTTCAGCCTCGCCGATGCCGACGTCTTCGCCTTCAAGTTCAATGGCTGACGTGGGAGCAGATTCACCACGTCGCTCATAGGAGAAGGAGCTTGTGCCGGGAAGCCTATTCGACCTTTCTTGCCGTGGTGATTATGCCAATAGTATCCCAAGTCTGCAGGTCGCCTCGCGCATCAATGACATAGTGCATGGAAGATCCTTCTGCCTCAAAGCGGGGGTCACCTTTCGAAGTCCTGGTTTCAACAACTGGAAAATCGAACAGAATTCTGCCGTCACGATGTCGGTATTCCATCTGGAGTTGACCGGCTTTACGGTAAATCTTGATAAGTTCTTCAACGCCAGGATCGTCATCTAGCCACTCACCGACGACCTCAATGCCAGTATTGGCTTTGGATGCTGCCGTAGCAGTAGGCACAGCTTCTATCGTAGACGCGGCTTTTATGCCGGGGGCGGGCTTCACCGTGGGCGCGGACCTAATCACGGGCGCGGCCTCGCCGTTGATCTCTTCACACGCTAGCGACGCTAGGATCAGTAAGACCGCCAGCGCCGGCAGAGTCTTCTTCTGCACGTGTGCAACTCCTGTCTGAATCTGGTAGTAATACCAATTTGGCGTGATGCCGCCATATATGTGCGGCCAGGGAGTGGGTTCCCGCCTTCGCGGGAATGACGGCTTTACGGTGCGCTCAAAATGAATTGGTATAAGTATAGCCAGCCGCGAACGGTGTTCCGAGAATTGCGCGGACCCCGCCTTGTTCGCCTCGTATTCGGAGGTCTAGCTGCTGTATGGGTCGGCGGCGTCGCGCAGGCCGTCGCCCATGAAGTTGAAGGCCAAGATCGCAATGATCACCGGCACCGCGACGAACATGAGCCACGGATAGATCGCCACAGTCTGGGCGTTCTGCGCCTGCTGGAGCATCACCCCCCAGCTGACGGCCGGCGGCCGCAGACCCAGCCCCAGGAAGCTCAGCGCCGTCTCGGCGATTATCATGCCGGGTATCGCAAGCGAGATGGCCGCGATGATGTGGCTGGTGAACGACGCCAGCATGTGACGGAATATGATCCGCATCTCCGGGACGCCGATGATTCGCGCCGCCGTTACGAAGTCGTCCTCCCTCAGCGACAGGAAGCGTCCGCGCACTACCCGCGCCAGCTCCGTCCAGCCAATGACCGACACGATGACGGTGATCGCGAAGTAGACCTTCAGTGCGCTCCAGTCCCTGGGGACCGACGCGGCGAGCGCCATCCACAGCGGGATGGACGGTATGGAGCGCAGCACCTCAATAAACCTCTGGATTATCGCGTCGGCCGTCCCCATGTAGTAGCCGGAGATGCCCCCGAGGACGATCCCCAGGGAGAAGCTCATGGCCACGCCGATCAGGCCTATGGACAGCGAAATGCGCGTGGCGATCATCAGCCTCGACCAAGCGTCCCGCCCGATGTCGTCGCTGCCCAGGAAGTATATAGAGGGCCGCTCTTCTATGGGCACGTCGGGATCGATCCCGACTATGTGGCGGTTGGTCTTGAACAGGCCCAGCAGCTTGTATTCGAAGCCCTCGACGAAGAAGTGTACGGCTATCTTCTCGTCGGGCAGGACCTCGTAGTCCTTCTTGAAGGTTTCTTCGTCGCGGAAGCCCTTCAGCCCGTTCACGTGTGGCCTCAATCTGCCCTCGTCGAAGAACCGGATGGGTTGGGGTCTCAGGTAGTGGAACTTCTCCGTGTGGTAGGCGGGGTCGGATGTCGTCAGGAACTCGGCGAACGCCGCTACGAGATAGAATATGGCCAGGATGATTGCGGAGACGATGGCGAGCCGGTGCCGCTTGAACCTCCACCACATCAACTTCCACTGGGAGGCGACGAATACCTCCTGCGACTCGTCCGCCATCGCCCCCTGCGGCAGCGCCGCGCTCTCGGTAGCCATTACTCGCCTGCACCCACCACCCGAATGCGCGGGTCGAGTATGACCAGCAGAACGTCGGAGATTAGCGTACCTACAACCGTCAGCGCGCCCAGCAGCAAGACTATCGTCCCCGCCAGGAACATGTCCTGCTCAAGCAGGGCTCGGAGCAGCACAGGTCCCAGCGTCGGCAGGCTCAGCACCACCGACACGATGATGCTGCCGCCGATTAGGGCCGGCAGCAGGTATCCGATTGTACTGACCAGGGGGTTGAGCGCGACCCTTACCGGGTACTTCAGGATGGCCCACCACATCGGAAGGCCCTTCGCCATGGCGGTCAGGACGTACGGCTTGGGCAGCTCATCCAGGAGGTTGTTGCGCATTATGCGAATGAGGGACGCGGTCCCCGCCGTGCCAAGCACTACGGCGGGTATCCAGAGGTGCTTGATCAGGTCCCACACGCGGGCCATGCTCCACTCAGCCGTCAGGTACTCGCGGGAGAAGAAACCGCCCACGGTCTGCCCGAAATACGCGAAGGATATGTACATGAGTATCAGGGCGAGGAGGAAGTCCGGCACCGCGAGTCCGGTGAACCCCAGGAACGTGAACGTGTAGTCTCCCAGGGAGCGCTTCCGCACGGCCGAGTAGATTCCGATGGGTATCGCGAAGAGCCACGTGAATGTGATGGTGACCCCGGCCAGCAAGATCTGGGAGGGGATCCGCTGGGCGAGAATCTGCTTGACAGGCACCTCCAGGTAGTAGGAGTAGCCGAAGTCGAGCTGTGTCATGCGCCGGACCCACTTGCCGTACTGGATGTAGATGGGCCTGTCGAGGCCGTACTGGATCCGCAGCGCATTCGCTTCCTCGATGCTCACCGGGTCGCCGGCGAATTCTAGCTGGAGGACGTAGTTGTCTATCCAGTCACCCTCGGGCAGCTGGATGACAATGAAGGCTATGACCGAGATGGCCCATATGGTGAACAGGCCGAGCAGTACGCGACGGCCGAGGAATCCTAGCACGCGATAACCTCCCGGCTACAGTAGTCAGGTTCGCGGTCCGGAATTAAGTGCAAGGGGCCGGCGGGGGCAGGCCGAAGCCTGCCCCCGCTAGGTCCGCTGCAGGGCGGGATGCTTACTCGTCTATCCAGTATGTCTCGGGGCGCGGACCCTGGTTGTGCAGGCCCGTGCCGTTCACGGTGTTCTCGGGCACACCCATGAAGTTCTTCTTCTTTACGAAGGTGCCCTTCATCAGCGGGGTCGACCCTACGGTCGAGAGGGTAATGACCTCGTTGGCGTGGATCCTGTAGACCTCTTTGCCGATCTCGATCCGCTCGGGCGAGCCTATCGGGAAGGTCTTGCCCCTGTCGTAGAGCTCGATCAGCTTCTGGAGGGGGAACTCACCCTCGGGGTTGGCGTATTTGGGATCGTCGGGCGCGTCGCCCGACTCGCCGTTTGTGTCGTACCAGCGACCGACCTCGACGCCAGACCTGAAGGCCTGGTGCCACGGAATGGTCCAGTACGGATAGACCCACGGGCTCTGTCCGCCGCCGGTCTCCCAGACGAACATGTACTCTTCGTTGTTCTGGATGTTCCGCGCCGCGTCACGGGTCTCCGTGTTCGTTCCCGTGAGGCCGATTTCCTTCCACTGGCGCAGGGCCATTTCAGCAACAGGCCCATAGTCCACAGCGTACGCGCCCAGCGTCACCGTGTGCAGAAGGAGGGGCTCGCCATTATCTGGCCGCAGCCGGATGCCGTCGGCGCCCTTCTCCTTGATCCCCTTGCCGTCGGGATCGACGTCCTTGGAGAGCGTGATGCCGTCCAGCAGCTCGTTGGCCATTGCCACGTCACGCTCGGCGTTCAGCTGGAGATACTCGTCACCAGGGTAGTAGATGCTACCGGGCTCGGGGACGTAGGCGCGGGTCTGGCCCATGCCCAGAAAGAAGGTCTCCTTGATCTCGTTCCTGTTCAGACCGAGCGACAAGGCCTTTCGGAAGTCCCTCGTCCTGAGCAGCTCCCCGATCAGGGGATCGGCGTTGTAGCTCTGGTTGATGTTGATCGCCGCGTCGCTGGGGCACGGGCACTCCCAGAAGACCATCTCGGTGTTGGCCTGGGCAGCGTTCTGCCGGTAGAGCGGCACCTTAGCCAGGGTCATGTGGCGTCCCTGGAAGCTAACGTCGCCGTTGGCCGCCCGCAGGGCCACCGTCTCCAGGTCCTCGACCAGCACCGAGTGGATCTTGTCGATGTATGGCAGCTGGTTACCCGCCGTGTCCACCGCGTAGAAGTACGGGTTCCGCTCCTGGATCCACTCCTCGCCCTCGCTGGCGTCGATGGTCTTCCAGGCGTTCAGAACCGGAAGGTCCACGTTCTGGTAGTGGTTGACCTTCAGATTCATCAGCTCGACCCAGTTCTCCACCCCAGCCTCGGCGATGGCAGCGTCCACCTTGGCCTTGTCGGCGTAGTCCGGATGGAACTGCTTCAGATAGTGGCTGGCAGAATAGAGGCCCCGAAGCCTGTTCGAGAAGAGGCCGGAACCAAGACCGCGGTCGACGAGGGCGTAGTTGGGATCGTCCCACGTGTACTGGACGGTCTTGTTGTCCACCACCTCGAACGTGGGTGCGTTCTTGGTGAGGGGGCTCTTCCACTGGCTCGAGAGCACCGGGGTGAACTCCTCGTTCAGCTGGAGGGCTTCCCACGTCCACTTGAAGTCCTCGGCGTCGAAGGGGTCGCCGTCAGAGAACTTGTGGTCCTCGCGCAGGGTAATGGTCAGCGTGCGTCCTCCGTTGGAGAACTCGACGTTCTTGGCGAGTCTGGGGATCCAGGACTGGCCGTCGCCGTCCCACGCTATTAGCGCGTCAGCCCCTACGTAGGAGTGGTCGCCCGCCCAGGTGTACAGCCGGTTCCAAGTCCCGCCGTACTTCCCGATCGAGACGGGAGGTATGACGAACGGGTCCTTCGGCAGTCGCTCCTCGACCGGCGGCAGCTCACCTGCCTGCACCTTGGCCGCGAGAGACGGGGCCTCGTTGAACGACGAGGGCATCGTCACGGGGACCGTGTACTTCACCATGCCGCTGTCATAGGTACCAGCAACGGTCGCCTCGGCCATGGTCTCTTTCATCGTCTCTTTGGGAGCTTCCGTCGGGGTCGTCTTGACAGCCGGGGCTGCCGTGGGCGCCGCCTCCTTGGGGGCGGCCGCCTTCATCGCCTCGTCTGATTTCTCCTCCTCGTCGGCGCCGCCGCAAGCCAGAATGCCCACCAGCAGCATCGCCAAAATTGGAATAACCAGAATTCCGAATCCAGTACGTTTGGCCTCCATTCAACTACCTCCTTCGCGGCATCTTCTGCTGTCCAGCGCCGATTCGCCGGACTTCCCCGGGCACATGCGCCCCGCCTGCGGTTGCCGCGTGAGGAGATGTTACTCAGTCAGGCGGAATTGTCAAGTCCACCGACGGTCCGTGGGTGTCGGCCCCGGATTCCCCACCTCCGTCGTTCCCGCGAAGAGCCCGCCCCCGAGAAGTCGGGGGCGGGAATCCATCCCCGGCGGGGTGTGCGCCCATGACACGTGAGGCAGTCCGTCACGCCATCCGTCCAAATTATACCAATTTATCTTGAGCGCGCCGTAAAGCCGTCATTCCCGCGAAGGCGGGAACCCAACTCCCTGGCCGCACATATACGGCGGCATCACGGTGACTTGGTATTAGGTGGAGTATTCGGGCGGTACATCGTGCTGCTGCTTGCGGGCTACGGGGCCGGGGTATAGGCTTCACGCATGAGCAAGGCGCCGGGATCCGGACACCGGCAGGCCGTCCCATCGGCAACCTCCACCGAGGGACCGGGTGCCAGGGGGCTCCGCAGGACCTTTGCCGCCCTCCGCAACCGTAACTTCCGATACCTCTGGACTGGCACGATGTTCATGTGGTGCGCGGGCCAGTTCCAGTCTCTCGGCCAGGGGTATCTTGCGTACGAGCTTACCGGCTCTGCCGGGCTGCTGGGCGTCATAAGCATCGGGTACGGCCTGCCGATGATCGCCCTGGCGCTGTTCGGCGGGGCCATAGCCGACCGGATGCAGCGCAAGCGGCTGATACAGCTCTTCCAGTGCGCGGAAGCGCTGATCGCGCTCGCCCTGGCAGTATCTGTACTTACGGAGACCGTGACCTGGTACCACATCCTCGTCGCCTCGACCATACACGGCGCTCTGTTCGCGTTCATGCTGCCCGCGCGGCAGGCCATCATACCCGAGCTCGTCGACCGTTCGGAGATTACGAACGCCATTGGGCTGAACTCGGCGGGGCAGAGCGCGATCATGCTCACCGCCCCTGCCGTTTCGGGGACGTTGTACGAGCTCTTCGGCCCCGCGGCGGTCTTCATGGGCATGTTCGTGCTGCAGACGGCGGCGGTTATTCTCACCGGCATGGTGCCAACCACCAGGCGCGCTCCCTCACGCCCCTATAACAAGGACGTGCTGCTGGATGTCAAGGAAGGCCTCGTCGTCATCGGCCAGAACAGGGTCGTCATGGTGCTGCTGGCCATGGCGCTGGTCTCCACGCTGGTGATGATGCCGTTCACCCAGCTGCTGCCCGTGTTCGTCGTGGAGATATACAGCAGGGAGGCGGGGTCCCTCGGCGTACTGTCGGCCATCATGGGGATCGGCTCCCTGCCCGGCTCGCTGTTCGTCGCGTACATCGGCGGCCAGCGGCGCGGGGTCATGCTGCTGGTCACCAGCTTCATTTCCGGTGTGGCCTTGCTGCTGATGGCCTCGTTTCCGTACTATGTCGCAGGCGCGGCCGCCATGCTGCTCATGGGCCTGGGCGCCTCGCCGCAGAGGGCCCTCAAGGAGTCTCTGGCCATGGACGCCGTCGACGACAGGTACCGGGGCAGGGTCATGAGCGTGCTGATGCTGAGCATCGGGCTGATCCCTCTCGGCGTTCTGCCGCTGGGGCTCGCGGCGGACAACCTGGGCGCGAGGGCGACCCTTGTCATCATGGGAGGCACAGTCACGGCCATGACCCTGATAGTGCTGTTTACCCAGCGGGCGCTGCGCGAGGCGCAGTAGACGCAACACCTATTGGCGGTGGAGGCCGCGGAGCAAGCGCCTTCCCGCTGGAAAGGACAGGCAGATATGGGAGAGCTCGAAGGCAGAGTGGCCATAGTCACGGGCGCCGGCAGGAGGCGCGGGATCGGGTATTCGACGGCCATTGCGCTGGCGAGGCTTGGCGCAGACGTCGTGGTCACCGGCACGGGCCGGGACCCGGCAACCTTCCCGGACGACGAGAAGGCGATGGGCTGGAGGGACGTGGAGAGCACGGCGGACGACATTCGGGCTCTGGGACGCAGGGCTCTCCCCATGGTCGTCGACGTGATGGACGTGGGGCAGACGGAGGACATGGTCGCACGCACGGTTGACGAGCTCGGCAGCGCCGACATACTCATCAACAACGCCGCGATGCCCATCGGGGCCGACCGAGCGTCGATAGTGGACGTTGAGCCTGAGCTCTTTCAGAAGGTCGTCGACGTGAAGGTGCGCGGCATGTACCTCTGCTCGCGGGCGTTCGTCCGGCAGGTGCTGAAGCAGGGCCGGGGCGGCAAGATCGTGAGCGTCGCCTCGTCGGCCGGCAAGCGGGGGGCCGCGAAGTTCGCCGCGTACAACGCGGCGAACTTCGCCATCGTGGGCATGACGCAGTCCCTGGCCCACGAGCTGGGGCCGCACGGCGTGAACGTCAACGCGGTCTGCCCTGCCGCCGTCGATACCGCCAGAATGGACGGGTTCGGCAGGGGCGAGGACTGGCAGAAGAGGGCCGCCGCCCATCCCATCGGCCGGGCGGGTACGCCGGACGAGGTGGGCAGCTTCATGGCGTACCTGTGCACCGAGGCCGCGTCCTGGATACACGGCCAGTCCATCAACATCGACGGCGGCATGGTGATGGAGCACTAGGCGGCGCAGATCGGGGACGCCGTGAAGTACGATTCGCCCGCAAACCTGGTCGAGCTCCTCAACGGTGTCATAGAGGCGGCGGGCAGGACGCGCTTCTGCCGCCGCAGGTTGAACGGCGCGGATGGCATCGGGGGACTGGACGACTTCCGAAAGATCCCTGTCACGCCCATCAGTCTGCTCAGAAGCCAGCGGCTCGGTGACACCCTGGCGGACCCGCAGGCGCTCCAGTGGATAGTCGGGTCGTACAGGGGGCGCCGGCATCCATCGGTGGCGGTCGCCGAGAGCGTGACGGAGACCGCGGCGCGTTACGACGTGTTCCGCGACGCGCTCAAGGACGCCTGGGACCTGGCGGCGATTCGCACCGCGGCAGTCGTCACCAGCCCGGAACGCCGCCACTTCGCGGCCGAGGTCAGCACAGTCCTGGGCTACATGGGCATCCCCGCCCACGTGCTCGTCGACAGGGACGGCCATAGGGCCTACCGTTGGATTCGCCTGCTCGGCCCCGAACTGCTGGTAGTGCTGACGGACGGCTTCGACGAAGAGGATGTGTCCGACTACACGGGGCACGCGGTCACCTTCAGGCAGTCCCACAGGTTCACCCAGCGGCGCCAGATCGACGTGTACATGGTCGACGAGCTGGGCTTCCTCGGCCACTCCGAGGATATGGAGCGCTGGACGCTCTATAATGACCAGTACCTGTACGAGCGCTCCGATTCCGGCAAGCTGGTGGTGACGGCGCTCCACAACAGGACACAACCGATGCTGCGCATTGAGACCGAAGATACGGTGGAGAGCCTCGGTCGATACCATGTGAAGCTCGGCGCGCTCGGCTGACGGGGCATGTCGATGATCTACTCGCTATCGCGCTTGATCAGGCAGGTACGACGACGCAAGGAGCTGGGAATCACCCTGCTCCTCGCACTGATCGCGGTCAGCGTAGGCGGCAACACCATCTCCTTCTACCTGTTCGAGGGCGCGGCGAACCCGGACATCACGCTCTGGGACGGCCTCTGGTACAGCGTCATATCCGTCACGACGATAGGCTACGGCGACTTTTCGGCGGAGACTCTCGGTGCGAGGATAGGCACCGCGGTCTTCATAGTGCTGATCGGTCTGGCTACGTTCACCACGGCGTTGGGGATGGCCGTCGATTGGGTGGCCGATCTCCGCCACAAGGAGCGAAAAGGTATGGGCAGGGCTAACGCAAGGGACCATCTGGTAATGGTGAACTTTCCAGGCGAGGCGCGGGTCCGGCAGATCATCCGGGAGTACAGGCGAGACCCGGACTACAAGAGCATCGACATAGTACTCGTTGACCACGATATCGAGGAGTTGCCCTTCGACTTGCCGGATGTCTCGTTCGTACGAGGATGGCCCCTCGACGAGGATACCTTTAGGCGCGCGAACCTGGAGCACGCCCGGCAGGTCATGATCCTCAGCCCAAGTCACGAGGACCCCAGGAGCGACAGCTTGGTCGCGTCCATCGCCTTCGTGGTCCACCAGGTCAACCCCGACGTGAGGGTGATCGCTGAGTGCCTGGACTCCCGCCACTCGGTCCTGTTCAACGCCTCCGCCAACCTGAGCCTGGTGCATGGGCTCGAGATCGTCAACAACCTGTTCGTCCAGGAGTCGCAGGACTCCGGCGTGATGAGGCTGACGCTGGCGATTACCAGCAACGAGATCGAGGGCACTCTAGCCAGCACCGTCATCAGCTCGCCGCCCCCGCAGGGGACCTACACGGCCGCCGCCAAGACGCTGCTGGACCACGGCATCAACCTCGTGGGCGTCATCAAGGACGACGCGGTCCGCATGGACTTCGCCCAGGTCCAGGTCTCCCAGGGCGACCTGCTCGTCTACATCAGCCGGTCGCGGGTGAGCTCCGAGGACATGGACGCGCTGCTCCGCCAGGGCGACGGGTGACTCTCCCCCTGTCCGACGCCGCGCCCATCGGGGCGCCGCCCAGGGCCGCCCTGCGTCGGCAGATGCTCATCGCATACGACACGCTGCGTCCGTACAGGGATGCCTTCCAGCAGCGCGGGATAGCCCGCCCCGACATCGCCGGCGCCGACCCGGTGAGCCTGCTCCGCCGGCTGCCCCCTATGACGGGGGAGCGCTTCCGGGCCCTCGTCGACGAGACCATTCGAGTCTCGGGCGACGTCGTGGACATCGAGGTGTCGTCCGGCACGACGGGGCCTCCCAAGCGGCGTATCATGACCCGCCGGGACGCCGAGGCGGAGACCGAGGTGCTGGCCAGGCTCCTGGCCGTCTCAGGCATAGGGCCAGGCGACTCGGCTGTCTGCCTGGACACGGGGCCGCTGACCCTCATGGTGTCCTTCACCGAGGCACTGGACCGCCTGGGAGTCGATGACGCCTGCGCCTTCAGCGCCCACGTGGACGAAGAGGCGACGGTCGACGGACTGCTGGCGCTGGACCCCACAGTCGTAATAACGATACCGTCGATCCTCGACCGGCTCATCGAGCCGCTGGCCGCCGGACTCCGCCGCAGGCCCCGGCGCCTCGACAAGATCGTCTACGTCGGCGAGCCCCTGCGGGAGGCCACCCGGCGGTCGTTCGAATCGGAGCTCGGGGTGGAGGTGTTTGCCTACTACGGCGCATCGGAGACGTCGGCCCTGGGCATAGAATGCGGCGCTCACGCGGGGATACACATCTTCACCGACTGGAATATCGTCGAGATCGTCGGCGGCGGGCCCACGGGAGAGGCGCTGATCACGACCCTCGACCGTGAGGGGCTGCCGCTGCTCAGGTACGCGCTGGGAGACATCCTGCGGGCCAGGGACGGGCGGTGCCCCTGCGGACTCGACTATCCCAGGGTCGACGTGCTGGGGCGCACCGACGGAACAGTGTCCATCCTCGGGGTCAAGCTCACTTACGACACCGTCCGCCGGGCCGCCCTGTGGCCGGTGGAGTACGGCGGGCCGATCGCAGTGGAGATGAGCGGCAACGGCCGCGACCGTATGAGTATCACGCTGCCGGATTCCCTGGCATCGCACGAGCCGGCCATCGTCGGCTCCATGAGGACGAGGGAGCCTGACCTCGCGTACCTGATATCGAGCGGGTTCCTATATCTCGACGTATCGTTCGTCGACGAGAGGCGCCTGGAAAGCCGCAAGACGCCCCGCATCGTGGACCGCCGCCAGACCCATGCTTAAGCCCAGTCTGCCGAGCGGCGTGGACGTGGCCCTGGTGGACCCGGGCGAGACGCCGCGCGTCCTCGAGGTGCACTCGCTGCTCCACTCGTCGTTCCCCCCGGGACTGGTGGAAGACCGGGCCTCCTTCCTCCGGACGGTCTTGCGCACTGGCGAGCCGGGCGTCGTCCCGACGGTGGTCGAGGCCTCGAAGGCCGGCGCCGTCGTCGGCGCGGTCGTGGGGGCGTACATGCCCCGCGTCAACTCGGCCATGGTCCTCTACGCAGCAGTGGTGCGGTGGGCGAGGGGCCGGGGACTCTACGGAGCGATGCGCGCCCGCCTCGTGGAGGCCCTCGCTGCCGAAGCCCGCGGCGCAGGGGCGCCAGGCGTCGACTACATCATGTCGGAGGTCGAGCAGGATGGGCCGCTCCACCGTCGATACGCCTCCGAGTGGCGCGCGTATACTGCGCCGTGCGACTATTGGCAGCCGGAGGTCCAGGGACTGTCCGCCCGACCGCTGAAGCTGGTGCTCCAGCCCGTGCTTGCCGGGAGCCCCCCGACGGTCCGCGAGATTGCAGTCCTCGTGCGGGAGATATACCGTGCCGTCTACAGGCTGTCGAACCCGGAGGAAGACCTCAGCTACCGGCGCGTTATACAATCACTCATACTAGAGGAGAGCTTATAGACTGCCAGCCATTCCAAGAGGTGGCGTTAATGTTCCGAAAGATACTGGTCCCGCTCGACGGCTCCGATGAGGCTGAGGCGATCCTGCCCTACGTATCCCACATAGCCTCGGGAATGGACATCGGAATCGTGCTTCTCTCGGTGATGGACCGCGGCGCTCTGGAGATGAGCGATTCCTACTACTCCAAGCTGTTCGAACGCGCGGAGCAGGAAGCAAAGAGCAGGCTCCACAACGCGGCCCACCAGATCCGGCAAGACACGGTGCGGACCGAGGAGATCGTCGTCTCGGGCAGAGCGGAGTCCGAGATTACCGCAGCCGCCGAGAGGCTCGGATGCAACCTCATCGCCATGTCCACCCACGGAAGAAGCCTGCTTGGAAGGGGCATCCTAGGCAGCGTTACCGACAGGGTCGTCCACATGGCCCGCATACCCGTACTCACCATCACGCCGGGCAAGGCGCGGGCATACCACAGGAGCGACACACTGATAACTCATGCCGTGGTCCCCCTCGACGGCTCCGACCTCGCCGAGACCGTCTTGCCATACGTCATGGAGATGGCCTCGATGCTCGATTACACGGTTGTACTACTCAGGGTTGTGCGTCCCCTTCACTACTTCTGGGTGGGTGAACACCCCCCGGAGATAAACGAAGAGAATGCACTGATGGAGAACGAGGCCAGGGAATACATGGCGGCGAAGTCCGAGACGCTCAGCCAGGACGGGATCAACGTCGAGTGGCGCGTACTGGTGGGCCATCCTACGACCAGCGTCCTCGAGCAGGTGAGGGACATCCCTCACAGCATTGTCGCCCTCACCACCCACGGACGTTCCGGCTTCAGGCGTTGGCTCATAGGAAGCCTGGCGGAGACACTGGTACGCAGCGGCGGCGACCCGGTCCTGATCGTGCCCCCTCCAGAGCAGCAGGAGCAGACGAACGACGATGCGTGACTCGGAAGCCATAGCGAGGACCAGGGCCCGCCCGTTCGCGGCGCTGTCAGACGGGGAGCTGGCACAGTCCCTCGCCGATGCCCGCGGGCACGAGAGACCCGGCACGCCGGTAACGACGTTCTGCGTCGTCGACGAAGCGATACGGCGGCGGCTGGGAGCGTGGCGTCTCTTCGATCCCGCATTCGAGCATGAGGCCGTTGCTCCCTACCGGCAGATGGCTCAGCGAGTCGTCGACGAAGACTCCTGCGGGTCCACGGCCAGTCACACCGCCGGCCCGTACACGAGCGCAGCCGACCTACCCACCTCACTGGACCCGGTCCTCGACGAGCTGGGGCTGTCCGGCGGCGACCGCCTCATAGTGGCTACGCTTGTATCCGTGACGGAACGGCTGCGCAGGCAGGACGCATGGGACATCAGCCTCTCCGCCGGGTTCTACGCGGCGGTCGAGGAGTCGCCGATGGCCGGCGCGCTCGCGTTCAGGCCCACCGACGAGCAGGTCCTCGCAGGGCTGCACATGTGGCGCGGCAAGGTCGTCGAGATGAGCGCGGGCGAGGGGAAGACCATCGCCGCCGTATTCTCGGCCGTGCGCCATGCCATAGAGGGCCGGACAGCTCACGTGGTCACGGCGAACGACTACCTGGCCCTCAGGGACGCCGAGCATCTCGCCCCGGTCTACGAGTCGCTGGGGCTGTCCGTCAGCCCCGTCCTCCAGCACATGAACGATGACGAGAGGCGCAGCGCCTACGGGGCCGACGTCGTGTACGGCACCGTACGCGAGCTGGGCTTCGACTTCCTGCGCGACAACATGCGGCACTCGGGCTGGGAGAGGGTCCAGCGGGGGCTGGACGCGGCCATCGTAGACGAGGCCGACCAGGTCCTGATCGACGAGTCCCCCACGCCCCTGATCATCTCCGGCGCTCAATCGGCCAGCCGCCGCGCGGTCCACACCGCGGACGCCGTCGTTCGCGAGATGGCGGCGCTGCAGGGGCGAATCACCGAGCGCATGGTCCGCGAGGCCCGCGCGCTCCCCGCCGGCAACGAGAGGCGCGCCGTGCTGGCAGCGCTCTTCCTGGCGGATCCGGAGAACGAGCACATCACCCGCCTGGCGGTCGAAGACCCGGGGCTTGCGAGGCGCATCCGCGCCGATGCCGCGGACGCAATCGAATTCGACATCGACTCGGCCCGCGTCAGGGACCTCTACTACCGGCTCGACGTGGAGAGAGGGGCGGTCATCCCGACTGAACGGGGCTACCGGTTTGTCGAGTCCCGCCTGGGTCCTACCTTCGACACGAGCGAGCTCGAAGCCGCGGTGGAGCGCGTTAGGGCCGATTCGAGCCCCGACCTCGCCGGGCGCCGTCGCGCAGAGGAGAGGCTGGACCGTCGGATCGCACGGCGCCGCGCCCTCTCCAACCAGGTCCACCAGGCCATGCGCGCGCATATGCTGCTCCGCCGCGGGGTGGACTATGTCGTCGCGGAGGGCCAAGTTGTGCTGGTCGATCAGCTAACGGGGCGTCGCAGGCCGGACACGACCTACCGGCTCGGACTCCACACGGCGCTGGAGGCGAAGGAGCGGCTGCCAGTCAACCCCGAGCGCCAAACGGCTGCCCAGATCTCCATACAGGGCTTCCTGCGCCAGTACACGCACCTGAGCGGCATGACCGGTACGGCCCTACCGTCGAGGGACGAGCTGCGCCGCACGTATGGGTTGGACGTCGTGTCGATCCCCACGACCCTCCCGTCGGGGCGGGTCGACATGCGGCCCCTCGTCTTCGGCACGATGGGCGAGAAGCTGAGGGCAACCGTTGACGAGGTGGAGGCCTGCGTGCGGGCCGGGCGGCCGGTGCTTGTGGGCGCGCTGACGGTCGAGCAGTCAGAGGCGATCAGCGGCGCGCTCAGGGACCGCGGCATCCCCCACCGCACGCTGAACGCCGTCAGTAGCGCCGACGAGGAGGCCGTCGTGAAGGCCGCCGGGCGCCGCGGGGCCGTCACCGTCGCCACCAACATGGCGGGCCGCGGCACCGACATAGTGCCGGAGCCCGGCCTCGGCCTGCACGTGATCGGCACAGAGATGAACCCAGCCAGGCGGGTGGACGACCAGCTGAGAGGCCGCGCCGGACGCCAGGGCCGGCCCGGCACCACCCGGTTCATACTGTCGCTCGAGGACCGGCCGCTCGCCGGTCGGCCCCTGGGAGCCGGACTCCAGAGACGGGGCGGCGCTCGCAACGGGGCCCTCGAACCCCGCGCGCTGCCCGTCGACGACCGCAAGCTCGAACGGATGCAGCACCTCTCGACCCTCGACGACGAGGCGCAGCGCGCCTTCCTGGCCGACTATCACCGTGTGCTCGACGGACAGACGCTGACCTACTACGCCCGCCGCAGGGCGGCGCAGTCTTCCGACGCCATGTACGAGGAGTGCAGGCGTGCGGCGCACGGCCTCGCCAGGAGAACGGTCGAGCGCTGCTTCGGCGCGGCGCCGGTGACCGACTACGAACGGCGCTTCGACGAGATGGCGGCGGAGATGTCCCTCGACTTTCGGGTGGACTGCGAAGAACTGTGGGGGCTCGGCCTCGACTCCCTGAACCGGGGGCTTGCCGAGCTGCTGACAGACAGGCTGGACGAGGCACGTTCGGCGATGGGCGCAGCCCGATTCGACGAGCTCGCGCGGCCGGTATTGATACAGACCGGCGACGATCTGTGGTGCGGCCACATTGAGCGTCTCCAGGAGATGATGGCCGGCGCGGCCCTTGCGCCGGCCGACCATCGGTCCGCCGTAGCAGCGTTCCAGCACAGCTGCGCAGCGGAGTTCGACGGTTTCGTGCAGGATACACTCGACTCATTCATACCGAGGCTGCTGGCGGCGGCGGACACCGAGCTCGCGCAGCACGACCCGGAGCCCCGGGACATCGAGCTGCCCGCGGAGCTTGCCGGGATACTGGTCTGATACGACATCTGGCAATGGGACGGCCCGCGGACCGAACGCCGCGGGGGCCGAATGGAGGCAATGCGATGAACAAGAGATTCACGAGACTCAGCACCCGCACCGCGGCCGGCGCGTTGATCGCGGCGGGCCCCGTCGTTGCCGCGTGCAGCTCCGGCCCCAGCTACGAGGATTGGGCGGCGACCGACGGCGCAGCCGGCCGCATAAACCTCGACGAGGTACAGAAGGCTTTCAGGGACTCCGACAGCGCCACCGACTTCGAGAAGCGGGTCAACGAGATCTATGAGGGCGACGGGCTCGTCCTGATACGGTCCAGGCAGGACCCCGACGCGCTGGTGCTGGAAGGGTGGGAGGACCTGAACAAGAACTACGAGATCGACGACGCCCAGGACGACAAGCTGTTCGACATCGTGAAGCGGAACGAGCAGCACGAGATGCGGGGGTACGGCGCCAACTCCTACTACCGCCATGGCTTCGGAGCCGGGGACTTCCTGTTCACGTACCTGATCATCTCGTCCCTAAGCCCCAGGGGGTACTACTACAACACGGCTCCCGCGTACGCTCGCGGCAACCTGAACAGGCACCGCGACAACTACCGCGGCTCCTCCGGGTACCGCAGTCAGGTGTCCCGGAACAGCAGCTACTTCACCAGCCAGAAGACCGGTTTCGCCTCGTCCCGGTATAACGCTTCAGGCAGGAACCTGAGCACGGCCAGGACGAGCTACCGCTCGACTCAGCAGTCCACGGGCTCGTACAAGAGCAGCTCCACGGGCGTGAGGAGCTCCTGGGGATCGAGGAGCGGCGGAAGCTCGGTCAGGTCGTCGAGCGGCGGCCGCAGCAGCGGGTTCAGGGGCTTCGGCGGCGGTCAGCGCATCATCGGCCTCGACAGGTGGGGCGGCTAGCGTACGGGCAGCCCCGTGAAGGGAGCGTACTTCCTGACGACCCAGCCGGGCTGGGCCTTCGCCACGCTGCGAGAGTTGCGCGGCCTCGGTGTCGCCGACCGCGTGGCTTTCCACCACCGCGACTCCTCGCTGCTCACGTCGGCCATGCCCGGGCTCGATTCCGTGCGGCTGCTCACCCCTGGCAGCGTCCACGGCTGCCTGGCCGACTTCGCCTCAGGGCGGTCGGACGCGGCAGGTGAATTGGCGCGGCGACTCGACAGCGCCCACCTGAAGGCTTCCGTGCTCCGCTGGCTGCCGCTGGCCGAGAGGACGGCGTCCCGCCGCTTCTCGGTCACGACCGAGCTGTACGGGCGCACGTCCATACGCAGGGACGCGCTCGATAGGCTCGTCAGCCGCGCCGTGGCCGCCGCCTTCCCCAGGTGGCGGCCATCCCAGCGCGAGGGCGTCCGACTGCTGTGCAAGGCCGACGCGGAGAAGGCTGTGCTCGGCCTACAGCTCTACAGCAACCTGGGCGGCGAGCAGGACGGACTGCCCGGCGCCCTCAGGCGCCACCTCGCCTGCGGACTTCTTACGGTCGCGGGCGTGGGAGACGGCGACACGGTCTTCGACCCGTTCATGGGCACCGGCACGATCCTGGGCATGGCGGCGGACAGGTACGGCGCGGTCCTCGGGATCGGTCTCGAGGTCGACGCCGAGGCCTACCGCGCCGCCCTCACGAGGCTCGCAGGACGCAGGACGACCCTGGGCAACCTGCCGTTCGAGGATTTCGACTATGGGTCGCTGCCCGACGGAAGCAGGCTCGTCTCCAACCTACCCTTCGGCGTCAGGTTCGCCCAAGTACGAACAGCCGCGCTCCTGCGGCTCATCCGGGGCCGGGAGCTGAGCAGCTCACCGGCGGCGTTGCTGCTCTCCCGAGACCAGGCCGACCGCATAGCGGCAGAGACAGGCATGAGGCGCAAGAACGTCCTGGTGCTGGGCCAGCCCGCCAGCATCCTCTACGGCAGGGCTTCCGCTCGGCGTCGCGCAGGGTGAGCGCCGGGGATTCCCGAGCAGGCCCTACGCCGTCATTGGGACGAAAATGAACGGGGCCTCCCCCACGCCGTCATTCCTGCGCAGAGCCTGCCCCCGAGAAGTCGGGGCAGAAATCCATCCCCGGCGACTGCCGTAGGTCGTGTGACGATTGGAAGTGCCACCGCCATTTTCGTCCCCTGATGTGCGGTGGCAACCCGCATGGGGGATTCTTGAATGAGGAGTGCAGGTTCGTACGGCGGGTGAAAGGGGCCCAGGGATTCCGGGTCAATCGCACGCCACTATTAAAGCAAACGCCGATGTTCTTTAATAAGAGCCGCCGCTATTCAAAGTTCTTGAATTGGCTAAGCGGACTCGTCGAGTAGGCGAGCGCCGGGAATTCTAGGGCAGAACAAGCCCTTATTAAAACTTAGACCCCTTTGCTATAATAATGAACACCGTTATTTAAAGCTCTTGAACAAGGGGGCTCGGACCCTCTAGAGCGAGGGGAGGGCGTCTGCTATGCGGCGCGGCACAACCGGCACATATCATGTCAGGAATTCCGGAGGCGAGCAGGTCCGCGCCTTCGTACCCGTACCTCTGCCACCGGAGCCGGCCCTGGCCCTGGACGGGGACCTGCAGCAGCTCCTCGAAAGGGCGCTCCTGGCCCTGGGACGCCTGGACAGCATCACCGCCCTGCTGCCGCAGCCGGCCCTCTTCATCTACGCCTACGTCCGCAAGGAAGCGGTCCTCTCCTCGCAGATCGAGGGTACGCAGTCGTCGTTCTCGGACCTCGTGATGTTCGAGAGCGACGAGGCGCGGGGCGCTCCCATTGACGACGTTGTGGAGGTCTCCAGCTACGTGGCCGCCCTCGATCATGGGCTGGAGCGGCTGCGCGGCGGGTTCCCGCTCTCCAACCGGCTGATCCGGGAAATCCACGGCGTACTGCTATCGAAGGGACGGGGCCGAGAGAAGTCCCCGGGCGAGTTTCGGACATCGCAGAACTGGATCGGCGGTTCGCGCCCCGGCAACGCTGGCTTCGTCCCCCCGCCGCCCACTGATGTGGCCGACTGCATGGGGGCGCTGGAGCGCTTCCTTCATGCCAGGGACGACGGCCTGCCTGTGCTGGTGAGGGCGGGGCTGGCCCACGTGCAGTTCGAGACCATTCACCCATTCCTGGACGGCAACGGGCGCGTGGGGCGGCTGCTCATTACCCTCTTGCTGTGCCACGCCGAGGTGCTGCGGGAGCCTCTCCTGTACCTGAGCCTCTACCTAAAGCAGAATCGTTCGGCCTACTATGACATGCTGGACGAGGTACGCCGCACTGGTGACTGGGAGGTGTGGCTCGCCTTCTTCCTGGAGGGCGTGCGGGAGACTGCCGAGGGCGCCGTAACCACGTCCACCCGGCTGACGGATCTGTTCAAGGAAGACGGCGCCAGGATCGAAGGGATCGGGCGCAGGGCCGCCTCGGCGCTGCGCGTACACCAGGCCTTGACGGCGTATCCAGTCCGGTCGGTCGCTCAGGTCTGTGAGCATACTGGACTGACGCACCCCACGGCTTCCTCCGCCATGCAGTCGCTGGTCGAGCTCGGTATTGCCCGCGAGATAACGGGCCGGTCCCGAGGCCGCCTCTTCGCCTACGACGGCTACCTGTCTATCCTGAACGAGGGGACCGAGCCCGTATGAACCCTGCCGATCTAGGGAGCCGACAGCCCCGTTCCGGCGGGATGCTGGCCGTTCCCCAATAGGTGCTCCTCACCAGGCGTGAGGCCCTGCAGACACGCGTTCCCGGCACTTCCATTGGGGCTCGCGCCCGCCTCCGTCACCCTTGCCGTCGCGGAGTGCTCGACTGCGTAGCGACCGGCCTTTATGCGGTCTTCGTGCGGACCAGTACACCCTCTTGACAGTCCGCTGAGGGGACCATAACATGCTCTTGAGCACTAACATACAGCCACTGCCCGTTCAGGTGCCCACCCAGGGAGAATAGGGAAGGCGGTGAGAAGCCGCCGCGGTAGCGCCACTGTAAGCGGGATTTGGAGCCGGAGCCCACTGTCGGAGAATCGATGGGAAGGCACGGCGGACCAATCCGCCCGCGAGCCAGGAGACCTGCCTGAACGGAAGGTGACCGCTCTCCGCACTAGAGAGGGTCCCTCGTTCGTCGGGTACAAATCCCGGGCAGAGCGAACACAGACCTACAGCGGAGTAGCCGCCGGAGGTCTATTTGTTGTCGAGGGCTGTCGGACTCACCTCCCTGCGCAGCTACCGCCAATCGAGCGTGACCGCCCGACTGGCAGTGGGATTCTCCATCCTGTTCCTGCTGGTCCTGGCAACGGCGCTCGTCTCCCTGAGTCTCGGGCCCGTCAACATCCCTGCCAGCCACATCGCTTCAATCGTGCTGTCGTTTTTCGGACTGGACCTCGCCGGCTTCGGCCGCACCGAACAGCTGGTCATCGAGCAGATCAGGCTTCCCAGGATCGTCGTAGGCGCTTCGGTCGGCATGGCCCTTGGGGTCGCTGGGGCAACGATGCAGGGGCTGTTCCGCAATCCGATGGCCGATCCTGGGATAATCGGCGTCTCTGCCGGCGCCGCCGTGGGAGCAGTTGTGGCCATCGCTACGGGGATGGCTGGCCTCTTCTTTCTCGCACTTCCGACACTCGCATTCGTCGGCGCAATGGCGGCCACATTTCTGGTCTATGGCATCGCCGCCGTTGGCGGCCGCTTCTCGATGGCTACGCTCCTGCTCGGAGGAGTCGCGGTCAACGCCTTCCTCGGCGCCGTGGTCTCCGCGATCATCATCCTCCTGCCCGACAACGGAGCCCTACGGGAGATCCTGTTTTGGCTCGCAGGGGGGCTGGACTCCCGCTCCTGGGAGCATGTCCGGATCTCCATTCCGCTCATTGTTGGCGGCGTAGCCGTGATCCTGTTGATGTCGCGCGATCTGAACCTGCTCATGCTCGGCGACGACGAGGCCCGCTCGATGGGTGTCCGGGTGGGCATGGCACGACCGACCCTATTGGCTGCGGCGGCTCTGGCGACCGGGGCTGCCGTCGCGGTGAGCGGGATCATCGCCTTCGTCGGCCTCGTGACGCCGCACGTCATTCGGCTGGTGCTTGGGCCGGACCATCGCGTGCTCATTCCAATGAGCGCTGCCGGTGGCGCCGTCTTCGTCATCGTCGCCGATACAGTGGCCAGGACCATCGTCCAGCCGGCCGAGTTTCGCGTCGGTGTTCTAACTGCATTCGTCGGCGCGCCATTCTTCATCCTTCTCTTGATCAAGAACAAGCGACAGACCTACTCGCTATAGAGCGGCCTGGTAAGGGGTCATATTGGCAAATCGGCAGCTTCGCACACTAATAGTTCCCTTGACGGTCCTCCTGGTCGTGGCTTTGGCGGCATGTTCCTCGGAATCGCCGCCGCCAACCGCAGCGCCAACGCAGGCTCCCACCGCGGCTCCAATACCGGCGCCTACCGTCGCTTCGACGGCAGTACCGCCCCCCGAACCCACCGCAACGCCAGAGCCCACGGCAACTCCCGAACCGCTGTCGAAGTCGTTCGAGGGAGTTGACGGGATCGTCGATCCCACCAACTTCGGCTGGCCCCGGGCAGTCGAGGGACTGAACGGGCTCGTAAGCATCCCGTCCAAGCCTCAGCGCATCATTACCGCCTCCATAGGACACGACGAGGTGACCCTGGCGCTCGTGCCCCGAGACCGGCTCGTGGCGGTAGGCGGCGTCACGAAGAACTCGACCTACTCCAACGTCGCCTCGCTGGTCCAGGACATGGCAGAGATCTCGCGCGATCCTGAGACGATCGTTGCCCAGTCGCCGGACGTCGTGGTCACCAGTCCATTCTTCCCAGCCGAGGCGGTCCAGGCCCTGTCGAGCACCGGAATCCCGGTCGTGCAGACTGAGCTGAAGCACGACCCCGAGGCCAGGGTCGACAGCATCCTTTTCATGGGCTATATCTTCGGCGAGGAGGAGCGCGCCATCGAGTTCGCGGCAGAGGTGCGCGACCGGCATGACTCCCTCGTTGCCGTGACCGGCAGGGCGGACCCTCGTCCCCGGGTCCTTGCGCTTACGCAGTACTCGGACAAGCTCTGGGTCGCAGGCGGCAACTCCACCGAGGGGGGCGTCATCACGGCTGCAGGCGGGATAAATGCGGCCGAAGAGGCGGGCATCGAGAGCAACCAGACCACCAGCCTCGAAGGGGTCATTGCGATGAACCCCGATGTAATCGTGATCGCCCAACCGATCGAGTTCGGCGCAGAAGAGTTTCGGCAGAGCCTGCTCGCAAACGAGGCGCTCGCCGAGATTCCGGCAATAAAGAACAACCAGGTCCACGTGGTCGAGGGCAAGCACTTCACCACGCTCTCATACTGGAACATTCGCGGGGCAGAGGACCTCGCCCGTATACTGTGGCCGGACGACTTCCCAGAGCCGATGACCACTCCCTTCAGCCTGGCCGAATAGCTGAACATGAACGGCGCCAGACCACATGCGATCAGCGCTGAGGGCCTCTCCTTCGAGATAGAGGCGGAGACCCTGCTGGACGGCGTGGATCTGCACGCCGTCCGCGGGCAGCTCGTTGGACTGATAGGCCCCAACGGGGCAGGGAAGTCCACGCTCCTCAGGGCCATATCGGGCATCCTCCGCTACCAGAGAGGTACGGTGCGACTGGAGGGAGCGGACCTCAAGTCCCTGTCGTCCAGGGAGGTCGCCGCGGGCCTCGCGCTCATCCCGCAGATCGCGCCCTACACTCACGGCTTTACCTCGATAGAGCTCGTGCTCATGGGCCGGTATCCCCACCTGGCGCGCTTCCAGATCGAGGGCAGGGAAGATGCCCGAATAGCCCGGGAGGCGATGAGGCTCACCGAGACCGAGCAGTTCGCCGACAGGACACTCGAAACGCTGTCCGGCGGGGAGCGTCAGCGCGTGTTCGTGTCCCGTGCGTTGGCGCAGCAACCCCGCGTCCTACTGCTGGACGAGCCCACGTCGAACCTGGACGTCCTGCATCAGCTCAAAGTATTCGACCTGGTGCGAGAGCTTGTCGACGAGGGTCTGACGGCGATTGCGGCCATCCATGATCTGAACATGGCGGCGCGGTACTGCGACCGGCTGGTGCTGCTGTTTGAGGGACAGGTGCTCGCGGATGGAACGCCCGAGGAGGTCCTTTCGCCGGAGACATTAGAATCCGCTTTCGGCGTGGAGGCCGCCGTGTATCGAGACCCGATAACCGGTTCGCTGGCGATCAGCCTGATTGGCCCGGCGGACGAGCGTCCATCGAACGGCAAGGTGTTACCCGCCGATGTAGTACCAGGAAGGGTTACCGCTCCAGGGAGAATGAAGCAGGGGACGCAACAGGGAGGGTGACTCGTGAGCGAGCAGGATGTTGGAGAGAAGCCTGCACGGTTGGTCAAACGCCGCCGTGTTCGACATGGCCTGGTCATCGTCAATACCGGCGAGGGTAAGGGCAAGACGACCGCCGCGCTGGGCGTGATCTTCCGTGCCTGGGGTCGAGACTTCCGGGTCAGGATGTTCCAGTTCATCAAGCATACGGGCGCCCGTTTCGGAGAGCACCGGGCGGCCAGCAAGCTGGACATCCCCATCGAGGCCCTGGGCGACGGCTTCATGGCTATCCAAGGACATAGACCGGACCGCCGCACTTGCGGTGGAGCAGTGGAAGCGCTGCAAGCTCGCGATCCTGAATGGAGAAGAGGACATCATCGTCCTGGACGAGTTCACGTACGCAATGCACTACGGCTGGGTCCCCGTCGAAGACGTCGTGGACACCCTGAGACAGCGGCCCGACACGATGCACGTCATCGTCACCGGCCGGTATGCCCCCCAGGAGCTGATCGACTGCGCCGACCTCGTCCCGAAATGAGGCTGAACTGTGCCGCTACTGGGATGTGACGCCCATGAGTATCTCGTAGGCCGTGACTTCTGCGCCATCGCAGCCGCTCAAGAGGCCTCGGCCCTGGCGCACCGCCAGCAGCCCCAGAGCCACGATCACCGCCAGTACGGCCATACGCTCGGCGATACGCACCGCCCCGCCAATATTATCGGCCTCCGGCTCGCGCAGACATTCGCCGATTCTGTGTGCCAATACCCGCAGTGTCACACGCCGTGGAAGCTGAGCGCTCCCCCATATGTTACTCTTGACCAGACATGAGGCCCAGCATCTGCACCCCCCGAGCATATATCTCGTGGCTCGCGCTCACAGTCATTGCCCTTGCCGCCGTGGCGTGCACGTCCACCGACGAGATTCCGGACATGGAGCGGCGCGCCCAGCAGATCAACAAGGCCGTGATGTGCCCTGTCTGTCCCGGCGAGTCGATTGACCAGTCTCAGCACCCCCTGGCGTTGCAGATGCGAGCCGCCGTGGACGAGAAGCTGGGCGATGGCTGGAGCGACGCGCAGGTGAGGGAGTTCTTCGTCGAGCGGTACGGGCCCGGCGTCCTACTCGAGCCTCCCACCGAGGGCGTCCACCTGATGGCATGGCTCGTCCCGCCCGTGGGCCTCGTGTTGGCCCTCGCGGCCCTCTACTTGGCGGTGCGCCTGATGGCGCGGCCCCGTTCGAGGCCCGAGGCCGCCGTGGACATGACGACCGCCGAGAGAGACGAGTACGTGGCCCGAGTCGAGGCCGTGCTGAGTGGCGACGCTCCGCCGGGCAAGGAGGACTCCGGGTGATCGTCGACGCCGGCAGTCTCGCCCTGCCCATCGCCATGCTGGCCTCGGCCTACGCTGGGGTCGGCTCCCTTCTGGGCGGATGGCGGCACAATCCCATGCTCGTACTGAGCGCACGGTACGGACTGTACACCGTCCCCGTGCTGCTCACCCTCTCCACTGCCGCCTTGGTCTACGCCTTCGTGACCCACGACTTCTCGGTCAGGTACGTGGCCGAGAACAGCAACCTGGCGATGCCTGCCGCCTATACGTGGGTCGCCTTCTACGCGGGCAACGCCGGGTCGCTCCTGTTCATCGCATTCGTATTCTCGCTCATATCGGTGGTCGCCGTGCGGGGGCTGGCCTCAGGGCTGAAGCACACCGCGCCGTACAGCACAGGTCTGATCGCGCTGGTGCTGGCATTCTTCCTGGGCATCATCGCGTTCTTGGCGAACCCGCTCGAACGGCTGTCGTTCACTCCCCCTGACGGACAGGGCATCAACCCGCTGCTCGTCCACTTTGGCATGTTCATACACCCCCCCATGCAGATGGCGGGTCTGATCTCCGTCGCTCTCCCATTCAGCATCGCTATGGGCGCGCTGCTGGCCGGACGGGGCGGGCGGGACGAGTGGGTCGACATTGGGCGCATGTGGGGAATGATATCGTGGCTGATCCTCACCGTCGGGCTGCTCCTGGGGAGCTGGTGGGCCTACACGATTCTCGGCTGGGGCGGCTACTGGGCGTGGGACCCCGTGGAGAATTCGGCGCTGATGCCGTGGCTGGCGATGACGGCCTTCGTGCACTCGATAATGGTGCAGAAGCGGCGGGGCATGTTCCGAATGTGGAACATCGTCCTGGTTGCCGTCGCCTTCACCCTCGCCGAGATGGGTATGTTCATAAACCGGGGCGGCCCGGTTCCGTCGGTACACTCCTTCGCCCAGTCGGCTATGGGGTGGCTCTTCCTGGCCTTCATGGGTCTTACGCTGCTCGGTTCCCTGGCGGCCTTCGCGTGGCGCATGGACACGCTGAGAAGCCGCGAGGCTCTCGACTCCATGCTCTCGCGCGAGAGCGCCTTCCTGGCCCAGAACGTCCTGTTCCTCGTGGTGGCCTTCGCGACCCTCTGGGGCACCGTCTACCCCGTCTTTACCCAGGCGTCCCAGGGTGTCACCATCACCGTCGGCCAGCCGTACTTCGACCGCGTGAACGGACCGCTGCTCCTGGCGATAGTCGTACTCATGGGCATCGGTCCCCTGTTGCCATGGAGGCGCGCGTCGTGGCTGAGGGTGTTGAAGGCCGTCCGCGTTCCCCTCGTCGTTGCGGCGGTGACAATGGTCGCGCTTGCCGTCGCGGGAGTGCACAGGCCGGTCGCACTCGTCGCAATTGGGGTCGTCGGCCTGGCCGTCGCGGGCATACTCCACGAATGGGCCAGGGGCACCGCGTCGCGCCACAGGAAGGGCGAGAGCTATCCGGTCGCCTTCGCCCGGCTGATGTCGGGCAACCGCCCGCGCTACGGCGGCTACGTCGTCCATCTCGCCATCTCCATGCTTGCCGTCGGGGCAATCGCCTCGTCCTTCTACGAGGTGCAGCGGGACTTCGTGATGGAGCCCGGCGATGCCGAGACCCTGGGGGGCTACACCTTCGAGTACATCGGCTTCGGAAGGTCCGACCACCCCGACAGGTCAGAGGTCGTCGCCAGGTTCTCCGCCAGCGCCGGGGGCTCTGAATTGGGGACGATGGAGGCCAGGCGCTCCTTCTACCACGACTTCAGGATGTCCTCCACGAGGGCGGCGATTCGCAGCACGCCACTGGAGGACTTTTATATTGTGCCGTCGGAGTTCGAGGAGAACGGCAGGGCCGTGTTCCGCGTCTACGTCAACCCGCTCGTCTGGTGGATGTGGGCCTCCGGTCCGCTCTTCGTGCTGGGAACGCTCCTTGCTCTCTCCCCCAGGAGGGAGCGCGCCGCCGTGGCCCTGCGGACCCCGGGGGCGGCCAGGCTCGCCCGCGCGTGACAGGAGTACCCGAGAGCAGCCCGTTGCTGGTCGTGATCGGTCTCGCCCTGGTCGCGATTCCGCTCGCCGCCATCCTCTACCCTTTCCTCAGGAGGCGCGGCCTGCACGATGTGCTCACGGAAGCCGAGCCGCGCGAGGAGCTCGACAGGCGGTGGGACGCCGCGCTGGCCGGGCTCCGCAGCGCGGAGCTGGAGCGGGCCATCGGTACGCTGGGCGAGGAGGACTACCAGGTGCTGCGCGAACAGTACATGACCGAGGCGGCCCTGGTCCTCAGGTCGCTGGAGATGGAGGCGGGGAGAGAGGCCGATCTCCTTGCCCGCGTCGAGGAAGAGATCAGGCGCGTGAGGGAGGGCTTCCTCGGCGGCGACACCGGCCCGAGTACGGAGGAGCCGGAATGATCGCGCGGGTCATCGCCACGGTCACACTGCTGCTCATGGTCTCTGCGGGCGCGGCTGCGGCCCAGGAGCGGCCTCCCACGATAACCGTCGAGGGCGCCGTGCTCGACGGCACGGCGGGCGGCCACGTCGGCCCCGGCCTCCCGGTGTTCCTCGTTAGCAGTGCGGGCCCTGAGTACGAGATGCAGGCCGTCACGGACGAGGACGGCAAGTTTCGCTTCGATGCCCCGCCTCCACCGGCCGGCGAGAGGCTTGGCGTCTCGATCCAGTACCAGGGGGCCGTGTATGGGGCTATCGTGCAGGTCGTACAAGGCCTGACCCTGCCCATGACGATCACGGTCTACGACTCCTCGGACGACGAGAGGCTGATCGAGGCTTCGAGCGCCTCGCTGCTGTTCGCTAGGGCCGAGAAGGCCACGCAGACGCTCTGGGCCCTGGAGATAGTCAATCTGGTCAACGACAACGACCAGACGTATGTGCCGGGGCCTGGGCCCATGCAGCTTCTCCGGTTCGGCCTGCCGCCAAGGGCCGACGACCTCACCGTCGACACGGGGCTCATAGGCGCGGACGTCCTGCAGGTGGACCGCGGCTTTGCCATCACCGCGCCCGTCCCGCCCGGCGAGCACGAGGTGATGTACGCCTACAGCATCCCTTACGACGGCAGCGAGATGGATTTCACCAAGTCGCTGCCCTATGGGGCGGCCGGGCTGAGAATACTCGTGCCCGAGGAGGTCGGCGGGCTGAGCGGCGCAGGCGAGATCGAGCGGGTCACGATCGGCGACAGGCCCTACCTACTGCTCACGGGCACCGACCTGCCCCGAGGCGCGAAGGTGCCCTTCCAGGTCACCTCCCTCCCGCAGGCCAGCCTCGGCGACCGCATCATGCAGGGCGTGGGCCTGATACGGCTCGAATACGCCGCCGTAGTCGGTCTGGGCCTAGTGATGGCCGCCCTGATCGCCTTCGCCCTCGTCAGCCGCAGCCCAAGGGAATCGGCGGAGCGCGTACGCCTCGTGCGCGTCATAGCATCGCTCGACGCGGCCTTCGAGGCCGGGGAGATCGGCCGCGGCGAGTACGAGCGGGCGCGAGTCGCTCTCACGGCCAGCATAACGTCGCTGCCCGGCCCGGGCTCGGCCTCTTTCTCCTAAGGGGAGTGATTGAAGTGGGGCTCTTCCTTGCTGGAAGAGGTCTGTCCACATCACATGAGTCACCATGGTTCTCCGAAGGCCCTCAGGGTATGAAGTGGTGAGGCACCGGACACCGCCTCGCCCTGTCATACTCTGAGAATAGCACCGGCCACCCCACCATGTCGTCCCGAAGCGCCAGCGAGGGACCTGGGGCGGGGTCGGCTTCGACCATGCCAAATGACGACGCCATTCTCATTCCCTTATGTGGCCTCCGTTGGGCCATAGTGATTCCGAACGCAGCGAGGGAATCTAAGCGCATGCCCGCAACGCAAGACTGTCGATACCACGTCTACATCCTGACCAACTCTTCAAGGACGCTCTATGTCGGCATTACCAACAACCTCGAAAGAAGGATGTACGAGCACAAGCTCGTGTCCGGCTTTACGAACAAGTACAACGTCACTTGGCTTGCATACTACGAGGAAACCTCGAACGTAGAGTCTGCAATAGCGAGGGAGGAGCAGATCAAGGGCTGGCGCCGCAGCAAGAAGGTCGCGCTCATAGATTCGTCGAACCCGCGATGGAAGGACCTATCGCTGGAACGGCACATCGACTTCGGGCAAGGACTTTAGATTCCTCACTGCGTTCGGAATGACAGGGCGAGCGTTCGGGATGACCCCGGCGGCGCAGGGGGGCAGTCCCGTACGAATTAGGCGCTAGGGGCTACCCTCTAGTGTCGAGGGAAAGGGGTCTTGCACAGGTCCCATTAGCGGCTCACAGCCCCGGCGGGTATAATCGCCCGGCCACCAAGACCTTATTCGGAGGCAGCGATGACAACCGTATCGACAGAGGTGCTCGACGCGCTCAAGGAGTTCGATGCCGCGACGCTCTTCAACGCGGTAGTGGCGAGCATGGGAGGCAGCCAGGGCGGGCGTGAGCTGGACTCCATGGGCGGCGTTCCCTTGAACTACACCGGGCCCGAGATCGTGTCCATGCTGCCCGAGCTAGGCAGCGCCATAGGCACCGTCGTCACGACGGAGGTCACGACCAACGACACCGACTCCGTCGCGATTCCGTGGGACGACTACTACGACGTCCTCGACGGTACGCCGGGGCCGATCATCGCCGTGATGAGGGACGTAGACTCCCGCCCGGGCCGCGGCGCATCCTTCGGCGACGGGATGGCGCGGCGGCACAGGATGCTCGGCGTAACGGGCGCGGTTGTCCAGGGCTCAATCCGCGACCTTGCGGGAATCAAGGAGGCGGGTCTGCCGATCTGGGGCACAGGCAAAGTGCCCGGGCACGGCGTCTTCAACCTGGTCTCCGTCAACAGGCCCATCACCGTCGGCGAGCTGCTGGTGCATCCCGGCGAGATAGTGCTCGCCGACCTCGACGGCTGCACGAAGATCCCTCAGGGGACAGACCCCGAGGACGTGCTCAAGCACGCCCACCTCATCCGCGAGCAGGAGCAGAAGCTGTTCGCGCTGTACGAGCAGCCCGGCATGACCCACGCGAAGTTCAAGGAGCTGCGAAGCCGGGGCTAGGGGTATCGCCGACAAGGGCTCGTCCGCCGCCTGACATATAGGTCCCTGCCGGCCATGGGAGGTAACGATGCTGGCGTACCTGGTCCGCCGCCTGCTGCTGGCCGCCCTGACGATCTGGGCGATCTCCGCCCTGACGTTCGTCATCATAGAGCTGCCTCCCGGCGATCAGCTCGAACGCTACATCGACATCTTCTATAGCGACAACGGGTTCTCGCCCGATCCTGACCACGTCGAGGTGCTCCGCAGGTATCTGGGCCTCGACAAGCCGCAGTACCAGCGTTATGCCACGTGGATGTGGAACCTCATGCACGGCGACCTCGGCCTGTCGTTCCAACTGCGGCAGAACATAGACATGCCGGTGAAGGAGCTGATCGGCGACAGGCTCTGGCTGACCGCGGTCCTCACCGCATTCACCATTCTGGTGACCTGGACATTCGCCGTCCCAGTCGGTGTCTACTCGGCCGTGCGCCAGCACTCGGTGGGCGACTACGCTTTCACATTCGTGGGGTTCGCGGGCCTGGCAGTGCCGGACTTCCTGCTGGGACTGGTACTGATGTACATCGCGTTCGCCTACTTCGACCAGAGCGTCGGCGGGCTGTTCTCTGCCGACTACGCAAGCGCGCCCTGGAGCGCAGCCAAGGCGAGGGACCTCCTTGCCCACCTGTGGATCCCGGCCATCGTGCTTGGCACGTCAGGCACGGCGAGCCTGATCCGAATCATGCGCCACAACTTGCTGGACGAGCTTGGGAGGCCCTACGTGGTCACCGCCCGCGCCAAGGGCGCCGCTCCCTGGAGACTCATCATGAAGTACCCCGTGAGAGTGGCAATCAACCCCCTCATCAGCACCGTCGGCTATCTGCTGCCGTCACTCATCAGCGGCAGCGTGATCGTCTCCGTCGTCCTGAGCCTACCCACGCTCGGTCCGCTCCTGCTCCAGGCAATTGAGACGGAGGATGTCTACCTGTCAGGATTCATAATCCTGATGGCCGGCGTTCTCACCGTAGTGGGCACCCTCCTGTCCGATATCCTCCTCGCGGTCGTCGACCCGCGCATCCGGCTAACCGATCGATAAGCGTTCCGTCACAGCGGAGCTGTCTTGAGGCCATGTCCGCGGGGAGGGCGGTTTGCAAACCCGCCCCTACGTCGGTCGCATCATGGCAACTTGGCGCTAGTCTGGGAGGCGCCATCTCACGGTCTGCATACCCCACGGTTCGGCTGGGTCGCCTGTGGGGAGAAGCTGGGTATTGCCGGCGACGGTGACGATGGTGTCGTCGTCGAGCACGACGGAGCCCGAGTACCCGGCGCCGTCGGATACTACGTAGTACTCGTCGCTCCAGGTCGCGCCTTCGTCCGCCGACACGCGGGCGCGGAGGTTGCCCTCGGGATACGGGTAGCGGTTGGTGTGGAGGAGCACGATCCGACCGTCCGACACCCGCACAAGCTCTCCCGGGCAGTGCCCAATCACCTTGGTCCACTGCCTCAGGTTTTTCCACGTGCGGCCGCCGTCTTCCGAGTCGACCAGGAACAGGTGCTTGTAGACCATCCCCGGGTCGCCGCCCGTCTGCTTCCAGAGTTCCGGCGGATCGTCGGGATAGGAGAACCAGCGCTGCCTGCGGATGGCGGCGAGTAGCCTGTCGCCTCCGAGCGAGAGGAACGACGTCTCCGAGCAGTGATCGACGATCAGGGTCCTGTCTCCCCACGTCAAGCCGCCGTCCGTCGACCGGTAGATGTAGTCGTATATGCCGCGCTCCTCCAGCGGAAGCTCGGAGCCGTCGTGGTCGCGCACGCCGTCCCCGTTGCGGAGGGTGACCGCGACGATGACCGTGCCGTCCGGCAGCACGCAGAACTTGTTGCCGTCTGCGCCCGGCGGTCCCGTGTAGGGGGCCTTGTCCAGCGGCGTGCCTGTGTCCCAGGTCTCGCCCCTGTCGGTCGAGCGGGCGACTGCCATGCCCCTGACTCCCGTATCGTCCGGCGGCGTCTCGTAGAGCAGGCGGAAGGTGTCGTCGGGCAGCACACCAAAGTTGTTCATACGCTCGAACCCGTCGAAAGCGACTGAGAAGAAGGCCCAGCTGCGCCCCTCGTCCTCCGACTCGAATATCCGGCTATGGACGCCCGCGTAGAGCCTCCCGTCCGACGTCCGGCCGGTGCACGGGTCCGCGCGCCACGGCATCGCAGGGTAGTCCATCGCGGCGGTCTCGGCCGCCAGCCGGCCGATCTCGTTCCCAGCATCGTCGCGCACCGATACGGTCGATTTCATGGCTGACCCCCGGATGTATGCTTCCGCCGCGTCCGGCCTTCGCGCGCAATTCCTTGCGACGGTGCGGAGCGTAAGTTACTGTACATTACCCGTAGTCAACACGCCGAGGCTCCCCTCTGCGCCCGTCCGGCCCCTAGCATCGCCGTGCATGGCGCCCCCCTCACCCCGGGGTTGGCAGCAAGGAGATGCTGTATTGAGCTTCCTAACGTCGATGGCCCTGCGCCGGCCAACTGTGGCGGTGCTGGCCATATTCCTCGTGCTGGCCTCAGGCATATTCGCCTACCGCACCCTTCAGGTCGAGTTGTTCCCGCAGATCGAATTCCCCCTCGTCACAGTATTCGCAGCCTACCCCTCCGCTGACCCCGATGCCGTCGTACGCCATGTGACCGATCCGATTGAGAGGGCGATCACCGGCACCCCGGGCCTGGAATCGATCCAGTCGACTTCATTCGAGGGCAACGCCACCGTCTTTGCGACCTTCAAGTACGGCACCGACATGGCGGCGACGGAGAGCGCCATCGACGCCGCCATAAACGACATCGCCTTTCCGGCGGGAGTGGAAGAGCCTAACGTAGGCCGCTTCAACCCCGATCAGATACCCGTCATACAGTTCAGCGTTGTCTCGGACAGGGACTTGTACGAGGTCCAGGGCATCGTGCAGTCCCGCATTCTGCCCGCGGTCTCCGATGTCGAAGGCGTTATGCGAGTCGTGCTGAGCGGAGAGGTCGAGCAGAACGTCCGGGTCGTCGCGGATGCCGACAGGCTGGCGGCGAACGGCGTCTCCCTCTTCCAGATCTCCGCCGCTCTCAGCGAGAACAACCTCACCCTGCCCGCGGGCAGGGTCTTCGACGGTGGGCGGGCCGTCATCGCCAAGACGACACATACGCTGGACTCCGTCCAGGACGTAAAGGACCTCGTCGTTGGCGTATCAGAGTCGGGCCCGGTACGGCTGTCCGACGTGGCCGAAGTGACATTCGGCCCAGGAAGGCCCAAGAGCATCTCCCGCACCAACGGCAAGCCCGGCATTGGCGTTGCGGTCTCCAAGAAGCCCGATGCCAACACGCTCGACGTGACGACGGCAATCAACGACGCCCTCGACGGCATCGCCGGACTCCCGGACGACGTCGAGATCATCGTCGTTTCGGACCAGGGGCCCGACATCCAGCGGCAGATCGACACCCTTGTCAGGGAGGCAATGTTCGGGTTCCTGTTCGCCGTGTCGGTCGTCTTCGCCTTCATGCTGACCATTCGCCCCACGATCGTTAAGGGCCTCTTCAACACCCTGCGCCCCACGGTCGTAATCGCCCTTTCGATCCCCCTGAGCGTCTTCACCGGCATCCTCCTGATGTCGTGGCAGGACATGACCCTCAACTTCATGACCCTCGGCGGGCTCGCCATCTCCGTGGGGCGTGTCGTGGACGACTCCATCGTCGTGCTCGAAAACGTATACCGCCACATCCAGGCCGGGCGGGAGAGGTGGCGCGCCGCGCTCGAAGCCACGACGGAGGTCGGCCCCGCTATCTTTGCCTCCACCATGACCACTGTCGTCGTCTTCGTCCCGCTGGCATTCATCCAGGGACTCGTCGGCGCTTTCTTCCTCCCCTTCGCCCTCACCGTCACATTCGCGCTGATTGCGTCCCTCCTAGTCGCCCTCACAGCCGTGCCCGTCCTGGGCGCGTATCTCCTCCGGCCCGGCGACCTGCCCGAAGGGGCCGGCGCCGAGGGCGAGATCCGGCTCCCGGAGACCTGGATGCAGCGGGGGTACATAGCGATCCTCAGGTGGGTCCTCGGCCACAGGCTCGTCACCCTGCTGGTTGCCGTCCTGCTAACCGTCTCGAGCATCGGGCTGTTGGCCACAATCCCCGTGAACCTGTTCGGCGGGGGCGGCGACCGCTACCTCCAGATCGAACTCGCCCTGCCGCCGGGCACGCCCGTGAACCAGACCGTGGCCCAGGTGACCGAGATCGAGAGCCGGATACGCGAGATCTCCGATGTCTACATTGTCAGTATCGGCACGACCGATCTGGCCTTCGGCGGGGCGCCGGGAGGCCCCGGGCAGGCCAGCTTCTTCGCCCAAATCTCCCACGATGCCCCCAACGACATCGCCAATGTACTCAGGACCGAGCTGGACAAGCCCGGACGCTTCCTGAGCATCTCCGAGGTCCAGGACGGGCCCCCGTCCGGCGGCGTCGAGATCTTCGTCACCGGCCCCAACTACGACGACATCTCCAAGGTCTCCGCGGAGCTGGTCGCCGCCCTGTCGACGATCGAGGGCATCGTCAATCTCAAGAGCAGCGTCTCGCAGGCCCGCGACGAAATCTCGATCCAGGTCGACCCGGAGAAGGCCGCCCTCATCGGGCTCAGCACCCGCCAGGTCGCCTTCCAGCTCAGCCAGTACCTAATCGGGCAGACTGTCACGACCATGACCATCGACGGCGAGACGGTCGACGTGGTGCTCTCGGGAGACCCCCGGTCGGCCGGAGGGATCGACCAGATCGAGTCCCTCGTCATCGTCGGCCCGGCGGGCGCGGTTCCCCTTGGCGACCTCGCAGAACCTGTCGTCAGGAAGGGCCCGGTCTCCATCAGCCGCACCGACGGCGTGCGTTCGGCCAGCATTACCGGCGACATCATAGTGGACGACACGCAGGGCGTCGGATTGCTGGTCGACGAGAACATCGCGGCCCTGCGGCTCCCCCTAGGCGTCAGCATAGCCAGCGGCGGAATCTTCGCCGACATCGCAGAAGGCTTCCAGGCCATCTTCATCTCAATGGGCGTCGGCATCGTGCTCGTGTACCTGGTCATGGTCATTAGCCTGGGCTCACTCAGAAACCCCTTCGTGATCGTGACGACGCTGCCGCTCGCCTTGGTGGGCGTGCTCGGAGCGCTGGCCGTAACGGGTCGCTCGCTCGGACTCCCGGCCATGATGGGCATCCTTCTGCTCATAGGCATCGTCGTGACCAACGCCATCGTGCTCATCGCGTTCGTGGAGCAGCAGAGGGCCAGGGGAATGGGCGTGTACGACGCCCTGATCTCGGGCGCCCGCGTGCGCCTGCGCCCGATCCTCATGACCGCCCTCACGACCAGCTTCGCCCTGCTGCCCCTCGCGGTCGAGTCGGAGGGGGGCGGGCTAATCAGCGCTGAGCTGGCGACCGTGGTAATCGGGGGCCTGATGAGCTCCACGGGCCTGACGCTGATCGTCCTGCCCATCGTCTACATGATCTTCAACGAGAGCATACCCAACCTCTTCGCAAGGCTCTTGCGCCGCCGGCCTCCCCAGCCGGTAGGCGACCCTGTCCCGGCCGCCGACTAGGCAGTGTTGACATTTCATCTTAGCCATATGAGAGCACCGACAAAGTGGAGGAATCCGAGATACCTGCTTGCCAGCTTGTCGAATCGGGAGAAGATGTGGCGATAGTGCTTGATCTTGCCTATGAAGCACTCGACGAGATGCCGCTCTCGGTACAGATACTCATCGTGTGAGGGTAGCTCCCTTCGGTTCGAGCGAGGCGGGATCACCGGGGTAGTCCCGTTGCCGATGATCGACTCACGAAACTGGCGGGAGTCATATGCGCGGTCTGCAATCACATACTCACTCTCCATACCGGATATGAGCGCCTCGGCCTGAGTGACATCGTGCTCCTGCCCTCCGGTCAATCTGAATCTCAACGGGTTGCCGAGGCCGTCGACACCGACATGGACCTTTGTAGTGAACCCACCTCGGCTGCGACCGAGGGCTTGAGATACTTGACCTCCGTTTTTTTGGGTGCGCCCGCAGCGGAATGGTGGGCCCGGACTACGGTACTGTCGATGATCAGGTACTCCATGTCAGGGTCATCGATGAAATGCTGATGCATTCGTTCCCATATTCCGCCCTCACACCATCGGGCAAACCGCTTGTAGACGCTGTTCCATTTCCCGTACTCGGAAGGCAGTAGCCTCCACGGCGCACCAGACCTGCTCATCCACATGATGGCCTCGATGAACCGCTTACAGTCTCCCTCCTGTCCGACATACAAGTCTGGCTGACTACGAAGGAACTCCAACACCCGCGACCATTGTTCTGGATATAGTTTAATTGTTGACATACACCCAGTATAATATAAATGTCAACACTACCTAGCACCAGCTCGGTTTGACTTCGCCGCCAATTCAGGTCGTAGGGGCGTTTCCTAACCCGCCC
The DNA here is from genome assembly GCA_965222445.1 of Dehalococcoidia bacterium. GTDB lineage: Bacteria > Chloroflexota > Dehalococcoidia > Lucifugimonadales > CAJWER01. Next base: position 856,301 of record CBDCTY010000001.1, on the reverse strand, counting down.
TCGGCCTTGCCAATTGGCGGGGTTGTCCGCATCCGCGGACCACTCTCTGGAATGCGCGTACGGTTTCAGGAACGGCGTGACGCCTCGCGGCCATAGCCGCGGGGAGGGCGGGTTTGAAACCCGCCCTGTCGGCGCAGGACGCCAATTCAGTCACGGATAGACTGGATGCTCCATGACGCAAACTCCGGCTAACCCTCATTTCAAAGATTTTCGAGTACTAGTCCTCGATAGTGATCACGCCATGGACGTGGTTAGGCATCAGTATGAATACGTCGAGAGCAACGTTGTCGTAATGTCCACCAGTGCAGGTGGTTCTGAGATAATCTCTGAGGAGACGCCCCCTCATCCCTGAGGCCCGGGCGCGCATAACCCTGCCCTTTAACGGAGGCTTCGATGAACGAGTTCGTCAAGTTCGACGAGCGGCTGATTGGCGACGGCTACGAGTACACCATCGGCGTCTCTGCCGTAGACCTCACGGGGAGCGGGTCGCTGGACCTGGTCAGCACGGACACGGGCGTCGGGCTCTACTGGTACGAGAACGACGGCGCGGGCAACTTCACCAAGCACGTCGTGCACACCCGGTCGGGCGAGTGGCTGGAGCGCCACGCGGTAGCCGACATCAACGGCGACGGCAAGCCCGAGATAGTGAACATCGACAACATAAGCGGCAGCGTCCTCTGGTTCGAGTTCGACGGCGACCCGCGCCGCGTGGAGTCCTGGTCGCACCACTACATATGCGAAGGAGGTCTGCCGGGCGCCTACGACGTCGAGGTGGCGGACTTCGACGGCGACGGCGAGCTCGATGTCGTCGCCTCCAGCTGGATAAAGGGCAACCGGTTCTCCTACTTCGACCGGCGCGGCGGCGAGTGGCGCGAGACGATCATCGACTCGAACGTCGCCGAGACTCGCATGGTGCGGGCCGCGGACGTCAACGGCAACGGACGCCTCGACCTCGTGGGCACAGCCACGGGCGCGAACCTGCTGGCCTGGTATGAGAACACCGGCGACCCGTCGAGCGGCCCGTGGCCCCGTCACGTCATCGACGACACTGCGGTCAAGCCCAACCACGGCGACACCGTGGACATGGACGGCGGCGGCGGCGTGGACGTGCTGGTCGCCATCCGGGGCGACGACTCGAACAAGGACTCGCTGGAGACCCCGGGGGCGCAGATAGCCTGGTACGAGAACGAGGGCGGCGGCATGTGGCAGAAGCACGTCATCGCCGATCCATTCCACTACGCCTCGCATGCCATCGCCGCGGACGTGGACGGCGACGGCGAGCTGGAAGTGCTCGCGACGGCCTGGGGGGCGCAGGGGCGCCTCGTGCTGTTCAAGCACCGCGGCGACCCGCGCGGCCCCTGGGACATGCAGGTGCTGAAGTCGGGCTGGAGCAAGGCGTCCCAGATGATCGCCGTCGACATCGACGGCGACGGCCGCCTGGACGTGGTGGCGTGCGCCGAGCGGGGCAGCAACGAGCTGCGCTGGTGGCGCAACTGCGGCCCGGCATAGCAGAACAGCGTACAGTCTCTTCGTAAGATCGCGGTGGGCCGTCCCCCTTTTGTCCCTTAGGTGAGGTAGGGCGCCACGAGGGATGGCGGACAACGCTTGTGATACACTGAATACACCTATCACACCAATGGAGCACCGCGATATGGCAACCTCGATTCGGCTGGACCCCGAAACCGAGCGGCGGCTTGCCTTTCTGGCATCGCAGACAGGACGCACGAAAGCCTTCTACCTGCGTGAGATTATTGACCGTGGCATCGAGGATATTGAGGACTACTACCTTGCTGCAGACGTTCTCGAACGGGTACGCAAGGGCCAGGAGCAGGTCCACGCAGCCGAGGACATGAGACGAGAGCTTGGCCTGGACGATTGAGTATGCCAACACAGCCAGAACCCAGCTATCGAAGCTCGACAGACATATGGCCCGCCGCGTTATCGATTACATGGACGAGCGCGTTGCTGTATTGGACGACCCGCGTAGCATGGGCCAAGCCCTGACAGGTCCATTGGGCGGGTTGTGGCGTTATCGCGTTGGGGATTGCCGCGTTGTCTGCGGCATTCAGGACGAGGCTCTGCGTGTTCTGGTAGTGAGGGATCGGGAGACGTGACAAGGTGTACCGCTGAGGGCGGCGCCCGGCACAGTAGTACCGGACACCGCCCCGCCTGAGCAGCGTCACGAGAACGGCTTCGACTCCTGCACGCACGACCCTACTGGACGGGCGGGAAGCCGACGGCGTCGCTCTTACGACATCGCCTTGATCACGCCGGCGCGGGCGCCCTCGATCTCGACGCCTGCTTCCTTCAAGGTCTCCCAGGCCAGGCCGTCGCCAGACAACACCAGTCCCAGCAGGATGTGCGCCGTGTCCACGTTGCTACGGGCCAGGAGGTCCGACTCCGTTCTAGCCAGGCGCAGTACCCGATGGCCCGCCGCGCTCAGATCGTCGAGCGTATCGCTATGCCGGTGCTCCGCGGGGCCTTCCTCCCGCGCGCCACGCTCCTCGGCCGGCGTCGTGAAGCTGTGGGCGTGGTGCGCCGGGTCGCTGCTCACTGACCGGCCCTCCAGCGTCGACATAATGGCCTTCAGGTCCGCGCCTAGATCCGCCAGAACCCTACCCCCGAGCCCCCCGTAGTCGCCTGCGAGTGCGAGGAGCATGTCCTCCGGCTCGATGGCCTCGCGTCCCAGGCGCTCTGCTTCCACACCGGCCTGGGTCAATAGTGTCCTGGCGTCCTCCGAGAGCATGTCGCCGCGCTTGGATACTGAGAACTTTGGCCAGCGGGCGTCCGTGGAGTCCGGCACGCCTGTATTGGGGTCGAGCGCGACACCGGCGCGTTCGAGCACGTCCTCCTCGGCGAATATGGGCGCGCCGCAGCGCACGGCCAGCGCGATGGCGTCGCTAGGCCTGGAGTCGCGCTCTATGGTGGTGCCGTTTCGCTGCATCACGACCCTCGCAATAAATGTGTCTTCCCTGAGCTCGCTCACGATGACCCGTGTCACCGTCGCGCCCAGGTCGCTGATCATCGAGTCCATCAGGTCGTGCGTCAGCGGGCGAGGGACCTCCTTGCCATCCAGCTTCAGCGCAATGGAATCGGCCTCGGCCGAGCCGATCCAGATCGGCAGGCACCTGTCGACACCCTTCGCCTTGAGGACGACGATGCGCTGATGGCTGGCCGGGCTCATTCGTATCTGATCGATGGTCACTTCCAGCATTTGGATATTCTCCCTTCGTTTGATGTGCGTCCGCAGGCGCGACCAGCTCGCGAACCCATGCTCGGCCGCGATCACCCGGTGGGCGTCGCGGAGGGACAGGGACAGTATCGCAAGGCGGTCGTCCGGTAAGGCGGACAGTCGTGGCAGCGCCTCCCGAAAACGCACCAGGGCCGCAGGATGTCCGGCTCGGTACGACTTCAGAAGGTCCTTGGCCTGGTTCTTGAGATGCTCAAGATTCGGCCATGCGGGCAGAAAGCGGGTGGGCATAAGCACTCCTTCCATTTGGCCTGGCGTCCGCGTGGTCAGGCAGAAAAGAGTGTTCTATTGTGTCGCTATACGAAGGGGCGGGCTCAGCCCTTGCGCGGACTCGGAGGCTTCCCCATAAGCACAATTCCGATAATAGCGGTCGCGGCGGCAGCCGTCAACGTCTCGTAGCTACGGGTGGCTACGGGTGCGACTCGCTGTCCGCGCATCACCACTCGACACGCACGGGGTACTGCCTGATATGACGGTCTGGAGTCACGACCGCCATGCCCTCGACGATCGCCTGTGCGACGATGATTCTGTCGAACGGGTCGTCATGCAGGGCTGGCAGCTTATACACCTGAAGGGCAGCCGCCTCGCCGACAGGCAGCGATTCGATGCGGTGGAGCCGACGCTGGCCAGTAACATACTCCTCTGGGGGTACCCCCAGAAGGAGACGGCCAATGGCGTACTTAATCGCGATTTCCCACGCTGACGCTGCGCTGAGGTACACCTCGTTTGCAGGATCGGCTATCAGCCCCTGCGCAGGGTCGCTCAGCTTGGCGTTGCCCTCGACCAGCCAGATGAAGGCCACTGTGTCAAGCAGAAGCCTCATCGCCGGTGGCTTTTCAGGAGGCCGTCCCGTTGAATCGAGCGAGGATGTCGTCGGGGAGCGGGTCGAAGAACGACTTAGGCACTTCTGCGAGTCCCTTCCCCAGGCCTATCGGCCGCGGTTGGCTTGCAGGCTCCGCGATGGGCAGAATCTCCGCAACGGGACGGTTCCGGCGACAGAGGATAATGCGGTCACCCTGCTTGAGCTTGGCGACGTGCTGGGACAGGTGGGTCTTGGCTTCGTGCATGTTGAGCATGGTTGTAGTGGTCACGTTCCAATCCCTTCTCTCTCGTTTATGATTGGATACATGGTCGTATAGTAAACTAATTAAACGGTCCGTACAAGCCCCGGTCAGGCGTTGAAATGCCGCAAGTGGCGACCTGGGCGGGCCCCGCCAACGTGATGCTAGTCGTAAATGTTTCTCATCTTCCAGGCGTCGAGCCACCTCAGCTCGGCGGGGCTGCCCTGGGCCCGGAGGGAGACGCCAGTGCTGTCCCCGCGCCCGGGATAGACGCGCACCGCGACGCACTGCCTGCCGTTCGCGAACACCTCGACCACGCTGCGGTCGATGAATACCCTAAGCTGGAGCGGCTCGTCCGGGTCGAGGCGGAGCGGCGCCGTTTCGGGGGCGCGCGAGAGGGCACCCGGAAGGGTGGACGAGTAGGACGAGTCCAGCGTCAGCAGGCTCTCATACCGCTCGACGGGCCTCGGGCGACCATAGCCGCGAATGGCGGTCTGCCCCGTGTGATGCAACGCGCCTGGCTGGACGGAAGGATTCTGGATTCTGAAACCCCGGTCCTTGTAGAACCCGATGCGCGTGTACTCCTCCCTGCCTGGAGACCGGAGGACGTTTAGCTCGACCATCGGCGCATCCGCGGGGTCGATCTCGATCACCAGCTCCATCGCGCCGCCCTCGATGCCGTCCAGGACCACCTCCTCGTTGGCGGGGAGCGCTGTCGCCCCGATATGCCTGTGGTCGTACCGGAGGGACTCGATATCGCCGGCGGGCTCGACCCGCACGTCGTCGTCTCCTGCGAGCGTGAGACGCCTGGGGAGCGTCATGATCTGGTTCCAGCCCTCGGTGGGCAGCCCGGGGTTCATGTTGAATAGCACGACGATCCCGCCCTGTCCGTCGGGCGTCGCGGAGGGTGCGTGGACGCCCGACGGGGTGGACGGTCCGAAGTTGAAGAGGCTGTGGGAGGTGACGACCAGCTTGTCGCGCTCGTCGTCGTAGTCGCCCAGCAGGTACTGGCCGCCGCTCATGTGGCTGAAGAAGAGGAGCATGTGGCGGTCGCCGATGGGCCAGAAGTATGGGCAGGCGCCGTCGTCGCCCACCAGCGTGAACATGTCGTCCTCGGTGAGAGGGTGCAGGTACTCCCATGTCTCCAGGTCATTCGAGCGGAAGACGAAGTCGGCCGCCACCCTCTGGCCGCCCGGACCGTCGGTCAGCGTCCCGCCGGAGAGCGAGTAGTAGACGCCGTCCCGCTTCCAGATGCAGGGGTCGAACACCGTGTACTGCCGGGGCGAGCCGTCGTGCTCCGGGATCGGAATGACCGCCTGCCCGGTGACCTTCTCCCAGTTCAGCAGCAGCGGGTCGCTGGAGACGGCGACCATATTGCCGACCTGCGTCCCGTGGTAGATGGCTATGACCCGCTCGTCCTCGACGAGGGTCGCGCCGGAGAAGCAGCACTCCTCCGGGTCGGGGTAGATGGCATACGGGAGGTCGCGCCAGTGGACTAGGTCTTCGCTGACTGCGTGTCCCCAGTGCGGGCGTGGGTCCTCCGGCGGGTAGCCCTGGTAGAAGAGGTGCCAGCGTCCCTGCCAGAAGCAGAGCCCGTTGGGGTCGTTCAGGGTATTCTCGGGGTTGACGTAGTGGTAGAGCGGGCGGTGGGGGTCGCCCTCCATCGCCCTGCGGGACTCGGCCATCCGCTGGAGCATCGGGTTGTCGCTGAGCTGCGCTTCCTGCTCGGCGAGGGTCTCCGCGAAGGTGTATTGGGGAGCGAGAGAGCCGCGGTCAGGACTGCTCATTGTGTCTCCTTATCGCCGATTGTTGGCAAGGTGAGCCGACTGATGCGGCCCCAGAGAACTATCTCAGAGTCCATTGGGCTTGCGGAGTCCTGCCCTTCGACCCTTCGACAAGCTCAGGAGAGCCAGGCTCAGGGCGAACGATCTTGTAGAGCCTCGTTCGTGCTGCGCTTGTAGCACATTTGAGACGGCCACTGAAGGGCATTCACCGCATACCAAACGGAACGCAGTCGTTCTCCTCGGGCGGTTCGGCGCTATCCGCGGGACGGCTCCTCCATGGTCTTCTTGAGCTCCCGCACCAGCTCAGCGAGGTGGGTGTCGTTCTCCCTGATCTGCTGCAGGTGGACCATCCGCTCCGGGCTGGCGGTCCTGACCATCACCTCGCCGTGGGTCCGCTCTGACCAGAACCGCGCCTCCTTACCGATGGCCTCTCGCAGCTCGGGCAGCTTGTCCTCGGGATAGCGCTGCGAGAAGTTCATCGTATACATGCGCCTCCTCTCGGACCCGCCGAAGGAGGAGTGCTTGATGTTGTGGTCGAACACGAGAAGGTCGCCGGGCGTGGTCTCCAGCGGGCAGGCGGGGATACTGCTGGGGTCGATGCCGAACCCGCCGTTGCGGAGATGCCGTTCCAGGGCGTCGGCGAAGGGCTCGCCCACGCGATGGCTGCCCGGGATCACGCGCAGGGCGCCCGTGTCCTTCGTGGTCGGGTCGAGGTAGAAGCCCATCTTGATGCTGAGCACCGGACGCGTGTTGTAACCGTCGGAGTGCCACCGGGTGTCGCCCGCGTAGAGGTTGCCGTCGCCGCCGGTGTAGTTGAAGTCCTCCCCGCATATGCTGGAGGCGATGTCGTGTATCCGCGGGTCGTCGAGCAGGGAGCTGAGGTACTCGCTCTTGTCCGGGAAGGGCGCTATGGCAGACCTGGCGGTGCCATCGTGCTCCCTGCCGCCATGCCCGCCGCCGTGGGCCGCCCAGATCGCCTCGAACTCCTCGATGATCCGGTCGACGCAGTCGGCCAGCAGCCCGGGGAACGCCAGGAACCCGAACGTCCTGAACTGCTCCATCTGGTCTTCCGAAAGGGGTCTCTGGGTCTTCATGACAGCCTCCTGTCAGAGATGTCCTGTCTGAATCGAGCCTGTTCGAGCCATTCTATCAGGTCATAGCCGTCCTCCTGGGCCGATATCCACCGATGCGTCTGGCGATAGACGTTATAATCGCCCCATCCGCGAGACCATGATCCGGTCTGCGCAGCCGGTGCAAAGCTACTATGAACAGGGCTATACAGGCAAAGATAGCCAGGCGTGCCGCCCTGGTGCTGGTCGCTCTTCTGGCAGTCGCTTACGTGGGCGTCTCCTACTTCATCGCTTCAGGCGTGACCAGCGCCGAGAGAGAGGAGCAGGAGGACCACCCCAGTGACTACGGCCTCAGGTACGAGGACGTGGAGTTCCTCTCACGCAAGGGGGACGTCACCCTGGAAGGCTGGTACCTGCCGTCCCCGTGCTGCGGTCCCAGCGTGATCCTGGTCCATGGCATCAGCTCGAATCGCTCCGGCGCCCAGGCTACGAAGATGGCGGACCTCCTGGTCAAGGTGTGCTTCAACGTGCTGCTCTTCGACCTCAGGGCCCACGGCAGCTCGGGAGGCGACAGGATAACCGGGGGAATCGACGAGGCCCAAGACGTCCTTGGCGCGTACGACTACCTGCGGTCGCGGGGGATTCGCCAGCGCGACATCGTGGTGCTGGGCAGGTCGATGGGGGCCGGGGCCTCGGTGCTCGCGGCGGCGGCGGAGCCGGAGATCGGCGCCCTGGTCCTCGACGGGACGTACGCCGACGTGACCGACCTGGTGGCCTTCGAGATCGGTCGCAGGACGCCGGTGCCGCAGTGGGCGGCGCCCGTGTTCATTCCGGGTGCGAGCCTGCTGGCCGACATGCTGTACGGAGTCGACATGGGCCTGCTGGTCCCAGAGCGGGCGGTGGGGTCCATCGGTTATCCGATCCTGGTGATCCACGGGGAGGCCGACACGCGCATCCCGACCGAGCACGGCGTACGGGTCCACGAGGCAGCCCACCCGGGCAGTGAGCTATGGATCGTCCCCGGCACCGACCACGGCGACTCATTCGCCAACTTCCCCGAGGAGTACGTGTCCCGCATGGTGTCCTACCTCGCGTCGCGGACGGGAGAGGAGTAGCCAGGCAGTCATGGGTCCTAGCGAGGACCGTAGTACCAGCGTTCGATCACAGGACTGGCGAGGGCTGTAGGCCCTGGCGGGGCCCCGTCAACGAACGCGGTCCTTACGTAGCAGACTCCTCGTTCCTGACCCGAACACTCGGCGTCGTGCTCCTCGTCCCGCAGCGCCACATACAGCCTTCCGAACGCTTGGCGGAAGGCCTCATCTCCCAAGGTATCGTACAAGTCAAGGAACAGCCCGCGCCCGAGAGTATAGTAGCAGCCCGATGGGTAGATGGCATCAGAAGTGGCACCACTTTCGAACTGTTCCCTATAAATATTATCCAGGTCGGAAAGGGTGTCCCCGAGGCTGCACTCGTTGGACGAGAAGCGGGTGTTTGAGGTTACCGTTGTTATGAAGTCTGCCCCGCCCTCGGCAATCCACTGTGGAAAGAAGTACCAGTAGACATGTGCCACCTCGTGGGCGATTACGTGATCCGAGCTGCCGGGACCGACGGTTAACACCCCGCTGGGACCTCCGCCTGCTCCACCGGGCCTGACTACCAGGCCGATATAGCTTACCTCGAGAGGTACCGCCATGAAGGCTTCCTGGGACCGGACGATGCGCTCTAAGCTGTCGATGATCCCGTTTTTACCTGGGTTTACTTGGACGACCGACAGGATCACCTCTCCCGAGTGAGGAAGCCGGACCACGCGCTTCCCGACAGTGACCTGGGTAGGGTCCAGCAGGGTATCAATCAAGCTCGGAGAGCTCCGCCCAACGACCTGCATCGCCGCTACGATGAGGGCCTGATCGTCCGTAATGCCATCCCGCAGCGTAGGATGCGACAGGACGTGTTGCAGGTAGTCCCGGTCCCACTCAACTCTCAGTCTACTCAGCGAGCGCACCGCCGCTGCGTCGACTCCGTTGACGGTTTCCAGAAAGGGCATGCCGAGAAGCCGCAGGGATATCGATTCGTCGCTCCCCTGATATGTCCTGTCTCCGATGAAAGTCAGATAACGAACAACGGTCTCCTCGTCGGCACTGAGGCCGTCCGGTAGCCAGGGTGTCTTGACCAAGGCCCGGAAGACCGCCTGGGATTCCAGTGCGAGCTCCTGAAGTGCGAGGATTGGCCAGTGCTCGCGCGCGGCTATCCCATCGTCGACCCAGGGCAGTGACCAGATCGCCTCCGTCGCTTCAGGGTCCTGTGACTTCAGGTAGAGCAGCGCCACCGTCGCTATATGGTCATCAGTGATGCCGCCCCTCAGCGCAGGATCGGACAGGAGGTCATCTAGCGCCCCAAAGGAGAATTTCGCGGAAGCTAAAAGATTCTCAAATACCCTTAGATCCGCACGTTCGAAAGAGTCCAAGAAGGGCATCCCAACGATGCGAGTCACAGTGTCCGGGTCCGCGAATGATGCAATGGTCTGCAGGTGATGGAGGGCGGTGAACTCCCTGATGTCGAGGCCGTCATGGATCCAAGGCCTCCCCAGCAGGACCAGCAATGCGTCAGGCGACATAAGGCTGAGCATCATGAAATCGACGATCACCTCATGCTCTAGGCTAGCTTTGGACGGGCGAGCGGAGGACCCTCTCGTACTGCGGGGTGGCCCTATTCCGTCCCGTACCCAGCCCAGTCCTTCTAGCGCCGTCGACCACTCTGGGCCCAGCGACTTCATATGTCCCAGGGCGACGGTTGCCGCCGAACTGGATGACCTACCGTCGAGCAGTGCCGGGTCCGATAGGAGCGCCTGCGCTCCCTCAGGGTTGATCCAAAACACGTCCAGTAGGGCACTCAAGATCCGATAGTCGCCGGGTTCAAAGGACTCCAGGAACGGTAGTTCCAAGACCTGTAGGGCAGAAGCGACATCAACCTGGGCAATCAAAGTTACTGAGAGGATCATCTGCTTCCTGTCCCAGGTCAATCCCTCCTCTGTCCCCTGAATCCACGGCCGTCGCATGACAGCCCAGAACACCGGGGGAAACTCGGTGGCCAGGTGCTGGAGTCTTCTTATGCCCTCCGGCCCTTTGTTGACGTCGTCAATGTCTGCCGACCGGTGCTGCCTTGGAACCACGGCAACGCCTCTATCGCCGCCGCCGCCTCGGGCGCCCGCAATCCCAGATAAAGCATTGGAACCGACGCGGCCCGTTGGTCAGTGATCCCGTCAGCCAGTTCCGGAAGGGACAGGACGTCGGCAACTCCACGCGGGTCAGAGTCGAGCAGATTGGCGAGCGTCTCCAGCGCTATCTGGTCGTGGAGCTCAATTGTTTCAAGAAAGGGCATTCTCACCAATCGCTCCACTGATTCTCTATCGCCGCGAGCAATGAGGTGCAGATACCGAAGGACGAGCCCCTCGAACACATGGGGATCGTCTTCAGTTTCGACCACCCATCGTTTGCTTATCAGGTCTTCCAACGCCTGACCGGAAATCTCCGCTATGCTTCGCAACCTGTCTACCATGCCCCTTCTGTAACCGGTCATGTCATCACTTAACCAGGAAAGGGCCTCGATCGCGGCCAGCGACTCTTGGGACGCAAGGGCCTGCGGCTCGGGCGTGTTGGTTGGGGTGGGTTCGGGGGTATTGGTGGGAGACGGGGTGTGCGTGGCGGTTGGAGTTGGCTCAGGGGTGTTATACCAATTTATTTTGAGCGCGCCGTAAAGCCGTCATTCCCGCGAAGGCGGGAACCCACTCCCTGGCCGCCATAAAGGGGCTGAAGAGCGCCCGGCTTGCCTATAGCCACCCAGTCTGTGTGCAACCGCCGGGGACTGGATTCCGGCTTCAAGGCCGGAATGACGGATTGCGACTGCGTCACGATAAATTCACGGCGTAGTCAAAACGAAATGGTATTAGTAGGAGATGGAGTGTGAGTGTTGGTTGGGGTGGGTTCGGGGGTATTGGTGGGAGACGGGGTGTGCGTGGCGGTTGGAGTTGGCTCAGGCGTATCGGTAGGTGTGGGGGTGTGGGTGGCAGTCGGCGTGGGATCGGGGATGTTGGTAGGCGTGGGGGTGTGAGTGGCAGTTGGCGTCGGCTCGGGAGTATTCGTTGGTGTGGGAGAGGGAATCAGGGTCGGAGTAGGCTGAGGAGTGTTGGTGGGCGTAGGCTCGGGGGCGGTCGGAGCTTGGGCGGCCACGGGTAGGGGTTTCTCTACGGATCCCGGTTGTGAGCCATCGCCGCACGCCACCAGCGAGGCAACCGCCAGCAGGCACAAATGGGCTACCAAAGCGAGGCGACCAAGGGTTCTCATGCAATCCTCTCGGAGCCTAGGGATAATCTCTCTACGACGGGCAACGTCCTTGGAATCAGAAGTACTGGTAGATCATGTGCCGAACCATGTTGGTCTAATACCAATTCATTGTGACTACGCCGTCAATTCAAATCGTAGCGGCGGGTTTGTAACCCGCCTTCCCCGGTCAACTGCCGTAAACCTGCCCTGATCCTGTCGAAGGGCATAGCAACCAGGTTCATGGATATATGGCGGCATCACACCTAATTGGTATAACTACCATCCCTCTTGCTAGAGTATCCGAGTCGATTCGACCTCGGACTGCCTCCACAGCACTAATATAGCCTTATCTGACAAGTAACCCAGGCCCTTGCAGGAGGTGGGAACGTACCACGCGCACCTGCCCGCAGCCCCCATGTCTGAGCCTTGTGAGTAGGGATGGATTCCCGCCTGCGCGGGAATGACGGTCTGGATGACCTGCGTCTGTAGAGGATATCCGTAACTGGCAGGCGTCGGCGCCTCTATCCTGTACGGGGCTAAGTGTTATCCTCACTCCACCGCAGCGCGAGCCCGGTGCAGGCAACGAAGGAGAGGCAACGTGGCGAAAAGTCGTGGAAGAGGGAAGGCGTTTGGCGTAGAGGTCGAGTCGGACGTGGGGACGGCGATGCGGGACGGGACGGTGCTGCGAGCGGACGTGTACCGGCCGGATGCGCCGGGCAGGTATCCGGTGCTGCTGCAGCGGACACCCTACTCGAAGGACGGCGAGAACTGCGTGGAGCAGGGACACAAGCTCGCGGAGCGGGGGTACGTGGTGGTGCAGCAGGACGTCCGCGGGCGCTACAGGTCCGAAGGCGAGTTCGAACCCGGCTTCTTCAGCGCCGATCACCGGGACGCCGAGGACGGCTACGACACGGTGGAGTGGGCGGCCGGGCTGCCGTGGTCGACCGGCAAGGTGGGCACGTTCGGCGGCTCTTACTGCGGCTGGACCCAGTGGGAGCTGGCGCACACGCGGCCTCCACATCTCGCGGCGATGATCCCGAGCGCAATCGCGGCCGACCTGCTGGACAGGGAGATGTCCGGCGTGCTGCGGCTGGGGCGCGTCCTCTGGTGGAGCGTCAATACGCTGGCGCCGGACGTCCGCCGGCGCCTGGGTGTGGAGTCGGGCCCAACGACGACCGACGAGGCCGAGAGTTTCTACCTGGGGCGGGACAGGAGCAAGTGGCTCTGGCACCTGCCGCTGGCGGAGATACCCGACGAGGTCCTCTCCGGTGTGGGTTGACACTGGCGGCGGTGGCTGGCGGACCACGCCTCGGACCACTTCGGGTTCCTAGAACGCCACCGCGACGTGGCCGTACCGGCGCTGACGACGACCGGCTGGTACGACCAGCAGATCGGCGCCATCAAGCACTTCACGGGCATGAGGGCGAACGGCATGACGGAGGAGGCGAGGAGGGGGCAGAGGCTCATCGTAGGGCCCTGGTCGCACACGACCGACTTCTCGTCGAGCCAGGTCGGCGAGGTGGACTTCGGCCCAGAGGCGGTGCGCGACTTCTTCCAGATGGCCGACGACTGGTTCGGCCACTGGCTGAAGGGCGAGAGCACGGGCGTGGAGGAGTGGCCGCCCGTCCAGATATTCGTCATGGGCGCGAACCGCTGGCGCGCCGAAGAAGATTGGCCGCTGGCACTCACCGAGTACACGGACTACTACCTGCACAGCGGCGGGAAGCTGGGCCTCGGCGCGCCGTCCGACGATCCTCCCGACTCGTACGACTACGACCCGCGAGACCCCGTGATGACGCTCTACAGCCCGCCGGGCCAGCAGGAGCCTCAGGACCAGCGGGCGCTGGACGGCAGGCGGGACATCCTGTGCTACCAGACGGACCCCGTCGAGGAGCCGATAGAGGTGACCGGGCCCATCACGGTCCACCTCTGGGCCGCGTCGTCGGCCAAGGACACGGACTTCGTGGTGAAGCTGATGGACGTCTGGCCTGACGGCTTCGTGCAGGAGCTGTGCTACGGAATCGTCCGAGCGCGCTACCGGGAGTCGTTCGCCAGCCCGTCGCTGATCGAGCCTGGGAGGGCGTACGAGTACACGATACGGGTCAACCCGACGAGCAACCTGTTCAGGCGGGGGCACCGGATCCGGCTGGCGGTGTCGAGCAGCGACTTCCCGAACTTCGACCGCAACCACAACACCGGGGGCAACGACTACGCCGAGTCCACGCTGGCGACCGCGCGACAGACGGTCTATCACGACCGGCAACGCCCGTCGCGCGTGGTGCTGCCGGTGATCCACTAGGGATGGTCTGAATAATACCATTCATATTGCTGAGGCCGTATATGTGCGGCCAGGGAGTGGGTTCCCGCCTTCGCGGGAATGACGGCTTTACGGCGCGCTCAAAATGAATTGGTATAATACCATTCATATTGCTGAGGCCGTAAAGTGTGCTGGAAGGCTTCGCGTTGAGTGTTCGATCCAATTCGAGGCCGTGAGCGACCGCACCCGACCCGGATCAGATTCAAGCTCACCAAGGTATGCGTCAACCGCCTCCATCTTCTCATCTATGCTCCCGTATGTCCTGCCCTCCACCCACCTGCGGACCTCTTGGAACACCCGCTCGGCGGGATTCAACTCAGGACTGTATGGCGGCTGGATGATGGTTGCCAGTCCAACACTCCGTACCATCTCGCCCCGGTGACCACGCGCTCCATCCCACACCAGCGCCTCGATGTCCGAGTGATGCTTCAGGCCATCGACTGCCGCCGCTATAGCCGCAGACCTCATCGAGTCGATCCAACTCCACAACAGCCTGCCCCTCCGAACGTCTACCACCAGGAACAGGTACGTCCACTTGTAGACCAACTGCACTCGCTGATGCACCTTCACTCCACGACGGCCCCACACCCTGCGGACCATCCCCCGCAACCCCACTCGCATCTCATCGGCAAAGCCAAAGGCCGTATCAGAACTCACGCCCGCTCCGGCAAGGGCGCAACTGAAGCCCCCTTTTTCCACGACTCCTGCGCACCTACGTCTGCCTTCTCATGACGGCCCCTCGGAACCTTCGGGCTGCATCCCAACCTCTCAAGCAGACCGTAGACGCTGCCCGACTTGTAGCTCACTCCATACTCGGACTCTATCCAGTCCCTGATCTCTCCCGCTGTCTTGAATCGCCCGCTCGACACCTCCTCGGTCAACTCCCGCTCTTGATCTGGGCTCAGAAACCGCGGCTTGCCCCTGCCTGCCATCTTGTGGCACAGCACTCCCTCCACACCTCCTGATCAGCGACAATTACTTTTGCCGGTAGACGCTGACTATTCTTGCCGGTCGTGGGGGGAGACCATCTGGTACAGGAGGTACCGGATTGGTCACAGATCAGCAGGTAGTGCTACTGAGGCAGAAGCTAATGGAAGGCAAGGGACAACAAGCGGCGGCGGCGGCATCTGGCATGAGCGTGCGGACGGCGCGGACGTGGCAGCGAGGCAGGCTACCGTCGGAGAAGAAGGGCAAGCGGAGGTGGCGAACCCGACCGGACCCGTTCGCCGGGGTGTGGGCCGAGGAGGTCGAGCCCCTTCTGCGGAGCGACGTTGAGGGAGCGCTGAAGGCGACGACGATCCTGGAGTGGCTCGACGAGCGGCATCCCGGCCGGTTCAGTGTGTCGCAGCTGCGGACGCTACAGCGTCGTCTTCGAGACTGGCGAGCGCTGAGTGGGCCGGATCGGGAGGTGTACTTCGAGCAGGCTCATCCCCCTGGTCGCGAGGCGCAGATGGACTTCACACACTGCGGCGAGTTGGGTGTGACGGTCAGCGGCGAGCCGTTCGGTCATCTGCTGTTCCACTTCGTGCTGAGCCATTCGGGATGGCGGTACGTGGACGTTGCCTACGGGGAGACGTTCGCGGCGCTGGTTAAGGGTATGCAGGGGGCTCTGTGGGAGTTGGGCGGTGTGCCGGAGGTGTTACGGACCGACAACCTGTCGGCAGCCACGCACGAGTTGAAGGGGAGCGGAGGGCGCGCTCTGAACGAGCGGTATGCGGCGGTGCTGGCGCACTACGGGCTGCGGTCTACGAGGACGAACCCGAGGTCATCCCACGAGAACGGCGTGGCCGAGCAGGGTCACCACCGGCTCAAGGGCGCGCTAGGCCAGGCGCTGATCCTGCGCGGCAGCCGGGACTTCCGGTCGGTGGAAGCGTACATCTCGTTCGTCCGGCAGGTGGCAGACAAGCGCAACAGGTTGGTCGGGGCGAAGCTGGAGCATGAGCGGCGCTGCCTTCGGCCGCTGCCGCCTGCGCCGGTGCCCGAGTACGTTACCTACCGGACGAAGGTGCGCAAATGGAGTACGGTCCGGGTAGCCAACCGCACGTACACGGTGCCGTCCCGGCTGATAGGTATGGAGGTGGAGGTCCGGCAGTACGCCGATCACCTGGAGGTCTACTATAAGGGCAGTCCGGTCGAGCGGATGGATCGAGTGCATGGCGCTGGGGAGGCCGGCATAGACTACCGCCACGTCATCGGCTCCCTGGTGCGCAAGCCCGGTGCGTTCGCGCGTTACCGGTACAGAGAGCAGATGTTCCCCACCGGGGCCTTCCGCCTGGCATACGATGCCCTGCGGGAGTGGAGGGGCGAACGCGCCGACGTGGACTACGTACGCATCCTGCACCTGGCCGCCACGACCATGGAGTCGGAGGTGGACCGAGCCCTGGGGCTGCTGCTCGAAGCGGGCACGCCCTTCGACTACGCGGCGGTGCGGGAGCTGGCGGCCCCGGCCCCGCCACAGGTCCCTGAGCTGGCCTTGCCCAGGGTGGTGGACCTGAGGGTCTACGACCGTCTGCTTGCGGCGGGTGTGCGATGAGCATGGGCAGGGTCTCCTCGAACGGAGTGAAGGAACGGATCGGCCAGCTGTGCAGCGAGTTCAAACTGCCCACGGTGGGAGCGGAGGCAGGCCCCCGGTTCACCGCAGCCGGTCACATGGACGCCCTGCACACCCTTGTGGAGGTGTTGGAGCAGGAAGCCGAGGACCGCCGGCAGAGGCGCATCATCCGCATCAGACGAGCATCCAGGCTGCCCGTCGGCAAGACATGGGACACCTTCGAGCACGACAGGGTGCCGGTGGCGCTCAGACAACAGCTCGACGAGCTGGCCGATGGGAGCTTCGTCGAGAGAGGCGTCAATGTCCTGGCTTTCGGACTGCCCGGCACCGGCAAGACCCACGCCATGTGCGCCATAGGCCACCGGCTGGTTGAGTCGGGCAGGTCGGTCCTGTTCACCCCTGCCTACCGCCTGGTCCAGGACATGCTGGCGGCCAAGCGGGACCTCGACCTGCCGCGCATGCTCCGCAAGCTCGACAACATCGACTTCCTGCTCATCGACGACCTCGGCTACCTACCCCAGGGAGCCGAGGAGTCCGAGGTCTTGTTCACCCTCATAGCCGAGCGGTACGAACGCCGCTCTCTGGGCATCACCTCCAACCTCGTCTTCTCACAGTGGGAGAAGGTCTTCGCCAACCCTATGGCCACTGCAGCTGCCATCGACAGGATCGTCCACCACTCGATCATCCTGGAGTTCGACGTCCCCAGCTATCGGACCGGGGCAGCTCAACAGCGTCTTCAACAGGAGGTCAACCGGCAAAAATAATAGACGCACACCGGCAAAAATAGTTGACGCCGATCACCTCCCTCTCTATACCAGCCCACCCACGTCTGTACCGTCCGGTAGTGCACTCCCACAGCTGTCGCCGCCTTACCGAGCTGCCATCCCGACCGGACCAGACACAGTCCATGGAGTCGTGTACGAAGGACAACGTCATGTTCTGCCTGGTAGGCTGCCTTCAGTGCCTCCGGTGTATCCTCCAGACTCCAATCGATTCGAAGAGGTCGACCCATCATCGTGATGCACCTCAACACAGTATGTTGGTCACAGCATGGATGAACTACAAAAACACCGCTAGCTACTTTCAGGTCTCCCTTTCGTTTTGAGCGCGCCGTAAGCCGTCATTCCCGCGAAGAGCCTGCCCCCGAGCAGTCGGGGGCGGGAACCCACTCCCTGGCCGCACATATACGGCGGCATCACGGTGACTTGGTATAAGTCCGTGGACTGCAACTCCACACATAGGAAATTAAGCCGTGCTGATGGGTTATTCAGAGTATCCCTAGGGGCTACCGTAACTGTTCAGTCCCCATGAGTTGAGAGGTCCTCCCCGAATGTCATTCCGAACGCAGCGCCAGCGGAGTGAGGAATCTACGCCTGTCATCGGGGGATGGCCCTGTGTGCAAAGACTGTAGATTCTTCGTCGCTGCGCTCCTCAGAATGACAACAGGGAAGGGCGATTCCTCTGTCTCATCAAGTCTTGTATGTTAGTGGTGGTTCCCAATAGTGACTTCACAGAGGTGGAGTGGGGTGCGGCAGACCGACCAACTCTTGGTCATCAAAGACCGTTGTTCAGCGAGGGTCGCCGCGCCACCCCCAAACAGAGCCCGAACAGTTGCCTGGGCCAAACGAGCCCGCATCGCGCAAGGAAGGGCCAGTACTTCACACAGGAGGTATGGATGGAACAGGAAGCAGTCTACGTAGGCATTGATGTGGCCAAGGCCCATCTGGACATCGCGCTCCGCCCCATAGGGCAGAGGTGGACCATCTCCAATGACGAGCCTGGGATCCGGGAACTGGTCTCTCGGCTCAGGGCCCTCGAACCTGCCATGGTGGTGCTGGAGGCTTCGGGCGGCCTGGAGCTGCCTTCGGTGGCAGCCCTAGCGGCCGCATCGCTGCCAGTGGTCATCGTCAACCCCCGGCAGGTTCGAGACTTCGCCAGAGCCACCGGGACGCTGGCGAAGACTGACGCCCTGGACGCGGCCGTACTGGCCCACTTCGCCGACGCCGTTCGCCCAGCCGTGCGCCCTCTGAGGGACGCCGAGACCCAGGTCCTCAACTCGCTGGTTGCCCGCAGGCACCAAGTGATAGCCATCTTGGTGGCGGAGAAGAACCGGCTTGGGAGCGCCATCAGCGCCGTCCGGCCCCGCATCGAGGCCCACATCGCTTGGCTTGACCAGGAGCTGACCGACATTGACGAAGGGCTGCGGCAGACTCTCCGCAGCAGTCCGGTGTGGCGAGAGAAAGACGACCTCCTGCGCACCGTCCCCGGCGTGGGAGAGCAGCTCTCCCTCACCCTCCTGGCCCATTTGCCGGAGCTGGGCACGCTGAACCGGCGCCAGGTCGCCGCCTTGGTGGGCGTGGCTCCCTTCAACAGGGACAGCGGCACCATGCGTGGCAAACGGCGCGTCTGGGGCGGGCGCTCCCGGGTCCGAGCCGTCCTGTACATGGGAACGCTGGCCGCCAGTCGCTTCAATCCCGTCATCCGGGACTTCTACCAGCGGCTGCTGGCCGCTGGTAAGCCGAAGAAGGTGGCCCTCGTCGCTTGTATGCGCAAACTGCTCGTCATACTCAACTCCATGCTCAAGCAGCGCTCTCCCTGGCGCGCTCAGCGCGCCACCACACCGGCACTCGTCGGTCACTCATCTTGACTTTCAACACAGTTGCTGAACAGTTACGGGCTGCCAGGAGTGCGGGCTCGGAGTCGCTGCCGAAGACTGCCTCTATGTCGGTGACGGAACCAGCGGCGAGCTCAGCGGCGCGTCGAAGGCGGGGATGACTGCCGTACTGATGAGGGCCCCTTACGACCGGGCGGATGGGGCCCGCGAAAGCTGGCAGGGCTTCAGGATATCGGATATCCGCGACGTGCTCGATCTATTGGACTAGAGCCGGGTCGATCTCCCGGGAGCAGGCTGCACAGGCCGCCAACCCCGCGCCCCTCTGGATTCCGGCTTTCGCCGGAATGACGGAGTGTTGCCAGATTTCACCCTTGATGGGAAGCAGTGGGGAGAGCCCCCATCTCAATCTTCCCCCAACGGGGGGAAGAGGTAAGAGGCCTCGATTCGGTTGCTGGTTGTCTTGTTCCCTTCTCCTTGTGTCTCATTACTGTTTGGCTTTCGCCTGTTCCTGTCTGGTCTCTTCGCTTTCTTCGATAGGGCCGGAGCGCGCCCTGGCTGGTTTGCCCGCTGCCACGCGGAGCCGGAATGTCGAACGTGCCCACTTTCGTGGGCGGTGTGATCAACTGCGACGGTCAGCGGACTCCCTCAAGGACGCGCCCCGGATGGTCTCTGAAGCGGCCGTAGTTGGCTGCCCCCTATCCACAATCTACGCAGACCCCGAGACCTTACCGCTCAGCCACGGGGTGTGCGACGGCAGTACGGTTTCCCGCACCCGGAAAGGGGGTAGACGCTACGGTTACGGCTCCGGACGAGCTTGCGATCTTGGCCTCAAAGGCGTTGGACACGCCCCGCGCCCGCCCCATCCCGACAGCGAGCGGACGCGGAGGGGCTCGGGCTCACCTGGTCCCCTTTCTACCGAGGGTAGAATAGCACGCCCGTTCTGTGCCTGTCAAGCGCAGTTTTTCGTAAGGGAATTCCCAAGACGGGGTCAGATCTCAACAGCCTCTGGCCCCGTATTTGAATACCCTGAAGTCGGATGGATTCCCGCCGCCGCGGGAATGACGGTCTGGATGACCTGCGCTGTAGAGAATAGCTTCTTAGAGGCCATGCATCGCGATCGGAGCTACAGGAGGGAGGCGAGCCAGCGGACGATCGACACGACTCCGACGACTGTGGCCGCTGCCAGTAAGAGGCTGACCGCTCCCAGGAGTCCCTGGCCCAGTATTCGGATGAACTGCTGGGACCTCGTAGATGGGTGCCCCGCAGGACCGTAGTATGCCCTGAAACTGCCAGGGCCGAGCCAGCCCTCCCGGAGAAACTCCTGCCCATGGCCCCGCTCGATGCGATCTCGCTTGTGCCGCTCGATGCGCTTCCGGTCGATGTCGGCGAAGTACTGGGGGAGGCCGCGCTCCTCCAGCGTGCGGCGGACATCCAACGGGTAGCGGTGAATCTCTCGGAACCGGGCCGCATTGGGAAACGAGTAGTACAGGACCTCAGGCCGATTGGCGGGGTGGCGTGACAGGTAGACGTGGATCGCCTGGGCGTACTCAGGACGCCGACGTCCTGACAGGAACAGGTACTTGCCAGCCTCCACAAGCTCGCCGAGCTCTGTGAGCAGTATGCCGTACCGCTCGTAGAGCTGCGAATCGTAGCTGCCCGATCCGATGTTGCCGCGCAGGATCTCCTTGGCGCGCCAGACCTCGCCCCGCTGAACGGCCTCGTCGACGCGTTGGTACAGGTCCATATCGACACCCCTACACCATCGTAATCACGGAGGGCGGCCGCC
Source organism: Dehalococcoidia bacterium (assembly GCA_965222445.1). GTDB lineage: Bacteria > Chloroflexota > Dehalococcoidia > Lucifugimonadales > CAJWER01. The sequence continues at coordinate 835,549 of CBDCTY010000001.1, read as the reverse complement.
TGCAAAGTTTTTGCTACGGCTATAATCGTTTGAAGGAGGGTCGAGGCGCGGACGGCCCGCCATCGAATGGACGACACATTGGCCCCATCGACCATGGAGACTCCAGCCAACATAGCCACCATTCCCAAGGTGGACCTTCACATGCACGCCGAGACGACGGCGCGCGTGGACCGGCTGTTCTCCCGGCGCGACAGCGCGCCCGCTCACGACTGGGCTGAAGAGGTCCGGGCGCTGGCCGACATGCCGCCCGGAATGGCGCGGCTCAAGCACGGTGTCGCGGCCATCCACAGCGCGCTGGACAACGACCGTCTCTTGGCGCTGAACGACGAGGACGCGGTCTTCGTCGAGTGGCTGGCAGACGCGCTGTTCGAAGCGGCCGCCGAGGGCACCGTCCTGGTCGAGATGCGGTTCGGCGCCAAGGGAGGCCTACGTCCCGGGTTCATGTCCCTCTTCCGCGAGGCCGAGGGCAGGGTCAGGGAGGTCCACCCGGGGTTTCATGCGGAAGCCCTCGTGTTGGGGCTATGGCCGGGCAGGGACGGCGCATCGGAGGCCTTTCAGTCCGCACTTCAGGCGGCCACCGAGGGCCTGGCAGGCATCGACTTCGTACCCGCGCCATACGACCAGGAGGCCGACTGGAGCGAGGCCTACACCTGGGCCTCGCGGGCAGTGGACGCCGGGCTGGGCATCACGGCACACGCCGGGGAGTTCGGCGCAGCCAATATCGAGGCGGCGCTTGGGCTCCCCGGGATCACGCGGATGGGACACGGGGTGCACGTGACTTCGAGCCAGAGGCTCATCGTCAGGGTGCTTGAGGCGGGCGTGACGCTGGAGTGCTGCCTGACCTCCAACGTGGTCCTGGGAGCCGTCCCTTCCCTGCAAGACCACCCGATCAGGGCGCTGATGGAGGCGGGCGTCCCCGTGACGCTTGCATCCGACGATCCCATACGCCTGTGCACCAGCATAGACCGCGAGTACGAGCTTGCGGCAAGCCTGGGGTTTGGGACCGATCAGCTACTGGAGATGAGCGCCAACGGGATCCGGGCGTCGTTTGCCCGGCCAAGCGTCAGGGAGTCGATGCTTCAAAGCGTCATCGAGGGGGGTCGGACGTGTTGACTCGACTGCTGACGGCGGTCGTCCTCGTGCTCGCGGTGTTCCTGACATCGTCGTGCGACCGCTTTGTCCCGCCTCAGCCGGTTGGCGAGGCCGAGGAGGCGCGCATCAAGGCCGAGCTGGAGGGTCGTTCGTTCCGGCGGTTCGAGCCTTCCAAGGACGCGAGCCCGAGGAGGGGTGTCATCCTCGATTTCACCGGACGTGTCAGCATATGGGCGCAGTACTCGGAAGACAGTCGAGCCGTTAACGAGTGGGAGATCTTCTCGAACGACTACCGCATCGAAAGGCGTGGCGGCAGCTCTGAGATCACGATCCAGCTCGATCAACCGAGATCGACGCAGGGGTTTCCCACCAGGTGCGGCGACTGCATTCCGACCGCCGGCGTATCCATATCCATCAGGGACGTCTTCGACCGGGACAGAATATCCTTCAAGGTGAATGATCCCAATGGCATCCTGCCGGCGCCATTTCCGGTGTTCGGATCGTGGACGCGATTCCCGGAGGACGAGATCATGGAGTGATGGCTCTGCCTCGTTACGCCAAGTTTGATGGAAGCAGCCGGGGATGGGTTCCCGCCTGCGGAGACCTTTGCACAACCGTCATTCCCGCGGAGGCGGGAATCCAGGGGTGGGGCACCAGCTATGAAAGCAATGCCTCCCATGCAGAGTGTGGGCCTTCATGGGAGGTTATTCAAAGGTCTCCCTGCGCGGGAACGACGGTGATAGGGTGCTTCCAACTATTCTCGTACCAGTCGACGATCTCCTTCTGATCAACGAGGTGCCAGCATGAGTCGTAGAGTCAAGTCTGCCCTGCTTTCCGCTATAGGAGTCTGCATCGTTCTGCTGGCGTCTGCCGCCTGCCAGAGCGAGCCCGGGCCGTCCAACGCGACGGTGGAGGTGCCGTCGGGCCGGAGCCCTAACGCATCGGTGAGCGGCACGGTCACATACAGGGAGCGCATCGCGCTTACACCGGGTGCAATCCTCGAAGTGGAGCTGCGGGACGTGTCCTTTGCAGACGCCGCAGCTCCGCTAATCGCCCGCCAGACCATCTCCGATCCCGGCCAGGTCCCCATCGAGTTCAAGGTCGAGTACAACCGTGAAGATATCGACTCGCGGAACAGGTATTCGATACAGGCCCGGATCGTCGAGTCCGACGGCCGCCTGGCCTTCACCAACGATACGGCATATGAGGTGATCACCTATGGCAATCCCAGCAAGGTGGATATGCTCCTGGTGCTGGTGCAGCCTCCGCCCGACCAGGTCGATGCCGGCTCCGACTGGCGAACATGGGTAGAGGTCCCGGTACCAGTGGTGTGGGCCAACCTGATACCCAACGAGCCTGAGCTCCTGCTGCGGATTGGCTACTACCAGTCCACGATAGAGGGCTGCGCGCGCCCGGGGAGCCAGAGCCTTGAGGTGGACGGAAACGACATCGTCGCCCGGGTTACCCTGATGCAGCCGCCGCCCAGCTCCTGGTCCATCCCCTGCGACGAGGAGGTGGTCGAGCTGGACACCGTGGAGCCCATCAAGGAGTCCCTCGAGCCTGGGCAGACCTACCGGGTGATAGTGAACGAACGGGTCACCAACACCTTCACGCTGCCGGTGCCCGAACTTGGTGACACCGCGATCGCCGAGTCGCCCATCGCGCAGGCGGAGATAGAGACTTTGGAGAGTGCGCCGCCGCAGTACCAGCTGCGCGTCGTCTCCCGTATGCCAAAGGGCGGAAGCTGCTCCCAGTTCAACGGCTACGAGATCAGGCGGAGGGAGTCGAACAGGATAGATGTGGTCATCACCCACCACGAGGTCGCCGACCCGCTTGCCGCGTGCACCCGCGATTTGCCCGTGGTGGAGACCGCAGTGCCTCTTGGCTCCGATTTCGAGGCGGGGATAGAGTACACTGTCAGCGTAAACTCGGAGACCGTCAAGACATTCGCGGCCGGTGAGTCACAGAAGACAAGCACGCCCTGAGGCGGGCATTCTCAACACGGGCAGGTGTTGGAGTCGCCAGGCTTCAACGTCCCCTGGTGTTCTGACCGCGTATCCGAGCATTGTGAAGAGGGGATGGATTCCCGCCCCTACCTCCGCGGGGGCAGGCTCTGCGCGAGTATGACGGTTCGGATCACCTGTGCCTGTAGAGAATGCCATGAGCCTGGCCGGGCTGGCTTGGCCTTGGTCTGGCGCAAAGGGAACGGCGACGATTGAACCCGATCATCCCCTTCGACTACCGGATCCTGGCCATCTTCATTGCCTACTTCGCCATCCTGGTAGGCATCTCCATCTTTCGGGCCCGACAGATGGAGGACATGTCCGACTATGTGCTGGGCGGCCGCAAGATGGGGCCCCTCACCTCCGCCCTGAGCGCCGCATCCTCGGCGGCAAGCGGCTGGACGATGCTGGCGTTTCCGGCCCTGGCTTTCGCCGCCGGGCTGATCCACCTGTGGACGGCGGCAAGCATCTGTCTCGGCCACTGGCTGGTGTGGACTGTCATGGCACGGCGGCTGCGCCGCTACACCATTGCAACCGATGACTCGCTCACGTTGCCGGAGTTCTTCGAGAAGCGCTTCATGGACCGTACGGGAACGCTGCGCACCCTGTCGGCGGTCATAACCGTCTTCTTCATCGTCTTCTACGTCAGCTCCGGCCTGATCTCAGGCGCCAAGCTGCTGGAGGTGGTTTTCAACCTCACCCACGAGGAGTTTCACTTTACGGGAGTCGTCATCACCCTGGTCGCCATCACCACCTACACATTCATTGGGGGTTTCCTGGCCGTGTCCCGCACGGACGTGTTCCAGTCCCTGATAATGCTGGGCGGGTTCGTGGTCCTGCCCTTGCTGCTTATCGTGATGGTCGACGACCCGTTCAAGGGGCTGGGAACGACCGGAGAGGGGTTCTGGAACCCGCTCACAGGCGAGTCGGACAACGCCATCGGCCTGGTATTCCTGCTCTCGACCGCCGGTTGGGGCCTGGGGACATTCGGCTCGCAGCGGGTGCTGGCCCGCCTCATGGCGGTGTCCAGCGAAGAACACCTCTCCCGCACTCGCAACATCAGCGTGTCCTGGGTGGCCCTCGTTTTCGCGTTCGGAATGCTGCTGGGAGTCGTGGCCGTGCCCGCGCTGGCGGAGAGGGGTCTGCTCGACGAGGTGATGCTGGACCCCGAGCGCGTGTACCTGATCGCATCCACCACCTTCTTCCATCCGCTGGTGGCGGGCCTGCTCCTGACGGCCGTGATCGCAGCCGTGATGAGCACCGCAGACTCCCAGTTGCTGCTGGCCTCGGCAGTCGCCACCGACGACGTGCCTTTGTTCAGTCGCGTGACCTCCTCGATACAGACCCGCGGCCGCGTCTGGCTGGGCCGCGCGATGCTCCTGGTATTCGGAGTCATTTCTGCTCTCATGGCAATCTATGGGCAGGACTCGGTATTCACGCTCGTATCGCTGGCGTGGGGCGGCATGGGCGCGGCGTTCGGCCCGGCAACCCTGCTGGCCCTGTACTGGCGGCGGTTCAACTTATGGGGGGCGCTCACATCGATCCTGGTGGGCTCGGTGGTCGCGACGCTGTGGTGGTACCTGCCGCTCGACGCGGACGCGACGGCCCCGATCGGGGCGCTCTCAGGCCTGTGGGAAGCGATGAAGACCGGCCCGGGCGGCGTGTGGAGCATTCAGCCCGCCACGCCCGGCTTCCTGATCGCGACCCCGGCGGCCGTAGTGGCAACCCTGCTCACTCCGCCTCCGTCCCGGCAGATCACCGAGCTGTTCGACAGGGTGACCGGGCCCGATGCGGCGCAAGTCGGCGACGCAGCGGACTCGTAGTAGGCAGGCCTAGTACTGCTTCAATCTAAATATGACAGAACCCTCGGATTGCCGTCATTCCCGCGAAAGCGGGAACCCAGAGGGGCGGGGGGCTGGACGTTCGCCAAAACTACCTGGAAACGGTACTAGGCCGACAGCAGCTCGCGGAAGAGCACCGCGAGGCTGGCTGCCACGATGAGGGCCAGCACCGCCTTGCGGAATGTGTCACGGTCCATCCGGCGCAGCAGGAACGCTGACACGCGGAAGCCCGCCAGCACGGGGACGATGGCCACCAGCACCAACGCCAGGCGCTCGGCGGTCAACAGGCCCGTGACAGCGTAGCCCACCGAGCCGACCCCCATCACGAAGAGGAAGAATGCCGCGAGCGTACCCCGAAGCTCGTCGATGTCCCTGTCCTGGTCGAGCAGGAACAGCGCCATTAGGGGCCCGCCCACGCCGGACGAGGTAATGAGGGCGGAAACGACGAGCGCTAAGGGCGGCCCGAGCCACCTGGGCCTGGGGACGGTCGATCCCGCGCCGCTCGCGACCAGTGCGGCGAACGCCAGCACGAGGAAGGTGATGGCGAGTCTCATCTCTACCGGGTCGACCGCGCCCAGGATGTACGCACCGACCGGCGCTCCCAGGACACCCGCGGCGGCTATGGGCGCAACCTCACGCAGCTTCAGGCGCCCCCGCGTCTGGCACAGGACGAGCGATACTGGCAGCAGCCCCGCTGTGTTGATCAGGACGACGGAGGACTGCGGCTCCAGGGCCAGGAGCAGGACCGGCCCCGCCGTCAGGCCGATGCCGAAGCCGAGGGTGCTCGATACCGTCGACGCCAGCAGCATGGCGGCGATCACGACGATGATCTCGTGGGCTTCCGGCATCTTTTGTCCTCTGTGTTTCGCACGGACGGCCTGAGCGGCAACGCGTCAATCCCACCCCGCGCGAACAGGCCATGCTCATTGTCCTCCAGCCCTGAAGGATAACCCTTCGGCCGGGATTTCACACGGCGGCAGCCATCAACCGCCATCAACCCGTTATTCCCGCGCAGAGCCTGCCCCCGAGAAGTCGGGGGCAGGAATCCATCTCCTGCCGTCCAGGAAGCCCAGCCTGGCTAGGGCCTTTCCAAAGTTCCCTCTCCCCTTCGCGGGAGAGGGTTAGAGCCTGCCCCGTACTCGATACGGGGGTGAGGGGGCGTCAACCGATACAAGTCAGTCACCCTCATCCTAACCTTCTCCCATCGAGGGAGAAGGGATTTCCCAGATCCCCCTCTTATGGCATTGTGACGACTTTGGAAAGGCCCTGAGCCTAGCACGGGGTTTCGCACGGCGGGAGATGACGTGCTATCGTTGGCCGCGTCCGCTACTCATCGTCACACGGGAGGCGACTGTTCAGTCCCCATGATTTGAGTCGTGAGGGCCTCCCCAAGATGTCATTCCGAACGCAGCGCCAGCGGAGTGAGGAATCTAATACCATTTCGTTTTGAGCGCGCCGTAAAGCCGTCATTCCCGCGAAGAGCCTGCCCCGTACTCGATACGGGGCGGGAACCCACTCCCTGGCCGCACATATACGGCGGCATCACGGTGACTTGGTATAAGCCTGCCAATGGAGGTCCATTCCTCGGCGGCCCTATGTGCAAGGACTGTAGATTCTTCGTCGCTGCGCTCCTCAGAATGACAATTGGACGGGGCGATTCTGTATTATCACCAGGACGAAACAGCTGCTCATGGAGGCGTCGATGTTCTACGAGATTGGGAAGGGGCCCGGCGAGGAATTCACCGCACTGAACGCCATAGTCGTGCCGAGGCCCATCGGCTGGATATCGACCCTCAGCGCGGAGGGCGTCCCTAACCTCGCGCCATACTCGTTCTTCAACGCGGTTGCCTACAGCCCCCCGCAGGTGATGTTCTCCGCGACCAGCAACCACCGGTTCGGCGGGCTCAAGGACGCCGTGGTCGACGCGCAGACGACGGGCGAGTTCGTCGTGAACGTCGCCACGGCGGAGCTGAGGGAGCGGATGAACGCGTCGTCGGTCCCTGCGCCTCACGATGTGGACGAGTTCGAGTACGCGGGACTGACGAAGGCCGAGAGCAGGCTGGTGAAGTGTCCGCGCGTGGCCGAGAGCCCCCTGCACCTGGAGTGCAGGTACACGCGGTCGGTCGAGGTGCTGTCCAACAACCCCGACGACCCCAACACCGTCGTCTTCGGGGAGGTCGTGGGTGTCCACATCGACGAGCGCGTGGTGACGGACGGCCGCATCGACTTCCTAAAGCTGCGTCCCGTGGGACGGCTCGGCTACCTCGATTTCGTCGAGGTCGACAACGCCTTCACCATGGAGCGCCCCGAATGGGGACTTGTGAATTGAGAATGGAGAATTGTGAAGCTGGGCCGGGGCTGCCCAAATCCACGACCGTCACTCCCGCGAAGAGCCTGCCCCCGTGCAGACGGGGGCGGGAATCCATCCCCGGTCGCCCATAGTCGCCAACGAGGTGCATCGCCTTGACCCAGCAAGCAACGGGGCTATGTAATACCATTTCGTTTTGAGCGCGCCGTAAAGCCGTCATTCCCGCGAAGAGCCTGCCCCGTACTCGATACGGGGCGGGAACCCACTCCCTGGCCGCACATATACGGCGGCATCACGGTGACTTGGTATAAGCCTGCCAATGGAGGTCCATTCCTCGGCGGCCCTATGTGCAAGGACTGTAGATTCTTCGTCGCTGCGCTCCTCAGAATGACAATTGGACGGGGGCGATTCTGTATTATCACCAGGACGAAACAGCTGCTCATGGAGGCGTCGATGTTCTACGAGATTGGGAAGGGGCCCGGCGAGGAATTCACCGCACTGAACGCCATAGTCGTGCCGAGGCCCATCGGCTGGATATCGACCCTCAGCGCGGAGGGCGTCCCTAACCTCGCGCCATACTCGTTCTTCAACGCGGTTGCCTACAGCCCCCCGCAGGTGATGTTCTCCGCGACCAGCAACCACCGGTTCGGCGGGCTCAAGGACGCCGTGGTCGACGCGCAGACGACGGGCGAGTTCGTGGTCAACGTCGCCACGTCGGAGCTCAGGGAGCGGATGAACGCGTCGTCGGTCCCCGCGCCGCACGATGTGGACGAGTTCGAGTACGTCGGGCTGACGAAGGCCGAGAGCAGGCTGGTGAGGTGCCCGCGCGTGGCCGAGAGCCCCTTGCACCTGGAGTGCAGGTACACGCGGTCGGTCGAGGCGCTGTCCAGCAAGCCCGACGACCCCAACACCGTCGTCTTCGGGGAGGTCGTCGGCGTCCACGTCGACGACCGCGTGGTGACGGACGGCCGCATCGACTTCCTCAAGCTGCGGCCCGTGGGACGGCTCGGCTACCTCGATTTCGTCGAGGTCGACAACGTCTTCACGATGGAACGGCCCGAATGGGGACTTGTGAATTGAGAATGGAGAATTGTGAAGCTGGGCCGGGGCTGCCCAAATCCACGACCGTCATTCCCACGAAGAGCCTGCCCCCGTGCAGACGGGGGCGGGAATCCATCCCCGGTCGCCCATAGTTGCCAACGAGGTGCATCGCCTTGACCCAGCAAGCAACGGGGCTATGTAATACCGTTTCGCTTTGAATGGGCCGTGAATGGATCAATCACCCTCACCTTAGTCCTCTCCCGTCGAGGGCTGACAGGGGTAGGTAAAGGTATTGAAATAGTATAATAACTTGGAAAGCGCATGGCTTTCTGGCAATCTTTTTGGTACCAAACAGAAAGGAAGCCAGAGACTCGCCATGCGCCTCCCAACTGAATGCTACCAGATGCAGCAGACCATTGAACATTACATGCCGCACCTTGAGCGGTCCCAGATAAAAGGACTGGTCCTGTGGGTCTACGGCACCGTACTGGCCAGGAGTAGCTGCCAGAACGCCGTTGTGGCGGCCCTTTTGGTCATGGGTAACTGGAACAGCCTGCGCCAGTACCTCAGGGAGTGGCTGTACGATGGGCACGACCGTGCCAGCCCCTGCCAGGTGCAGCTGGATGTGAGGTCGTGCTTCGTTCCGCTGCTGAGATGGCTGCTTACGTGGTGGCAGTCGGACAAGCTGGTGTTGGCTATCGACCCAACAATGAAGGGCGACCAGATAAACTCCATCGTCATCAGTGTGGTATATCGCAGCTGCGCTATTCCCGTTGCCTGGCACATCCTGCCGGCCAACAGACCCGGCGAGTGGATAGCACCGACAGTGAGACTGCTGGCGTTGCTGTCTGAAGCGGTTCCGCAGGACATGACCGTGTTGGTGATGTGTGACCGTGGTCTGAGGAGCCCGAGACTGTGGAAGCAGATATGCTCTGTGGGATGGCATCCCTACGCGCGACAGTCGATCAACACAGTCTTCTGCCCTGACGGAGGAACTCGCCTGCCAGCGCGGTATCTTGTACCTGGGCCAGGTCACGCATATTCTGGGGCTGGCACAGCTTTCAGGACCACGAGCAAGCGTCGTCGTGGAACAATGATCGTGGTCTGGGACGACGACCAGGACGAGCCGTGGGTGGTGATGACCGACCTCCCGCCTGATGAAGCGGGAGTGTGTTGGTATGGACTTCGGTTCTGGATAGAGCTGGGCTTCAGGGCGCTCAAGGGCGTTGGGTGGCAATGGCAGAAGACTCGAAGGACTGACCCCCCACGGGTCTCGCGGCACTGGCTGGTGCTGTCTGTAGCAACACTGTGGGTGCTGGCATACGGGACCAGAGTCGAAGATGCCTTTGACCTGGGCATAGCCCCTGGTCGTCTCAGGGCGCCGCCAAAGTTTGTGGCGCCCACACATCGCAGCGCTGTGAGCACACCAAGACGAACCGTAAGCGTACTGTTGCAGGGCATATGCTGTATGAGTCGGCTCCTGCTGAGGGGCAGGCTGTGGCGAAGGGTCTGGTTGCTCCCTGAACCCTGGCCTAAACCACCGCCTGACCTGAAGATCATCTATCATCTTGAAACTTGAAACCAAATACCTACCCCTGTCAGCCCGCGAAGGGGAGAGGGTTGGGGTGAGGGTGAGTGACCCGGTTCTGCAAGCTGCCTCGCTTGTTCAGGAGGGGCCTCGATCCAGCTTTCGGCCCGAAAGGTTACGCAGGGGCCTCCGAAGATCTGAGGGCAACTGAATCGTCGTGCCTATAAAAATGAACCGCACACCCCCCACACCGTCGTTCCCGTGACGACGGGAACCCATCCCCGGCTTCTCCCCCACTAGAAACTGGAAACCAGCAACTCAAAACTCTCCATCCCCTTGACACATCCCCAATTCTCCCGCATAATAGAACGCATGTCCGATACCAGCACCCAGGCCGCAGCAGAAACAGAACGGAAGCCGCCCACGCTCGCCGACATCGTCCGCGAGAAGACCGACGACGGCCGGCGCATCGTCGACTTCTTCCTCGACGTCATGGAGGGCAGGATCGACGGCGCAGAGCTATGCCACAAGATGGACGCCGCAAAGCAGCTCGAAAAGTACAAGTCCAAGGCCGCGGCCAAGTTCATAGCCAGGTACCGCGGCGTCTCCTGCGGTCACGCCATCCGTGGACGCCGCGGGCCAGCCGCCCCCTGTTTCGACGCGGAAGGGAGCCCAGCCGCGGAGCCCCTCGACGCCTCTTCCCCCTTCTCGCAACACATCCTCTCCCTGCTCTCCGCGGTGGACGATGCCCAGCTCGCCAGGCTCGTGCGCGAGCAGACCGGCGACGGTAGCACCGTCATACAGTTGCTCGACGACGTCATGCACGGCAGCCTCCCCGGCTTCAGGTGCCACCACAAGATCGCCGCCGCCAAGGAGCTCATCGTACACATCGTCCGCGACGAGGCGCCCGAGTCCGTTCCTGCTGAGGCGCCTGCAACCGTTCGTGCTGAGCGTGTCGAAGCACCCCGCGACGAGGCGCCCGCCTGGACGCGCTGGCCGTGGGACTACAGGCACGCCTACAGCTTTGCCCTCGAAAAGCCCAGGGAGGCCCTCGCCAAGGCCGAAAACGACCCAGACCACCCCATCCACGGATATTTCAAGGATTCCCGCCACGTCAGGGCCTCGATCGAAAGCGTGGGCGGCGTCCTCGGTCCGGACGGGCTGCTCACCAGCCAAGCCCCCACCCAGACCGTCGTTCCCGCGGAGAGCCCTGCCCCCGAGCAGTCGGGGGCGGGAACCCATCCCGCTCACCCCGACCCCGCCGAAGGGCCCGAGGCCAACTCACCCGTCATTCCCGCGGGGGCGGGAACCCATCCCGCTCACCCTAACCCCGCCGAAGGGCCTCCCAGCTCCCAACTAAAAACTAAAAACCAAAAACCAAAAACTGGAACCCCCCGCCGCCTCCGCCGTCAAAAAGGAGACGCCAGGGCACGGATGCGCCGTAACCCGGCCCGCAACCACCCATACTTCGAACAGAAAGACCTGGAACGGAAGGAGCACACCGAAAAACCCAGGCCCGTCGGAGAACCTGTCCCAAACCTCTGGGAGCGCAGGATGAAGAAGAGGCTCGAGGAGCACTGGCACGCCCCCGACCCCATGGCCGGCTCCGGCCGCATCGACTCCACATCCCCAAGCCGCTCACCCCCCTGATAGGCTGCGGAAGATCTGTCGTCCTGAGCGGAGCGAAGGACCTGGGGCGGGGTCTTCCCCCCTCTCCCTTGACGGGAGAGGGCTGGGGTGAGGGTGACTCCCCTCCCTATACTCTCCCACTCTGCGCTCTCCCCTTACCCTCTGCGGTGGTATACTCCGGCTTGATCGGCGGAGGGTCGCCATGCACCAGCGCATCAGAGTCAAAAACACCAGGGACGAGTCGATGTTCCCCGGCCTCGACTACGAGGTCAGCCGCGCCGTGCGCGCCGGCAACGTCGTCCACCTGCAGGGCCAGACCGGCATACCCCTCGACGGCGGCGACTTCGTCGGCAAAGGCGACCCTGCCGCCCAGGCCGACAACGCCATGCGCTGCGTAAGGGCCCTCCTCGAAGAGGCCGGCGCGCGCATGGAGGACATCTGCAAAATCACGACCTACGTGACCGACGCCTCCTACAGGGCGCAGGTCTACGCCGTCCTCGCCGAACACCTCGGCGACACCTACCCCTGCTCCACCGGCCTCGTCGTCAAGGCCCTCGCCGAGCCGTACATCGACTTCGAGATCGACGTATTCGCCGTCGTCCCCGACAGCCGCGAGCCCGGGTAGCGTTTCAGAGTTGAGGGAAGGGAGCTAACCTCTTCCCCCCGAGGAGACCTTTGCACAACCGTCATTACCATGAAATGAACCGCACGCCCTCCACACCGTCGTTCCCGCGCAGAGCCTGCCCCCGTGCAGACGGGGGCGGGAACCCATCCCCAGTCGCTGCCGCAGTTCATCTGGCAACAGGGAATCTCGCGCCCATTTTCATACCCTATGTGGCCTTCGCAAGGCCATGGCCATTCCCGCGTAGAGCCTGCCCCGAACTTGATACGGGGCGGGAATCCATCCTCGGCAAGGTGCAACTATGACAACACACGCGGTCCTCACGCCGGACGGCTCAACTACGTGGTGAATCCGGGCCCGGCCCCGCCGTTGACACGTCCCGCACCGGCTGACTAAACTCACCGGGCAGTCGAGGCTGCAGCCCGGAGGTCCCCCATGATCGCCTACATCGCCAGGCGCCTGATCCTCTCCCTCTTCACCATCGTGATGATCTCCATGCTGGCGTTCTTCATCATCGAGCTGCCGGAGGGAGACCTCGCGTCCAAGAGGTTCGACCGCACCACCGCCCACACCTCCGGCGACGCCCAGGCCCTGGAGATAATGGAGGCGCTGAGGGACTACCTCGAACTCGACCGGCCCATCTACGTCCGCTACGCCTCTTGGATATGGAACATGGTCCGCCACGGCGACCTGGGCCGCTCCTTCGGCCCAACCGGCAACGGCCTCGCCGTCCAGGTGTCCGTCAAGAAGGTCATCGGCGAACGCATCTGGACCACCATCGGCCTGACCGGGTTCACCATCATGGTCACCTGGACCTTCGCCATACCCATCGGCGTATACTCCGCCGTCCGCCAGCACTCGGTCGGCGACTACGCGTTCACCTTCCTCGGATTCACCGGCCTCGCCGTGCCCGACTTCCTGCTCGGCCTGGTCCTCCTCTACATCGGCTACGCCTACTTCGACCAGAGCGTCGGCGGCCTCTTCTCCGCCGACTACGCCAATGCCGCCTGGGGAGTCCCCAAGGCCCTCGACATGATCGAGCACCTCTGGATTCCGGCCATCGTCCTCGGCACGTCGGGCACCGCCAGCCTCATCCGCATAATGCGCAACAACCTGCTCGACGAGCTCGGCAAGCCCTACGTGGTCACGGCCCGGGCCAAGGGAGTGAGCCCCCTGAAGGCCATCCTCAAGTACCCGGTCAGGGTCGCGCTGAACCCGCTCGTGAGCACCATCGGCTACCTGCTGCCGGCCCTGGTGAGCGGCAGCGTCATCGTGTCGGTCGTCCTGAGCCTCCCGACCATCGGCCCGGTCCTGCTGACGGCCATACAGGACGAGGACATCTACCTGGCGGGCTTCGTGGTGCTGCTCATCGGGATGCTCACGGTCTTCGGCACCCTGCTATCCGACATCCTGCTCGCCGTCATCGACCCTCGCATAAAGTTCGCCGGCAACTAGAGTCACTCATTGTGATGCGGCCACGAATACACGGCCAGCCTCTGAATCACACGCGTAGGGGCGGGTTTGTAACCCGCCCTCCCAGCGGCCGTGAGGATGCAGACAACCCTGCCAATTGGCAAAGCCGAGGGCGGCTTTGAAACGACCTGAATTGGCGTCGTCGCAGAACGAATCGGAATAAGGTGAGGATGACATGAAGGCGCTCGTATACCACGGCAACAAAGACCTCAGGCTCGAAGACGTCCCCGAGCCTCAGCCCGGCCCGGGCGAGGTGAAGCTGCGCATAGACCACTGCGGCATATGCGCCACGGACATAGAGGAGTACCTGTACGGCCCGAACTTCATCGCCCACGGCGCGCCCAACCCGATAACCGGGCGCACCCTGCCGCTCATCACCGGACACGAGATCACCGGTACGGTCGTCGACGCGGGCGATGGCGTATCGAACGTCGGCCCGGGCGACAGGGTGGCGCTGAACACGGTGCTCACCTGCCGCACGTGCCGCCGCTGCGCCGCCGGCGAGGAGACGATGTGCCCGGACATGGCCGTCGCGGGCTTCGCCCTGGACGGCGGCCTGGCGGAGTACATGCTGTGGCGCGCCGACGAAGCCATCCCGCTGCCCGAGTCCGTGACCAGCGAGCAGGCCGCGCTGGTCGAGCCCGCATCCGTCGCCCTCCACGCAGTGCGGCGCAGCGGTGTGAAGCCGGGCGAGCGGCTGGCCGTGCTGGGGTGCGGCACGGTCGGGCTGCTGGCCATGCAGGCCGCGAAGGCCATGGGCGCGGAGACCATCGCCCTCGACCGCCGCCAGATGAGCCTCGACCTGGCGGTAGAGCTGGGCGCGGGCGAGACGATCGAAACCTCCGACGCCGATGCCCACAGCCGTCTGCTGGAGATGACGGACGGCGACGGCCCCGACGTGATCATAGACGCCGCCGGGGGGCCGCAGACGCCCGCGCTCGCGGTGGACTGGGTCAGGCCCGGCGGCCGCGCGCTGCTGGTCGCAATCTACACCGCCGAGACCTCCATCGACTTCAACGCCGTCGTCGCCGGCGAGAAGCACGTCATCGGGTCCCTCGCCTACCAGCGCCGCGACGTCGAGGAGGTCGTCGAGCTCATCGCCGCCGGCGGCATCGACACCGCGCCCCTAATCTCCGACAGGGTCCGCCTCGACGAGGTGATCGACAAGGGCTTCAAGCGCATGATGGAACCCACCAAGGACGTCTTCAGAATCCTCGTCTCGCCGTAGTGTATTCTCTACGTATGCAGACCAATCCGAGCCGTCATTCCTCTGAAAATGAACCGCACGCCCCGACACCGTCGTTCCCGCGCAGAGCCTGCCCCCGTGCAGACGGGGGCGGGAACCCAATCCCCGGTCGCTGCCACAGATCATGTGGCAACGGAGAATCCCGCACCCATTTTCATACCCTTTATGTGGCCTTTGCAAGGCCATGGTGATTCCCGCGCAGAGCCTGCCCTCGCGAAGGCGGGGGGCGTGAGTCCATCTCCCTCTATGCTCAGGTATGGACTGGAGCCCCAGAAAGCCGTTGAGACCTGCCGATTCGCATCACCCGCGCGTATTGAGGATGCCCCCTGGTAACTGTTCAGCCTTGGTGAGACGAACGCCCACACACCGCCCCTGGATACCCGCCTCGCGGGTATGACGAAGGGATGTCTTCTCACTAACTCTGAACACTGGGCCCCCTCCCAAATCCACCACCTAAATTGGCGATGCGGTTGAGTTTTGTAGCTAAATTGGTCATTTTGGACAATTCGTTCTTTCACTCAGCAGGTGAAGAGAAGGCCCCGTCTTCAGGGCTGAATCAGATACTGGATCAGATCGTCGGTTCGGTTTAGGTGGGGGATTTGGGCCCTGGCCCCACATTGCCGATATGAACCACTTTTGGTACATTGATCCGTGGACGTTGATCTGAACGTGTTCCAGCAGCCTTCTTCTGTTCCCAGGCGGGAGACCGCATCATGACTAACTCGAATCCTCATATCGGCTCGGCCTTGGACGACCTTCTGGAGGAGGATGGCATCCTTGCTGAAGCGCGCTCCTTGGCCGTAAAGCGCGTATTCGCGTGGCAGATCAATCGCACCATGGCAGAGGAGAATCTCAGCAAAGCTGAATTGGCGCGGCGAATGAACACCAGCCGAGCATCACTGGACCGGCTGTTGGACCCGGACAACCCTTCCGCGACGCTCCTCACCATGGACAAAGCGGCCGCCGCCCTCGGCAAGCGACTGAAAGTGGACCTCGTGGACGCGGCCGTGTGACACTGTCGTCTCCTACGAGAGCTACATAGGATGGGCACGCCCGAGCTCTGCCTGCGGACGAGGTATGTGTTCGACGAGGATGGGCGCATCGTCTCGACGCACAAGCCGAGGCCGGGTCGGGGCCCCGCATTCATCCTGGTACGAGGGGCTACGAGCTGCGCGTGGGCCATCCACCGAGACGTTGCACCGGAGATCGCCGGTGAGATCGAGAGCCTCGCGCGGGAGGAGCCGCCCATTTCGGACCTCCGCAATCCTCCAGTCCACGCTGAGCGGTATGTGGCGCTGGTCGGAGGGGAACTCGGCTCGGGTCCGGCATTCATTTTCCCGGAGTCACTTCCCCAGCTTGGGAAGACGGACCTCGTCGACGAGTTGTGGCAGCTCGAGTCCAATTTCTTCGGCTGGACCGCCGACGAGGTCCCGGAGGCGTCACCCATCGTCGCTGTTCTGGAGGATGGCCACGCCGTGAGCGTCTGCTTCTGCGCCAGGAGGGCCAGCTTCGCGGCGGAAGCGGGGCTGGAGACAGCGCCACCGTTCCGAGGGCGCGGACTCGGGCCGCGCGTCGCTGCGGCATGGGCGCTGGCCATGAGGGCATCTGGGCGCACGCCTCTGTACAGCACTTCGTGGTCCAACGACGCGACGCGCGCCGTTGCCCGCAAGCTGGGTCTCATCCCGTATGCGGCGACATGGAATCTATCCGGCCAATCTCGCCCGGAGGCATACCCATGAAGCACACGATAATCTCCAAGCGCCGCGGCTGGTACACGGCGTTCCCGCAGCTCTACTTCATGCCCGACGGGCGGCAGGCCGTGGGCGTGCCCGCTTCGCCGTTCAGCGACCACTTCCACGTCGACAGGCGGTCCCAGTTCCTGGTCTTCGAGTCGCGGGACGACGGCGAGTCGTGGCAGGAGTCGGACGACCCGGCGATACCGTACAACTGGCCCGGACAGAACCCCCGCGAGAGGTATGACCGCTTCGCGGACGTGATGTCCGACGGGTCGTACCTGTGCGCCGGTTCGGTGGGCTGGCAGATTTGGCCCGCCGAACGCCGCGAGGAGGCCGAGCAGACGGGCCTGATCGTGCGGCCACACCAGCTCGACGCGGACTCCATCGTCGTGGGTGGGCACAAGATGTTCGTCCAGCGCTCGACCGACAGGGGCAGGACGTGGACGCGCCGCGAGTGGACCATCCCGGGCGTCGGCGGATTCCAGGTGCACCAGGTCCCGCAGGGTAGCCGGCTCGCCGACGGCGCCATCCTCATATCCTGCACGGCCCAGGCCTCCGACGGCAATCCATCGGGATCGTTCGTGTGGCGCTCAGACGACGAAGGCAAGACCTTCCGCATGATACCGATGGGCTCCCACGCAGGAGCCCGTTACACCAACGAGACTTCGTTCCTCGAGGTCGCACCGGGCAGGATTCTCTCCCTGTCCCGCACCTCCCCGGACATCCGGTCCGAGCACCCGGGCGACTCGGGCGGCCTGGTCCAGCGGTGGTCCGAGAACAAGGGGCTGACGTGGACGTACCCGATGGAGGCCGACTTCTGGGGATACCCGACGCACCTGCTCATGCTGCGGGACGGCCGGGTGCTGTGCTCCTACGGCCACCGCCGGGAGCCCATGGGCGTGCGGGCTGTCCTGAGCAGCGACGGCGGCGAGACTTGGGACACCGACAACATCATCGTCCTGCGGGACGACGGCGGCACGCCCAACGAGATGCGCCCCGACATGTCGAGGGCAGGGGCCGACCTCGGATACCCGATTTCGACCCAGCTCGCCGACGGGACCATCCTGACCGTCTACTACATCACCGGGCCCGACGGCATCACCCACGCGGCCTCCTGCCGCTGGGAAGTGTAACCCGCACCCTGACCTCTATAGATCAGGGCGCGAGGCTGTCCGGTCACTCCCGGGTCGAGCACCGACAGGGCTAGCTCTTGTCGTCCTGCCCGTTGCCCGAGCGATCGGTCATGTTCATGAAGGGCTTGAGGAGATTGGTGAACTCCATCGGGAATATGAACTTGGTGGACGGGCTGGCGCCGAGCTCCTTCAGCGTGTCGAAGTACTGGAGGCTCAGGGTGTTCGCGTCGACCCTCTGCGCGACCTCGTGTATCTTCTCCAGGGCGGTGCTGAACCCCTGGGCGCGAAGTACGGCGGCCTGCTGGTCGCCCTCCGCCTGCAGGATCTCCGCCTGGCGCTGGCCCTCCGCCTTGAGGATTGCGGCCTGCTTCTCGCCCTCGGCGACCGTGATGGCCGCCGCCCTCGTACCGTCCGCCTCCCTCACCACCGCACGGCGCACGCGCTCCGCCGACATCTGGCGGTTCATCGCATCCTGGATGTCGGGCGGCGGCTCGATCTCGCGGATCTCGACGTTGGTGACCTTGACCCCCCAGCGCTCCGTCTCCGAGTCCAGCTTCTCCCTGAGGATGGTGTTGATGCGCTCGCGCTGCGAGAGCACCTCGTCCAGGTCGATGTCGCCTACGACCGCCCTCAGCGTTGTCGTCGCGAGCCCGATCACCGCGGGCCGGTAGTTCTCGACCTCGAGGACCGCCCTGTCCGCGTGTTCGTCCATCACGCGCATGTAGATGAGGAAGTCGATGGAGATGGGAGCGTTGTCCTTGGTAATGTTCGTCTGGCGCGCGATGTCCAGCACCTCGGTTCGCAGGTCGACCCTTGTGCCGCTGTGCATGATGGGCACGAGCCAGACGGGGCCGGGGCCCTTCATGCCCTCGAAGTTGCCCCACCGGAACCGGGCCATCCTCTGGTAGTTTCTCAGGAAATTGACTATACCCATTGCGCTTCTCCTTTGGTTTGAATCCTTACAGGTCGCTATCCCCGTACGCTTCCGACGACCTGAAGACCTTCAGGGTAAGGCCCTCGGCCTCCGATACTATAACCTGTTCGCCCTCGTCTATGGGCTCGCCGGAGTCGCTTACCGCGGTCCACTCCTCCCCGCCAGCGTGGACGGAGCCCTGCGGGTCCAGGGTCGCTGTCACGACGGCCATCTGGCCGACGATGGGGGCGGTCGAGCTCCGGTCTTCGGAAGCGAGCTTGCGCGCCCGCGCCAGGTCCTTGGCCACGAACAGGACCAGCGACGCCATTCCCGCCGCGATCCCCGCCAGGAGGAAGTAGTTCACCCTGAAGCTGGGCGCGTCCGGCGGCTGTGGAATCGCGGGCGGCGTGATCCCGCCCACCAGCAGGAAGCCGCCGACAATGAAGGCGATCACGCCCGACACCCCGAAAATCCCGATGCCCGGCGCCTGCGTCTCGACGTAGAAGAGGAATATCGCAAATACCATCAGGGCAGCGCCCACCCAGTTGACGGGCAGGTTGCCCAGGGCCACGAAGCCGAGCGCGAGGCAGATGACGCCCAGTATTCCCGGGCCCCAGAGGCCGGGGAGCACCCACTCGATCAGGAGCGCGATGAGGCCTATGGACACGAGCGCGAACGCGAGGTTGGGGTCGGCCAGGAATCCCAGGACCACCTCGAGGGGAGTGCGCTCGATCTCCCTGACATCCAGCCCTTCGAGATCGAGGCGCACTGGGCCTGAACGCAGCTCGACGACCGTGCCGTCGAGCTGCGCCAGGAGGTCCTGCAGATCGTCCGCAACGAGGTCGATGACGTTCTGGTCCAGGGCCTCGGTCGCCGAGAACGACGCCGCCTCGAAGACCGTGGACTCCAGCGCTTCCACGTTGCGCCCGCGTTCGCCCGCGATCTCGCGCAGGAAGGCGGCAGCGTCCTGCGAGGCCTTGCGCTCCAGCGTCTCCGGCAGGTCCTCGCCGAGTCCGACGGGCGACGCTGCGCCGATGTTCGTGACCGGCGCCATCGCTGCTGCGTGGGCCGCCGCGGCCAGGAACGTGCCCGCGGACGCGGCGTGTGCGCCCTCCGGCGCAACGTACACGACCACCGGCGTCTCGGAGTTTAGTATGGCCCCGACGATCTCTCGGGTGGAATCGAGGAGGCCGCCCGGCGTGTCCAGCCGTATGACGAGCATACGGGCACCGTCCTCGGTGGCCTTTGCGATGGCCCGCTTCACGAAACGTGCGGAGCTGGGATGGATGGCGTCGTCCAGGTCGATCAGGGCGACGTGGGGCTCCGCCGCCAGTACGGCCGCAAGTCCCTGGGAGACGATCGCCCCACCCAGGCACAGCACCACGATGCCGACTGCAATTGCGCGTCTCATAACCCCGGCTTCCCAGCTCGCCGCCCGGCGGAAGGGGTCGCTCCCCTTCCAGACGCTACGTTACGTGTAATTGTATTACCGACACACCCAAGTTGTCAATCCCGCCCGGCCCGCATGTAGATGTTCAATGATTATGTCAGGGTGTAACTGTTCAATGAAAATGTCAGTCCATGAGAGGATTGACATTGACGACCAAAGAGCAGACGAGGATCC
Source organism: Dehalococcoidia bacterium (assembly GCA_965222445.1). Lineage (GTDB taxonomy): Bacteria > Chloroflexota > Dehalococcoidia > Lucifugimonadales > CAJWER01. The sequence goes on along the minus strand of CBDCTY010000001.1, from coordinate 815,360 downwards.
AGGTGTTGAACGCAGTGACTGTTCAGTCTCCGTGAGATGAGAGTTCCTCCCCGAGTGTCATTCCGAACGCAGCGCCAGCGGAGTGAGGAATCTACGCGTGTCATTAGGGGACGGCCCTGTGTGCGAAGGACTGTAGATTCTTCGTCGCTGTGCTCCTCAGAATGACAACAAGGACAGGCGGCTCCCGCGGCTCATTGAGTCTGAACCGTCCGTCCTGCTCTCAGAAACCAGCCGCGGCGGCTACCGATACGGCCAGCGTCCCACTACCAGGACACTGCTGCCGCGCCTTCGCTTGCGCTGCTGGACTGCGCCCAGGCGCTCCTTCTTGCAGACGTCGAGCAGCCGCGTGATTGTGGCGGAGTTTGCCGCTACGACCATTTGACCGCCGGGCGCGAGGTGCTCGGCGGCCTGCCGGAATTGCATCGCCATGACGTCCGGGCCCTCCTCGTCCCTCACTTCCGCCACAATCAGGTCCCACCTGGACTCGTCATCATCGATTCCCACCCGATGTCCAATCGAGAACTTCGAGGCGTCATAGCCGTTCAGGCTGAGATTCCTGGCCGAGCAGCGCAGGGCAAGCAGGTCCCTGTCGACCATGTCGATATGGGCCGGCGTCATGGCCTTCGACAGGATGACCGGGACGTGGCCCTGTCCGGGGTTCAGCACGAGCACCCTATCCCCAGGCTGAAGACCTTTGCGTAACCCCCTCTCCCTCGACGGGAGAGGGTTGGGGTGAGGGTGAGAGTCCGGCTTCTGCAAGCTACCTCCCTTGATCATGCGGGATCTGGATTCCGGCGAAAGCCGGAATGACGGGGTTGCCCGAAGGTCTCCAGGCTGCCGGTCGAGGTTCTGGAGGACGGTGCAAAGAAACCGCGTCTGGTAGCTCAGCGAGTCGAACTCCGGCAATCCGAAGACGGTGTTCATCTGGTATTCGATCTTTCCGTGTGAGAAGGCGCCCTCGACCCGATCGTAGTCGCCACGGCTGAACGACCCCACATGGGCGGGCGGCGAATCCTGTGCTATACCGGCTGCATAGATGAGTACGGTGTGCCCGGCCCTGCGTTTTCGGAGTACGACATCGGCTCCACGGATCCCGTCGATGACCTCATTGACGAAAGGCTCGAGGGGGGAGACGACCACTACTCCCACCTGCCCCTGGTCGCGAAGAAAGAGCGGCGCGTCCGTCAACCAGGAAGCGATGACCTGTTCGCCGGCCTTCCCGGGAATGTTCGCAGCGACCAGGTCGAAGTCCCTGTCCCGGATGTCGTCGAAGCCGAGACTGGGGTAGGCCAGGGCGTCGTCGATCCCGTTGAGCAGGGCGTTCTGAGATGCATAGCCGACGGCCAACGCATCCCTGTCCACCATGTGCAGGGCTGCCCCGGGGTTTAGCGCCTTCAGCGCAACCCCTATAGGGCCGTACCCACAGCCGAGGTCCAGCACTTTCTCGAACCGGCGGCCAGTACCGTGGAGGGTCCGCAGCAGGAGCTGGGTCCCAGCGTCTACCGCGTGACTGCTGAACAGGGTCTGGGAGACACGGAACTCCAGGCTCAGACCGCCAATGTCGAGGGCCGCGGTCTTCTTGTAGTACGGGTCGCGCGCCTTCATGGACCCCAACTGGCATCAGGTCTGACTTCATGCACTAGGCAATCCCCCGGAATCCCTGGATCCCTGTTCAAGAATGATTCATTGCACTCGCCACAGCAGCTCACCCTCTCATCAAGTCAGCGTCATGCAGGTGCCGTTAAGCTCCCCGGCTGCCGTCTTGAACGGTCCCAGCAGTGGCTCTATCAACCACACGAAGGCAAAGTCAGCTATTCTCTTGGCTGTCTCGAGAACTGCCCGTGCAGCAACTTGCGTGCTTTCCGGCAGGTCATCGATCATCGAGTCTGTAACGCTGCCCGCGAAGTCTTTTATTGCGTCCCAAACAGCTTCGCCAGCGACTATTGCTGCGTGCAGAGTTGCCACCAAGTCACAGAACCCTTGCCCAACCTGCGCCAGCAAGACTACCACGACAGCTAGCACAGCTAGGATCGCTGCACCCAAGAGTATCAGGATGAGCCTCATCTGCTCAATTTCCTCTCTGCCTAAAGCGTCCCGCTCTTGATCACTGGTTTCGAGCCGTCACCGCTCCGGTATGGGGATCCACCGCCCGCTGAATAGCTGTGGGTAGTAGGCCGCGCAATCATCGGAATCCAACTGGGAATGCAGAACGGCTCGCTCTACTGTCGTCAATGTGGTGTATGGGCGTTCCAACAGAGCTAGAAGGTCTACCCAGACAGCCCTGTACTCGATTTTCTCCTGCCTGATGCTAGACTTCACTTCAGCGACGCAGCTCGCATACTGCTGGTTCCTCTTCTCGGCATTCAGCGGCGTAATCTCTTCAGACCAGAGAGCAACACAGGCGTGCTTGAGCCGCGAGCTGTTTCTGTCGAGGAACTGATACCACGCGAACCTCTGTTCGTCGGATAGCGTGTTCGGGTCCGTCTTGGCGATAGTATCGGCCCTGATGGAGTCGATGTTCTTGTCTGAGTTTGCATCATAAACGCAGTCGGCCATGGTCGGAGTGACAGGGCGTGGAAAGCCACGCCAGGTAACTGGCTCGAAATCGAAATTGATCTCCTGTCCGCTCGGGTCCCTAAGCACGGCGGAAAGAGGGGCCACATTCCCGTCCCTCACTCCAAACCACGTAGTCGCTCTAGTTCCACCACCCTCAAACAACAGGACCGGTGTGATCGTTGGCTTGTCTACCGGCTCAACCAAGTGCCTGTCACCCCCGCCGTCTGCCTCTAGTACAACGTCTCCGACCACGCGTACTGGCTTTGTAAACCTCACTCGCCAGTATCCGTCTTTGAAGGTGATGCTTTCCACCTCAGCTTGGCACGACAGGCAATACCTAGTGCGTAGGGATACGGGTCTGCTGCCAATATCCCACATCACGGGATGGAAGCCAGTGATCGCATCGTTGCCGTCGATGTCACGCAGCACCGCTCCAGGCCCGTATCCAATGCCTTGAATCTCTACTGTCCCGGTCAGTTCGCCCGTACCAAATACGAGTGTCTTGCTCCCTCCGACATCTGCGATGGCGGAGCGGCCCCCCGATGTTTCGAGCCAAACGTCGCCCCTGACGTGGACTACGTGGTTGAACCGAACCAACGCCGCATTGCTGGTGGATGGCGCAACTACTTCGACGACAATGGGATTTGGGGCAGCCTGCATAGACACACTAGGGACCGCAGTAGGAGCTGGCGCCGGCGCAATGGTCACTGGGGTCTGAGTTGGGGCAACTGCGCGAATGGTCGGTGCAGTAGACGGCTCAATGACAGCTGCGGTCTCGGTAGGAGTGTGGACTTCGCCGACAGTTGTGTCGGTCGTCTGGCTACATGCAATCAGCAACAACAGTGAGGCGCCTGCGAAGATGCTAGTGTGATTCTTCCGCAGCATGATCAATTGCAGCATAGCGACAACTCTCGCCCCCGTTACATTCCGGCAATACGGCCTTACATGTAAGACTATGCGCAGGTTGCCGACTTGTCAAGCCCCGAAATCGCTGCTCGCCCTACTCTCTCCTGCTCGCTATGGGCGCGCCCGCGCGCTGGATCTCCACGTTGACGCAGGCGGGCCTGCCCGAGGCCGCCGCCCGCTCCAGGGCCGGGCGAAGCTGCTCCGCGCTCGTGACGTGCTCGCCGTGCCCTCCCAGGGCCTCGACCAGCCGGTCATACCTGGTGGGCAGCAGCTCGCACCCGTACAGCCTGTCCTCGCCGTACTCACGGAGCTGGATCTGGTACTCGGCGTTCCACGCGGCGTCGTTGCCTACCAGGGCGACGAAGGGGAGACCGGAGCGCAGCGCCGTGTCGATCTCCATGGCGTGGTACCCGAAGCTGCCGTCGCCGATGGTCAGGAACACCGTCGAGTCGGGTCTTGCGGCCCGCGCCCCCAGCGCGAAGGGCACGCCGCCTCCGATGGCTCCCGACGGGCCGTTGATGACGCGGCTGCGAGCCTGAACTGCCGCCTGGGCCCACTGGCCGAACTCACCGCCGTCGGAGACGAAGACGGGATCGTCGTGGTCGGACATGGCGTCACGGAGCGCGCGGGCCGCCTGGAGGGGATGCAGGGGCTCGCCCTCCGCCGCCTCGACGGAGTCCCAGGACGCTGGGCGGTAGGCGACCGCGGCCTCCACCTCCCGGCCCCAATCGGAGCCAGCGAACCGGCGGCCGTGCAGCGCGGCAAGCATGGACGCGGCTGCCTCCACCGGGCCGCCAACGACCGCGGCGTCCGGACCAGACGGCGCGAGGATGCGGCGAGCAAGCTCGATCTCCGTCTCGTCGGCGTCGATCTGGAGGAAGCGGCAGCCGGAACCGAAGGCGGGCGCGCGGCCCATCTTTAGTGAGAAGTCGAGCTTCTTGCCCAGCAGCAGGACCGTGTCGGCCTCCGGCAGCACGTCTGCAAGGGCGCCCAGGCTGGGGTCGCCCGTACCCCTGGGGCTCTCCATGGACACGACCGGCAGGCCCGATCTCGCTGCCAGGCCGCCCAGAACGTCGCGAGCCCTTCCCCTGGTCAATGCGGGGCCCGCAAGCACCAGGGGCCTGCCCGCCTCCAGGAGGGCGTCCAGCACGGCCCCAACGGCCGGGCCGTCCGCCGGGGGGGCGGCAGGGCGGAAGTCGCCGGGGCCCGCGACCCCGGCCGGGGAGGGGGCATCCCCCTCAAGCAAGTCTACGGGAAGGGCCAGGTGCACAGGTCCGGGGCGCCCCGAGGCGGCGATGCGGAACGCCCTGGCCAGCTCGAGGCCCGGGTCTGCGCCCTCGGCCAGCGTCCACGACGCCTTTGCGACGGGCCGCGCCATGTCCGCCTGGGCCATCTGCTGGAATGCGCCCGCGTTGTCCCTGTGCGGCGCGTGGCCGCTCAGCAGCACGAGGGGCGACTCGGCCATCCGCGCAACGTAGAGGGCCGAGAGCGTGTTGGCGAACCCGGGCCCCGCCGTGACCAGCGCGACCCCCGGCCTCCCGGTGAGCCGACCGAACGCGTCGGCCATGTGGACTGCCGCAGCCTCGTGCCGCACGTGCACCAACTCCACGCCGGAGTCGATGGCGGCGTCGAAGACGGACATGATCTGGTTGCCGGACAGAGCGAACGCTCGCTCCACACCACCCGAGCCCATCGCGCGGACAAGCGAGTCCGCTCCCCTCCACGCGGTGCTTCCTCCAGTACCTGCTCTCGACAATGCTGTGTCCTCCCACGTTGCGGGGCCAGGCGCCACGCTCGCCTCATTATAGGTTCTATGCCAGCCTCCTGCGGGCGTACTCTCTACAGACGCAGACATCCACACCGTCATTACCATGAAAATGAACCGCACGTCCCCCACACCGTCGTTCCCGCGCAGAGCCTGCCCCCGAGAAGTCGGGGGCGGGAACCCATCCCCGATCCCTGCCGCAGATCATCTGGCAACTGGGAATCTCGCGCCCATTTTCATTCCCTTATGTGGCCTTCGCAAGGCCATGGTGATTCCCGCGAAGAGCCTGCCCCCGAGAAGTCGGGGGCGGGAATCCATCTCCCCATACTGATGCTCATGTATGATTCCCTCGTAAAAACCCGTTTTGAGGAAGTTCCAGCGCTTTAGCACATCTGAGCGCTACCGTATGTTGGGGTAGTACACGGAACAGAGACTGTATATTGTACCCAGGCAAGGGTACGGTTGTTCTAATGCGACCTGCACAGACTTTTTACGAGGGAATCATGTATGGGTTAGAGTCCCACTAGGTCGTTGAGACCCTCCGGTATCGCAGCAAGCCGATAGCCCCCATCTCAATCTTCCCCCCAAATGGGGGAAGAGGTTCAGCCCCCTCTCAACTCTGAACAGCTGCCCGTGCGGGATGGCGGTTGCCTGGCGGTGGGGGAAGTCATACAATCGCCCTGTCGGCACGGAGAGGGCAGGGGGCGTGGTATGGCGGCATATGTATCCAGGCGTCTCATCATTGCACTGTTCACGATATGCGCCATCTCGGCGCTCTCCTTCTTCATCATCGAGCTGCCGGAGGGAGACCTTGCGACGAAGCGGCTCGACCGGACCATGGACTACACGACCGGCCCCGCTCAGGCGCAGGAGATCGCCGACGAGCTGAGGCGCTACCTGCAGCTAGACAAGCCTGTCTACGTTCGGTACTTCCTCTGGGTCGGCGGGCTCTTGAGGGGCGACCTCGGCCGCTCGTTCGGCTCTCCCAGCTCCGGGCTGATGGCCCAGAAGCCGGTCAGGCAGGTGGTCGAGGAGCGGCTCTGGCTCACCGTGGCGCTCACGGGGTTCACCATCCTGGTGACGTGGACCTTCGCCATACCCGTCGGCATATACTCGGCCGTGCGTCAGCACTCGGTCGGCGACTACGTATTCACGCTGGCGGGGTTCACGGGCCTGGCTGTCCCCGACTTCCTGCTGGGCCTCGTGCTGATGTACATAGGGTTCGCCTACTTCAACCAGAGCGTCGGCGGGCTCTTCTCGGCCGACTACCAGAACGTCCCCTGGAGCTTCGCGAAGGCGTACGACCTCATAAAGCACCTGATAATACCCGCGGTGGTCCTGGGCACGTCCGGGACGGCGGGCCTGATCAGGGTGATGCGCAACAACCTCCTGGACGAGCTGGCCAAGCCCTACGTCGTAACCGCGCGTGCCAAGGGAGTGCGGTCCTGGAAGCTGGTTATGAAGTACCCGGTGCGCGTGGCGATCAACCCGCTGATCAGCACCGTGGGCTACCTGCTGCCGTCGCTCGTCAGCGGCAGCGTCATCGTCTCGGTCGTGCTGAGCCTGCCGACCATCGGGCCGGTGCTGCTGGCGGCCATCCAGGACGAGGACGTGTACCTGGCAGGGTTCGTGATACTGATGCTCGGCACGCTGACGGTGCTGGGCACGCTGGTCTCCGACATCCTGCTAGCCATCGTGGACCCGCGGATCAAGTTCACGGGGCGATAGCCTCGTCTGGGTGGAGGTCTCTTTCCACACAGTTGCGGTTTCTCCCCGATCTCCCATCGGTCATAATTTTGGTGACGAGCGTAAGCGGCCGCTTTGGGTTGCGGTTTCTCCCCGATCTCCCATCGGTTATAATTCCGGGAGTGCGCCCCAGGGTGCCCACGTGTTGCGGTTTCTCCCCGATCTCCCATCGGTTATAATTGTGCTGAAATGGACCGCCGAGCCCGGGCGGTTGCGGTTTCTCCCCGATCTCCCATCGGTTATAATATCGCACCGCAGGCCCCACACTCGGCCAGAGTTGCGGTTTCTCCCCGATCTCCCATCGGTTATAATGAAGACCGCGGCGGCGCTGGAATGGTGCTAGTTGCGGTTTCTCCCCGATCTCCCATCGGTTATAATTAAGACTGAGACTTCCCCGGCTTCTGGAGCTTCTGTTGCGGTTTCTCCCCGATCTCCCATCGGTTATAATTAAGACTGAGACTTCCCCGGCGGAGCTTCTGTTGCGGTTTCTCCCCGATCTCCCATCGGTTATAATTGCGCGGAAATTCAATCACGTCGTAATCGAGTTGCGGTTTCTCCCCGATCTCCCATCGGTTATAATCTTGAGGAGCCGTTTGAGAACGGCGTTCTTGTTGCGGTTTCTCCCCGATCTCCCATCGGTTATAATCAGCGTTCGAGTTTTGGGCCGGATCGAGATGTTGCGGTTTCTCCCCGATCTCCCATCGGTTATAATCTTGAATGTCACGGATGCTCAAGGCTAGTAGTTGCGGTTTCTCCCCGATCTCCCATCGGTTATAATAGACAGCCGCCGGGCCAGCTTGGATACAGGTATGGGCTGGCGGCGCGGCTCGCCTGAAAAAATGGTGGCCCAGGCCTCAGAATAGGGCGAACTGCTCCGGATTCTTGTTGGCCGGCCTGCGTCTGGGGCCGTCGTAGCTGACGATGTTCTCGTACTGCTTGTCGGTTATGTAGATGATCTGGACATTGCCGGCGTCCGGCAGGGCCATCTGAACGCGCCTCGTGTAGACCTGCGCCTGCTCCTTGCCTGCGCAGAAGCGCATGTAGACGGACAGCTGGCACATGTCGAAGCCCTGGTCCAGCAGGAATTTTCTGAAATTGGTGGCGGCCCGCCGCTCATTCTTAGTGAGTACCGGCAGGTCGAAGAGCACTATCATCCACATGAGCCGGTAGCCGGAGAGCAAGGTTGGTCCTCAGTCCGTCACCGCGGCGGCGGCGATGAGTGGGCCTTCGGGGAAGACGAGGGCAGGGTTGCCCGACTCGAAGGAGTGGGCAAGGGACTGGGCGGCCCGCTCGATGCACGCCTGGAGGGGCGTAGTGCCTCTGTCGGTAGCCATGTCCATGTTGAGGGCCTCGGCGAGGGCGCGCTTGTCCTCGGTGGTCAAGTCTTCCCGTCCGCCGGCTGCGAGGCGGACGACCGTGTAGTCGACCGGCGGTCTGAAGGGCTCCATCAGATCGTCTACGAGGCACATGGAGTTGGCGCGGTTGCTGTGGTGTATGCCGATGGAGGGGTGGAGGCCCGCGGCCACAACGGCGCGGGCCACTGAGGATCTGAGCACGGTGTAGCCGTAGTTGAGGAAAGGGTTGGTCATTCCGCCGAAGCGGTTTCGCCTGAAACGGCTTCCAAAGAGGAGGGGCCAGTACACGCGGGCGGCCTGGGCCTCCACGTTGTCCGGGTCGCCGGACCTGACTCGCCTTGCCAGCGGCTCCAGCCGGTCTCCGGGCAGCCCCAGCAGCTCCAGGGTCTTGATCTGCTGGGCCAGCTTCGCCCTGACCACGGCCTGCCACAGGCGCTTTCTGAGCGGCAGAGACGCCTCAAGCTGACGGCGCATCCGCAGCGCCTGGACGTGGTGTCCTTCGACGGGCCAGAGCCACGCGGCGGGCAGATAGTCGCTGCCGCAGAGCACTACGGCTGCGCCCCGCCGGGCAAGCTCGACCATCAGGCTGTTGGAGTACGTGAGGCCGCGCCCGCTGCAGAGCAGGACGCCGATGTCGTCCAGGGGGATGCGTCCCTCCTCCGCGCCGTCCCTAGTCACGGTCATGAAGCCGCGTGAGCGGGCCAGGCGGCATCCCTCGCTGGCGACCTCGACGACGCGCCCTATCACGTTGCGGGCGGCCCCGGGTCTCGAATGCGCCCGATCTCGTCCACGCGGATTTTGCGGAAACCCTCTTCACGCAGGCGCTTCGCTGAATACCCACTCTTGCGGCGGTCCATTTCTCCCTTGCGTTCGCGGGCGTCGACATCGGCTTCGTTGTGATCATCCAGAATCACTTTACCAGACCATATTTGACGCGCACGCACGATGCGGCGATCCGGGCCGCTGCCCAGCGCGCCCATATCGTCCTTGTGGAGCCGTATGAGCCACTTTGCGGCGGGGTCCGGCTTGCCCCTGTGCTTCCCCCTGGCCGTGGCAGGGCGGAACTTCTCGATGTGGAAGTCAGGCTGGTTGGCGTCGAATGTGGATACGACGACTATCTTCCAACTCTTGTCCCGCATCTCCCAGATGTCGGCAAATGCGTTGCTGTCCGGCTTGTAGCCCTTGTAAGGGCGGCCATCCCTGTCCCTGATGGCGACGACGTTCAGGTTCTCCACAGCGCGAACGTTACGCACCGGCCGGCGGCCGCCGCCCAGCAGCACGCCTTCGTTTGCCGCCTTCTCGGCGAAGTGGAGCCTTCCCACCTTTCCAATGAACCTTGTCCCACAATTCCAGTAGCGCAGCCCGTAGCGTGGTGTCCCGTACGTCGTCGATATCGCCGCGCTTCTTGAAGTCCGAGAGCTTCTTACGCACCACGACTTTGGACGGGTCATCCTCGAAATCCACGAACCCGTATGCCGTCTCGTTGTGCAGCTGTCCGGTGGTACTGCCCTGCTTGCCGGGCGTACCGTGGTCCAGCTTGTAGGAGACGACCATACCGTCGAGGAAGGGCCGTACCTGCTCACGGTCGAACCCTTCCCAAGGCGGCACGTTGCCCGCGACCTTAGCCAGCTTCTCCTCGGCGTCGCGGCTTGATCCTGCGGCGTCTGCGAACCGCTGGAGCAGGCCCTGGGTGGTGTTGGCGACGACGAAGGCGTCGACGGCATGGTGGCGGTGGTCGTCCCGCTGTTTGCCCACGATTTCGCCGTCCTCGTTCACTCGCAGCATCCCTTCCAGTCCCCATCCACGCCTGAGCAGCGCAGTCATCCGGCCTGGTACCACACGCACGCGCTGGCTGCGCTCGGTCTTCTCGTCGTAGAGGTGTGCGAGGTAGGTGCGGGCGGTGCGGGAGAGGTAGCGAGTCTCGTTGAGCTGGCGGTCGAGGAAATCACTCTCATCCTCGAACCGCTTCATGGCGTCGTCGTCGAAGCGCCATCGTTTGTTGGGCGGCAGCTTGGCGGCGCGGTCCAGAATCTCCTCGTAGTCGTACCCCGGCGGGTTGTGGCCGAACGCCTCGTATGGCGACCGGTCGCCTTTGTCACGGTTGGCGGCGGCCACGCATACGATCTTGTTCGCCATCGAGTCGTCCAGAGTCTTAGAGAACGGGAGAATGTGGTCGATCTGGGTTGCGGCGGAAACCGCCATGTCGAATGAAATAGTCTTCCCCGTGTAGGGACAGATGCGCGCCTGGACTGGTCCCTGCTCCTCCCACAAACGGAGTTTCCTGAGCACGTCGGGCGTGACCTCCTGCTCAGTCGACTCCAGATCCTTCCTCAGGCGTTCGTTGCGCTCCCCGCCCTCCCTCTGCCGCCATTCGTATTCCCGCTTCTGCTCCCTGTTCATCTTCAGGTCGCGCCCCAGTTCTACGACTACCTCTTCAGGCTTGCCGTACACCTCGATGAGCCTGTTGCCGACCCGCCGAAGCTGGCCCAGCCCGATGTGGACGGTGGGGTTCCCAATGCGGCCGTAGCGGGCGGGATCGCCGTCCGTCTCCGGGTCTTTCTCAGGGTCGGCGCCGACTACGTCGCGTTCCAGAACTTCGCCGTAGTAGGGGAGCCGCTCGTGGGCCTCGGTGTTGCGGAAGTCCGAGTGATGCGGATATCCGGCGTCCACGACCGCATCCGAATAGACCCTGCCGGCTTCCAGGTGTGGGAGGAGATTGCGGATGGCCTTCTCGCTCAGGTTCGAGTACCCATCCGGGAGCGATGCGTTGGCGACGGCCTCCGCCTGGGCGTCATCCAAGCCCCACTCCTCGACAGCCTTGCGCCGGACGGCCTCAGGCTCCTCCGTTTCGAGCATAAACCCAACAATGTCGTTGCGCTCGTCGAGGGGAAGCGAGAGCCAGCGGCTGCCGAACAGCTTTGCGAGGCGCTTGGTAGTCGCGTCTCCCTCGACGGACTTGCGGCCTCCGCGCGCCAGATTGAAGACGGCCCCGGACGGCAGCCCGATGTCTCCCGTGAGTTTGGCGGGCTTGTTGTCCTTGCCGACGCTCAGCTTGATGTCCTTGCCCGACCGCAGACGCTCCATGGCGCGCTGTCGCTCTCCATCGCACAGCGTCCTCTCGGGATCGGCTCCGATCCGGAGCTTCAGGTTGTTGACCTCCTGGAGCATACGGAACTCCTGGGCGATTGGCAGGGCCTTGGCCGCTCGCTTCTCCCCGTCCTCCAACTGGCACAATCCGGGCTCGACAGGCTTCAGGGGCCGCTGGAAGAAGATTATTCTGTCCCGAAGCTCGACCCACTGCTTGGGGGAAAGGTCGTGGTGGGGTTCCTGGGCCGCTCGAATGGCGTCGAATTCGGCCTCGTACATTGCCCTGTCGGGGTATAGCCCTGCCCCAGGACGTGAGCGGACTGGCTCGTCCCTCTCATGCCGCTGCGCCAAGAACTCACCCAGGGTCTGTGCTCCGCTCTCTTCGATGCTGCCACGCAGGGCGTTTATCTCTGCACGCGTCTTCTTCGCCTCGCTCTCGTCCTCGCCGCCGCCCACCTTGCGGTTGGACTTGAATCCGCGCCGCTGGTTCAGGTGGAAGAGCGCCCGCCCCAGCTCATGGGGTTCGAGTGGGTGATCGAGGGAGCGCGCCCTCAGCGCGTAGGGATCGAGCCCTTCCAGTGCCTTGCGTTCGGCCTCGTCACGGGGCATCAGGCCAAATGTGACGAGGGACCGCATGAGGTCGTCGCGGCGTTTCAGGTAGCGGTCACGTCGCCGGCGAGCCCCTCGGGCAACTCGGCGTTCGACGGCGTTGGATGTCTTGTCCGTCGGGTTGCGTCCGTCTGGGAAGATGCGGACGCCCATGTCGAGCACGCCGCAGGGCTCACCATTCTCATCGAGCTTGACCGCGGCCCAACCGATGGAGTTGGTCCCCAGGTCAAGGCCGAGCCGGTACCTTTCATCGATCCCCGTGCTCATATCCGTCCGTCCTGTGTTTGCCAAGAGATTTGACCGGTGCTATACTCCGCACGCCAGAGGTTGCAACGCGGCATTATAACCGATGGGAGATCGGGGAGTTGCCGTTAACAAGCCTTATGGCACAAAATGGGAGGGCGGGCTACGGCCTGCCCTCTACTTTTTCATGGCGACCAGGGGAATTTTGGCAGCTACAGAGGTGAAGGCGGCGGCGGACTTCGTTCGGGCCGCGGTGGATGCGGACGGGGTTTCGGGGCGGTTCGGCGGGCGCGTGGTGACTCGGTTTCCGCCGGAGCCGAACGGGTACCTGCACATCGGCCACGCCAAGTCGATGTGCCTGAACTTCGGCCTGGCCGAGGAGTACGGCGGGCGCTGCCACATGCGCTTCGACGACACGAACCCCGCGAAGGAGGAGGAGGAGTACGTCGACAGCATACTGGAGGACGTGCGCTGGCTGGGATGGGACTGGGGCGAGCACCTCTACTTCGCGTCGGACCATTTCGACAAGCTGCACGACTTCGCCCTGGACCTGATCAGGAAGGGCAAGGCGTACGTCGACGACCTCGACCAGGAGCAAATCCGCAAGTACAGGGGGACGCTGACGGAGCCTGGCGTTGAGAGTCCGTACCGGGACCGCCCGGTGGAGGAGAGCCTGGCGCTGTTCCGGGGAATGAAGGAGGGCGAGTTCGAGGAGGGGTCGCGCGTCCTGCGGGCCAAGATCGACATGGCGTCGGGCAACATCAATATGCGCGACCCCGTCCTGTACCGCATTCTGAAGACGCCGCACCACCGCACGGGCGAGGAGTGGGTGGTCTACCCGATGTACGACTTCGCCCACGGCCAGTCGGACTCGATCGAGGGCGTCACGCACTCGATCTGCACGATGGAGTACGAGGACCACCGGCCCCTGTACGACTGGTTCCTCGACGAGCTGGACGTGTACCACCCGCAGCAGATCGAGTTCGCGCGGCTGAACCTGAGCAACACGGTGCTGAGCAAGCGCAAGCTGGTGCAGCTCGTGCGCGAGGGGCGCGTGAGCGGCTGGGACGACCCACGGATGCCGACGCTGGCGGGCCTTCGCAGGCGCGGTTACACGCCGGAGTCGATACGCAGCTTCTGCGAGCAGGTGGGCGTCGCCAAGCGCCAGAACGTGATCGACATCGCCATGCTGGAGCACGCAGTCAGGGACGACCTCAACGCACGCGCCAACCGCGTCCTCGCGGTACTGAGGCCGCTGAAGGTGGTGATCGAGAACTACCCGGAGGGGCAGGTCGAGTACCTGGAGGCAGTGAATAACCCGGAGGACCCCGGCGCCGGAGTGCGCAAGGTGCCGTTCTCGCGGGAGCTGTACATCGAGCGGGACGACTTCATGGAGGACCCGCCGCGCAAGTTCTTCCGGCTTGCGCCGGGGCGCGAGGTGCGGCTGCGATACGGCTACTTCATCACCTGCACGGACGTTATCAGGGACGCCGGCGGCGAGGTGGTCGAGCTGCGGTGCACGTACGACCCGGAGACACGGGGCGGACAGGCCCCGGACGGCCGGAGGGTGCGCGGGACGATCCACTGGGTCTCGGCCGGGCACGCCGCGAACGCCGAGGTCCGGCTGTACGAGCACCTGTTCACGGCGGAGCGGCCGGACGACGACGATGACTTCATGACCACGCTGAACCCGAATTCGCTGGAGGTGGTGCGCGACGCCAAGGTGGAGCCGGGCCTCGCGGACGCCGGGCCGGGCGCGAGGTTCCAGTTCGAGCGGCTGGGGTATTTCGCAGTGGACGCGGACTCGAGGCCGGGCACGCTCGTCTTCAATCGCACGGTCTCGCTGAGGGACACGTGGGCGAGGATCAGGAAGGGGGTCGGCTCCCGGCGGTCGTGAGGCCTGGGGCCGCGGAGCCCCCATCTGGGCGCGTGATTCTCCGTTGCCACTTGATCGGTGGCAGGGACCGGGGATGGGTTCCTGCCCCCGACTTCTCGGGGGCAGGCTCTGCGCGGGAACGACGGTGTGGGGGGCGTGCGGTTCATTTTCATTGCAATGACACTTATGCAAAGGTCTCCCACATTGGGGGAAGAGGTTCAGGAGGTGTGAGATGGGTATCGTCTACCGGAATGAGACGTCGTATTGCGGGCCGATAAACATGGCGAGGCTGCTGGCCAACGGGGACCTGGTGGTCGTCTTCCGCGAGGCCCTGTGGCGGGGCTACGTCACTCACGGGGACCCGACGAGCCGCACGTCCATGCTGCGCTCGACCGACGGCGGGGAGACGTGGCACTCCCACGTCACGCCGCACACCTATTCAGGCAACGGCTGCGTCATCGGCCAGATCTCGGACGGCACGCTGATAGTCAACAATTTCCGATGGATATTCGCGCCGATCGCAGAGGCGCCGGAGAGGTTCCGCGGCTACGACAGCTACCGCGAGGACGAGAGGCGGGGCCTGGCCATGGTCAACGAGGGCGTGTACACGGCCATGTCGCGCGACGGCGGGTACACGTGGGAGCCCGCGAGGCTGCTCATGGAGCGCGTCGGCTCGGCAGGACGGGTGATCGAGCTGGACGACGGTGCGGTCCTGATGCCGATGGACGGGAAGCTGGACGAACACGCCAGGGCGGAGTGGGTCATGCGCTCCACGGACGGGGGCGAGACGTGGGAGCGACACGGCATAGTCACTCACGAGACCCCGGGGCTTTCGTTCAGCGAGCTGCGGATCCTCTCGCTCGGCAACGATAGGGTGCTGGCCGGGATGCGTACGCAGGAGGCGAACTTCTACGTGTCGCACTCGGACGACGGCGGAAGGACGTGGAGCGCGCCCGGGGAGACGCCGGTGTACTGCCGGGGCAGCAGCCCCTTCGACCTCCTCCTGCTCGACGACGGGCGAGTGCTGGCGACCTACGGCCACAGGCGCGAGCCCTACGGCGTAAGAGCGTGCCTGAGCGAGGACGGCGGCAGGACCTGGGACGTGGACGACGAGGTGGTGTTGCGGGACGACGGCCTGGACCGCGATATGGGCTACCCGAGCTCGGTGCAGCTCCCGGACGGGTCGATCCTGACGACGTACTACTGGCACCACGAGGACCAGATACGCCACATCCGGTCGGCCAAGTGGAGGGCGGATTAGAAGCGGCCCGGTATTCTCTACAGGCGCAGGTCATCCATACCGTCATTCCCGCGCAGAGCCTGCCCCCGAGAAGTCGGAGGCGGGAATCCATCCCTTCCTAACATTGCTCGGATACGGGGCCGGATCATCAAAGGCCGTTGAGACCTTACGACTCCCTCACCTGCCCGAGTTGAGAAGACCGGCGACCCTTCTCCCTTGACGGGAAAGAGTTGGAGCATAATGGGCGCGGGATTCTCAGTGCCACATGATCGGTGGCAGCGACCGGGGATGGGTTCCCGCCTCCGCGGGAACGACGGTGTGGGTGTGTGCGGTTCATTTTCATAGCAACGACGGTGTGTGTGTGTGTGGTTCATTTTCATAGCAATGACGGGGTTCTGCAGAGGGCCCCTCGGGCGGAAAGGACTACGGCTTTGCGGCGGTTAGGATGGCGACGGTGCCGAGGGCCAGCGGTTTCCGCTCCCGGAGGGCCAGGCCCGCTTCCTGTAGCGCGGCAGCTATGTCGGACGCGGTAACGAAGCCCTGCACGGACTCGGGCAGGTAGGTGTACGCCTCGCGGTCGCCCGCGAAGATTGCGCCAAGCCATGGGGTGACGGCGCGAAAGAAGGCGGGCAGGACGCGGGGCAGGGGGCCGCGCCCCTCCATGCGGACGATCTCCAGTACGACGAGCCGTCCGCCGGGCCGCAGGACGCGGGCCATCTCGGATAGAGCACGGGGCAGGTCGACGAAGTTCCGGACGCCGAACCCGACGGTCACGCATATGAAGGTGTCGTCGGGGAACGGCAGTGAGTGTGCGTCGCCGGCGATGTAGTCGATGGGGGCCGCGGCGCGTTGCCTCGATTTCTCGATGGCGAGTGGCAGCATCGGCTCCGCGAAGTCGAGTCCGACGACCCTGTCGACCTGGGGCCGGGCGGCGAGCTCGATGGCGAAGTCGCCCGTGCCGGTGGCGACGTCGAGGGCTGGGCCGGTGAGCTCGCCGACGGCCATTCCTGCGGCCAGCCTGCGCCAGGCGTAGTGGCGTCCGGCGGTCATGATGGTGTTGAGGCGGTCGTAGCGCCGCGAGATGCGGGAGAACATGCGGGCCACGTAGCGTGAGCGCTCGCGGCCCCTCAGGTGCGCCAAGGGAGCCTCACGAGGCCAGGGCCGCGATGACCCTGGGCAGCGCCGGGAGCAGGTCGCCCGCCAGGAGTCCCGCGCGTCCGGCGGGTGCCGCGAGCTCGGCCGCCGTGCCGTGAAGGTAGACGCCGAGGGCGGCCGCGTCCGTGGGGTCGAGGCCCTGCGCGAGGAGCCCGGCCACGGCCCCTGCGAGCACATCTCCCGTTCCGGCGGACGCGAGGGCGGGGTTCGCGAAGGGGCTGATTGCCGCGACACCCGTGGGAGAGGCGACGACCGTGTACGCGCCCTTGAGCACGACCACGCAGCCCCAGCGTACTGCGGCTTCGAGGGCAGCCGAGGTCCTGTCGCGCTGCACATCCGCCGTCGACCTTCCGGTCAGCCGTGACATCTCGCCGGGATGGGGCGTGAGGACAGCCGGGCCGGTCAGCCGGTCCCACCATCCGTCGTGTCGGGCGAGGAAATTCAGCCCGTCGGCGTCGATCACCGTGGGGGGCAGCGGCTGGCCGGACATGAGCAGGCCGCGAAGCATCTCGCGGGTCTCCGGGGCCTGACCGATACCGCATCCGACGAGCAGCGCCCGGCACTTGGGGGCCTCGTCCAGGACCTGCCTGGCAGCGGTGGACGAGTGGACGCCCGGCGCTGCCTCGTCGAGCGGGAGGTGGGTTGCCTCGACGACCCGGGGCGCGACCGCTGCCTGCAGGCTCTCGGGCGCGGCTAGGGTCACGAGTCCTGCCCCGACTCGTCCCGCGCCTCCGACAGCCAGGACCGCCGCGCCAACGTATTTGCGGGAGCCAGCGACGACGATCACGCGACCGAAGGTGCCCTTGTGGCCGGAGGGGGGCCGTGACGGCAGTGTTGACGCCGCCCATCCGGGCGTCATGAGGTCGACCGTGACGTCGGTATCGAAGCCGGGCGGGAGGCCGATGTCGGCAATCTCGACGCTGCCAGCGGCCTCTGCGGCGGGGAAGCGGTAGAGGCCGACCTTGGGCCTGCCGAGGGCCACGGTGATGTCTGCGCCGACGCAGGCCGGATCGACGGCCCCTGTGTCGGCATCGACGCCGGAGGGCAGATCGACGGCGAGCACCCGGAGGGCCGGACGCTTCGACCTCTCCGCCGCTACATCGCGGAGCAGGGCTTCGAGGGGGCCATCAATAGGGCGCGAGCGGCCCGTGCCGAGCACTGCGTCGACGATTATGTCCGCCGACGCCAGCGCCGCACGGAGGTCCGGTGTCCCGGGTGCGACGATAGGGGTGCGCTGCCTGAGTACCGGCGCGAGCTTGGGGTCGCCGTCCGGGCGGCCGCCGACGAGGCATACGGCCACGCGCCCGCCCCACGAGCGCAGCCTGCGCGCCACGACCAGCCCGTCGCCGCCGTTGTTGCCCTTACCAACGAGGATGAGTGTGTGTGTGCCTACGACGCGGCCGAGGACGCGCCTCACGCTGCGCGCGACCTGTGCGCCGGCGGTCTCCATCAGGGCGTCGGTGGGTATTCCGGCTTGCTCGGCCCTCTGCTCGAGGGTGCGCATCTGGTCGGAGGTGACGATCTTCATTGTGTGCCGCGCTGGTTGCTCACGGGCCTTTCAGAGGCCACATGAGGGGGTGGGAAATGGCTGACTCTCACGTTGTTACTCCAGCGTCGCGCTGTGCCCCCACCCAGCCCCTCTGGGTTCCCGCCTCCGCGGGAACGACGGTTGTGTGGGTCGCCTTCTATCTATTTCGTGGGAGCGACGCGTTGGGGGCGGGAATGATGGGATTCTAGCATGGGCGCGGTCACTCGGTGGCGCTCTTCTCGTAGGCGCCTATGTCGCTGGCGCCGCCCTGGGGCCGGGCCATTCCGCGCCGGTCGGTGCCGGGCGCCATGCCGTCGTCCGCGGCGTCGATGGCCGGGCTGCCGTCGAGCAGAACGTAGTTGGTGGCGCGGCCGGAGTCGTCGTGGATGACCCTCATGTTGGGGTCGATGGGCCTGTCCGCCGTTCCCATCATGTCGCCATCGTGGGAGCGCACGTCGCAGGCTACGCTGTTGCCTACCAGGTTGTGCCCCCCGGACCTGGCGTCGTCTACGGACGTGAAGCAGTCCGGGCCGACCTTGGACTCGTTCGCGGCGATGATCGAGTTGGCGAGGGTCATCATACCGCTGGCGATGTTGTGTACGCCGCCGCCCTCGGACGGTGCGCGGTTGAGGGCGACGGTGCTGTTGGTGATCCTGAGCCGGGCCCCCCAGTTGAAAATGCCGCCTCCATCGGAACCGGCCTGGTTGTCCATCACGATCGCGTTGACGAGGGTGAGCTCGCTGCGGGTGTATATGCCGCCGCCGCCGAACCTCGACGAATTGCCGCTGATGGAGGTGTTGGAGAGCGTGACGACGCCGCCCTGGCTGTTGTGCAGGCCGCCGCCCTTTCCCCGGATGGCCGAGTTGCCCACGACCGTGCTGTCGGTCACGGTGATGGTCGCGTCGTTGAATATGCCGCCGCCGTGCCGGGCAACGTTGCCGGTCACGAGGCTGCGCGACAGGACGAGAGTACCGCCCATGAGGTTGAATATGCCGCCGCCGTGAATCTCCGCCTCATTGCCTCTGACTACGAGGTCCACCAGGGTGAGGTCGCCCTGGTTGTATATGCCGCCGCCCCAGGTGGCCCTGCCTCCCTCGATGGTCATGCCGGAGATCTCCACGCGGTGACCGGGTACCATGAAGACGCTGACCGACTCGCCCTGCGAGCGCGGCACTGCTCGGACGAGGGTTGAGTCGGGGCCCGCGCCGGCGATGGTCAGGTCCTTGTCGACGAGCAGGCCCCCGTACTCGAGGACGTATACCCCGGCGGGCACCTCCACGACGGTGCCGGGTTCGGCGGAGCGGATGGCCTCGCGCAGGGAGCAGGGGTCCGAGCACGTCCTGGCCCGGCTGTCCGCGGTGGTGCCTACCAAGATGCGGCGGACGATGGGCCGGAGCCGTATGCGCTCCAGTGAGCGCTCCGAAACTGCGCTCACTGGAGAAGGAGACGCGAGCGCGGCGGGGGCCTCTTCCGGGGCGTGCAACTGGGCGCAGCCGATCAGCGTGCCCGCGGCCGCAACGACGAGAGCGGCTGCCAGGAGACGCGCCCCGCGCCTGGTCCGATGAGCATCCACGACCTGAACCCCCTCCCACGCAGGCCCGGATTATAGCACCGGATCGCACTGGGCCTGCTTGCTGGGGGTGTGCGGCAGGGCTTAAACTGGCGGTCATGGGCTCCGAGGCTGGCAGCGACGGCGGCGACGCTCCCCGCGGAGCAGCGCGGAGCAGGCGCACCGGCTCCATTCGACGCAGCGGCGGCCTGGGCTACACGTTCAGCTCCCTGGGTATCCCCGAATACAGGCTACTGTGGCTGGCCGTGGTCTTCTGGGTCGCCGGGGGTCACATGCAGTCCGTCGTCAGGAGCTTCCTGGCGTACGAGCTGACAAGGTCGGCCAGCGTCCTGGCAATCATTACGGCCGCGCAGGTGGTCCCGCTTCTCGCGCTGGCCCTGTTCGGGGGCGCGGTGGCCGACAGGGTGGACCGCCGCAGGCTTCTGCAGGCGTGTCAGGCCACGACGATGGCGGCGACCCTGTTCGTGGCCGTATCGATCACGACGAACACGGTGACCTGGTACCACCTGCTGGCGAGCGGGATGGTCCACGGCGGCGTCTGGGCGTTCATGTCGCCCGCGCGCCAGGGCCTGATCAAGGACCTGGTGGGGCGAAGGCGGCTCGCGAACGCGATTGCTCTCACCGGGGCCGGCCTGAGCACGGTGTCCCTTGCCGCGCCGGCACTGGGCGGGCTGCTCTACACGTACCTGGGGCCGGACGGCGTCAGCTACCTCAGCTCGGGCATGGTGCTGGTCTCGGTGATTCTCATAGGGTTCATACCGAAGCAGGCCAAGGTGTCGGCCGGGCGCCCGGCGAACATGACCGCGGATATACGGTCAGGGTTGTCCTACATGCGTCAGGACCCGCTGCTGCTCGTGATAATCGGTACCGTAGTCGCCACGATGATGCTGGTCCACCCGGTGATGACCCTGCTGCCGGTGCTGACGACAGAGGTATTTGAACGCGGGTCCGACGCATACGGGCTGCTGGTCTCGATGCTGGGCCTCGGCTCCCTTGTGGGGTCTCTTGCGGCTGCCTGGCTGGGGAGGTGGCACCGCGGGCTGCTGCTCGTCGGGGGCAACATTGTAGCGGGCGCGGCGCTGATCGCCATTGCGTCGGTGCCCTTGTGGTACGCGGCCCTGCCCATCATGGTCATCGTGGGCCTGAGCGAGGCCGGGCGGCGGGCCCTGAGCCTGGCGCTCATCATGGAGCGGGTCGACGACGAGCACCAGGGGCGCGTAATCAGCGTCTACACTATGTCCTTCGGGCTCACTCCAATAGGCGTCCTGCCGGCGGGGTTCGCCGTGGAGCGCATAGGGATAGGCCCAACCATAGCCGCCCTCGGTGGCATCATGCTGGCCGTGTCGGCGCTGGTGGCCGGGACCCAGAAGCGCCTCCGCGAGCTCAACTAGAAGCAGTCTCAGACACCGTGAGCGGTAAGGGACGCCGTCGGCAGGTACGAATCGCTCTTGTGGCAGGGACGCAGAAGTGCCGGGATTCCGTCCCCGGGTCTACAGCCCCTTGGCGGTCTGCTCCCGCTGCCAGTCGTAGTCGACGTCCCCTTGGTAGAACTTCTCCGGGTTCTCCACTGCCCAGATCTGCTTGCGAATGAGGTAGTTGCCCGGGTCCAGCTCGAGCCCGCGCCGCCAACGTGCGAGCGCCTCGCCGGTCCTGCCGGCCCTGTAATGGTCCAGTCCCTCCCGGAAGATTGCGTTCGCCTCGGAGTGCCCGGCGCCCAGGCCGCCCTTCGGCTCTTGCCCAGCGGGTACGGGGCTTTGTCCTGACACCCAGCGTTCCAGGACCTCGGCCGTCTCGCGCCGCCGTATGTCGAACTCGCTCAGCTTGCTGAACTGCACGGTCCCCTGTTCGTCGATGAGAAACCCGTTCGGAACGGCCCTGAAGCCGTAGAGATCGCTCAGGATGTTCTCCCTGTCGACGAGCGTGGTGAACGTTGCGCCGGCCCTTTCGACGTAGGAGCGCGGTATGTCCGGCGACTGCGCGTCGATGGCGACCGACAGGACCTCGACGCCGCGTTCTCGGTTCTCGCCACTAAACCGCTGCCAGCCTGGCAGCTGCTCCCTGCATCCTCACCAGGACGCCCACATGAAGAGGACGACCTTCCTGCCCCGGTAGTCAGAGAGTCTTACCGAGCCGCCTGCCAGAGAGAGAAGCTCGAAGTCCGGGGCTGGATCCCCTGCCACGATCGGCCTGACTGCCATTTCTGCCAAGGTCAACCCTCCTCTTGTACGAACTGGCTACCAGCGCCCCGGAGCTTCTCCCAAGAGTCCCGGGAGCTACAGGATAGTTTACCACGACCGGCCAGACCAGATAGGGGCACAGGTAAGTGTTCCAGCGTTGATGGGTTATGGGCAACTCCCTCTCCGGCAAGGCCGAGAGCCCCCATCTCAATCTTCCCCCTCGGGGGGGGGAAGAGGCCAATGCTCTCCCTCAACGCTGAACAGTTGGGGGCACAGGCAGCTTGTCTCGTGGAACTTCTTGGTGTGTTATAGTCCGGCTATGATCACGAGAGCCGTCACCAGACCAGAGGCGGCCGACGGGCGGCCTGTAGACGGGACGCTGCCCGATCCCGTCAGGACGCCCGACATGCAGCAAGAGCCCATCGGATCCGAGATCCGCGTCGTCCTCCGCCGCCACTTCAGCCATCGCCCCGACGTGCTCGTAGGGGGCGAAGGCTACCTGTGCTGGAACACCCGCAATCGAGAGGGCTGGCTGGTGCCCGATTGCGTGGTGGCCTTCGGAGGCGACCCTGACGCCGTCCGCAGCCGTAACGGCTACGTCATCGACGAGGTGGGCAAGCCCCCGGAGGTCGTGGTGGAGATCGCGTCGGAGAGCACGGGCCGGGCCGACTACACCAGCAAGCGGGACGGCTATGCGGGCTACGGCGTGGGCGAGTACTGGCGGTTCGACCACACCGGCGGAAAATACCACGACCGCCCGCTGTCGGGCGACACGCTCGTAGATGGGGAGTACCAGCCGATTCCGGTGGGGCGGGGTGCAGACGGGGTGCTCCGGGGCCACAGCCCGACGCTGGGCCTGGACCTGTGTTGGGACGACGGGCGTCTGCGCTTCTACGATCCGGCGAAGGGCGAGTACCTGCTCAACCTGCCGGAGGCCGAGGCGCGCGCCGAGGCGGCCGAGACCGAAGTGATGCGGCTCCGCGAGGAGCTGGGCCGCCTGCAGTCGAGATAGTCCACCCAGCCCAGGCGGGGTCTAATCTCACATGACCGCGTACATCGCAAGAAGGCTCATCCTCGCCCTGTTCACCATCTGGGTGATCTCGGTTCTGACGTTCGTGATCATCGAGCTCCCCGCGGGCGACACCGCTGACGCGGTCATGAACAACCTGATGGACACGGGCTCGACGGGATACAGCCCGGAGGTGGCCGAGAACCTGCGGCGCTATCTGGGCCTGGACCAGCCCCAGTACATCAGGTACTTCAAGTGGATTTGGAATATGCTCCACGGGGATCCCGGCTTCTCCATGACGCCGCGGTCGGGGCCCGACGGCATCAGGCCGATCAAGGCGCAGATCGGCGACCGGCTCTGGATCACAGTAACGCTGACCGGATTCACGATAATGGTGACGTGGACGTTCGCCATACCGGTGGGCATATACTCTGCAGTCCGCCAGAACTCCGTCGGCGACTACGTGTTCACGCTGGCGGGGTTCACGGGCCTGGCGGTCCCCGACTTCCTGCTCGGCCTCGTCCTCATGTACATCGGATTCGCCTACTTCAACCAGAGCGTGGGCGGGCTCTTTTCGGCCGACTACCAGAACGTCCCCTGGAGCTTCGCGAAGGCGTACGACCTGCTGAAGCACCTGTGGATACCGGCACTCGTTCTCGGCACGTCCGGCACCGCCGGGCTGATCAGGGTCCTGCGCAACAACCTGCTCGACGAGCTCGGCAAGCCCTACGTGGTGACGGCGCGGGCGAAGGGGGCAGCCGCCTGGAAGCTGATCCTGAAGTACCCGGTGCGCGTCGCCATCAACCCCCTGGTCAGCACGGCGGGCTACCTGCTCCCGTCACTGGTCAGCGGCAGCATCATCGTCTCGGTCGTCCTCAGCCTACCGACGCTCGGCCCCATCCTCCTCAGGGCCATCCAGCTCCAGGACCCCTACACGGCGGGGTTCATCATCCTGATGCTCGGCACGCTCACGGTGATCGGCACGCTGGTCTCAGACGTGCTGCTGGCGATAGTGGACCCACGAATCAAGATCGTAAGCCAGTAGGTCTTCGAAGGCCGCTGCCACGCCGGGAATAGCGAGGGTCGCGCAAGAAATCCCCGCGGGAAGGGCTGCTCCGCTACGTCGACGAGTGCGAATGGAGACAACTGCTCCAATACGGAGAGGAGAACGCTAGAGCGAAGGGCACAGGTCCCGAGGATGTTGCTCCTTTGGTGGAAGAGTACCGGCTTGAGATCAACTCTATGCGGTCTTGAGCGTCGTCCCCGACAACACGTTATTGTCTCCGGATTGAACTTCTTCGGCAACGCACCGCGGTTACCCAAATCCCCCACCTAAACCGAACCGACGATCTGATCCAGTATCTGATTCAGCCCTGAAGACGGGGCCTTCTCTTCACCTGCTGGGTGAAAGAACGAATTGTCCAAAATGACCAATTTAGCTACAAAACTCAACCGCATCGCCAATTTAGGTGGTGGATTTGGGGTTACTGGCAGAACTGGAACCATAGTGGCCCGCCTCTAGCCGTAGGTCTCGATGCCTGTGCGCCACTTGGCGATGAGGTCCCAGTCGTAGTCGACGCCCAGGCCCGGGCCCTGGGGTACGGGGAAGTGGCCGTTCTCGTCCGCGGCGTCCAGCTCGTCCCTGTAGTCGTCCTTGTAGACGGGCAGGTAGTTCTGGTTGGGGGCCTTGGGGTGGGAGCCTGACAGCTCGTAGTAGTTGGTGTTGCGTATGGCGGCTACGCACTGGCGTTGGGCCGGGCCGGGGCTGTGGAACTCGATGTCCAGTCCGAGGCCCTCCGCGGCGTGAGCGACCTTCATCGAGCCCGTGATCCCCTCGAAGGCGATGTCGCCCCTGATGAAGTCCGTCGCCTCCGCCACCATGAAGTCGACGTGCGACTCGACGCCCCGGATGTGCTCGCTGATCAGCAGCGGCGTGCTGAGGATCTGCCGCAGCTTGCGGTGCGCGAACATGGACGTGCCCATGTCCAGGAAGGGGTCCTCGTACCAGAAGTACCCGGCCTCGTCGCAGGCCCGCCCCACCTTCACGGCGTCGCCGAAGGTGACGAGCGCGTTGAAGGGGTCGAGCATCATGTCCATCCTGCCGCCGACGCGCTCGGCGACCTTGTGGACGGTCTCGATCTCGCGGGGGACGTGGCCGTTCTCCCAGCCGTGGATCTTGTAGCCCGGGTAGCCGGCCTCCAGGCACTGCTGGGCGAAGTCGGCGTAGGCCTCCGGCGAATCGAGGCCGCCCGTCCTGCCCTCCTCGCCGTGCAGCGTCGCCACGTAGGTCGGCAGGGTCTCCTTGTAGCCGCCGAGCAGCTGGTGGACCGGGGCGTCGTGGTACTTGCCCGCCAGGTCCCAAAGGGCGATGTCGATGGGGGCCAGGCCGATGCGGTTCATCCTCGTCGCGTGGCCGACGCGGGCGTATATCAGCTCGCGCTGGAGGGCGTTGCGTCCGATCAGGAAGTCGACGAATGAGGGCAGCGCCGCGTAGTCGGCGGGCATACCCCCCACATACTCGCCGACTGGGCCGGTGTCTGTGAGGATGCGCAAGGCGTAGGCGGTGCGCTCGGACCTGGCGCCCGGGCTGTAGACGATCCCGCCGTCGTCATTGCGCGCTATGTCCTCCTTCTCGAACTTGAACTGGTGGACCTCGATACCGGTGATCTTCGGACCCTTGCCCATGGCGCACCTCCATTAGCTGTCGGTGGCGAGAGTATAGCGGCTTTCCGGATAAGCTGGGATGAAGCCGGCGGCCGGGGATGGGTTCCCGCCCCGTATCGAGTACGGGGCAGGCTCTTCGCGGGAACCACCCATGCCGGTTGCGACCGGCACACCAAAGGATGAAATAGCTCCGCCATCGCCACCTCGAACTGACGACGGCGGCCGGGAACTGGATGGGGGACGGTTCCTGCGGAGCAGGAATCCGGCGTGCGCCGGAATGACGGATGGGGCGTCTTGCGGCTATTTTCGTACCAACGACGGTGGGGTTTCCTGGCTTCCCGCGCCGCACGGGGGAGGGCGGGTTTCAAACCCGCCCCTACAGAGCCGCGCTACGCGGTGTCGGGCCGCACTAGGGGAGTCACCCTCACCCCCGTATCGAGTACGGGGCAGGCTCTTCGGCAAGCTCAGGGCAGGCCCCCAGCCCTCTCCCGTCAAGGGCCCGTCAAGGGAGAGGGGGTAAGAGCTCCCTTCCAAGCTCGCTATTCAGTTGTGTAGTCGGGTCGCGGTCACCAGGGGGGTGATCGGCCTGGGTGTGTGGAGTCGATGGGCGCGCCATAGGGGTCCGGCTCGTGCCAGTGCTGTTCGAGTCTTTCCTTGATTCTACGCTCGGCGATGGTGAGCTCCACGGGGGCGGGCTTGTCCTGCTTTTCCTCCTTGTTTCGCTCGGAGCCTGGAGCCTTACCGAGCATGGCGGCCCTGGCGGCTCCGTCCCTGCGACGTTGTGTTCGAGTCCGTCGTCTCCGGGGTTTTCTTTCTTCGTAGTTTTGGCGTCCTTCGGCGGGCTCCTTGGCGGGAACGACGGATGAGCTGTCTGCGGGCCCTTCGGCGGTGCTCAGGACAGGCCCTTCGGTGAACTCAGGATGAGGCCCTTCGACCCGTTCGACAGGCTCAGGGGAGCCAGGCTCAGGGTGAACGGATCCGTCGACGGTGCTCAGGACAGGCTCGGCACGAACGGAGGCGGACCTTGCCTCGGCGGCTTCCGGCCCTTCGACAAGCTCAGGGTGAACGGAGGCGGTCTTTTTACTGGGGACGGGTTCGGGTGCCTCGTCGCGGACGATGTGTACGATGAGCTCCTTGGCGGCGGCGATCCTGTGGTGGGTCTTGAAGCCGTCGTTCCTGTCCTGCATGACGTCGTCGAGGAACTCGATGATGGTGCCGCCGTCGGCCGTCTGGGCTCGGATGAGCCTGGCCATGAGGAATTCATCTATCCCAGAGAGCACAGTGAGGAAGTCTCGCGTAAGGGTGGCCGGGGCGTTCAGGGTCACGGCCACCAGGCTCCTCTCCGCGGCGGAGCAGGGGTCGTCCGGACCGGGGCGTCCACCGGTGGAGTGACCGCAGGGGACGCCGCGGTACTTGGCAAGGAACTTGGCGGCGGCCTTGGACTTGTGCTTTTCGAGCTGCTTGGCGGCGTCCATCCTGTGGCATAGCTCCGCGCCGTCGATCCTGCCCTCCATGACGTCGAGGAAGAAGTCGATGATGCGCTTGCCGTCGTCGGTCTTCTCGCGGACGATGTCGGCGAGGGTGGGCGGCTTCCGCTCTTCTGTTGTTGTTTCTGCGGTCTGTGTGGCTGTATCAGACATGCGTTCTATTATGCTGGAGGGCTGGGGATGTGTCAAGAGGGAGATTGTCTGAACTGTGATTCGGGGGATTTGGGTGATTGGCAGGATTGGGAGGGGAGTCACCCTCACGCCTTCTGCCCTTCGACAAGCTCAGGAGGGCCGGGCTCGGGGCGCAGAGTGGGATTGTCTGAACTGTGATTTTGGGGATTAGGGGATTGGCAGGATTCAGGAGGTGGTGATGGCCGCCTTCTTCTGGTGTGAGGTCGGGCGTCCTGTCTCTAGTTGGCGGCGGGGACTCCCGTTACCGGAGACATCGGTGGAGCGGGAGCCCGCCTGTGACCGACTCATTGGTCGCGCCCATGCGAATCAGACCACGCCCCTTCCTGCGCACTAGGGCCTTTCCAAAGTTGGCTCCCTGCGGAAGGGACATACCCTACCGCCCATCTGGATTCCCGCCCCCGACTTCTCGGGGGCAGGCTCTGCGCGGGAATGACGGTATGTGGTTTATGGGACAATGGAAAGGCCCTGCCTGCACACTGTCAAGTTGACATCCTGCCTGCGACGTTCTAGCCTACGATACGATGCTCATACATCTGCATCGAGGGCATCAATGGCAACGTCGGCAACTATCATCCGCCTGGGACTCGTCTGGCTGCATCTCTGATCGTGGGCCTCCTCTTTTTCGTAGGAGAAGACCCACCACCCATAGAGGCACAGGCGACAGGGGATCACTGGCTCTGCTGGTACGACTTCCAGGCAGACGAAGAGGTCTGCATAGGTCATACCCACCCTACGCCCACTCCCAAGCCGACTTCAACTAATACCAAGTCACCGTGATGCCGCCGTATATGTGCGGCCAGGGAGTGGGTTCCCGCCTTCGCGGGAATGACGGATTTACGGCGCGCTCAAAATGAATTGGTATAAGATAGATGCAAGAGTTGTCGCGACGCTCAGCGTGATCAGCAGCAGCCCTCATAGGGGTCTCGGGATGGTTGGTGTACTCCAGGGCCAACTCGGCAGAGGCGGCGGTTAGAGATGCTTGTGCTCAGACACAAGCGGCGGCGTCGTTTGATACAACAACTGCAATGGGGCCAAGCAGCACGATGAGTATCCGCTTCTCCGGTGACAAATACCATGCCCGTGTGTCGTACAAAGGGATAGAGCGGTACGCAGAAGTCATTTACGATGGCAAGGGTACGGAATACGGAAGAACCAGCGATAGCGAAGTATGGTACCCGCTAAGTGTAGGCGCCGACCATGCTCTGCCCTTCCCGTACTCCGCGGACTCACTCTGTCCCGACCTGGCCGACACGACATTCGAAGGCGATGTCACGCTGGAGGGAGTTCCTGCGAGACGGTATAGCGTCAATACGCCCGACGGGGATTGGATTGCATGGATAGACGAGGACGGATGGCTAATCCAGGCGGAACAGATTGAAGGCTGGGCAACCGGAAGCAGCGGAGAGCCACATACAAACCGCGCCACATTCTCGGGGATAGGCGAGCCGAACGACATCATCATCCCGAACGTCGGCGAATAAAGACGACACGGCAATGCTGAACCTGCGCATCGCAGTGCCAGTCGCGACGGTGGCAGTGCTCATCTTGGGTGTAGGCGGATGGATGGCTTATACCAAGTCACCGTGATGCCGCCGTATATGTGCGGCCAGGGAGTGGGTTCCCGCCCCGTATAGCGTACGGGGCAGGCTCTTCGCGGGAATGACGGATTTACGGCGCGCTCAAAATGAAATGGTATTACACTGCCGGAGCAGACGACAAGGATTGCACGGAGTCCGCACCCGTAACCGCATAGCACCACTCTCGCGGGCCTGCCACCAGCTACGGAACATCGTACAAGTACAATATCCGGTAGTGAATGAGAGCGGTACCGCCTATTTGGCCGCCGTGTTGGGTCGTCAGGCGTCCTGGGTTTCCTGGTCGTCCTGGGTGAGGGGGCCCACGTCGTGGCCGTTTACCCTGGCGCACTTGTGGCCGGTGGGGTCCATTGGCTCGGAGCAGAGCGGGCATATGGGACGGCCCGCAGCGCACACCTTCAGGGCCTCGGCGGCGAAGGACCTGAGCTGGCCTCGCACACCCCAGAGCCGTATGGTGGGCCCGGCTTCCTCGCTCTCCTCGACCTCGGCGTCGTAGGCATCGATGACGAACCGGTCGCTGTTTCCCTCGTGGCCGAGCACCATCTTGCCGACGGTGAACTCGAGGTGGGGCCCGGGGTCTTCATCCGCCTCACTGGCAGTTTGGGCAGGAGAGTCGCTGGAGGAAGGCAGTATGGCCTGGAGCCTGGTTATAGCCATCGCTAGCTGGAAGAGCTGCTCTTTCTCCAGCCAGATGAGGGCGGAGCCGGAGGCGTCATCGACCAGGACGCGGAACGTCCGCTTCCCGGGCTCGCCGAGAGCCTCGGGCTTGATATTCGTTATGCTGTTGAACTCGATCTGTGGTGAAGCCATCGGTTGAGACTCCATGATATGCCGCCCCGGACATACAGGCAAGCGCGGCGTGATCCCCAGATCCACCACCTAATTTGGACGGGCGGCGTGACGGACTGCCTCTGAGGCTATGGCTGTGCACCTTGCCGGGGATGGGTTCCCGCCCCCGACTGCTCGGGGGCAGGCTCTTCGCGGGAATGACGGAGGTGGGGGATTTGGGGATCCAGGTAGTGTTGACATTCGGTTCATGTCATTCGGAGCGGAGCGGGGTGAAGAATGACTATGGCCTTGCGCAGGCCACATAAGGGTATGAAATTGGCGGCGGCCCCCATCGTCACCCCCGCGAAGGCGGGAGTCCAGGGCGGCTGGGCTCCGTGTCATACCAAGTCACCGTGATGCCGCCGTATATGTGCGGCCAGGGAGTGGGTTCCCACCCCCGACTGCTCGGGGGCAGGCTCTTCGCGGGAATGACGGCTTTTCAGGTACAGGGCAGGCTCCAAGCCAACGGCCGGGGATGGGTTCCCGCCCCCGACTGCTCGGGGGCAGGCTCTGCGCGGGAACGACGGTGTGGGTGTGCGCTGAGGGACTGGATACCTGCCCCGTATCGAGTACGGGGCAGGCTTTTCGCCGGTATGACGGAGGTGGGGAAGCCTGGGTGACATGAGGCCGGCTCGGCATCCATGTGATAGAATCGCAGCCACGAGGCCCGCTATGACCATCAGACCGGCTCTCAATCCCCAACCCGCCAGCGAGTATGCCCACCTCGGGCAGCTCCCAGACCCCCCGCGCCTTCCTGACGCCATGCAGCAACTACCCTACGTCACCACGGCCTTCACCATCCTGGACGACTATTTCAGGGAGCGCCCCGATGCTCTTGTCGGGGGGGAAGGCTATCTCTGCCGTGACACCCGCGACAGATCGGGCTGGGTCGCGCCAGACTGCGTGGTAGCCTTCGGGGTAGATCCTGGCGCAATACTCCACCGCAACGGATACGTGATCGAGGAGGTGGGCAAGCCGCCGGACTTCGTGCTGGAGATCGCTTCCGAGAGCACGGGCAGGGCGGACTACACCACCAAACGCGACATCTACGCGGGGTACGGCGTGGGCGAGTACTGGCGCTTCGACGCCACCGGCGGGCAGCATCACGACGCGGCGCTGTCCGGCGAGCGGCTGATAGACGGAGCGTACGAGCCGATGGCGCTGCAGCACGGGCAGGACGGCGTGATTCGAGGCCACAGCCCGGTCTTGGGGCTGGGCTTGCACTGGGACGATGAACGGCTGCGCTTCTTCGACCCGGCGGCGGGGGCATATCTGCCCGGCCTCACGGAAGCCAAGGCCCAGCTGGACGCCGAAATCGAGGCGCGCCGGAACGCCGAAGCTGAGCTGCAACGGCTGCGCGAGCAGCTCAGCCGCCTGCAATCGGAATAGCCCGCGGTGGGCTGCCCCCCTCGGTCATGACCGGTCCCACTGTCATCATCTGCATAGACGGGTTCGACCCCGAATATCTGGACGCCTCACCCATGCCCAACCTGCGGGAGATGGGGCGAGGCGGTTTCCTGGTCACGGGCCGGTCGATGATGCCCTCGGTAACGAACGTCAACAACGTCTCGATAGTCACCGCCAAGTACCCTTCCGAGCACGGGATATGCTCGAACTACAGGTGGGACAGGCAGACGGGCGAAGAGCTGTACGTGGAGTCGGCGGAGTACATCCGCTCGCAGTCGATGTTCAGGCGAGCGGAGGAGCTCGGCATGACGTCGCTCGTGGTCACGTCGAAGGACAAGCTCCGCACCCTCGTGGGCGTGGACGCCACCACGTCCGTATCGTCCGAGCAGCCGCCTGACTGGGTCGTGGACGCGGTCGGGCCGGCACCGGCCATATACTCGCTGGAGGTGAACGGCTGGGTGATCGACGCGGGCAGGCTCATCATGAAGCGCAGGCCCGTCGATATCGTCTACCTCACGACCACCGACTACGCGATGCACATGAACGCGCCGGACCACCCAGAGGCCATCCGGCACATGTCCATCCTGGACGACGCCATCGGACGCCTGGTGTCGGACCACCCGGACGCGACCGTGCTGCTGTCGGCGGACCATGGGATGAACGCCAAGAGCAGGATGGTCGACCTGAAGGCCGTCCTGGCGGCGCAGGGAATCAAGTCCAACCCCGTGCCGATCATCAAGGACCGGTACGTCGTACACCACTCGAACCTCGGCGGGTGTATGTTCGTGCATCTCGACGCTGACCGGGTGCGCGACGCGATTGACGTGCTGCGGGAGACGCCGGGTGTTGACGAGGCGATGCCGCGCGAAGAGGCCGCAGCCGAGCTGCATCTGTGGCCGGACTTGATCGGAGACGTGGTGGTCAACGCCGCGCCCGAGGTCGTATTCGGCGACGCCGACGAGGTGACCATGCCAGAGGGCCTCAGGTCGCACGGCTCACAGCACGAGCGCGACGTGCCCATCGTCGGGTACAACGGCGATTTCGACGGCTTCACGTTCGAGGAGAACCGGGACGTGGGCCGCTACGTATTCGAGCGCGTCCTTATACCAAGTCACCGTGATGCCGCCGTATATGTGCGGCCAGGGAGTGGGTTCCCGCCCCCGACTGCTCGGGGGCAGGCTCTTCGCGGGAATGACGGCTTTACGGCGCGCTCAAAATGAATTGGTATTAGCCGAGACGTCTGAAATGAGGGGTAGCCGGCGCGAGCGTGACGAGCACCCCCATTTGTCCGCAATGGATAGGCACCCTGCAAAGAGAGGGCGGGTTTCAAACCCGCCCCTACAAGCTCAACCAGTAGCTGGATCGACGCCGACCGCCAGCCTGGCGATCGTGGCCGCCATGTAGCCGGCCCCGAAGCCGTTGTCGATGTTCACCACGGCCACTCCGGGAGCGCAGCTGTTCAGCATGGCCAGCAGGGCCGCAGCGCCTCCGAAGCTCGCGCCATAGCCGACGCTCGTAGGAACTGCGATCACGGGGGCGCTCACGAGCCCCCCGATCACCGACGGCAGGGCGCCCTCCATCCCGGCGACCGCGACGACGACCGACGCCTGCCGCAGGACGTCGAGCCTGTCGAGAAGCCGGTGGATGCCGGCCACTCCCACGTCCACCAGCCGCACGACCTCGCAGTCCATCAGCTCGGCAGTCAGGGCCGCCTCCTCGGCAACCGGCGCGTCCGACGTCCCGGCGCTGGCTATGACGACGCCACGCACGGGCTCCACGTCCCCGCGCCGGTCGACGACGACCACCCTGGCGGTCTCGTGGTAGACGGCATCCGGCACCGCGGAGACGACCGCGTCCGCTGCTTCCTGTCCGACGCGGGTTGCGAGCAGCCGGTCCGAGCGCCCGAGCACGGCCTGGGCCAGCTCCGCTACCTGCACCGGCGTCTTGCCGTCGCCCAGGATGACCTCAGGGAAGCCCTTGCGCAGGGCGCGGTCGTGGTCCACCTTGGCAAAGCCGAGGTCCTCGTACGACTGCGAGGCCAGCAGCGAAGCGGCCTCATCCGCTGTCATACGCCCGGCCTCTACTTCGGAGAGCAATTTTCTTATGTGTAATGCGTCGATGGCTAGACCTCCGCCGGAAGTTCACTCACTCCGGGGTCCAGCCAAGCGCCGTTGCCTGTATATCTCTTCGACCATGGAGTCTATCTCGTCGTCACCCATTTCACTCCAACCCAGATCCACCACCTAATTTGGACGGGCGGCGTGACGGACTGCCTCTGAGGCTATGGCTGTGCACCTTGCCGGGGATGGGTTCCCGCCCCCGACTGCTCGGGGGCAGGCTCTTCGCGGGAATGACGGAGGTGGGGGATTTGGGTCCAAGCTCCCATTGCCCCTATTAGGCCATCGGTGCTATGTTCTATTGGCACGGGACGGGGCTTAGTTTGCCTGCGCTGTCTGTATATCTCACTGACAGTCTCCTCCCACTCCTCCTCGTCCTCCTCGGACAGGATCCCGACTGCGCCAAGAAGCCCTTCGGGCCGGTCAGCTTCCTCCTGAAGTCCGCTCAGCTCCTCGGCTCTGACGACCGCGGCAACCGGTCGACCACGGCTCTCGATCACGAACCGGTCGCCGCTATCGGCAACTCGCTCTACAATCTCTGATAGCCGCTCCTTTGCCTCGCTGACGCTCAGTGTCTCCGTCACCGCTCCCCTCCTTCCCTACGGCGCCAGTATCGTGATGGCCCGCTACCAAATCCCCCACCTAGATGGCGGCGCCGACCCTAAGCAAGGCGAGGGCGGGTTTCAAACCCGCCCCTACAGGGTGATGGCGAATTGTCCCGTTCGATCTTGGCTGCGTGGTATCATGCCCTCGAAGGTAGAGTATGCCACAAACCGCCGCTGCACCTATGTCCATCCTCGAAAAAAAGCAGGCCCTGGAAGCCGTACTGCGCGACATGGGTTCCGTGATCGTCGCGTTCTCCGGAGGGGTAGACAGCACCCTGCTTGCCGCCGCCGCGGAGGGGGTGCTGGGGGAGGGCGCGCTGGCGGTTACGGCCCACTCACCCAGCCTCGCCCCCGCAGAGCTCGACGAGGCTGAGCGGACGGCGCGGTCGGTCGGCCTGAGGCACAGAGTCGTTCGGACGAACGAGGTGGAGCGCGAGGACTACCGGGCGAACGACCCCAACCGCTGCTATTTCTGCAAGGACGAGCTTTACACGGTGCTCGCCCGAATAGCCGACGACCAGGGTTTCCGATTCGTGGCGAACGGCGCAAATGTCGACGACCTGGGCGACTTCAGGCCCGGTCTCAATGCCGCAAAGCGCCACGGGGTGCGCTCCCCGCTCGTGGAGGCCGGTCTGGGCAAGGCCGAGGTCCGCGACCTGGCGCGCGACATGGGCCTGCCCACCTGGGACAAGCCCGCCCAGGCGTGCCTCTCGTCGCGCATCCCATACGGCATGCCCGTATCCGTCGAGGCCCTCGACCGGATAGCGCGAGCCGAGAGCTTCGTGCGCAGCCTCGGCGTCAGGCAGGTCCGGGTGCGGCACCACGGCCCCGTGGCGCGCATCGAGGTCGAGCCGGGCGACATCCCGATGCTGACCTCAGGCGACTCGGGCCGCCGGGTCTCGGAGCATCTCAGGTCGCTGGGCTACTCCTACGTAACCGTGGACCTGGAGGGCTTCAGGTCGGGCAGCATGAACGAGGTGCTCCCCGGACGAAGGGGCGGCGCTCGTGGGTAGGCTGGACGGCAAGTCCTGCCTCATCAGCGGGGGCGCGAAGGGCTTGGGCGCGGCCCAGGCCCGGCTGTTCGCCCGCGATGGCGCGCGGGTGGCCGTGGGCGACATACTGGAGTCGGAGGCCGCCCGGCTCGTCGACGAGCTCGCCAGCTCCGGCGCAGATTCGCTCTTCGTGCATCTCGACGTCACGTCCGAGGGCGACTGGTCCCGAGCGGTGGATGCCGTGATGGAGGAGTTCCGCGCTCTCGATGTTCTCGTGAACAATGCCGGCATCTACAACAGGGCCCTGGCCGAGGAGACGACCCTCGAAGAGTGGGAGCAGGTCATGAGCGTCAATGCCACCGGCGTGTTCCTGGGCACCAGGACCGCCATCCCGGCGATGCGGCGGTCGGGCGGCGGCTCCATCGTCAACATGTCCTCCGTCGCCGGGCTTGTGGGCAGCAGGACGCAGACCGTGTACAACGCCTCCAAGGGCGCCGTCCGCCTCCTCACCAAGTCGACGGCGGTCCAGTACGCGCCGGAAGGCATTCGCGCAAACTCCGTCCACCCGGGCGTCATCGAGACCGACATGCTGAGCGAGGTTCTGCGGAACGAGGACGAGCGGGCAACCCGGATTGCATCGACTCCCATCCCCCGGTTCGGCACGCCCGAGGACGTGGCCCACGGCGTCCTGTTCCTCGCCTCCGACGAGTCCAGCTACGTCACGGGCGCCGAGCTGGTGATCGACGGCGGCCTCACGGCCCAGTGATCATGCCTTCCATGCGACGACTTCAGACGCGCGCCGGACTCTGCGCCGCCATCGCCCTGTCGGTGCTCATCGCTGCTGCGGCTGCCGCGTGCTCGTCCTCCCCCAGCGAGGAGTTGCAGCCCACCGCCACGGCCCCACCACCCACGCCCGCCGCATCACCCACGCCCGCCGCGTCACCCACCCCCGCCGCACGGACAGGCCAGGAGATATTCGCCTCCACGTGCGCCGCATGTCATGGGGAGGCCGGAGAGGGGCAGCCCAACTGGCATATACGCAACCCGAACGGCACCCTTCCAGCGCCTCCCCTCAACGGCGACGGTCATACGTGGCACCACCCGGACGGCTTCCTGTACCGTGTCGTCAGCCAGGGCGGGAAGATACAGGAGACCCCGAGCATCCCCAGCTTCAAGAGCGCCATGCCGGCGTTCGGGGAGCTGCTTAGCCATGACGAGATTGTCGCGACGCTCGAATATGTGAAGAGTCTCTGGGGCGATAAGATCAAACGGGGCCTGTCGATCCGGGAGTCTCAGAGGCTGTTGAGCGAGGGAGACCCGTATCCTACAAACTAATACCAAGTCACCGTGATGCCGCCGTATATGTGCGGCCAGGGAGTGGGTTCCCGCCCCCGACTGCTCGGGGGCAGGCTCTTCGCGGGAATGACGGCTTTACGGCGCGCTCAAAATAAATTGGTATAAGGATGGGCTTCCGCTGGGACACCATGCAGACAGCCAGTTCAGGGAGTGATGGGTGACCACAACCGTCGGGCTTGTGGGGTACGGCAACTGGGCGAGGGAGGCCTACGTCCCGGCGCTCCTCGATGACGCCGAGGTTGAGATCGGGGCCGTCGCCGCGCGGTCGGAGAGCACGCGGCGGCTGGCGTCCGAGAGCTTCGGGGCGGGCAGCGCCCTCTTCGACGACCCCTTCCGGCTCGTCCGTGAGGCCGACGTGGATGCCGTGATGATCGGCCTGCCATCCGAGCTGGTATCCGATGTGGCAAGCGCCGCGATCGAGGCCGGAAAGCACGTCTGGCTCGAGCCTCCCCCGCCGGGAGACGCCCGGATCTCCGGACTGCTGGACCTGGCCGGACGGTCCGGCCTCGTACTCCACGCGGACATGGAGCTCCGGTACCACCCGGTCGTTGCGGCCGTAGCCGACCTGCTCGACGACAAGCTGGGGCCTGCCCTGTCGGTGAGGGTGGTCCAGCACTGCAATTGGGCGATGACGTGGTCGGAGGATGCCGTCGAGAGGGGCGGTATGGCGTCCGGGTTGAGCATCTGGTACCTGGACCCCATCGACGCGCTGCTCGACCGCCTGCCGCGCCGTGTAGACGTGATGGGCGCCCGTCCAAGATTCGAGAGGGCCGTCGAGACCGGCTCCGCCCTGATCGAGTACGACGGAGCCGTCGGTGAGTGGGCGTTCAACCTGCGCAGTCCCGACAGGCTGTCGCTGCGGCTCGAGGTCGCCGCTCTGGAGGGCGAGGCCGAGGCGGACCTCATGACGGGCCGGTACAGGCACCGGACGGGCTCCCCCGACTGGGTCGAGGCTGAGGCGCCCCCGGCCCAGCCCGCACACGGCTTCGTCGGGATGAGGGAGTGCGTCGCGGCCTTTCTGAGCGCAGTCAGGGGCGAGGGCCGCAGCCTCACGGGCCCCGAAGTGCTGCGCCGAGTACACGCCACCGCGACCGCGTTCGACGAAAGTGTGAGGAGTGGAATGTCCGCGGAGGTATCGGCATGAGCGCCCGTCGGCAGTCGTCGGGCCAGGGCTTCCTCGGCGCCTGCATCGGCGTGGTCATAAAGCCGGTCCCGACCATGCGGGGCATCGTACGCCGTCGGCCCGTCGGCTGGGCGTTCCTGCTCATATTCGTGGTCTACGCCGCGCAGGGACTCGTCCAGGCGGTGTCGCTCGACCAGTACGACCTCCGCGACGTCGAGTGGCTGCTTGGCCCCGCTCGGATACTCTCCATCATCGTCGCCCCGATCATTGCCGTGCCGGTGATAGCCTTCTTCACGGCCATCTTCTGGGTCATGAGCCTCATCCTCGGCGGGAGAGGCTCGTACTGCGGCCTCTTCACCGGCCTCGCGTTCGCCTCCTTGCCAACAGTCTTTAGCGTTCCCATAAACCTCGTCGTGCTCCAGCTTGGGCTCCTCGGACAGGGAATCTCAGCGTTGGTCGGGCTTGGCATATTTGCCTGGACCCTGGTCCTGACGGTGTTCGCAGTCCAGGAAAACAACAACTTCTCCACCGGGCGGGCCATAGCAGCCGTGTTCATCCCGCTCACAATACTTTTCTTCCTGGTTGTTGCCCTGATCGTGTTCGCCATAGTGATGATCATGCTGGCTGTCGGCGGCGGCGGCGATTGGTATTAACGCTCATTCCCAGACTGACCGTCGAGATCACCGCGCCAATCGACAGTAGGGCATAGACGATCGAGATCCTCGCCATAGTCGACAAGCGACATCTGGAGCGCTGGCTCGAGAGCCAGGGAGGATAGCAGATGAAGGAAGTTGCTCTGTCGGAAGTAAAGGAAGAGCTCTCCAAGTACCTCCACCTGGCTGAAAAAGAACCCATCCTGATCACGAGGGACGGTAGACTGGCAGGAGTACTTATCGGCTTCGTAAACGACGACGATTGGTCCGACTACCGCCTCGAGAGCGATCCCCGTTTCCTGAGACGCGTGGCAGAAGCGCGGCTAAGCATCAGGGGCGGAGAAGGGGTCGCTCTCGAAGACGCGTCCGTGGACGAGGCCCGCTCGCTTCGGGGGGGCGGTTGGGAGGGCGACCTCGACGAGATGCGCTCCGGACGTTCGCCGTGATCCTGGTCGACACGTCGGCTTGGATTGAGTTCCTGCGCGACACCGGGTCCCGGGAATGAGGCCCCATCGGATACAATCTCGTTTGTGCCAACGCCAAGCAACCCGAGCCATGAGATGACCGCTTCCCCTTGCGCCGAGACGAGCCGGTACACAGAGTCCACCCCCAGGTCCCGCGAGCTGCAGGCCGAGGCGGAGCGATTCCTGCCTGGAGGCAGCTCCAGGGGCACGGCATACTTCGCGCCGTACCCGTTCTTCGTGGACCGCGGCGAGGGCCACTACGTCTACGACGTCGACGGCAACCGCTACCTGGACTTCATGTTGAACGCGACCAGCCTGATCATGGGCCATGCCCACCCGGACGTCACGCGGGCGATCCAGGAGCAGGCGGCGAGGGGTGTCGCCTTCAGCGCCCCCACCGAGTCCCAGGTGCGGCTCGCGGAGATGCTCTGCACACGCCTGCCGTCGGTCGAGCTGGTCAGGTTCACCAGCTCGGGCACCGAGGCGACGATGAACGCCATTCGGGCCGCCCAGGCCTTCACCGGCCGGTCCAAGATTGCCAAGATCGAGGGCGGCTACCACGGCTCGCACGACTTCGCCTCGGTCAGCGTCACGCCGCCCGCGGAAAGGCTCGACCCGGACGGCCCGACGCCCATTCCCGAATTCCCAGGGCTGCCCGAAGCCGTGCTCGACAACGTGATCGTGCTCCCATACAACGACCTGGAGACGTGCGAGGCGGTCATACGCGAGCACCGTGACGAGCTGGCCTGCGTGATCATGGAGGCCGTCGTCTCCAACTTCGGGTACCTGCCCGGCGACGCCGAATTCCTGCAGGGCACCCGCCGTCTGACCGAGGACCTGGGCATCCTGCTCGTATTCGACGAGGTGCAGAGCTTCAGGATCGCCCCGGGCGGCGCGCAGGAGCGCCTCGGCGTCGTGCCCGATCTGACCGCGCTGGGCAAGATCATAGGCGGAGGCCTCCCCGCAGGCGCGTTCGGCGGCCGCCGCGACCTGATGGAGCAGTTCGACCCCCGACGCGGCGACGCGGTCCCCCACTCCGGCACCTTCAACGCCAACCCGATGACGATGGTCGCGGGCGAGGCGACGCTGCGCCACCTCACGCCCGACGTGTACGAGCGGCTGGACAGGCTGGGCGCGGAGCTGCGGGCGAAACTGCAGGCCGTCCTCGACGAGATGGAGGTCAGGGCCGTCGTGACCGGCGTCGCCTCGCTGTTCGCCATCAACTTCGGCGTCGACTCGGTCAGGGACTACCGCTCGAAGCTGCAGGCCGACTCGGCCATGTCGTCCGCTGTATTCAGGGGCCTGCTGAACGAGGGCATCCTGCTGCAGGAGAAGTGCGCGGGCGCGCTCTCCACCCTCACGACCGAGTCGGACGTCGACATCCTCGTAGACGCGGTCCGCAGCGTGGTCCAGCGCGTCGCCGCAAGCCACGATTGACACACCGTCATTCCGGCGAAAGCCGGAATCCAGAAGCTCGGGGGAACATCTCGGCCTGACAAGTGGGATGTCGGCCACATCCCGCGAAGCCCGTAATTACGCGTAAGTTTACAACGCTATTTCAGATACGCGATACTACCCTTTGGTCTACCCCATAGCGTGTGAGGTGCGTTAGATGAGCAAGGCAGGCGGCTTGGTCCTCATGATCGCCGGCGTCATAATTCTGATTGTCGGGCTGCTGATACAGTGGAACATATTCGCATGGCTGGTCAGCATCGCCGGATGGTGGACGGCGCTGGTCGGCGTAATAGTCGCCGCCATCGGCATTGGCAAGATGGTCGCCGGGGGATCGAATCGCGCAGGCGGTGTTTCCGTTCTGGTCGCGGGCGCCATCGTAATCATAGCCGGCCTGCTGATGCGGACGGATGCTTTCGAGTGGCTGCTAAACGCCGTTGGGTGGTTGATGGCGGTCGCCGGAGTGATAGCTATCATCGTGGGTGCAGTCAAGACGTTCTCCGGCGGCGCCAGTTCGGACTACTAGTCCCGTTGGCGCGGTGGTGTATCATGTAGGCTGGATACGACCACTGCAGTGGAGGTAATGCCATGGGCATGCTCTCGAGAATGTCCACGATTGTGAAGTCGAAGATCAACCGCGTCCTCGACGACGCGGAGGACCCGCGTGAGACGCTGGACTACTCATACGAGAAGCAGCGCGAGATGCTGCGGAACGTCAAGCGCGGCGTGGTCGAGATGGTGACCGCCAAGCGGCGGCTGGAGCTGCAGGCGAATAAGGCTGAGGCGAACATCGCCAAGCTCGACAGCCAGGCCCGCCAGGCGCTGGGCGCCGGGCGCGAGGACCTGGCCCGGCTCGCCCTGGAGCGGAAGCAGACCACCATCTCGGAGCTGCAGGGGCTGGGCGAGCAGATCTCGGCGCTGGAGCTCGAGCAGGCCAAGCTGACCCATGCGGAGCAGCGGCTCCAGTCGAAGGTGCAGGCCTTCCGCACGCAGAAGGAGGTCATCAAGGCCCAGTACAGCGCTGCCCAGGCCCAGGTCCGCATCGGGTCGGCCCTCGGGGGGATCTCCGAAGAGATGGGCGACGTGACCCTTGCCGTCGAGCGGGCCCAGACCAAGACCGAAAACCTCCAGGCCAAGGCCGGCGCCATCGACGAGCTCGTCGAGACCGGCGTCCTCGACGACCCGACAGGCGGCGACCCGCTGGACAACCAGCTCAAGCAGCTCTCGGCGTCCTCGACCGTCGAGTCTGAGCTGGCCGCCATGAAGGGCCAGCTGGGACCCGCCAAGGAGACCAAGAGCCTGCCCGGAGGCACGCCATGATCATAAGGATCCTCACCGAGGGACAGTACAATCTGCCGGGCGCGTTCGTCGACAGGCTCAACGAGATCGACAACGAGATCGTCGAAGTGGTGGGCGATGGGGACCGCGAGGCCTTCCGCAAGCTGCTCGGCGAGATGCTCGACCACGTCCGCAAGAATGGGACGGCGGTGCCGGTCGAAGAGCTGGTCGAGTCCGACGTGGTGCTGCCGGAGCCGGATATTACTTTGGAAGAGGCGGCGGAGCTGTTTACGGGCGAGGGCATCGTACCCGACTAAGGTCGGACGACTGAGCTTGGGCTGATGCCCACAACTGTTGGCATTCACTGTTGTGTTTAGGGAGTGAATTGGGAGAGCCTATTCGACGGAAAGTATCGATTGGGCTGCTAAGCTTGCTGGCAGCTGCAATACTGCCAGCTTGTGGTGAAGGGGGGTCTCCTGCCGCCGCTGACTTGCCTACCAATACCCCGGCTACAACCACTATCCCTACGCCGCCCCCTTCCGACACACCGACGGCCACGCCGGTTTCAACAGCGCCTCCTAGACCTACTGCTGCATCACCGGTGCCGCCGGACACGCCGGTCGTGAACATACAATTCATTGGTGGCGCCGACCTGTCCGATGAGAGCAAGTCGACGCTCGCGGAGATGATCGAACGTATTCAGGCAGGCGTAGTGCAGATTACGTCGGGAAGTGGGAGCGGCTCGGGCTTCATCATTGATGTGGACGGGCTGGTCGTGACCAACGAGCACGTTGTGGATGGTGAGCGCAGCGTGGGTGTCTGGCTGACCAATGGACGCCGCTATGACGGTGATGTGCTGGAGCGAGACTCAACTTCTGATCTCGCGCTGGTGCAGATAGACAGCAGCGACAACTTCCATGCCATCAGCGTTGGGAATC
The DNA here is from genome assembly GCA_965222445.1 of Dehalococcoidia bacterium. Taxonomy (GTDB): domain Bacteria; phylum Chloroflexota; class Dehalococcoidia; order Lucifugimonadales; family CAJWER01. Next base: position 773,387 of record CBDCTY010000001.1, on the reverse strand, counting down.
CAGACAGCGTACGCATGGGGGACGAGGTGCTTGCGTTAGGATTCCCGCTCGCCGACAAGATTGGCACAAACCTGACCGTAACCCGGGGAATCGTCTCTTCCACCAGAACGATGGGTGGCGTCCACCTGCTGCAGACCGATGCGGCGATCAATCCGGGCAACAGTGGAGGACCGCTAGTCAACAGCGATGGCGAGGTGATTGGGGTCAATACATCCAGGATAGAAGAGACCGACAGCGGCAGGCCCGTCAACAGCATCGGCTTTGCGGTTTCCGTCATAGAGTTTGACCGCAGGCTGCCGACGTTGAGCGGAAGCCCAATCCTCAATCGCGGCACGGCAACGCCTACGCCGACTACAACCATGACACCTACGGTAACACCCACGCCGACCATAGCTCCGACACCCACGATAACGCCCACGCCGACTATCACTCCGATTCCAACGGCAACGCCCACACCGACTATCACTCCAACTCCCACATTGACGCCTATACCTACCGATACACCGACTCCTACGTTGACGCCTACGCCCACGGCAACGTTCACGTCAACGCCGACACTGACAAATACACCCACGGCAACGTTCACACCCACACCGACAAATACACCTACGCCCACGTTCACGCCGACGCCGACGCCTACACCCACGCCAATACCCCCATTCATATCCGTAAGCACCGGGTTGTGGAGCACGTGCGGGTTACGGTCTGACGGTACGATTGTTTGCCGAGGGTATGGATTTGGTGACGGTACGTCGTTCCGATCGCGCGAGGGGCGGTACACAGCAATTAGCATTCTCAGAAGTGGCGGGGGCCACGGTAATATCTGCGCGTTGCGCGATAGCGGTGCTGTCGTGTGCGAAGGATCTAGTTCCTACAGATCCATAACCTCACTACCGAAAGATGAGCGTTTCACCTCGATTAGCGCCGGCCGCTTCCACGTCTGCGGGCTGCGCATGGATGGTGTGGTCATCTGCTGGGGGCCCAACAACTATGGCGAGTCCTCGCCGCCGGATCATGAACGCTTCATATCCATAAGCAGCGGTGGTGACCATACCTGTGGCCTGCGTGATGATGGCTTCATAGTCTGCTGGGGGGATGATGTCTATGGCCAAGCATCGCCGCCTCGAGAGGGTGGGTTCAACTCTATAAGCAGTGGCTCTGGACTCACTTGTGGATTGCGTGATGACGGTGTCGCCGTCTGCTGGGGGAATGTAGGGTCTACACCAGAAGACGAACGATTCATATCCATAAGCGCTGGTGGTGGTAATAGTTGCGGTCTACGCGACAATGGGACGACGATTTGCTGGGGAAGGTATTCGTCTTACCAAGGCTCGCCGCCAGATGAGCGGTTCGTGTCCCTAAGCGCGGGCTCGGAGCATACTTGCGGCTTGAATCACGATGGGGTCATCGTCTGCTGGGGGAATAATAACTATGGACAGTCCTCGCCACCACTGAGATGAGCATACTCAACACCGGGTTTGAGTGTGCTGGATATAGGAGGAAGCGACATGATCGAAGACTTCGCACGACTCGTTCCCAGATCGCTGATGAACCGGTCGGGTAAGGCATTCTATTCGGGTAGGTCTGCGTTTGAACAACCGTCCGAGTTGTATGTGCTCGGGCTCAATCCCGGAGGGGGTGTCCAAGACCATGCGGCTGAGACGGTCACATGGCACACTGACAGAGTTCTTGAGACAGAGCAGCACAACTGGTCAGCCTACCGGGACGAGTCTTGGGGAGGAGCTCTGCCCGGGACACACCGCATGCAACGGCGAATGCTGTACCTCTTTGGCAGACTCGAACTTGACCCTGGAAACGTGCCTGCAAGCAACTTAATCTTCCTGCGTTCACGTCGCGAGGACCAACTGGACGGCGATGTTCAGGAGCTTGCTTCTCAGTGCTGGCCCTTCCACCAGAACGTAATAGAGCAACTTGGAGTGCGTGTGATCGTGTGCCTGCACAAGAGGACAACGAGTTGGGTCTGTAACCAAGCAGACGCCCATACGCAGGTGGATGAGTTCACCGAGAGGAACGGCCGTCGGTGGCATAGCCGCACGTTCATTTCTCCGGAAGGGCTTATTGTTGTTGGGCTTACGTACCCTGGCAGAGCTGACTGGACAACCCCAGCAACTGATCCCACGCATTTGGTTGTGAGAGCTCTGCGAGAACAGTATAGCTAGCGGTTGTGGGAGTCTTGTAGGTGGAAGACTGGCGTTGACTCGATCCGCTAATCTGGTTCGACGAGTAGCTCCGGGACCCTTATACCCAGGGCTCCGGAGATCGCTTCGAGGGTCTTGAACCTGGGGGTCTGCTCTCCCTTCTCCAGCCTCACCAGCGTCACGCGCCCGATGTCCGCTGCGCGGGCCAGCGCCTCCTGAGTCAACCCGGCAGAATCCCTGTAGTGGCGGATGCGTTCGCCAAGCGTTTGCCTCCCCCGCATGGCTATCGCCTCTATTGTCGGTCGGTATGAGGCGTCGCAGTAGTGACGGGCGAAGTCCCAGGGAATCTCGACCCGCTCGCCCTGGTCCGTCTCCAGGACCATGACGTAGGGGTTCGGCAAGTCAAGGCTGGACACGGCCACACGCTCTCTGATCTCAGGAACGTCGGAGTATGGTATGAGACCCCTTGACCCATCCGCGAAGCTCAACTCGATGCCATCCTCCAGCAGGCTGGCGGCCGTCATCATCCGATTGGCGTTCTTGACGAGAACGGCGTCTATCATCAGCTCCCTCCATGAATGGCGTCCCACGTCCTTCTCCGGGAATCAACTGACTCGAACTATCCCGCCCGAACCAGGCAACCTGTTGGCGTTGGGCCCACCCTGCGGACCGATTCGCTATTCGATCCAGTAGGAATATAGTCGGGCGTCCCGCAGGATGAAACGCAGGCTTACTGTGGCGCCGGTCAGGTTGGCGATGTCGCCATGCTCCCAGTGCAACGGCGTGTTCGGGTGGTCTCCGGTTACCGCTGCCGACTTTGCGACGACACGACCGTCCTCCTGCAGCACCTCGACGTGTAGGGTGCCTCGCGCGGCGTCCACATTCACCGAGAGCCGGGCGCCCATCGACTTGAACGGCTCGGTGGTTATCGTACCCCGACCACTGCCGGCGTCCAACGACATGAACCCGTCGCGGCGCAGGACGGCCAGGCACCCGGCGCCCTGGTCCTTCAACTCTTCGCCGATGATTGCGTAGGACTTCTGGCCCAGGTAGTAGAACCAGAGCTCGTCCCCGTGGACGGCCGGCTGGCAAGGGGCGCCGACGGTCAAGGTATCGTACGCGCCGCTGTCCAGCCTGGACGGAGCCAGGAAGGGCCTGCGGTCCCCCAGTCGCTCCCACGTCTTGAGATCACGGCTGCACGCAAGCTGTACGACGTGGATGCCGGTCCAGTCCCCGTTCCGGCTGAGATGCTGCCGAGTGGACGGTGACAGGTCCATCGACCGGAATCCCTCCCAGTCAGGAGGCACCTGCGCGCTCCGGTAGAAGAACATGGGCATCCCGATGTAGAGGCTTTCGTACCGGAATATCCGCATCACGTAGACTTGGGCGTTGTATGTCTCGGGGATGTTGAACTCCGGCGACTGCAGCGTCGGGTCCTCGAACTGACGCTCCAGGGTCTCCCGCCCCAGCCGCTGGTCGAGGTCGTCCGCGCGGAATATGAGCTCCGGCTCCGTCCAGTGCTGGAAGTCGGTGCTGGTGCTCAGCGTGACCCGCCTGTCCGCGAGCTTGCCCTCCCTCATGGCCAGGATGAACAGGCCCTCCCGGTCGTCCAGCGCGAAGGTGTACGAGTCCTCGTTTCGGACGCGTATGGGCAGGCCGGTCCAGTCGATGCCGTCCGGCGAGACGCCGAACCCGTGAGGCGGCATCGCACACTTGTAGCGCCTGGTCGGGTCCGGATCGTTGGGGTCGTACACGACGTTGCCGGGGTTGAACCGCCTGGTGTCCTTGCCGAGGTCTATCCCGACGAAGTTGTTTTCCCTGGAGCCGCGGTACTCGACCTGGCCCACTATAGGCTTGCGCCAGTGGAGGCCGTCATCGCTCTCGAAGTATGCGACCACTGACGGGATGTCTTCGGGCGGCGCGCCCCAGGTCTTCCATATCCGCCGCTTGGGGTCCCAGATCACCGGGCCCGCCGACGTCCGGAAGTGTTCGGGGGCGCGGAGCACGGCGCCCTTCTTCTCGGGCTCGTGCATCGTCGTGGCCAGGTTCTCGACGCGCGCGACGCCGTGACTATCGAGGAACAGCTGGCGCTGCCCCAGGGGTACGGTGAACTGCGAATTCGAGCTCAATCGACTACCTCCCCACAGTCGCGTTGCCTGCATGGGTAGGAAACGGCCCTTCGACAAGCTCAGGGCGAACGATCTTGCATGGCTCCGTTCGTGCTGAGCCTGTCGAAGGGCCCGATCGGGATTCCTTAGGAGCTGCCCGGATTGGCCGTCGCCTGGGCCTACGCCGAGGCCGCGCAGGCGCAGCCGGCGCCCGCCCCTCCACCGCAGCAGCCGCCACCGCCCGCGATCGCAGAGGTCTCGCCGTTCGCACCCGTGGAGAACGAGAGGAAGACCGAAAGCTGGCGCTTGGAGCCGCTGCCGCAGTCCGGGCAGTTGGCGGGGGCGTCCATCTCGCTAATCGGGCGCAGCTTCTCGAAGATGTTCGAGCAGATGGGGCAGGCGTATTCGTAGATGGGCATCGGTGTCCTCTAACCGGGCAACGGACTGTCTTTCACCATTCTATTCGCAGGCCCATAGGCGGTCAATCGAAGCCAACCCGGGCCAGCACACAAGACAGCCCGATCTATGGCGTTTGAGGTGTGGTCGGACGGGGCGATTGAGTCGCGCCGCTGCGTGATGATTCTGGTATGGGCTCGATGCGCAGCCGAAGCCCAAGCGCCCGGGTGATCTTCAGCAGTGTCGACAGGGTTGGGTTGCCATCTTCGGACAATGCCCTGTAGAGACCGGCCCGGTTGAGCTCGGCGTCGCGGGCAAGGCCGCTCATGTTCTGCGCCCGGGCGATGGTGTTGAGTGCCGCGCGAATGGCGCTGCCGTCACCCGGGTCCTGCTCCGCGCACAGCTCGAGGTGCAGGCGAGCGTCCTCCACCGTCTCAATGTAGTCGGCCGCGTCGAACTCGGTAAACTTCTCAGGCATCACTCCTCCAGTTCTGCAAATAACCGCTTGGCCCTCTCGATGTCCCTCCCCTGGCTTCCCTTCTCACCGCCACATAGCAGGACCACTACCTCAGCGCCGCGGCGGGTAAAGTACAGCCGGTACCCAGGCCCATAGCTGATACGCAGCTCCGACACACCGCCACCTACCCGTCTCACGTCGCCGAAGTGCCCCGCTGTGACTACGTCCAGTCGCGCGACGATTCGTCGCACTGCATGCCTGTCCCGTAATCCCCGCAGCCACCGCCTGAATGTCTCCGTCTGGAGTATCCGAACGATGTGCTTTTGTATATTTCATTATACAGTCCTTCAGAAGAAAAATCGACGCGTCGACTGGTCGGCCTCTCCCAGATCCACCACCTAATTTGGACGGGCGGCGTGACGGACTGCCTCAGAGGCTATGGCTGTGCACCTTGCCGGGGATGGGTTCCCGCCTTCGCGGGAATGACGGAGGTGGGGGATTTGGGCTCTGGCCCATCGTTGCGCTGATGCTGTGATGCGTCCATAATCTACGCGCTTGTTCATCGCCAGCTAGATTTACCGAGGAGACGTACATGTTCGACATAAAGATCACCGGCGGGACCGTCGTGGACGGGACGGGCGAGGCGGGCCGCCGGGCCGACGTGGGGATCACGGGCGACCGGATAGAGGCCATAGGGGACCTGTCGCAGGCTGAAGCCGGTCGGACCATCGACGCCGAGGGGCTGACCGTATCGCCGGGCTTCATCGACACGCACGTCCACTCGGACGCCGTGCTGCTCACCGACCCGCAGCACCCCGAGGGCATACTGCAGGGTATCACCACCGAGATACTGGGGCAGGACGGGCTGTCGTACTGTCCCCTCTCAGCCGACAACTACCGCGTATACGGGCGCTACCTGCGCGGCATCCTGGGCGACCCGCCTGAGGGGCTGGACACCAGCAGCGTGGCGACCTTCCGAGAGGCCTACCGCCGCACGACCGCCGTCAATACCGCCTACCTGATCGCCCACGGCGCACTGCGGCTGGAGACGTGCGGCTTCGAGGACGTGCCGATGACAGGCGACCGCCTAGCGCACGCGCAGAGGCTCGTCCGCGAGGGCATGGAGCAGGGCGCGGTCGGCCTGGCGACGGGCCTGTCCTACCACCCGCAGGCATGGAGCGACACGACGGAGCTTGTCGAGATATGCAAGCCCGTCGCCGAGGCGGGCGGCGTCTACGTCACCCACCTGCGCGACGTGAACACGGACCGGGCCTTCGGCGAGGGCGGCGTGCCCGAGGCCTTGGAGGTCGGGCGCAGGTCGGGCGTCAAGGTGCACTTCTCCCACTACCGGACCGCCGCGCAGAACGCCGGCCAGGTGGCTGAGCGCTTCGCCGCGATAGACGCGGCCGGGGACGCGGTGAGCATCTCGGGCGACCTGTACCCCTACCCGACGGGGAGCACCTTCCCCGCGAGCAACCTGCCGAGCTATGCCCACCGCGGCGGCCCGGACGCCATCATCGAGAGGCTCGAGGACCCGGAGGAGATGCCCAAGATCGTCGAGCACATCGAGGCCAGCATGAAGCGGCCCCTGATCGAGGCGGTGCTGTCGTACCTGCCCAACCACCCGCACTTCGAGGGCATGGTGATGGGCGACATCGCCGAGAGCATGGGGATGGGCCTGGGCGAGGCCCTCTGCCAGCTGCTCCTGGAGGAGGACCTGCAGATCGCCTTCTGGGGGACGCCGCCGGACAGCGTCAACGTCTGGGAGCAGGTCAGCCGCGACTCCCAGGACTTCCTGGGGCGGCCTGACTTCATGGTCGGCAGCGACTCCATCCACGTCGGCAGCTTCCCGCACCCGCGCGCCTACGGCACCTTCCCCAGGTTCATAGGACGGCTCAGGCGCAGGTTCAACGTCCTCACCCTGGAGCAGGTCATCCAGCGCGTTACCGACAACCCGGCCAGGCGGTTCGGCCTGACCGGCAGGGGCCGCATCGAGAAGGGCTATTTCGCCGACGTGGTGGTGTTCGACGCGGACCGCATCATCGACACGGCGACCTTCGACGACCCCGTGCAGCACCCCGTAGGCATCCCGTACGTGCTGGTCAACGGGCAGATAGCCGTCGACGGCGCAACGCCAACGGGAGTACTGGCAGGCCAGCCCGTCCCGTAGCGGGACTCTCAGGTGCAAAAGCACAACCGATTCAAGGTCAGCACCACTGCAAGACCTGCTTGATCAATATCAATTTATGGTGGCTAAGGAGGGGTCCATTGCCAGGCGAGTACCTAGACAAGCTTTGTATGGAGGAACATACCTTCGAGCCCCATCCTTCTTTCAGCAAATGTATCAGTGCCGACTGTGGGCTTGTGGGGTGGGAGAACGACGCGAGCGTGCGACCCGGGAGACCGGGACCAGGTTACAGATGCCCCGGCTGCGGTATGTTGACGTTTCACTACCTCAGACCGCGATCCCTGACCACATAGGAGCCATATTCAGGTGCTCCAATTGCAGCTACGCCGGTGTTCGGCTTGCCCTGAAGCCTGTATAGCTACACAAGAGACCCAGGCTCTCGGATAGTCGCCGGTCACTAGACTAAGCGCTATTTTCGCCATTCGGGGCGCTCCATGGTGAAGGCGTTGTCGACCTCGACGAAATCGAGGTAGCCGAGCCGTCCCACGGGCCGCAGCTTGAGGAAGTCGATGCGGCCGTCCGTCACCACGCGGTCGTCGACGTGGACGCCGACGACCTCCCCGAAGACGACGGTGTTGGGGTCGTCGGGCTTGCTGGACAGCGCCTCGACCGACCGCGTGTACCTGCACTCCAGGTGCAAGGGGCTCTCGGCCACGCGCGGGCACCTCACCAGCCTGCTCTCGGCCTTCGTCAGCCCGACGTACTCGAACTCGTCCACATCGTGCGGCGCGGGGACCGACGACGCGTTCATCCGCTCCCTGAGCTCCGACGTGGCGACGTTGACCACGAACTCGCCCGTCGTCTGCGCGTCGACCACGGCGTCCTTGAGCCCGCCGAACCGGTGGTTGCTGGTCGCGGAGAACATCACCTGCGGGGGGCTGTAGGCAACCGCGTTGAAGAACGAGTATGGCGCGAGGTTAGGGACGCCCTCCGCGCTGAGGGTCGATATCCAGCCGATGGGCCTCGGCACGACTATGGCGTTCAGTGCGGTGAATTCCTCGCCGGGCCCCTTCCCAATCTCGTAGAACATCGACGCCTCCATGAGCAGCTGTTTCGTCCTGGTGATAATACAGAATCGCCCCCGTCCAATTGTCATTCTGAGGAGCGCAGCGACGAAGAATCTACAGTCCTTGCACATAGGGCCGCCGAGGAATGGACCTCCATTGGCAGGCTTATACCAAGTCACCGTGATGCCGCCGTATATGTGCGGCCAGGGAGTGGGTTCCCGCCCCGTATCGAGTACGGGGCAGGCTCTTCGCGGGAATGACGGCTTTACGGCGCGCTCAAAATTAATTGATATTATACCACTTCGTTGGGATGCGACCACAATTCACCCCCGCCCCGTATCGAGTACGGGGCAGGCTCTGCGCGGGGGCATGCCTTCGCGGGAACGACGATTCAGTTGCCCTCCTGAACAAGCGAGGCAGCTTGCAGAACCGGGTCACTCACCCTCACCCCAACCCTCTCCCGTCGAGGGCTGACAGGGGTAGGTAAAGGTATTGAAATAGTATAATAACTTGGAAAGCGCATGGCTTTCTGGCAATCTTTTTGGTACCAAACAGAAAGGAAGCCAGAGACTCGCCATGCGCCTCCCACCTGAATGCTACCAGATGCAGCAGACCATTGAACATTACATGCCGCACCTTGAGCGGCCCCAGATAAAAGGACTGGTCCTGTGGGTCTACGGCACCGTACTGGCCAGGAGTAGTTGCCAGAACGCCGTTGTGGCGGCCCTTCTGGTCATGGGCAGCTGGAACAGCCTGCGCCAGTACCTCAGGGAGTGGCTGTACGATGGGCACGACCGTGCCAGCCCCTGCCAGGTGCAGCTGGATGTGAGGTCGTGCTTCGTTCCGCTGCTGAGATGGCTGCTTACGTGGTGGCAGTCGGACAAGCTGGTGTTGGCTATCGACCCAACAATGAAGGGCGACCAGATAAACTCCATCGTCATCAGTGTGGTATATCGCAGCTGCGCTATTCCCGTTGCCTGGCACATCCTGCCGGCCAACAGACCCGGCGAGTGGATAGCACCGACAGTGAGACTGCTGGCGTTGCTGTCTGAAGCGGTTCCGCAGGACATGACCGTGTTGGTGATGTGTGACCGTGGTCTGAGGAGCCCGAGACTGTGGAAGCAGATATGCTCTGTGGGATGGCATCCCTACGCGCGACAGTCGATCAACACAGTCTTCTGCCCTGACGGAGGAACTCGCCTGCCAGCGCGGTATCTTGTACCTGGGCCAGGTCACGCATATTCTGGGGCTGGCACAGCTTTCAGGACCACGAGCAAGCGTCGTCGTGGAACAATGATCGTGGTCTGGGACGACGACCAGGACGAGCCGTGGGTGGTGATGACCGACCTCCCGCCTGATGAAGCGGGAGTGTGTTGGTATGGACTTCGGTTCTGGATAGAGCTGGGCTTCAGGGCGCTCAAGGGCGTTGGGTGGCAATGGCAGAAGACTCGAAGGACTGACCCCCCACGGGTCTCGCGGCACTGGCTGGTGCTGTCTGTAGCAACACTGTGGGTGCTGGCATACGGGACCAGAGTCGAAGATGCCTTTGACCTGGGCATAGCCCCTGGTCGTCTCAGGGCGCCGCCAAAGTTTGTGGCGCCCACACATCGCAGCGCTGTGAGCACACCAAGACGAACCGTAAGCGTACTGTTGCAGGGCATATGCTGTATGAGTCGGCTCCTGCTGAGGGGCAGGCTGTGGCGAAGGGTCTGGTTGCTCCCTGAACCCTGGCCTAAACCACCGCCTGACCTGAAGATCATCTATCATCTTGAAACTTGAAACCAAATACCTACCCCTGTCAGCCCGTCGAGGGAGAGGGGGCCGGAGAGTCACCCCCGCCCCGTATCGAGTACGGGGCAGGCTCTCTGCACCACGTCGTGTGTTACGATTCCGCCGCCACGAGGAATCGGCCCATGGGCCCTCGGGTGCCGGACTACGGACATAGACGCGTCGGCGGCGACGGTGTGAGTGTCCGCGGAGCGCAGGGGGGAAACAAGTGCTAAAGACTCGAGCGGCGGTGATGACTGGCCCGAATGAGCCGATGGCGATCGGCGAGATGGAGGTGCCGGACCCCGGACCTCACCAGGTGATCGTCAAGCAGACGGCGACCGGCGTCTGCCTTTCCCAGGTCCACGAACTCCAACAGGTCCCAAAGGACGAGTGCCCGCATCAGCTCGGCCATGAGGGCGTCGGCGTAGTGACCCACGTCGGCCGCGACGTTACGCACCTCAAAGAGGGTGATCACGCGATAACTACCTGGGTGCCGCGGGCCGGCTACCCGGGGCGGGACTTCATCGAGGGCCTGAGCCCCATAGGGGTCAAGTTCCGCGGGGAGCTGGTGGTCGGTCCGGTCGGCACTTTCGCCGAGGACTGCCTGGTCAGCGACCAACTGGCCGTCAGGGTACCGGCCGAGCAGGCCACGCCAGAGAGCAGCATCGTGGGATGCGCGGTGCTCACCGGCGCCGGCGCCGTCTTCCATACGGCGAAGGTCCGGGCCCAGGACTCGGTGGTCGTCATCGGGGCCGGCGGCGTAGGGCTGTCGGCCATCAAGATGGCGTTGTTGATGCAGGCCTACCCGGTTATCGCTGTGGACATCGCCGACGACAAGCTCGATTTCGCAAGGGACTGGGGGGCCACTCATACGATTAACTCCAAGGATGTCGACCCGGTGAAGGCGGTGTGGGAGATCACCGGCAACGGCGCCGACTTCGCTTTCGACGCGGTGGGCACGGCGCCCACGCACGAGGCCATCCTTCCAATGGTGCGCGGCGGCGGACCGGGGGCCGACAACGTGGGCGGGATGGCGGTGCTGATCGGCTGGCCGCAGCCTGAGTTCAAGCTTGACGCCAGGCACTTTGTCGGTCACCAACGTCAGTACCGGGGCAGCCACGGCTCGGCGATCCCGGACCGGGACTTCCCGATGTACCTGCGGTTGTCCGCCGAAGGGAAATTCCCGCTGGACAAGCTGGTTACCCGCAGCTACCCGCTCGAGCAGGCAAACGAGGCTATGGACGACCTGGCGCACGGCCGTATCGCCGGGCGTGCTCTACTGACGTTCTGACCGGGTGGCGGCTCGGGATAGTGTTGGGGCGGGCTGGTCGGCTGTATCACCAGCTCTGGCGCGTGCTTGCTGTCCCCCGTCCTTAGGGAGCTATGTGCCGTGTCCATTCGCCTACCCATCTGGCGAGGTATCCATGGGAGGGCCGGGGATGGGTTCCCGCCCCCGCCCCGTATCGAGTACGGGGCAGGCTCTGCGCGGGGGCATGCCTTCACGGGAACGACGATTCAGTTGCCCTCGCGCCTTCGACCTTTCGATAAGCTCAGGAGGGCCGGGGATGGGTTCCCGTCGTCACGGGAACGACGATTCGGTTGCTCTCGCGCCTTTGATCCTTCGACAAGCTCAGGAGGGCCGGGGATGGGTTCCCGCCTGCGCGGGAACGACGGTGTGCGGGGTGTGGTGGCGTTGTGGTATCGTTATGATGTCACTATGGCACTCAGGAGGTGTGTTATGCCGAACCTGGCGCTGCGGGGGGTGTCCGGCGAGTTGCACGGGGAGCTGAAGTTGGCGGCGGGCCGGAACCACCGGAGCCTGAACTCGGAGATACTCGCGAGGCTGACGGCGTCGGTCCGCGACGAACCGGTGGACGCCGGGACGCTTCTGGCACGGATACGGCGGCGGCGAGAGAGCATCGGAGAGGTCGAACTGCGGGAGGAGACGCTGCGGACCCTGCGGGACGCCGGGCGGCCGTGATCGTCGTCGACACGAACGTGATGGTGAGCCTGCTGCTGGGCGGGGAGCACGGCGAGGAGGCCGCGCGGCTGTTCGAGCGGGACCCGGAGTGGGCTGCGCCGGTCATCCTGGTTAGCGAGCTGCGGAACGTGCTGCTCGGGTACGTGCGGCGGGGCGTTCTGACGGCAGACGAGGCCAAGGGGATGAGCGAGGACGCGGAGGCGGTCCTGCGGGGCCGCACAGCCACGGTCGCGGACGGCGATGTGCTGGACACGGCGCTGGAGTGCGGCCTGAGCGCCTACGACGCTGAGTTTGTGGTGCTGGCGCGGACGCTGGGTGTGCGGCTGGTCACGCTGGACGGGGGGATTCTTAGCGGTGCCGGGGATTTGGCGGTGGGGTTGGGCGAGGTTAGCGGCTAGTCTTGTGAGGGAAGGGCCGTGGATACCGGTGCTATGATTTGCCCATTAATGCAGGGAGTCACCTAGTGTTCCTTTGTAAAAACTCATGTGCTATTATGGCAGAGCCGTGTCAATAGGGCGAGTAATGACAATAGACGAATCGCAGGAGGGAATCGCCTAGCGGGTTGTGGAGGGGCTATGACATAACGAGTTGTAGCTAGGACTCGTTTACCTGCTCATTGGGGGTGGTACGCATGGGCTATGAATCTGCAATCGAGTGGACTGACACGACCTGGAACCCAGTGACAGGATGCACCAAGATCACACGCGGCTGTGACAACTGCTACGCCGAGCGAATTGCAGAGCGGTTCCGCGGGACTCCTGGACATCCCTTCGAAAACGGGTTTGATCTTACACCTCGTCCGGGGCGGCTGTCCCAGCCCCTTTCATGGAAGAGGCCTCGAATGATTTTCGTCAACTCGATGAGTGACCTCTTTCACAAGGACATCCCGGCGGATTTCATAGATAGGGTATTCGACACCATGGAGCAGGCCGACCATCACATCTTCCAGGTGCTGACAAAGCGAAGTCCCCTCATGCGGGCCTATCTGCAACGCCGATACGGGTCTGTCCTTGCCCCACGTCATATTTGGTGCGGGGTTTCTGTCGAGGACGACAAGGCCGCTGCGAGGATTCGACATCTCCAAGATGCTCCCGTCTCGGTTCGGTTCCTTTCCGTAGAACCGCTTTTGGGCCCCATAGGCGACATAGACATTGGAGGGATCTCCTGGGTTATCGTCGGGGGAGAGAGTGGCCCGAATGCCCGGCCCATGAGACCGGAGTGGGCCCGAGAAGTCCGAAACCTTTGTCAGCGGGAGAACGTTCCCTTCTTTTTCAAGCAGTGGGGTGGACGGACACCGAAAGCGGGTGGCCGGGAGCTTGACGGAGTAGAGCATAACGGCAGACCCACCTACCTACAGGAGGAGAGTGGTCTTGGCTTTCAGTTGGCATCCTAATGGCCCGCTCCCAGAGCTTGAAGAGCACAGCAAGGCTAAGCTCGACGTCTTGCGACGATACCTCCGCTCCTATTTCGACAGGCTGGCAGCCAACCCGGCTCGTGACGAGTTCAGGCTTGATCTCATTGATGGATTTGCGGGAGGCGGCACGTTCCGGGATGGTGACAGCATTGAGCCCGGCACCCCTCTTATCATGCTCGAAGAGTCCGATGGCGCCCAAGAGAGGTTGAACGAAGGCCGCAGCAAGCCTCTGCATTTCAATTGTAAATTCCACTTCGTTGATGTGAACCCCGATCACACCAATCATCTTCGGCAAGTCTTGGCTGATCGTGGATACCAGGTCGACAACGAAAAGATTGTCATTTATGACAGCCCATTCGAAGATGTGTCCGACAACATAATCGCGGATGTTCTCCGTCGACAGCCTCGGGCAGGTCGTGCGATCTTTCTTCTGGATCAGACTGGATTCTCGCAGGTGGAGCTTACGCTTGTCGCCCGTATTTTTGAAAGATTACCTAAAGCGGAGGTGATACTCACTTTTGCCGCGGATGCACTGGTCAACCATTTAGCAGGTACACCGGCATTTGTCCAAGCGGTGGCTCCACTCAAATTGACGGAACCACAAATTCAGGATTTCATTCAGTTAAGGGACGGCGATGGTGGAAGAGCACTCGTCCAGAGGGTGATGCGCAGACACATTCACGCTGCTACGAGTGCTACTTACGATACACCCTTCTTTATCCGACCTAGGAAGTCGCGTCGCGCCCTCTGGTTCCTTCACCTTTCACGACATCCGACCGCACGCGACGTGATGATTCAATGTCACTGGAACAGCTTCAACACGTTCGAGCACTATGGCTATGGTGACTTTGACATGCTGGGATGGGACGCACTAAACACAGGAACGCTGCCTCTTTTCAATTTCGAACAACTTGAGGCCGAACAGATACGGAGACAGCTTCTCAACTCAATGCCTGAGGAGCTGCATGCTTTGGCTGTGGACGACCCGGTCACAGTGGATGCGATGCATCACGCCCTTGCAAACAGAACGGCCGCCCGCTTCTCGGACCTGGATTGGGTGGTTCTCCAGCTTGCCCAAGATAGAGAGTTCGACATTCTAGGCCCCGGAGGCGGCATACGCTCGCGGGCGCTGACACGGCTCAACCCCACTGATCGGGTCGCAATTCCTGCGCAAAGACTGTTTCCGGGTTTGTCACGCCGGCAATCGTAGCTACCTAGGCTTGGCGGTCAAGTCACCAGTCTGAGGATTGTGGCAACCCGGCGGGCGGTGTTGGTGAAGTGTTGGACTTCGTGGGGGTGGAGGGGGCGGTGGAGGACTTTGTGGTCGCGGTAGGAGAGCCACTTTTTGAGGACCTGGTAGCCGCCGAGCTTGTAGTTCCAGACGGCGGCGGGGACGTTTCGCCAGTAGGCGCGGTCGTTGAGGTATATGTCGAAGGTGGTGTCGCCGAGGATGTGGGCGGTCTGGTCGGAGGCTGTGTTGCCATGGGTGGTGGCGGGCTCGTCGTCGGTGGTGTTACCGGGAGTGGGGGCGTCATCGCTCTCGAGTGACTGCTCCACATCATGGTTGTGCTGGTGAGCACTGGCCTTCGACCCTTCGACAAGCTCAGGACAGGCAGGCTCTGGCAACGTACCTTCAGGTAGCTGCGCGGCGGTGGTTACGCCCGGTGTGTCGCGGGGGACGGGGACTGGGTTCCGGCTCAAGGCCGGAACGACGGATGGCAGGGCGGATTGCTCGGATGCGGTGCGGGAGCGCTCGATTGCGTGGCCCTGGCCGGGCATTACGGCCTCGCCCTGGCCGAAGTGGCCCCAGCCTGCCGTGAGGGCGAAGTCGTCGCCGGTCATGTTGGTGTCGTCGGTGGTGGACGGGACGGCGACGGCGGCGATCTCGGGGCGCAGCGGTGCCTCGGTGACGCCGGGAACGCGGGTATCGGAATCGAGCAGGGCGGCGAGCTCCCGGCCCCGGGCGGCGGACGCGGCGAGCTCGTCGGCCGCCTCGTCGCCGCTGCCGTCGGGCCAGCCGGGAAGGGGGATGCGCGGCCACTCCATGCGGAGGGCCCCGGCGTTGGCCTCGCGGTAGGCGGGGTCGTGGAGCACGGCGAGGACGTGGTGGAACAGGTCCTCCACGCCCGCGCCCAGACGTTCGAGGTAGCTATGCGCGGTGGCCGTTAGATTTGGGCGGCGTGGTGTGCCATTGGTCACCTCCACGCCGAGGCCGTCTTCGCGAAGGTAGGTTGGGAACCAGTTGGCTACGCGTTCAATCAGGTGGTAGGACGCAATATGGCGTGTAAATGCAGTCTGTGGTTCAGCTTCACCTTTCCTAATCCTGTGGGACGAGGACAGCCACAGATTACCCTTGAACACATGCGGCTCATACTCAGCGCGCGCCCTGTCTAGGAGATTTGTCTCCGCATCCCAATAGAGCCACCGGGTATCGAATGGGCGGTAGGCGTAGCGGACGAACCCTGATTTGTTCGGGTCTACTCGTGACATTAGCGAGGCGCGTACAGAGCGTGGATCGAACCGGGGATCAGATTGCATTGCGATTGGATACCGGCGCGCGACCTCATCATGGCCTAAATCAGGATCGAAATAGTCGGCGATTCGCGCCCTAAGACGGTTAAGGTCAATATCGACAAGAAATCCGTCTCGTGCTGTCTTCACGCCTGAGAACGCCACAGGGAACAGGTCGGGCAGAGACGGCCAGGTATGCCAACCGTCGCTGACGGCCACTGGCTTGAAAGGGAGTCCGAGTCCTAAGTTGGGCTTCAGAGGCGAATAGCCTGAATCGATGGCAGGGCTGTCAAGACTCTGCAGCAGCGCACGTCGCCTCTCGTCAGCCCTGGCTTCATCGAAGTCGCGGTACAGGATGCGTTTGTCCGTCAGTTCGCTGCCTGTGTCTGACTTCGATAACAGCGTGATCGCGGTGCCGACCTTGATTCCCGGTGATTGTCCGTGGACCGCCATGACGGTTTCGCTGGTCCGCCCGTCGGGCGCGTATTCTGAGATGATGCGATCGCCATGCAGGTTGTCGATGCGGATTGTGTCGAACGCTTCCAGGTAGCGCTCCCTCATGCCGGTGAAGGAGAGGCCGTCGAGCCAGGAGTAGTTGGATATGAAGCAGACGACGCCGCGGCCCGTCTTCTCGGCGATGCGTCGCTCGGCCATGCGGAAGAAGCGGACGTAGAGGTCGTTGAGTCCCTGGCCCTCGGGCCGCCGCACGCGCCTGGTCGTCCGGTAGGCGGTCGAGAGCCCGCGCTCCTCGTCCACGGCCATGCCGGCGTAGCCGTTGTAGGGGGGATTGCCGAGAATCACGAGTATGGGCGAGTCCTGCTTGACGCGCTCGGCGCGGTCGCGCTCCTCCTCCAGCTCGGGGAATGGGAGCGGCTTCTGGACGCTGGGCTCCCAGCCGGTGAGGGCGTTGGTGAGGAAGATGCCGGCGCGCTCGTCCCCGTCGTCGGCGAGGGGGGCGTCGAGGGCCTGCATGGTGAGCCCGACCTGGAGGTGCGCGACGACGAACGGGGCGGGCATGATCTCGAAGCCGAAGACGCGCCCGGTGGCCGCCCGCTTCACCTGCGCCCCGGTCAGGGCTCCAAGGCCGCGGTCCTGGAGGTTGGAGGCGATGCGGCGCAGGACCTCGGCTAGGTACGCGCCCGTGCCGCAGCAGGGGTCGAGGACGTAGACGTTGTCGGCTGCCAGGCCGTCGGCGATGCCGAGGTCGTCCTTGAGGGCGCGGTCGACGCGGGCGACCATGTAGCGCACCACCTCGACGGGGGTGTACCAGACGCCGAGCTGCTTGCGGAGGGCGGGGTCGAAGGCCTCCAGGAAGGGCTCGTAGAAGTAGGGGACGGCCTCGCCCTCGCTGAACCGGTCGAAGAAGGCGACGCGGTCGACACGGTCCAGGGCCGCGGCTGTCCAGTCCAGCACCTCGACGAGTCCGAGGGGCTGGAGGCGCCCGGGGTCGGATAGCTGCTGGAAGAGGGCCCTGAGCACGGGGGCGCGGAGGTGCCAGACGGCTTCGTGCCAGTTGAAACGGTCGGTTGGCGGCGGCGTCTGGCGGGCCCAGAGGACCCATGCGGAGAAGACGCCGTAGAAGAGGGTCTGGACGAGGGTGGAGCGGAAGAAGGCCGCGCCGCGCTCGCCCTCGAACTGGACGCCGAGGGCCTCCTCCAACGCCGAGCGCACGGCTCGGAGCGAGGGAGCGTCGCCGGCCGCCTCGACACGGGCCAGGCCGTCGCGGGCGTAGGAGGCGAGGAGCCAGGCCAGGTCCTTGGGCTCGACGAGGGTCGCGTGGTGGGAGAGGGCGCGGCAGAGGTATTCGCCCAAGGCAGGGCCGACGTCGCGGGCGAATGCGCGGGGCGTCTGGAGGCGGGACTCGAAGTCGTCCTGCGTCGAGGCGAGCCGGAAGGTCTCCAGCCTGGTCGGGTTGCCCGCGGCGTCCTCGCCGAGCAGCACGAAGTCGCGGGTGTTGGTGACGAGGACGAGGCGGTACTTATTCCAGTAGCGGCTGACCTGGGCGCTGTCGGCGGTCAGCCACGCGTCGTCGCCTACGGGCTTGACCTCGACGACGCCGCACTCGGGGAGCTGTCCGTCGCGGGGCCTCCCACGCTGGACCTGCCGGGCGGCGTATAGTCCGAAGTCGGGATGTCCCGCGCCCTGCTGGGCAAGCTCGCTGACGCAGTAGACCTTGGGCTTTAGCGTTGCGCCTACGGCTGCGAGGAGGTTGTTGAGGGGCGGGTAGTAGGAGCGCTCGCCGGTCGCGCCGCCGGATGCGCGGATGCGGCGCAGGTCGGCGAGGTAGTCCTCGACGGCGGCGGTGAGTTTGGGTGCGGTCATGGGCACAGTGTACCGCAGCGGGGGGAGGGTTTTGCCGCAGAGGGCGCAGAGGAGGGGAGAGTTTCTAGTGGGAAAGAGCCGGGGATGGGTTCCCGCCCCCGCCCCGTATCGAGTACGGGGCAGGCTCTTCGCGGGGGCATGCCTTCACGGGAATGACGGTTGTGGAGCTCTGGCTTCAGCCTGAGTGTGTGGTGTGAGGGGTTGGAGGGATGGGTTCCCGTCGTCACGGGAATGACGGCTGTGTTGCCTGGCGATGGATTCCCGCCCCCGTCTGCACGGGGGCAGGCTCTTCGCGGGAATGACGGTGTGTGGGCGGGCGTTCAGAGGGGTGATGATGTGTGTGCGGCTGGGCATGATGTGTGTGCGGCTGGGCATGGGGAGTCACCCTCACCTCAATCCTCTCCCGTCAAGGGCCGTCAATGGAGAGGAGGCTGGAGCCCGAAGGGGCCAGCGGGCCGTATGGTATACTTGCCGTTCGTAGGATGGGCCGCCTTGTGTGGGCTGTACGCCGGCGGCGGGACGCGAATTTCAGGGTATGCGGCAGGTGGTCGGATGATAGAGGTGCTACGGGGCGGCGGCGTTACGTCGGCGCGCGGGTTCAAGGCCGGCGGGACGTACGCCGGGCTGAAGACCGTGGGCGAGGGCAACCTCGACTTGGGTATCGTGGTGTCCGAGACCCCCGCCACGGTGGCCGGGACCTTCTCGACCAACAGGGTTTTGTCGCCCTCGGTGACGTTGAGCCGCCAGCGGGCGGCCAGGGGGACCGCCCGCGCCGTGGTCGCGAACAGCGGGTGCGCCAACTGCTGCGTCGGCGAGCAGGGCCTGGTGGACGCCAAAGAGATGGCTGCGCTGGCGGCGCACCATGTCGGGGTGGACGAGGAGGACGTGCTCGTGGCGAGCACGGGCATGATCGGCGTGGAGCTGCCTATGGCGCTGATCCGCCAGAACATCGGCAACGTCCGCCTCAGCGAGCAGGGTGGGAACGACTTCGCCCGGTCGATCATGACGACTGACACCCATGAGAAGGAGGCCGCCGTCTCGCTGGAGATCGACGGCCGGGTCGTGTCGGTTGGAGGCGCGGCCAAGGGCGTGGGGATGATCCACCCCAACATGGCGACAATGCTGTGCTTCATGACGACGGACGCGCCGGTCGAGGCAGGGTTCCTGTCGGACATGCTGCGCGAGGCGGTGGACTCGTCGTTCAACATGATCAGCGTGGACGGCGACCAGAGCACCAACGACACGGTGATCCTGCTTGCGAACGGCGCGGCGGGCGGCGATGAGATACGGGGCGGCACCAGCGCAGGCGAGGCCCTGAGAGAGGCCGTGGGCTACGTCTCGACGACGCTGGCCAAGGAGCTGGTGCGGGACGGCGAGGGGGCGCAGCGGCTGCTGGAGGTTGTGGTCGAGGGCGCCCGCGACGTGGGCCAGGCCCGTCGGGCCGCGAGGGAGATTTCGGGGTCGCTGCTGGTGAAGGCGATGGTGCACGGGCGCGATCCGAACTGGGGCCGCGTGATGATGGCCCTGGGCAAGAGCGGGATAGAGTTCGAGGAGTCGAACGTCGACATGTTCATCAACGGCATCCACATCGTCCACGAGGGCAAGGCCCTCGCATACCTGATGGACGCGGTGGTGAGCGCGATGAGCGTCCCCGAGGTGCAGATAAAGGCCGACGTGAACGCAGGGGACGCGCGCGGGACGGCGTGGGGATGCGACCTGACCGAGGAGTACGTCACGTTCAACTCGGCCTACAGCACGTAGGAATTGTGAAGTGAGAATGGGGAATTGTGAAGTGGGGGCCTGGGACGCGCAGCCCTCATTGTGATGACGGCTAATACCAAGCTGCCATAATGCGGCCATATACATGCGTGACTGGGTTGGGGTCTCAGGTCAGGGACAGGGCGGGTTTCAAACCCGCCCCTACGGTATGGTAATTCGCGGCGTAGTCAGGACGGTTTGGCATAAACCGGACCCCTCGAGAATTCCAGGGATCCTGTGATGGTGGTAGAGCGCCTTTCGGAGGGCGGGCATCCAGCGCAGGAGGAAACGCCGGAGGGGGACCCGGAGCCCGGAGCGGAATTACAGCTTGGGACGATTGTAGTAAAGATAGGCGGCAGCACGCTGGGGAGCCACGACACCAGCCTTCGGGACGTGGCGGCGCTCCAGCGTGAGGGCGCTTGCCCGGTGGTCGTGCACGGCGGGGGTAAGGTCGTCTCCGAGTGGATGCAGCGCCAGGGCGTGCGGCCCAGGTTCATTCGCGGGCTCCGCGTGACCGACGAGCCGAGCCTGGAGATAGCCGTCGCCGTGCTGACCGGGCTGGTGAACAAGAGGCTCGTGGCCGGACTGCAGGGGCTCGGCGGGCGCGCAGTGGGGCTGTCGGGGGTCGACGGCGGTATGATCGAGGCGCGTGTGGCCGACCCGGAGCTGGGCCTGGTGGGCGAGGTGGTGAGGGTGGACCCGGCGCCCATCAGCGCATTGGTGGAAGCGGGGTACATCCCCGTCGTGGCGTCGATAGCCGTCTCCACCTCCGGCGGCGCGGGCCGCGAGCCCGAGCTGCTGAACATGAACGCTGACACGGTTGCCGGCGAGATGGCGGCGGCCCTTGGCGTCGAACGGCTGGTGATGCTCACGGACGTGGAGGGCGTGCTCGACTCCTCGCGGCGGCTGATCCCCAGACTGACCCGCCGCCACGCACGCCAGCTGATGGGGTCGAACGTGATCGCGGGCGGCATGGTCCCGAAGATAGGGGCGTGCCTGAGGGCGCTGGAGAGCGTAAGCTCGGCCCACATAGTGGACGGACGCAGGGCGGGCGCGCTGATCGAGGCTCTTGGAGACGCGGACATAGGGACGAGACTGAATTGAGGTAAAGGATGTCATTTCAGCATCAATCTGAATTTTTCACTGACCTGACGGGAGCGCTGCCGACCCAGCTTGGGAGCAGGCTGAAATGGGGGGCCGTCATAGCCGCCCTGATCATCCTGGTGGTCGCGGTCTCGTTCTTGCGGGGCGTGTACACGGACTGGCTGTGGTTCGGCTCGCTGGGCTTCCGGGGCGTCTACCTGAAGGTGCTGGTGACGCGCATCGTGCTGTTCGCGGGAGGGGCGGCGATCTTCGCCATAGCCGGCGGCATCGCCGTCTACTTTGCCCACAGGGTGTCCCAGGGACCCGAGGAGACGCCGCTCCCGCCGCAGGTGCGGAGCATGCTGAAGCGCGTGATCCTCTGGGGCACGATCGTCGGCGTGGGCGTGCTCAGCGCGATCTTCGGGGTGATAGCGGCGGGCCAGTGGGAGGTGTTCCTGCGGTACGACAGCGCCGCATTCTTCGGCGTCGTCGACCCCGTCTACGGCAACGATGTCTCCTTCTACGTGTTCGTGCTGCCGCTCTACGAGCTGGTCCAGGGATGGGCCCTGGGCGCGGTGGTGGTCATTACACTGGCGACCCTCGCGATCTACTTCATCAACTTCAGCTTCCGCGGCGTGGGACTGCAGATCACGCCCGGGATCAAGCTCCAGGTCTCGATAATGGGCGCGCTGGCGATGATCATCATCGGAGCCGGGCTGTGGCTGGACAGGTGGGGGCTGCTGCTGTCGGACCAGGCGGTGGTGTTCGGCGCGGCGTACACGGACCTGCACGTCAGGAAGAACGCGCTGATGATCCTGACGATAGTGGCGGCGGCAAGCGGGGTGCTGATCCTGGTCAACGCGTACGTGCGCGGGATACGGCTGCTCGTCGGGGCCGTGGCGCTTTTCGTAGTGCTGGCCGTGCTGCTGGGGGTCGTGTGGCCGAACGCCACTCAGCGGCTCCGGGTGCGGCCCTCCGAGTTCACGCGGGAGGCGCCGTACATCGCGCGGAACATCGAGTTCACCCGCCATGGCTTCGGCCTGGACGGGGTGGCGGAGCAGCTCTACCCGGTGGACCCCGGGCTGACGCCGGAGATGGTGAGCGAGAACCTCCAGACCATCGACAATATCCGGCTGTGGGACCACGGCCCGTTGTCGAACGTCTACAAGCAGATCCAGCTGATCAGGCCGTACTACGACTTCAAGGACGCGGACGTGGACCGGTACTACGTGGACGGCCGCTACAGGCAGGTGATGCTGGCGGCGCGGGAGGTCGTGCCCGACAAGCTACGCGAGGACGCGCAGACCTGGGTAAACAGGAAGCTGCGCTACACGCACGGGTTCGGGATCGCGATGAGCCCGGTGACGGAGTTCACGTCTGAGGGCAGGCCGGAGTTCTTCGCGAAGGACATCCCGGAGGACGGGGTGATAGAGGTCAGGCCGCTCGCCGAGGACGCGGAGGCGGAGCTTCGCGTGCAGAACCCGCGAATCTACTACGGCGAGGAGACGATCGACTACGTGATCGTGAAGACGCAGACGGAGGAGCTCGACTACCAGGCCACCGGCGAAGATACGCCAAAGAGCACGACCTACTTCGGGAGCGGCGGCGTGCAGATGAGCAGCATCATCCGGCGGGCGGCCTACGCGTGGCAGTTCACGGACATCAACATCCTGATCAGCCCGGAGATCGAGGCGGAGAGCCGCATCCAGTACAGGCGTGAGATACAGGAGCGGATCGCGGCCGTTGCGCCGTTCCTGCTGCTGGACGGCGACCCGTACATCGTGGCACAGGAGGAAGGGCTCCTCTGGATCCAGGACGCCTTCACAGTC
The DNA here is from genome assembly GCA_965222445.1 of Dehalococcoidia bacterium. GTDB lineage: Bacteria > Chloroflexota > Dehalococcoidia > Lucifugimonadales > CAJWER01. The sequence continues at coordinate 750,404 of CBDCTY010000001.1, read as the reverse complement.
AGCGACAAGTACCCGTACTCGGACCCAACCGACGAGGGGTTCAACTACATACGCAACAGCGTGAAGGTGGTGGTGGACGCGTTCGACGGCTCGCTCGTGTTCTACATCTGGGACACGACGGACCCGATGGTGAGGACGTACCAGTCGATCTTCCCGGACCTGTTCACGGACAAGGACAAGATGCCGGAGTCGCTGCGGAGCCACGTGAGGTACCCGCAGGACCTGTTCGGAATCCAGGCCGAGAAGTACCTCCGTTACCACATGCTCGATCCGCAGGACTTCTATAACCTGGAGGATATCTGGGACATACCGCAGGAGAAGGTAGGGCAGAGTGGGCAGCTCAAGAAAGTGGAGCCCTACTACGTGATCATGAAGATTCCGGGGGAGGAGCAGGAGGAGTTCGTGCTTCTGACTCCCTACACGCGGAACCAGGATCAGCCCATCCTGGCGGGCTGGCTTGCGGCGCGGAACGACGCGCCGAACTACGGCGAGCTGGTGGCGTTCCGGTTCCCGAAGGATAGCCAGGACGACAGCCCGCTGCAGGTCGAGGCGAAGATCGACAACGACCCGTTCATCTCCCAGTGGTTCACGCTGAGGTGCCAGGAGGGCTCGTTCTGCATCAGGGGGAACCTGCTGGTCATCCCCATCGCCACGGAGGATGAGTTCGGCCTGCTGTACGCGGAGCCGGTCTACCTCCAGGCCGAGGAAATCGCCTTCCCTGAGCTCAAGCAGGTGATCCTGGCGACGGGCGAGAACGTCGTAATGGCGGGCTCGGTGCCCGAGGCGGTCCTGATGCTCACGGGGTACGAGCAGGAGGACCCCGAAGATGCGGCTGCGCCCGCGCAGACGGAGTCGGGAACGACGAGCAACTTCCAGTCCGGGATCGACCGCATCAACGACGCCATAGACGGGCTGAAGGAGAGCATCGATGACCTGGAGAAGGCGCTGGAGGACCTCAGGAAGGTGTCGGACGGGCAGTAGCGGAATAGGAGGGAGGCTCTTCAGTGCTTACACAATACGTTCTAGGAGCAATGAAGAGAGCGACCTACGAGGTCCTCCCGGACGGCACGTTTTACGGCGAGATACCGGGCTTCCGGGGGGTGCTTGCGAACGCGCCCACTTTGGAGGAGTGCCGAGAGGAGCTGCAAGAGGTGCTGGAGGGCTGGATCATACTAGGCTTGCGCTTGGGTCATACGGCCCCGAGCAATTGATGGGCGGACTACAGAATACGACGAGGATGGTGAGGCAATGACGACTGACTGGAAGGCAATCGAGCAGAAGTACTACATGTTTTGCGTCCGGCGGCAGCCCATCGTCATCGTGCGGGGCGAGGGAACGCGTGTGTGGGACGACGAGGGCAAGGAGTACCTGGACTTCACGGCTGGGTGGGCGGTCAACAACGTGGGCCACGCGAACGCCGCGATAGCGGAGGCAGTGGCGGAGCAGGCCAGGACGCTGGTGCAGACGTCCAACCAGTTCTACACGATCCCCCAGCTGGAGCTGGCGCAGCTGCTCGTCGAGAACAGCTGCCTCGACAAGGTGTTCTTCTGCAACAGCGGGGCCGAGGCCAACGAGGGCGCCTTCAAGCTGGCCCGCAAGTACGGCAAGCTGCACCGGAACGGCGCCTACGAGGTGATCACGGCGCAGAACTCCTTCCACGGCCGGACGCTGTCGACCTGGTCGGCGACCGGCAAGCCCCACGACGAGGACCCGTTCCTGCCCCTGCCGAGGGGGTTCGTGCACGTCGAGTACGACAACCTGGACGCAGTCAGGGACGCGACGACGGACCGGACCGCGGCGGTGATGGTGGAGCCGGTGCAGGGCGAGGGCGGCGTGAACGTGCCGTCGGAGGGCTACCTGGCCAGCCTGCGCGAGTGGTGCGACGAGAACGGCCTGCTGCTCATATTCGACGAGGTGCAGACGGGTCTGGGCAGGCTGGGGACGCTGTTCGGCTACGAGGTGTCGGGCGTCGAGCCGGACGTGATGACCCTGGCCAAGGGGCTGGGCGGCGGGGTGCCAATAGGCGCGTTCCTCGCCAAGGACCACGCGGCGGTCTTCGAGCCGCTGGGGGAGCACGGGTCGACGTTCGGCGGCAACGCGCTCACCTGCGCGGCGGCGGCGGCGGCGACGCGCTACATGATCGACAACGACATACCGGCCCGGGCGCATGAGATGGGCGAGTACATGCAGGCCGGGCTGCGGAGGATATGGGACTCTCACGACGCGGTGACGGAGGTGAGGGGGGTCGGGCTGCTGATCGCGGTGGAGTTCAGCGACGAGATCTCGGCGGCCCTGCTCACCGAGTGCAACGGGAGAGGCCTGCTGCTCAACGCGCCCAAGCCGACGGCCATCAGGATCATGCCGCCGCTGACGATCACGAGGGAGGAGATCAACGCGGGCCTGGAGCGGCTGGACGCGGCGATAGGGCAGGTGGCGGGAGTGAAGAATTGACGACCCCGCTTTTTTCGACTTTCCGCCAGCGTGAGAATCGCGTCACCGCCACGTTCCTGGCGGTCCTTGAACGGTTGAGTCTGTCCAATATCAACCGTATTCTCCAGGCGCTCCTTGGCGAAGCCACCTTCAGCCTCGTCACACTTCATAACCAGCCTAAACAAGGGTCCTCGACGCCCGACGCCAAGATAGGGACGGGGCCCGCTGTCTGGATCGAGACCAAGACAACACACAACACTGTGAACCACGGCCAGCTCGAAAGGCACCTGGAAAGCCTCGGCAAGGGGGAGTTTCTGCTGCTACTCACGCCGGACCACGCCGCGCCGAGTCGACGGTTGTTCCAGGGAGTGCTGGATCGTATCGGCCGGTTATCGCCGGTGCCAAGCTGAGGGAGAGTACAACCACGATCTTGCCAAGGGGGGGAGAGTGCTCCAGGGAGTCGCTTTGTCTTCAATGCGGTTTCACCCCACTGGCAGGGGACACGAGGACGATGAAGACGGACAAGAAGGGTGCTCTACGACTGCAAACGCATCTCTTGTTGGATAGACCGGCGGTAATTGATTAGCGGCTGGCAGGGAGAGAGACGTTCAGACTGAAGGGGAGTGAACGGGAGGGCCGCTGAACACAGCGCAGAGCCGGTCCACGACAGGCTGGTCGCCTCCATTGCGTTCCAACGTCCTGATTACGCTGGTGAAGGCTGAGAACGCATCGGCCCCCTCCACGCTCTTGGAGCAGTGCGATACCTTCCGCGCGATCACAGCCGGGCGGAGCGCTCGCTCAGCACGGTTGTTGGTCGGCTCAATGCCCGGATCGTCCAGGAAGCGCAGCAGGTTGCCCCGATCATCGTGCCAGCCCAGCTCGTTCTGCAACCTGTAGCTGTCCGCATCCGTCATCGGTCGGTCGCGGAGATGATAGCTCAGCTGTTGCTTCAACCGTTCGGCCTGCACTTCAAAGTCCTCAGCCTCTCCTCGGTGATATGCTCTCCACAGGTCCATCGCTTCTCGCAAAAGCGCACTCAGACGCTTGCCGAAGCTGCGTCCCCTCCCTGTCTTGGTCTGGACCACCTCGCTGACCGAGCGCAGTACGTGCGCCAGACACTTCTGCTGCTTGACCCCGGACAGCGCCTGGGCGTCGTAGCTCCGTCCTCGATCAGTCACCATCACCCCTCCATAGTCCGAGGGGACAACCTCCCGCACCTCTTCGTTCCGGTGACGAGCACGGACTTGATACACCGCAGCCTCATCCGTCTCGAACGCCATCAGAAACGCACCCTCGCCTCCCACACGCCAGCCCGTGTCGTCGGTGTGGACAAACGGACTCGCCCGCACCGATGTCCGCAACTTGCTGTAGGCATCACCCACCGCACCCTTGGCACGACGCAGCGCGTCCTGGCTGATCGCTCCCTGACTCACTCTCACCCCGGTCAGCGCTCTGAGAACGGCAGGAACCTTCCGTACCGGAACGCCCACCCCATAGTGGAGCACGTGGGCCGCCGCCATCAGCCGCTTCCCCACTCGGTGGGCGCTGGCCCCGTACTGGTCAGGCGCAACTTCTGGGTGCTCGCCACGCACTTGCCTGCCGCACGACCGACACCGGCATACCCGCACCCGGTACGCTCTCACCTGCGGACGCCGAATAGCAGGTATGTCGGTTACGTAGGCAACACTCACTCCCTCATCATCGAGGACGCCTCCACATCCAGGGCAGGTGTCCCCCGACACTGGCGCCTCTACAACCGGCTCGATGATCTCTTCGGCAGACGGCGGCTTGCGGTAGCTGAACATCCCCATACCCGGCTTGCGGCCAGGACGCCTGGGCTTGCTGCTGCGCCCGCCCTTAGAGAACGGCGCAGCCTGCCGCTTTCCCGCTCGCTTGGCCTCGGCGAGTTCCTTATGCAACTCTTCGTTGGCTGCCGTCAACCGCGCGTTCTGCTCTTGAAGCCGCGTCACCAACGCGATAAACTGATCCCGTTCAGAGGGGGACAAGCCTGGGGAACTGCACATAACCAAAGTCTAAACCAGCACCCAGCGCTCGCCGCAACCCCTCTACGGGCCACTAAACCGCTAATCAATTACGACCGGCGATTGACTGGCCTTGCAGGACCTGACTATGATGCTCCCATCTCGTTTGGGCTGCCCTTTGAGCCTGAAGACTGCCAATATGGGAAATCCTGGGTAGAAGGAGTTGAGCACTGTGGCAGAGTTTCTCAGAAGACATGACATCGTGAGCCATCTCCACAGAATCATCAAGGAAGCCAAAGACCTGATCGTGCTCGTCAGCCCGTATATTGATGCCGATGAGGTTACCAAAAACCTTCTAGGTAGACAGCAACGCTCAACCAAAATCGACGTGGTCTACGGGAAAGAGCAGTTGCGCCCTAACCAACAAGCTCTCTTTGACAAGCTGCATATCGAAGCCACGTTTCGCAGAAACCTTCACGCGAAATGCTACATGAACGAAAACGAGGCCGTGGTGACCTCGATGAACCTCTATAGGTACTCCCAAGACAACAACGACGAAATGGGCATACTGGTATCTAAAGAGAAAGACCCGGATCTCTACGGAGAGATTCATCATGAGGTGATGATGTATGTCGACGACGACTCGGCCGCCATGGTGCAGGTTGCCGAAAGCGGCCGGGAGTATTCGGCGGGCAAGACGACTCGCAAGAAGAAGAGCAGAGCCACTTCGAAGGCGCCAACGGACGGCTTCTGCATCCGGTGCAAGATCACCCTCCCAGCCAACCCGACTTAGAGCCTATCCGATAACCTTATATTGCCTTGGTCATTGTATGATGCTTCGATTAGACTTTCTCCAGTTCTATAGGGAGGAAGGACATGTCGGAGACAGGAAAACGTGCTGCGGGAGACGATATGCGCATGTCCGATGCGTTTTGGGAAAGAATCGAGCCTTTGTTGCCCCAGGAGAAGACGGGCCCGAAGGGGGGGAAGACCCTGGAAGTCCGCCCGCGATTGTATGGACGGGATACTCTACGTGCTGCGCACCGGCTGCCAATGGAAGTCCATGCCTCGAACGTACGGAGCGCCGAGCACCGTGCATGACCGGTATCAGCGTTGGGTGAAGGACGGAGTCTTCGAGAGACTGTGGAAACAGGGGTTGGCCGAATACGACGAGTTATACGGCATACACTGGGAGTGGCAGGCAATGGATGGAGCCATGACGAAGGCTCCGCTCGGGGGGTGAGGGTACTGGCCCAAACCCTACGGACAGAGGCAAGACGGGCACAAAACGCAGCCTGCTGACCGATGGCAACGGCATTCCCATAGGAATAAGCGTGGACGGCGCCAATCGCCACGATATGAAACTGGTTGAGCCAACACTCGAAGCCATCGTGGGAGACCGCCCAGCCCCACAACCCGAACAGCCTCAGGGGCTGTGTCTGGACAGAGGTTATGACTATCCTGAGGTCGAGAAGCTGGTGGCCAGCTACGGATACACAGCGCATATACGTAGGCGAGGCGAGGAGCGTAAAGATAAGCAGACCATTCCGGGATACCGCGCCCGCCGCTGGGTGGTGGAGCGTAGTCACAGTTGGTTGAACCGGTTCAGAAGGTTGCTGATCCGTTGGGAAAAGCGCATGGACAACTACCTGGCTATGCTTCATCTCGCCTGCGCTCAGATAACATATCGTGCCGCCGGAGTTATCGGATAGGCTCTTAAGGCAAGGCAGGTGCAGCTACTGGACAGGGGTGAGGATGGAAGAGTCACGGTTTCTCGGAACGAACGGGACATCGTCGCGTGGTCGGCGGACGAGATACTGCGGAGCTTCCTCGACGTCCCAAGTCCGACCGATCTGGAAACCGTACAGCACATCGAGCGTTTGCAGCATCTACAGCAGATCGACAGTCCTACGAACGAAGAGGCCAGGGAGTTGGAGCGCCTGCAAGAGACTGTGCGCCGCGACATGATGAGCGGTCCGCTCGCCGAACAGCTGGAGGAGCTTCGTACCATACTCAGAGAAGCCAAGTCACGCTACGACCCGGCTCCTTCCCCGGAATAATGCATTGGGTCGATCGTGGCCCGGCGCCCCCCCGGTTTGGATCAAGTACGGGAAACACTGACTCCCGGGTGGGTTGCACACTACCGGGACCGAGTAGGGCTGAGGCCGTCGAATGACTGCTGGCGGAACTTCCTCTCAGATCTACGCTCGCGTTTCTACGGTATCTGCGGCTACTGCGAAGAAGAAGCTGCGCTTGAGGAAGTAGACTACTTCAGGCCGAAGAGCAAGTTCCCCGAGCTCGTGTACGCATGGTCGAATTGGGTATTCGCCTGCAACTCGTGCAACAACACCAAAAACGACAAGTGGCCCCCTGGAGGCTACGTCGACCCGTGTGCGTGCTCCACGCAGGAACGACCGGAGCGCTTCTTCGACTTCAACCTTCGCACCGGGATGATTGTTCCGAAGAGTGGCTTGACCCAAGAGCAGCGACGGAAGGCTTCGCAGACTATCCAGGGCCTGGACCTGAATAACCAAGGCCACATTCAGAACAGACTCGGACAGATTGAATTCGTCGGAGAGCTTCTGCCCTACTTTGATGGGACTTCAGATCCCGATCTGGAACACTTGGGCTAGGCGTCTGGTTCAACCGCACAGTGAGCTTTCGAGCGTCACCAGATCCGCGTTTGCGGAGAGCGGCTATTCGGTAGAACCCGGCTGATCCGCCGTATCCAGCCACATGCGGTACACCTGCCGTTTCGGCAGGCCGGTCTCCTCGGCCACCTGGGACACGGCATCCCTGGCGTGTGCTCCCTTCGAGCGGAGCTCGGCCAGCCTGGCCCTAGCCGTCTCCTCCGCGTAGCCTTCATCGTCCAACTCGTCGGTCCCGCCCTGGATGACGAGTGTGAACTCGCCCCTAGGCTCCTGGAATCGCTCGATGGCCTCGGAGATTGTGCCGCGAAAGACCTCCTCGTGCAGCTTCGTGAGCTCGCGGCAGATGGCGATGGGGCGGTCGCCGAGGGCCTCCGCTATGTCCTGCAGTGCTGCCCTCAACCGATGTGGAGTCTCCAGCGCGACCAGGGTCCGCTCCTGCGTCGAGACTGACGCTAGCATCTTCAGCCGCTCGGCGCGCCTCTTGGGCAGGAATCCGAGGTACACGAAACTGTCGCCGTACATACCGGACACCGAAAGCGCCGCGGTCGGCGCCGAGGGGCCAGGGACCGTGGCTACCGTATGCCCGGCCCCGGCAGCGGCCTCGACGAGCCAGGCGCCGGGGTCGTTTATGCCGGGTGAGCCCGCGTCGGTCACGAGGGCCACGTCGTCCGTGGCAAGCCTGGCCAGAAGGGCGGGGGTCTTCGAGCGGCTGTTGTGCTCATTATAGCTCGTCATGCGCGTCTCGATGCCGTGTCGGTCGAGGAGGCGTCGCGTGACCCTCGTGTCCTCCGCCGCTATCAGGGCCACCTCCGACAGGACGCGGAGCGCCCTGAGAGTGATGTCCTCGAGGTTGCCTATGGGGGTTGCGACGATGTACAGGGTTGGCATTGGACGTATTCTAAGGGATGGGAGGGTCCACCACTGAGGACACTGAGGGCACAGAGTCAAAGAGGGTTGGGGAGGAGAGAGTTCACCGCAGAGGGCGCGGAGAGCGCAGAGCGAACGGAGGGCGGGGCAAGAAGAGTAGGAGAAGAAGGATTCGGCGCTGGGTGCGGCGAGGTGATAGACTACGGCCACAACGACACGGGGAGCCAAGACAGTGACAAATAGCTACCGGTTCAAGCTGGGAATGTTCCTGAATGAGCTCAGGCTGCCCTTCGACGAGTCTCTCGCGACGGCGAAGGATATCGGGGCGGAGTACGTCTGGTTCTCCCGAGTGCCCGACGAGCCCGACGTCGCCGACATGAGCGATGCGCAGATCGACCGCGTGGCCGAGAAGGTGGCGGAGCATGGCCTAGAGCTCCTGCTCATCAGCGCCACCAGCCCGTTCAAGCAGGTCCACCTGACCGACATCGATGCGGACTCGCCCGGCAGCAACGAGGAGTACGCCAGGGACCTGCGCGAGCTCGTTCGGTCCATGGAGATAGCGGCGCGGCTGGGCGTCGGATCGGTGCTATCCTACGCCTTCGCGTGGCCCGGGGAGTATACGGCTGAGAAGCCCACCTGGCCCATGAGGTGGATGACCCGGGGGGGCGTCATTTCCGACGTGGACATGGACAAGCTCGAGGCGGCCTTCGCCCCCGTCGTGGAGGCGGCCGAACGGCACGGGGTCGACGTCGTCCTCTCGATGATGCCCTGGAACTACACGAACACCTCCGGCAACTTCCGCCGTATCGCCGAGCGCATAGGGTCGCCGCGGATACGGGTCATGTGGGGCCCGGCGGACACTATGAACTGCGGCGAGAGCGACGCCGCCTACGCCGGGTTCACGAACGTCAGGCCGTACTTGCACAGCCTCCACATCAAGGACCTGCACGTGAACGACGGCCTCAGCCTCGACTTCGACTACAAGCCCGTCGGAGAGGGCGACGTGGACTTCCCGGGGGTGCTGCGGAACCTGCGCGACAACAGGGTCGACGCCGTGCTGTCCATCTCGACCCACTTCAGGCCCGCCAGCGACTCGTCGGTCGAGGCGATGCGCATCAACTACGAGAATATTCGGGCGCTCATCGCCCAGGTCGAAGGAGAGGAGTAGGTCATGGACCGCCAGCTCAGGGTAGGGTTGATCGGCTGCGGCGGAATAAGCCGCCACCACCTGCCGAACATCCTCGCAACGCCGCAGATGCGCCTTGCGGCGACCATGGATGTGGTTGAGGACGCCGCGAGGGAGCGCGCGGAGCAGGCCGAGGCCGACTACTTCACGACCGACCTCGACAGGGTCCTGTCGGACGACGGGATCGACGCCGTGTTGATCTGCTCCACGCACGACACGCACGCCGATCTGGCGGTCCAGGCCCTCGATGCAGGCAAGCAGGTCTTCTGCGAGAAGCCCCTTGCGATGACGATGGAGGAGGCGCGCCGGATACAGGAGGCCGTGCACCGGACCGGCATACCCCTGATGAGCGGGTGGTGGTTCAAGCACTCGCCGGTGACGAAGCGGCTGCGCGAGGTCATCCGAGAGCCGCGCTTCGTGCTGTTCACCTGCAGGATCCCGCCGGGGCCATACACGAGCCCAGACCCCTACGGCAAGGGTGGGCTGCTCGACACGGCCGGATACAACCTGCACTGGACGTGGCACGTGATGCGTTCGCAGCCTGTGGAGGTGAGCGCGGTCGGGATGGACGGGCAGGCCACCAGCACGAGCACCATCAACGTGCGGTTCGAGAACGGCGGTATTGGCACGTCCATATTCAGCGACCTGGGCAGCGGCGGCATCCTGCCCAAGCACTACGCCGAGGTCCACGCAGGCGAGGTGAGCGCGGCGACCCTGCGCTTCGGGAACCTGGTGTTCGACGGCACCGACGAGCCGGGGATCGAGGAGAACCGCTACCACAACGGCTTCGACGAGGAGATGGAAATGTTCGCCGACCTCTGCATCGATGGCGGTCCCAGCCCAATGGACGCCTGGGAGGCCTGCATCCCCACACTGATATTCGAGAAGGCCGTCGAGTCGATGAGGACGGGCCAGGCCGTCTCCGTCGACGTGGAGAAGGAGTTCTACCTGCCAGACGGCGTCCTGCCGCCCAGCCTGGCCAACTTCGGCTCCGTCTGAACGGTTCGTGCGACACTTCACGGTCGAAGACGACCGCATCGATCTGCCCCGCGGGGCGACGGCCCGCGCGAGACGTGTCAAGGTCGGGTGGCGCGGCCGCCAGATACTGGGTCTGAGCCAGGGCGACTTTCGGAGCTACATCTACCCTGTCTTCACTCCGACCGGAGTGCTGGTGACGTCCGAGTCGCCGATAGACCACCCGCACCACCAGTCGGTCACCATCGGCGCAGACCACTTCAACTGCCACCTCCCGTACTCCGCCGACAAGGTCGAGGAGGCCAACTACAGCTTCTACGTCAACTACGTATTCCAGGGGCGCGCGCCGGGCCGAATCGTCAGCCGCTCCGTGGATGGCGCCGAGATTGCTTCCGACCATCTCAGACTGACACAGGAGCTCGACTGGCAGGGGCCTGAGGAGTGGGGCGCGCCCGACAGGCGCACCGTGGCGAGGGAGACGCGCACCATCGACGTCCGCCCGGGAGACGACGCCAACGTCATCGACATCCGCACCCGGCTCAGCCCGACCCAGTGGTCGCTTCGGATAGGGCCTACCCGCCACGCCTTCTTCACCGTCAGGCTGGCCGACGGGCTGCGCGTAGTGGACGGCGGCAGCGTGGTCGACTCGGAGGGACGCAGCGGCGGAGACGCTATCTCCGGCGAGCGCGCGGCGTGGGTCGACGCCTGCGGCCCTGCCTACCAGGGGCGGCCCGCGGGCATCGCCGTCTTCCCGCACGCCTCCACGTCCGGCAGCACCTGGGGCGTCGCCGACTACGGCACGATCACCGTGAACCCGCTCCTGGAATCGTCCTGGGAGTTGGGCCCGGGCGACTCCGTCGAGGCGGGCGTCAGACTCGTAGTCCACGACGGGTCTACGGAGGATGCAGGCATCGCTGCGAAGTACAATTCTTTCCAGAATCACATGATGTAGAGGGCGACCGCCCATATACTGGACAGGGGAGTGAAATGAAGTTACTCAGGTACGACGCGGGGAGCGGGCCGAGCTTCGGCGTTCTCGGAGACGGCGGCGAGGTCCGGGCCCTGGAGGGCTCGCCCTTTGGCGAATGCGATGTCGGCGAGGCGGTGGCCGACGTCGATAGCGTCAAGCTGCTGCCTCCCGTGGAGCCGACGAAGGTCATCGGCGTGGGCCTCAACTACGTCTCCCACATCGAGGAGATGGGTATGCAGCAGCCGTCCTTCCCGATGCTGTTCATGAAGCCGCTCGACGCCGTAATCGGTCCCCGCGAACCTATCGTCTACCCCCATCAGGGCCAACAGGTCGAGTACGAGGCCGAGCTCGCCGTGGTCATCGGCAGGCGCGCCCGCCGCGTCAGCAAGGAGGACGCCCTGGACTACGTGCTCGGCTACACGTGCGGCAACGACGTCAGCGAGCGTATCATCCAGCGCGCGGAGATGGCCATGGGCGCCCTGCTGGTCGGCAAGGGGTTCGACACGTTCAACCCGCTGGGCCCAGTCGTGGCGACCGGGCTCGACCCGACCGACCTCGCGGTGATGGCCCGCGTGAACGGCGTGGAGCGGCAGAACGCGCGCACGTCCGACCTGCTCTTCGGGGTAGCGGAGCTCGTATCGTACATCAGCCAGGCCCTCGTGCTCCTGCCGGGCGACGTGATCATGTCCGGCACGCCCGCGGGCGTCGGGCCCATCGTCCCGGGCGACGAGGTGGAGATCGAGGTCGAGGGTGTTGGGTTCCTGAGCAATCCCGTAGTCGCGGAGCAGTAGCAGCCATGCTCAGGTCGCTTAAAAGCATTTTCAACCCGGGCCCGGTGTCCGCCCGGGTGGAGTTCGAGGACCGTTCATATGAGCTCGGCCGCTCGATGAAGCTGTCGGTCGAGCTCCATGCGCGCCGCGAACTTGAAGTCGAGGAGGCCAGGGTGGACCTGGAATGCGAGGAGCGCTGGGCCGACACCTACGTCAAGATGGAGCCGCTGGGTCGTACGGGCGGTATGATCGGCAGGGGGAAGCCCATGCCGGGGCCTGCGGCCCCGAAGCGCCACGTCGAAGTCTACACCAACACGTTCGTCCACAGCAGCGTCACGTTCGCCCGCGGCATCCATCTAGCACCGGGGACCCCTGCCAGGTACGACTTTGCGCTCGACATCGGCGAAGAGCGCCCTCCCCACGCCTCCGGCGGCATGCTCAAGTGGCGTCTCATCACGACAGTCACCCCCGGCATAGGGGAGCCCGTCGACGCGGACCGTTCCGCGGTCCGTGTCGATGTCCCCTGAAAGGGGAGACTTCCGCTGGAGGACGTGTAATAACCCCGTCGTTCCGGCGAAAAGCCTGCCCCGTACTCGATACGGGGCAGGAATCCAGGTCCCCTGAACATGGGAGCCACGCTTGCGGAAGCCGGCTCTTCACCCTCACCCAACCCTCTCCCGTCAGCCCGTCAGGGAAGAGGGGCTAAGCGGTCCGTCCGACAAGCCACGGCCGCTCCCGCACTCGGAGACCCTTGAGTAATACCATTTCGTTTTGAGCGCGCCGTAAAGCCGTCATTCCCGCGAAGGCGGGAACCCACTCCCTGGCCGCACATATACGGCGGCATCACGGTGACTTGGTATAACCTTCTGAGCAGAGCAACACAGGGTACCCTAAACGACGCAATCCAAGCTGGCCCCCAACCTCCCCTGGATTCCCGCCTCCGCGGGAATGACGGTTGTTCAAAGGTCTCCACTCGCCAGAAGGGACGGCTAGACACTGTAGGCGACTGAGCCGTCGTTTCTGAGGAGGGGGCCTTCGGAGAGGTCGATGGTCTCGGCGGTGGCCTGGGCCAGGAGATCTTCGTCCAGCTCGACTCCCAGGCCTACGGCGTCGGGGACGGGGATGTATCCGCCCTCTCGCCTGAGCGCCGTCCTGTAGATCGCGTTCTCCGGCGACTCGTCGTTCTTGGAGTATTCTTGAGTGACGAAGTTGGGGATGCTCGTGTCCAGGTGGACCGAGGCCGCTGTCAGCACCGGGCCCAGGAAGTTGTGGGTCACTACGGCGCAGTGGAAGGACTCGGCAATGGCGGCGATCTTCTTGCAGTGCGTGAGGCCGCCCGCCAGGCCGATGTCCGGCCTGACGTACTGAGGCCCGCCGTGGGTCAGCAGCTCCCTGAACTCCCAGATGGAGTGTATGCGCTCGCCGTTGGCCACGGGGATCGAGATGCGCCTGGCGATCTCTCCCTGGGACATGATGCTGTCGATCTGGATGGGGTCCTCGTAGAAGAGCAGTCGCAGGTCCACCAGCGCCTCCGCCAGCGCGATGGCGTTCATCGGTGTGAGCTTGCGGTGGATCTCGACTATGATGTCCACTTCGTCGCGGACGGCCTCCCTGGCGGCGGCGACCAGGTCGCGCGCCGTCGTTATCTGACGGGCAAGGGTCATGTCCTGGTAGCCGTCGGGAAGTGGGTCGAACTTGATGGCGGTGAAGCCCTCATCCGCAGCCGCTCGCGCTTCGACCGCGACCGAGTCCGGGGTGCCGGCGTTGCCCATCAGCAGGTGCAGCCGGATGCGGTCCCTGCACCTGCCTCCCAGCAGGTCCCACACGGGCGCCCCGTAGTACTTGCCCTTGATGTCCCACAGGGCGATGTCCACCGCGCTGATCGCGCCCGAGAGCGCAGCGCCCCGGAACGGCATGGCGCGGTTGTTGGCCTGCCAGTGGTGCTCGATGCGGAGTGGGTCCTGTCCGACCAGGTACGCTGCCAATCGCCCTACGATGCTCTCCACAGCTTCCGTGTAGCCCCAGCACGCCGTCTGGCCCAGCCCGGTCAGCCCGGTGTCGGTATGGATGCGCACCAGGTATGCAGTGCCTATGCGAATCGACTCGACCTGTTCTATCTTCATGGCTGCTCCAACGCTCCCGCTGCGCCCCTCGGCCGCGCGGTCCCTATATCCACGGTGACTCTGTGATCACACCTTCAGATGGCTGCGCGGCTCCCAGCCGAGGAGCTGCTTCGCCTTGTTCAGATTGGCGTACTCGCCAAGCTCGTCGCCCGCTATCATCACCGCGTCGAAACGGCTCGACCGCCCCTTTGCCACTTCGATTGCGGACAGGTAGGCGGCGGCGAGGTCCTCCTCGTCCGTGACCCACAGCCGGCCCGGGCTGTCCTTGGGCACTTTGCGGTCCTCGATCCACTGCCGCCGATCTCTTGGGCCGGTGATGCGGAGCGCCACGATGGACATGCCGAACTCGCGGCAGAAGTACCTGCAGATCCGCTCTCCGAAGCCCTTGGTAAGCCCGTACACGCCGGGGTTGTCCAGGGGCATCTCTTCCTCGGCCGGGTACCACGTGCGGTCACGCCTGTGGACGGTGAATGAGCTCGTATGGACCCCGTATGCGATGCTCATCGAGTGCGCGGTCTGTAGGAGCAGGTGGAGACCCAGGGTGTTGACGTTGTAGTTGTCGATCGTGTCCTGGACCGTAGCCGTGTTGTTGTCTGGTGAAGTCGGGCTCTTCATTACCATGTTGACGAACGTGTCCACCCCGTCCAGGGCCTCCCTGAGCGCGCCGGGGTCTGTGATTGAGCCCTGCACGAATTCGACGCCCTCCGCCCTCGGGGGCGCGATGTCGAGTACCCTGAGGTCGTGCCGCTCCCTCATGTAGGGCGCGGTCCAGGTAGCAACTCTGCCCGAGCCGCCGACTATCAGAATCCTCATGTGGCTGCCGTGCTCCCAGGTGAGGCTGTCCGGGCGTAGTCTAAGAGATGGCAGGGGGCACTACAAGCGCGGCGGCCTGTAGGCTTCGTAGCGGGGCGAAGGGAAACAGGGGCAGTCAGTAGCCTGAGTGGACGGTCAAATGGGTGGGCTAGGGCCTTTCAAGAGTTGGCTCCCTGCGGAAGGGGCATACCCCACCGCCCACCTGGATTCCCGCCCGCGGAGACCCTTGCATAACCCCGTCATTCCGGCGAAAGCCGGAATCCAGGCCCCGCGTGAACGTGGGATCCAGCTTGCAGATGCCGGCCTTTTCACCCTCACCCCAACCCTCTCCCGTCAAGGGCCCGTCAAGGGAGAGGGGGTTACGCAGGGTTACGCAAAGGTCTCCCTGCGCGGGAATGACGGTATGTGGTTCATGGGATAATGGAAAGGCCCTGATGGTGGGCAAAGTGGCATTGACACGACGCGCGGGGTCGTGTTAGCGTCCATCCAAGGGGAGAGCACCAACGAGGCTTCCCCTAGTACCGGCCAGTTGGCCTATGTAGGAGGTGGCGCAATGGTAATGAAGATTGTCGTCAAGAACCATCAGTGGAAGTTCCCCAATACCGCCCCTATCGGCTCTGGCAGTAGGTGTTAGAAGGGCAGGGTTGAAAGAGTCGGTAGGGGCCCGGAGAAGCTCGCGGGCCCGCTGATACTGAAAGAGCAGCCGCGAAACGAGTACCTCCAACAGCAGGAGGGTGCGGAAGTCCGGCAGAGCGAGCCGGAAGTGCGGGGCCAACAGTTACGAACATAGGAAGGCAGGCGTATTCCTGGAGTTGCGCCTGCCTTCTTTGCGTTTCATGAAGGACGAGTTCCACATGCGCCCTGCTATGATGTAAGCGAGCCCACCGGACCAGTGGAGGACGCAGTGATCATAGCCGTCATCGGCGCCGGACAGCCTTCCCCCGAGATAGCCAGTCTCGCCGAGCAGGTGGGCGCGGGGCTCGCGAGACGCGGCTCGGTGGTGGTGTGCGGCGGGCTCGGCGGCGTGATGGAGGCGGCGTGCCGGGGAGCCAAGTCCGCCGGCGGCACCACGGTGGGGATACTGCCCGGCAGCGACCCGTCCGACGCGAACCCCTGGGTCGACATCCCCATCTGCACAGGCATGTCGTACGCGCGGAACGCCATAGTGGTAAAGAGCGGGCGCGCAGTGATCGCGGTCGGGGGGGCGTACGGCACGCTCTCCGAGATCGGGCACGCCCTCGGCGATGGCATTCCCGTGGTGGCCCTGGAAACCTGGCAGCTTACGCGGGGCGGTGCACTGGACACGTCGATGATCCCGGCGTCGGACCCGGCCGAGGCGGTAGACCTGGCGATCCGGGCGGCCGAGTCACGCCAAGAGGCGGCCGGCACGGCGTGAGCAGTATCGCTTCCATCCGCGCGAGGGAGATCCTCGATTCCCGCGGCAACCCGACCGTCGAGGTGGACGTCGAGCTTGCCGACGGCTCCGGAGGGCGAGCGGCGGTCCCTTCCGGCGCAAGCGCGGGCGCGTTCGAGGCGGTCGAACTGCGCGATGGAGACCCCCGGCGTTTCCGAGGGCTTGGCGTTACTCGGGCGGTCGACAACGTCGCGACCCGCATCGCACCGGCAGTCATCGGCCTCAGCGCCGCCGACCAGTCCGCAGTCGACCGGGTGCTCATCGAGGTCGACGGCACCCCGAACAAGGGGGGGCTCGGCGCCAACGCGGTGCTGGGAGTCTCTCTGGCGGTCGCCAGGGCGGCCGCCGCCAGCCATGGGGTTCCCCTCTACGCGTACCTGGCCGGAGATTCGCCCGTCACCCTGCCGACGCCCATGTTCAACATAATCAACGGCGGGCGCCACGCCGACGACTCGACCGACTTCCAGGAGTTCATGGTGGTGGCCGCGGGCTTCGACCGCTTCAGCGACGCCCTGCGGGCCGGCGTCGAGACGTACCACGCCCTTGGAGACATCCTGCGCGGGAGACGTGCCGCGACGGGCCTGGGAGACGAGGGAGGGTTCGCGCCGCCCCTTACCACCAATCAGGAGGCCGTGGAGCTGGCCCTCACGGCCATAGAGGAGGCGGGATACGTGCCCGGCGAGCACTGCTTCCTCGCCATGGACGTCGCTGCTACGGAGCTGGTGCTGGACGATGGGCGCTACGCTCTGCTCAGGGAGGGCACGATACTCGACCCCGGGCAGCTTCTCGACCAGTACGAGGAGTGGGCGCAGCGGTACCCGATCATCAGTATCGAGGACGGTATGGCGGAGGAAGACTGGCCCCACTGGCAGAGGCTTACCGAGCGGCTAGGGCGCAGCGTCCAAATCGTTGGCGACGATCTGTTCGTCACCAACACGGAGCGGCTCAGGCGCGGGATCGAGACGGACTCGGCGAACGCCGTCCTGATCAAGCTCAACCAGATTGGCACTGTCTCCGAGACCCTGGACGCGGTGAGGATGGCAAAGGAGAAGGGCTGGGGCACGGTGATCAGCCACAGATCGGGTGAGACGGGGGACGACTCGATCGCGGACCTGGCGGTCGGAACGGCGGCCGGCCAGATCAAGGCTGGGGCGCCGGCGCGAGGTGAGCGCACCGCCAAGTACAACCGCCTGCTCAGGATCGAAGAGGAGCTTGGGGACAGGGCCGAGTTTGCCGGACTAGACGCCTACCGGGCCGTCGCATCCCAGTCCCGGTGGCTCGGCGGCGCCTAATGCGCGGCCCCAGGGAAGGGAACACTCCAGGGAGGTGTTAAGTGTCTGCAACAAAGAGCTACCAGGTGACCTGCTTCGAACAGCGCCCTGTCGACGAGATCAACGCCGACATACGGGCGGCAAACCGCGCTGTCGACATACTCCAGATGGACGTGGACTCCATCAGGCGCTACCACTTCGAGGCCCTGCACGACGCCCTCAGGAACACGCCCGAGCTCAGGGTCAGGCTCCTCACCCTGGACCCAGCCAGCCCCTATATTGCCCGCCGCGCCCACCAGCTCGGCATCACCTTCGCCGAGCAGAGGGACCACGTGCGCAGGAACATCAGGGAGCTGCTTAGCGTCCTGGACGGCCTGGACTTCTCGCTCAGGATCTACGACGACTACCCCTCGCAGATCACCTTCGCGGTCGACGATTCGATCTACGTGTGCACCATAGCCAGGAACCGCCGCAGCCACGAGCTGTGCACCTTCAAGCTCGACCGCAAGGCGCCGGGCGCCGACCGCTCGTTCGGGTTCCAGTTCGACAGCCTCTGGCAAGACTCCAGGGAGTTCAGCTAGGCACGAGGCAACCATCGCCATGTCGCTAATCCAGCAGCTTCAGCGCCTCGGAAGAGGGCGAATAGCCACCATCGCGGGCGCGGGCTACCGCGAGGGGGTGCCCGCGCGTGACGCGCCCAGCGGGTGGACCCTGGGCGTGGTGCGAAGGCCCGACGGCGACCTGATAGTGGCCGACTATAAGGGCCACCGCCTGTGGCGCATCGACCGCGAGGGCATCCTCCACACCTTCGCGGGCGACGGCGTGCCCGGGGACGAGGGCGACGGCGGGCCGGCGATCGACGCAAGGGTGTACGGTCCCCACGACCTCGCCCTGGACAAGCACGGCAACCTCTACTTCTCGGACCTCTGGAACAACTGCTACCGCCGCATCGACTACGAGACTGGAGTCATCACCCGTATCGCCGGTTCAGGCAGGGTCGGCAGGGGAGGCACGGGCGGCCCGGCCGTAAACGCCGAGATCGATACGACGAGCGGCATCGCTATCGACGACGGCGGCAACATCTACCTATCGGGCGAGTGGGACAACAACATCCGCAGGATCGACGCCCAGACGGGGACGATCGAGGTCTTCGCCGGGCAGGAGGCGCGGCATTACCCATCCGAGGATGGGCCGTGGCGCCCGTACACCGGCAGACTTGCCGGGACGACGTTCTCGTGGGAGACGGGCCTGAGCCTCGGAGGCTACCACGGCGACGGCGGCCCAGCCAGGGACGCCGGCTTCTTCCACCCCGAGCACGTCGCCTTCGACTCGAAGGGCGACCTCTACGTCTGCGACAACTCCAACAACCGCATACGCAAGATAGACATGAAGACAGGCATCGTGACGACCGTCCTGGGTGACGGCCGGCACTCCTCCCAGGGGGACGGCGGCCCGGCCGCAGAGGCGAGCTTGCTGATGCCCGACTCCCTGTGCATCGACGCCCACGACAACATGTATGTCGGCGAGAAGTATGGCTACCGCGTCCGCAGGGTCGACGCCGTGACGGGCATCGTCTCGACCATCGTCGGCACCGGAGTGTCGGGCTGGGGCGAGGAGGGGTTGCACGGCTCCCAGACCCGGTGCAACTCCTGCGAGTCGGGCATCTGGGCCGACCCGGACGGCACCGTGCACTGGAGCGACTGCTCGGGCCGGCTCCGCAGGTACGAGGGCGCGACGGGCATAGTCACGACGGCCCTCGGCGGCACGCACGTGGGGGACGGCGGCCCGGCCGTAGAGGCGTTCCTGCGAGGGCCGGCGGGGATATGCGTCGGCCCCGACGGCCACGTCTACTTCGCCGACCCATGGAACCAGCGCATCCGCGCCATCGATCCCCTGACTGGGACGATCCGCACGGTGGCGGGAAGCGGAGCGCGCGCCTTCGGCGGGGACAACGGCCCCGCCCTCGAGGCGAGCTTCGGCAGCCCCCACGACGTGTCGGTCGACTCTCGGGGCCGCGTCGTCATCACCGACTCCCGGCACGGGCGCCTGCGCAGGGTCGACGAGGACGGCATGGTGCGCACCATCGCGGGCACCGCCTTCAAGGCCGACCTGGGCGACGGGGCTCCCGCCGTGAGCGCCAGCCTCTACCACGTCCAGGCAGTCGCCCACGGCCCGAACGACGACATCTACGTAGGCGACGCCGTGGGCCGCATACGGCGCATCGACGCCGTGACGGGGGTGATAGCGACGGTCGCGGGAGTCGGCATACAGGGCTGGTCAGGCGACGGCGGCCCGGCGGTCCGCGCGCGGATAGGCGCGCCCTCGACCATCAGGATCGACCGTGCCGGCAGCCTCTACTTCACCGACGCGGCCTTCCACGTGGTACGCAGGGTGGACGCCGCTGGGACCATATCGACCGTTGCGGGCACAGGAGAGCCGGGGTTCTCGCCCGACGGTACGCACGCCCGAGAGGCCCGTATCGACCAGCCCTGGGGCCTCGCCGTGGACCGAGGCGGCCGCGTCTACTTCTCCGACTCGTTCAACAACCGGGTGCGCCGAATCGAGCCCGACGGGACACTCACGACCGTCGCCGGCAGCGGCGAGGCGGGGGACGGGGGCGACAGCGGGAATGCTGCCGGGGCGCGTCTCAACGAGCCCCACGGCATCTGCCTCTACAGCCAGGATGTGCTGCTGGTCTCGGACTACTACAACAACCGCATCCGAGCCGTCCGCCTCGACGCCTAAGTCTGGGAGAGGCTCCCTAGAGACGAGCGTCGCCTCGGCGACCCCGGTCAGCAGGCCTAGCTGGTTAGCGCCGGTGATCTCTATGTCCACGAGGCGCTTGCCGTGGTGCTCTCGCTTGGCTGTGACGGTGCCGCGGTAGGTGTTGGTGTCGCCGGGTCGGAAGTTCTTGATGGCCTTGAAGAGGAGGCGGCCTCCGCTGTAGAGAGTGCCGTCGGGGGCCCATCGCTCCAGCATCGCGTCGAGGCAGCCCATGAAGGTGATGCCGCCGACTCCGTGCATGGCGCCCCAGGGGAAGCGGCGGGGCTCGTGGCTCGCATCGCTCGACTGGCTGCTCATCTCGTCCTCAGGGACCGCGGCTCCGTCGACCTCGGCCTCGGGGGGCGAGTGAATGGTGAAGGGGTGGACCGCACCGCCGACCTCGATGGTCTCGAAGGTGACGGTCTCCACCGCCTCGTCCGGGCTCGTCTCTTGGAGCGGCGACGGCTCGAGGTTCGGTCCGGGCCGTCGCGCCGCGCCGTCGGAGCCCGGCCGAGGCCGGTCGCGCTTGCGGAACTCGAAGATGGACGTGTGGTCGATCTCGGCCAGCTTCTCGCCCCAGCCATTGTGGGGCTCGAGCCTGAGCGTGACGAACTTGCTGCCGCGCCGCTCGTACTTCTCCAGCACGGTTGCGACGCTGGTGACGGTGTCTCCCAGCCGGATGGGGGCGAACCAGCGTCCCTCGCACTTGGCGAACGGGGTCGCGTGGGCGGTGATGATCTTCATCCCGTTGTTCTCGGCAACGCCTCCCCTGTTCTTGGGGGCGAGGGAGAAGATCTGGGTCGGCATGGCGAACGGGGGCGCGTCCGAGTAGTGGTCCGGGTTCATGCTGCGCGAGGTGGAGGCATGGCGGACGATGGAGTCCAGAGTCACCTCCTTGGCGATGGGCTGCGCCCGCTGACCGACCTCGACCGCTTCGTAGTCCCACGTCCTCGTTTCGGTCAGGGCCATGGCGTCCTCCCGCGGTCGATGTCTGGTGTCCTGTCCTGCAGGTCTTATTGGGGCCCCTAGCTTCCCCCGGATCTTCGCCTACCTTGGCCAGAAACAAAAGACATGCCCGAGGGACATCGTCAGACTCCCGGCGAGGGGCTTCGCTCCTCTGTACCTGTCTGCCGCTAGGCGGGCACACACCCTCTTAGAGCAGCCTCTGGGTTTGGGTGCGGGTTATACCGCCTTAGTCCGGGCATGCCAGAGCCCCTCACAATTGTTCGAGCGAATCCCCGAATCAGGACACTGGTGTGGGTCAGATGCTAGAGTGACTGCGGAGACGATGTCAACTGCCGAGAGCGACATATGCCCTACCCTTTCCCCGCCGGCGCCCGCGGACGGCGCCGTCCGCGCCCTCGAGGGGCTGGTTGTCGTGGAGCACGCGGAGGGGATCGCGGGCCCGGTCTGCGGGAAGCTGATGGCGGGGTTCGGCGCAGAGGTGATCAAGGTCGAGCCGCCCTCCGGTGACGTGTCCCGAACGCTGGGCCCCTTCAGGGACGACGTCCCCAACCCCGAGGCGAGCGGCCTGTTCCTCTATCTGAACGCAGGCAAGAAGAGCGTCGTGGTCGACGCCGACAACCCATCGCACCAGCGCCGGCTGCGGGAGCTGATCGACCGGGCGGACGTGCTGATCGACGGCCCGCCGGGCCTCGAAACAGCAGGGCTGGGATACCTGTCTGCCCTGTCCGACCTGCCCGTACGGGCGGGCGGCCAAGCAGGCCGACAGGCAGGCGGCGAGTTGTCGCGGGCGAACCCCGACCTCGTGGTGGTATCGATCACCCCGTTCGGGCTCTACGGCCCGTACCGGGACTTCGTGGCGACAAACCTCGTCGTCCACGCGCTGAGCGGTGAGCTCGGGTTGGCCGGCAGCAGGCATCTCCCGCCGCTCAAGAAGGGCGGCAACCTGGCCGACTACCACGCCGGCTGCCACGGCTTCATCGGGGCGGTCGCGGCGCTCTTCGCCCGCGACCGGCTCGGAGGGCAGCGCGTCGACGTCTCGCACCTGGAGAGCCTGACGTCGATTCTCGGCGCCACCATGAACGGCTGGCTCTACGACGAGAAGGTGTCGCAGAGGGGCGACGCGGACCCGTGGAGCCGGGGGACGGCGGCATGGAGGGGGGAGGATGGGACTCACTGGGAGCCCAGCGGCGTATGGAAAGCGAGGGACGGGTACGTCCTGGCCTACGGAAGGTCGTCCGCCGACTGGACGGGCGCCATCCGCGAGATGTCGCAGGACCTGCCGAATCTCGCGTCGCCCCGCTTCACGACGGAGGAGGGACGCGGCGAGCATGCCGAGGAGCTGACCCGTCTGTTCGGCCGTTGGGTATCCGAGCACACCAAGGAGGAGGTGTACCGGCTGGCCCAGCGTTACGGTCACGCCTACGGCTACGTCGCGACGGCGCGGGACCTGCTGGAGTCGACGCAGCTGAGGCACCGGTGCTTCTTCGTCCGGGTGCGGCACCCCGTCGCGGGCAGTGTGACGATGCCGGGCGCACCGTTCAGGATGTCGAGGACGCCGTTCGTCTCGCGCCGCGCGCCGATGTTGGGGGAGCACGGCGGCTCCTCCCTGCCCCCTCGCGGCGAGCGGATGGGCCGCAGTGACGGCGGCGAAGAAGGCCGCCTGCCGTTGGAGGGTCTGAGGGTGGTCGACTTCACCCACATCTGGGCGGGGCCGTACTGCACCCGCATCCTTGCCGACCTGGGGGCGGAGGTCATCAAGGTCGAGTCGCCGCGCCGCGGCGACGGCGGACGCGGCAAGGGTGTCGGACGCTACCATGCCTATAGCCGGAACAAGCTGGCGATCGCGATCGATCTCCGCACCGACGAGGGCCAACGTCACATCCGCAAGCTCATCTCCATGTCGGACGTGGTGGCGGAGAACTTCAGCGTGGGCGTCACCGGGCGGCTGGGCGTGGACTACGAGGACTGCCGGGCGATCACGCCGAGCATCGTCTATGTCGCGCTGCCCGCGTTCGGGAGGACAGGGCCGGAGTCCGGGTTCGTGGGCATGGGCGCCACGCAGGAGGCGATGTCGGGCCTGCTTGGCATCAGCAGCTACCCGGGGGCGGCGCCGAGCCCCACGGGGGTGAAATACGGAGATCCCAACGGCGGCCTGCTCGGAGCCGTCGCCGTGCTCGCCGCCATCCACCACCGGGCCGCGACCGGGGAGGGACAGCTGATCGACCTGTCGCAGCAAGAGGCCAACATCTTTACCCTTCCCGAGCCGGTCCTGGACTACGTGATGAATGGCCGGACCGCCGAGGCCGGCGTCGGCAAACGCCCCGACCGCGCCCCGACGGGGTGCTACCCGTGCAAGGACGACGAGTGGGCCGCCATCGACGTCGAGACGGACCGGCAGTTCCGGGCGCTCTGCGCGGTCGTGGGGCTGCCAGGCCTGGCGGACGACAGACGGTTCGCAACAGCGGCGGAGAGGAAGCGAAACGAGGGTGAGATCGACGGGATCCTCGGGTCCTGGACGCGGGAGCGAAGCGCCGAGTCGGCCATGTGTCTGCTCCAGGACGCGGGGGTGCCCGCGGGGGCCGTGCTCACCAACAAGCAGATCGCCGAGAACGAGCACCTCCGGGCCAGGGGCTTCTTCCAGCGGGACGCCGAGGGGCGCGTCCACCTTGCCGCCCCGTGGAGGTTCTCAAAAATGTCCTTGGGTGTGAGGCGCTTCGCGCCTGAGCTAGGCCAGGACAACCTACATGTGCTCCGAGACATCCTCGGCGTGCCAGAGGCCGACATCCGAGCCATGGAGCGAAAGGGCGTCATCGAGGGGCTGATCCCCAACGCCTCCCGATAGACAGCGTGGCCTGGTCCACATCGATCCCGCACCCTGGCATACGGCAGGACGGCCCGCAAGGATGGAGGCGCTGGGGCTGCCATTCGTAGGGCCGCAGGCCCCGAGTGGCCGACAGGCAGGCCCTTGACTGGATGAGCTGCCCAGAAAGAGCAACAATGTGCCGACGTACGCCTCTAACGCGCAAGACCGACACCGCGACCTACATTTGAGACGATGTACCGAAAGGGTCGCCGTACAGCAAGCGTAGGCCCACGATGCCCGCATCGCCCAGCCCTGAGGCCTCGCCGTGGACCGAGGCGGCCGTGTCTACTTCTCCGACTCGTTCAACAACCGGGTGCGCCGAATCGAGTCCGACCGGACCTCAGGACGGTCGCCGGCAGCGGCGAGGCGGAGGACGCGGGCGATGGAGGTAACGCCGCCAGGACGCGGCTCAATGAGCCCCACGGCATCTGTCTATACAGCCAGGACGTGCTCCTGGTCTCCGACTACTACAACAACCGCATCCGAGCCATCCGGCTGGACGGCTAGGCGCCTGAGAGTACCCCTTGGCTTTATGCTCTCCCGCATTTCTCCTGGATCATCGAGAGAACTCCACACGAAAGTTGGGCCGATGGGACCTGATACTTCCTGGGTTGTATCTGACGCTCCTGCTTCTCCTGGTCATGTCTCTGAGGGCTTTGCCAATTTGCTCGGAGGCATAGGCTGATGCCTGGTGACCAAGCGATCGCTGGAAGTCTTCGTAGCTTTCCGACGCCCCACACGGGGGACAGACCACCTTCTGGGGGAGGTTCTCTTCAAGGATCACCTGCGCTGCGACATCGCAACGACTGCACTTCACGGGTCTATCTGTCATTTCCCCTCCCGCATGATTAGCCTGATTTGTCGTCGAACTGCCACCGCACTTCTCCAGTGCCCACGAACTGGGAAAGAAGCCGGTAGTTGCCTGATTCATATCGGACGCGACCGGCGACAATCGCCGGGTGGACCTGAGCCTCCCACGCCATGTTCAGCACAGCCATAGGCGCCGGGTCTTCAAGGATATTTCCTTCGCCCCAAATTTCCGGCGGTATCAGGGCGTCCTGAGCCAGTCGGTCCGCTTCTTGTTCTGTGGTGTCGCTCCCAACAGATTGGACCCTTCGAAGGCTATGGTCATCTATGAAGCCTGTTTCTTCGCTGGAATCGCCTAAGTGGAGACCTATGTGGGCCAACTCGTGCAACACCGTGAACCAGAAGTTATCAATCCGGTCGTAGCGTAAAGTCAGGCCGATGACCGGCCTACCGTTAGGAAGTCTCAGGGCGGCACCGTCGAGGTGCGTTCTGGGAAGATGACCCACATACTCGACCTCTACACCGTGCCGCACTAGCAGGTCCCTAGCCTTCATCGGCCCGTCCTTCAGAAGGCTCATCCGGGCTACCTGGCGTAGAAGTTGGGGAGTAAGGACGCCTGTTTGGTAATCCACGCCCGACTGATTCTCTCTGGCTTGGGCCAGTACCTGCCAGCACCAGGCTCTAAGGGCATAATCATCAGTCTTAGCATTTACTCGTCGGCTATCGTTTTTCCGGTACAAGGGAGCCGCAGCAAATGCTCGACCTCCGGCACGCTCCATCAGGTCGGTGACCAACTCCTCGGCGTGATCCTTCAGGTCCTGGACGTGAGGAATCCAACCTGCCTTGGCCATAGCTCTGAGGGGAAATCTGGCATACTCAAGACCCGGCAGTGTGTCCGGCAAGCTGGCTCCCGGTTCTTGCAAGAGGACATCGGCTGGTATTCCCAGGTGTTGGTGAAGGGCCCGGGCCATCGACATGGTGATGGCCCGCTTTCCCGATAGCACCTCCGAAACCTTGGCCCTACTCCCGATGAAGGGCACAAGGTCACGGGGCGTCAGATTCGCCTGCTCCATCCGGAACATGATGGCGGAAATAGGGTCGGGAAAGCCGATAGGATAGTGCCGTTCTTCATAGAGCTCGAGAAGGTCAGTAAGTACGTCCAACTCGACCCGGTTGGGATCATCCACGTCGTCTACCTGCCCTTCAGGGCCAGACAGCGCGTCCATGAGTTCGGTTGTCCGGGCCAACGTAGCGTCATAGTCCTCCTCTGAGCGGATCGCCCGAACTTGTGCCATGAATTTACACCTCCTCCGCATTAATGCGGTCATATTCCCCGTGGGTACCTACAAAGCGGATATAAACTATTCGACCCGGGTAGAAAAACCTTGCAACAATTCGAAAGTCGTTGTGTCGGATTCGAAATACGACCCGGTCCCCTCTGACTATGCTGGCGTTGGGGTAGCGTTCGACAACGTGAGCCGGAGTAGGCCAGTCTGCTTGTTTGAGCTCTCGATACCATGCAAGTAGCGGCTGCTCGGATTCTGGGTGACGCTCCCAGAATTCCCGAAGAGCTCTTTTTGATATGATCCGCACAACGT
The DNA here is from genome assembly GCA_965222445.1 of Dehalococcoidia bacterium. Lineage (GTDB taxonomy): Bacteria > Chloroflexota > Dehalococcoidia > Lucifugimonadales > CAJWER01. The sequence continues at coordinate 723,955 of CBDCTY010000001.1, read as the reverse complement.
AGCATTATACATCCCAATAATGCAGATAGTAAAATGTTCCCACAATGCTGTCAAGGGTTTAGTGTAGGCCCACCTGACTCGATTCAATCGTCGCTGCGTTAGCTGAGTCCAGTCCGCATCGCGAGCCAGTCACGGGCCACCTTGCCCTGGGCTGCCTGGAACTCCCGGACCGTCGGCAGGCCGGGCGGCGGGGGTTGCAGGGCCCTATGGGTGAAGCACCCCGCTATGGCTGCGACGGCTGCAGTGATGGAGGCGGGGTCCGCGGAGCGAGCGGCTGGGTGGCGAGCGACGACCTGTTCCGGTGGCGGGCCGCCCTGCATGGCGATGCTGGGCGCGAACCCTACGATGTCTACCCAGGATGCGCCTACGTACGCGGAGGCCCAGTCGAAGAGCCAGACCTTCTCCGTCGTCAGGAGTATGTTGTCAGCCCGCACGTCGAGGTGGAGCAGGGTGTCGCCGTCGACGGCATCGGGGGCCTGCGACTCGAGCTCGACTAGCATATCCAGGTTTCGGCTGGACCACTGGTCGAGGCGGTCCAGGTCGGACGGCGGCCCTTCGGCAAGCTGGCGCCAGCCGTTTATGGACCGGTCGAACGCACCTCTCGCGCTGCCGAACAGAGAGGCGGGAAGCGGCGAAGGGGTCAGTGCGTCCGCGAGGTTGGCCAGGCCGTCCACCACTCGGTCCAGCTCGTCCATTTTCCACGGCATGTGAGGATGCCTGCCCTCGATGTCCTGGAAGACCAGCAGCACCCAGCCGGACTCCGCGTCATCGTACGTCCAGAGCAGGCGCGGGACAGCCACACCGGCCGGCATAGCGGCCAGAATCTGCGCCTCGCGGCGGTGCATCCCCGGAGTATCGCGATTCGGGATCGGCCCCGCTGCCTTTACGAAATAGCGGGCCCCGTCTGCCGTGCGTATCCGTGCGGCAATTCCTGGCGTGAAGCCACCCGGCTGAGACTCGGCGGCCTCTACGAGGCTGCCCAACCAGCGCACCAGCGCCGAACGGGCAGCGTCAGGCAAGGCCGACCACCCGGGCCGCACCCCTTCAGCCGGTGGGGTCAGGGTGCTCATAGCAGCAACCTATGCGCCATCATGTCCATTCCCGAGACGTAGTTGAGCCGCGCCCTTTGACACGGCTCGCAGTGATGGCATAGTAGCACAATAGTTCCGTGCCGCCGCGTGGCACAGCCGCTACAATCATAGCACTGGCAAAGTCCGACGTACGCGCACAGTTCCATCCGATGATCCGGGAGTGGTTTCGCAGCCGCTTCGAGGCCCCACCCGGCGCGCAGGCCGAGGGGTGGCCCGCCATTGCCCGCGGAACTCACACGCTGGTCTGCGACCACTGCAACAACCGCATACGAGCCGTCCGGCTCAACGGTCAGGCACTGCAAGAGACACACCCGCCGTTGGCACGTAAGCAAGCTCCGCGACCGCACGGAGTATAGTAGTATAGGACATGCGTTCCCGCTCAACCGCAGTGAAGTGTCGATGATGGAGGTCTCGATATGAGACGTCGCGGCCTAGTGAGGGGGCAGGCCATTGAGATCGATGGGCCTGTCGGATTGCCGGAAGGACAGCATGTCGAGATGGACGTCAGACCTGCCGGCGCAGTGATCGGGCGGGATGAGCAACGCACGGACGAACACGAGAAGCGGTTCGACGCGATGGGAGACTTGGAACCCAGGACCGCCATCGAGCCGCAGTTCGAGCACATCCGGGAAGCCGATAGAATCAGAAAAGACCTCGAGAAGCTGTGGGGCGGAAAGCTCAACCGATCTCTCGAGTACATCAGGGAAGACCGTGAGAATTGAGATCCTATGTCATCGACAGCAGCGCTCTGGTCAAGCTGGTCATCCCCGAAAACTATTCCGGCATCCTTCGGGGCATAATCACGCTGCACTACGAGTCCGACATGCGGCTAATCGCGCCTGAGTTCGTGCTGGTGGAGTGCGCCAACGTGCTCTGGAAGCACACTCGGCGTAACGACCTGCCAATCGAAACCGGGATGTCCGCGATCCGTACGCTACGGGGACTCGGCATCGGTCTGGTATCTCAGAGCGGTCTGTTGGAAGACTCGCTGCTGTTCGCCGCCAACACGGGCGTTACAGTCTACGATGCCCTGTTCTGCGTGCTGGCCCTCCAGAAAGACGCTGGACTAATCACAGCCGACGCAAGATTGGCGACACGGGGGTCCGGGCGCTCACCCTGGATGCCTGGCCTGCCCAACTCTGAAGGCGTTCAGGAGCTGGTAGGCCGCCTCCGTTCTTGACAGACCGCGGCATCTGCACCCGCTATAATCCAAGCAATCCTACCAATGTCTGACGTACTCGCACAGTTCCATCCGCTGATACGAGAGTGGTTTCGCGGCCGCTTCGAGGCCCCGACCGGCGCACAGGCCGAGGGGTGGCCCGCGATTGCGCGCGGCACCCACACCCTGGTCGCCGCCCCTACCGGCTCCGGCAAGACGCTCGCCGCCTTCATGACCTGCCTCGACCGGCTCGTCCGGGCCGGGCTGGACGGCGGTCTGCCCGAGACGACCGAGGTCGTATACGTCTCGCCCCTCAAGGCCCTGGCGAACGACATCGAGCGCAACCTGACCGGTCCCCTGGCCGAGATAGGCCGCCTCGCCGAGGAGCGGGGCACGCCCCTGCCGGAGATCCGCGTCGGTCTGAGGACCGGCGATACCCCCGCGTCCAAGCGGCAGGCCATGGCAAAGCGCCCTCCCCACATGCTCGTCACCACGCCCGAGTCGCTGTACATCCTGCTCACGTCGGACAGCGGACGGCGCGGGCTTACGGGCGTCCGTACGCTGATCCTGGACGAGCTGCACGCCGTCGCCGACGACAAGCGCGGCTCGCATCTCAGCCTTTCGGTCGAGCGCCTCTGCAGGTTGGCCGACCGGCCGATCACCCGCATAGGCCTCTCGGCGACCCAGCGGCCCATCGAGGAGGTCGCCCGATTCCTCGTCGGCGCGGAGAACATCGCCCCCGACGGCACGCCGGAATGCCTGATCGTCGACACGGGCCACGCGCGGGAGATGGACCTGGCCATCGAGATACCCGAGGACGAGATCGGCCCCATCGCGACCCACGAGCAGTGGGACTACGCCCTGGACCGCGTCGCCGACCTCGTACGCGCGCACCACACCACCATCCTCTTTGTTAACACGCGTAGGCTGGTCGAGCGGCTGGCCCACCAGATGACCGAGCGGCTGGGAGAGAAGGCGGTGGCGGCCCACCATGGCAGCCTCTCCCAGGAGATCCGCCGCGACGCCGAGCAGCGGCTCAAGGCGGGCAAGGTGAAGGTGTGCGTCGCCACGGCGTCCCTGGAGCTGGGCATAGACGTGGGCGCGATCGATCTCGTGTGCCAGATGGGGTCGCCGCGGTCCATTGGGCTGCTGCTCCAGAGGGTCGGGCGCTCCGGCCACTTCCTGGGCGGCACGCCGAAGGGCCGGCTTTTCCCCCTGACGCGGGACGAGCTGATCGAGTGCATGGCCCTCGTCAGGGGCATACTGCGGCGGAACCTGGACAGCCTGTCCATCCCGCCCTGGCCCCTGGACGTGCTTGCCCAGCAGATCGTGGCCGAGTCCGGCGCGGCTGAGCAGGACGAGGACGAGCTGTTCGAGCTCGCCAGACGCGCCTACCCGTACAGGGACCTGCCGCGGGAGAGGTTCGACGAGGTGGTCGATATGCTCTCCCGCGGCGTCGCTCCGCGCGAGGGGCGGAGGTCCTCCTACGTGCACAGGGACGCGGTGAACGGCAAGCTGCGGGGCCGCAGGGGGGCGCGGCTGGCATCGCTCACGAACGGCGGTGCGATCCCGGACAATGCCGACTACGATGTCATTGCCGAGCCCGACAACGTGTTCGTTGGCACGGTCAACGAGGACTTCGCCGTCGAGAGCATGAGGGGCGACGTCTTCCTCCTGGGCAACAGCGCATGGCGCATCCGCAGGGTCGGCAGCGGCCAGGTACGAGTCGAGGACGCAGGCGGCGCGTCGCCGACGATACCCTTCTGGTTCGGCGAGGCGCCCGGCCGCACGAGTGAGCTGTCCGACGAGGTGTCGGAGCTGCGGGACGAGATCTACTCGCGCGTCGACGGCGGCGAGGCCGTGCAGTGGCTCGTGGACGAGCTGGGGGTCGAGCGGCAGGCCGCCGAGGAGGCCGCGGCGTACGTTGTCGAGGGCGTCAGGGTGCTCGGTACCGTGCCCACCAAGAAGAGGGTCGTCGCCGAGCGATTCTTCGACGAGACGGGTGGAATGCAGCTGGTCATCCACGCCCCATTCGGCTCGCGCATCAACAGGGCCTGGGGCATGGCGCTCCGCAAGGAGATATGCCGGACGTTCGACTTCGAGCTGCAGGCATCCGCCACCGAGGACGGCGTAAACCTGTCCCTCGGCCCGTCGCTCTCCTTCCCCATCGAGGACGTGTTCCGATACGTCGATCCGTCCAAGACGAAGAAGATACTCACCCAGGCCGTATTGCAGGCGCCTACCTTCCAGGTCCGGTGGAGATGGGACGCGAGCCGCGCTCTGGCCGTGCTGCGCTTCTCGCACGGGAAGAAGGTGCCGCCCGCCCTCCAGAGAATGAGATCGGACGACCTGCTGGCGGCAGTGTTCCCTGCGCAGGTCGCCTGCCAGGACAACGCGCCGCCGGGAGACATCGAGGTGCCTGAGCATCCCCTGGTGTTCGAGACCCTGCGGGACTGCCTGACCGAGGCGATGGACTCGGAGGGCTTCCAGAGGGTGCTGGACGACATCGTGCGGGGCGAGATCGAGGTCTTCGCCCGCGACACGGTGCAGCCGTCCGCGTTCTCCCACCAGATACTCAACGCGATGCCCTACGCGTTCCTGGATGACGACGGCGAGATAGCCGAGCGCCGTTCGAGGGCCGTCGCGCTCCGCCGCGCCCTGCCGGACGACACCCGCGACCTCGCCGCTCTGGACGAGTCGGCCATAGCCCAGGCGGCAAGGGATGCCTGGCCCCTGGTGCGGGACGCGGACGAGATGCACGACGCGCTCCTCTCACTGGGAATGATGCCCGAAGCCGACCTGGAGCGCGGCCCAGGCAACGCGGCGGGCATCCACTCATGGCTTGCCGAGCTCACCGCCGCAGGCCGGGCCGGGCGCGCCGTGTACGGCGGCGGAAGGGCCGCCTGGGTGGCCGCCGAGTGCGCCCCTATGGTCGAGGCGGCCTTCCCGGACGTAGTGTTCGAGCCGAAGCCGCGTGCCGTGCGCGGGGCTGGCGACCCGCCGACGGGGGACGAGGCCGAGCTGATTCTCGTCCGCGGCCGGGTAGAGAGCATAGGCCCGTTCACGCCCGCCGCCCTCGCCGATGCCCTGGGCATGGACCGCGCTTCCGTGGACATCGCCCTCGCAAGCCTTGAGGGCACGGGCAACATACTTCGCGGGCGGTTCACGCCTGGCTGTCATGAGATGGAGTTCTGCGACCGGCGCATCCTGGCCCGGATTCACCGCGACACCATCGGCAGGCTGCGCCGGGAGGTCGAGCCGGTATCCGCGGCGGCGTTCGTCCGCTTCCTATTCCGATGGCAGCACGCGGACGACGGTTACCGGGTCCGGGGCGAAGACGGGCTCCTCCAGGTGGTAGAGCAGCTTCAGGGGTTCGAGGCCGCCGCAGTTGCCTGGGAGACCGACGTGCTGCCCCTCCGCGTCGCCGACTACCGGCCACACGCGCTCGACGCCCTTTGCATCGCTGGCGACATCGTCTGGGGCCGCTTCAGCCGCAGGACGAGCGGCGAGGGCGCGCCGAACAGGCCGGCCCTGTCGCGCAACGGCCCCATCTCCCTGGGCCTCCGCGAATCCCTGCCGTGGCTCATCACGGAGCCGGAACCCAACGGCGATGGGCCTGTCGGGGCAGCGGGCGACATCTTCGAGCTCCTGTCCAGGCGCGGCGCATCGTTCCTGACCGACGTCATCCGCGGTACGCGCCGCCTTCCGGCCGATGTCGAGAACGCCCTGTGGCAGCTGGTCGCAATGGGGCTGGTCACGTCCGACGGCTTCGCCGGCCTCCGCAGCCTAGTCAACGGCACGGCGAAGCAGGTCCGCCAGAGCCCACGGTTCCGACGCCGCAACGCCCGGCGTCCCGCCGCCAGCCGCTGGTCGCTGCTGGAGGTCCCGCCCGACGACGACTGGGACTCCCTGCCCGACGAGCCGGTGAGTGGCAGCGAGCGCAGCCGCGAGCCGGACGAGGCGAGGGCCTTCCAGCTCCTCCACCGCTACGGCATCGTCTTCCCCGACCTGCTTGCACGCGAGCCCGCCACGCCCCCATGGCGCGTGCTCGTCCGCATCTACCGGCGGGCCGAGGCGCGGGGCGAGATCAGGGGCGGCCGCTTCGTGACCGGCTTCATAGGCGAGCAGTTCGCCCTGCCGGAGGCCGTCGAGATGATGCGCGCGACCCGCAGGGCCGAGGACGACGGCAGCCTGAACATCGTGTCGGCCTGCGACCCCCTGAACCTGGCCGGCATACTCTCGCCGGGCCCGCGCGTGCCGGCGCTCCCGGGCAACCGCGTGGTCTACAGGGGCGGCGTGCCCATCGCGGCCGCCATCGGAGGGCAGCTCGAGCTCCGCACCGAAACCGATCCGCCGACCAGGACCCAGATATCCCGCTCGCTGGGCCTGAGGGGCCCCGCTCTAACTACGCTGCCCAGGGCTGCGGTGACGCGCCGGTAACGCGCAGTCGCGCGCACCTCAGGGTCGAACTCAGCGCGACTATCGCGTCCAGAACTGCTCCAGCCGGTTGATCGGCTGCCAGCCGAGAATTCGCTTGGCCTTCTCGTTGCTGAAGCGGCCGTGGGGAATGTCGGTGAATATGTAGAAGACCTCGCAGCGCGACGGCAGCGAGCTTTCGTCGATGGTCAGCGCGGGACGGAAGGCCTGCGCCGCGTCCTCCCACGTGACCACGTAGGGGGTCACGTCCTGCCCATGCCTGGACGTGTCCGCCGGGTCGATGAAGTTGTAGAACAGCAGGGTCAGGACGTAGATGTCGTGATTCTCTGAGAAGACCCTGCACGCCTCCTGGCCTAGAGACTTGGTCAGCGCGTAGAGGTTCGTGCCGGGCTGCGGCGTCACGTCCGGCCCGATCTCGTAGTCCACCCGCTCGTAGGTCGGCCCGGCGACGGTGAAGTGCGGCCCCGTATTGATCACGCGCCTGATGCCGTGCTCGACCGCGGCCACCATCATGTTGTACGCGCCCCTGGCGCTCACGTCGAAGGCGAGTTGTCGGTCATGGCGCAGCACCGAGAGATTGACGATTGCGTCCATCCCCTCTGCGGCGGCGACCACCGCGTCCAGGTCCGACACGTCGAGCTCGAAGTACTCGTGGGGCGTGTCTTCGAGGTCCTTGACGTCGGTCAGCCGCAGAGTGTGCTCGCCCTCCAGCGCCTTGATCACGTGAGGGCCAAGGTACCCGTTCGCTCCAAGGACCAGGACGTTCATGGGAGTCTCCTATTTGACCGGAATCACTATGGCCTTGCGAAGGCCACATAAGGGAAGAAAATGGGCCTCTCCACACTCCGGCGTAGGCTGGAGTCCCAAGGAGGCCGGGGACTGGATACCGGCTTTCGCCGGTATGACGGTGTGGCGTGGGGTGGCTACCTTCACAGGAATGACCGGGCTAGACTAGGGCTGGAATATATCGTTCAGATCGATGCTGAGGCCTTCCAGCGTCGGCGATGTCAGGACGTCGCCCATGCCGTAGCTTCCCACCTCGTCCAAGCGGCCGTCGCCGAGCAGCAAGACCCATATCCTCCGCTCGTCGGGGTCCACCACCCAGTACTCCTTCACACCGTACCTAGCGTACAGGCCGCGCTTGATCGTCCAGTCCCGGCCCGCCGTGGAAGGAGAGCGAATCTCGACCACCAAGTCGGGAGCGCCCCGGACGTTGGCGGGGGTGATGATGTTCGACCGCTCGTTCGAGACGAATAGCAGGTCCGGCTGCACCACGTCCACGTCCGACAGGACCACGTCGAACGGGGCGAAATAGACTCGTCCCAAGCCTCTGCTCTTCACGAAACCGTGGAGCAGCGACGCCAACTCCATATTGACACCCTGATGGGCTGTCCCCGGCGTTGACGGGATGAACTGTTCTCCGTCTATGAGCTCCCAGATTTCGCCCTCAGGGGTCTTGGCGTAGTCCTGGTACGTGAGCCGGGTTGTGGGCTTGACGACCATATCTGGCCTCCTGCCTGCCAGTATACTCCATCACTTCGACGCCTGGCCGAGGCGGCCGGCGAAGGTGTAGAAGGGGTCGTCCTTTGCGAGGGGTAGGGCTACCGGGACCCGCTCGACAGCGGACTTGTAGATGGCGCGGGATAGCTCTACCTGGTGACGGGGGATGTCGATGGGGACGAGGGGATCGGAGTCGTTTAGGATGCTTTCGAGGAAGAGGCGGGTCTGGTCCTGCTGGCTGGCGGCCTCTGGCAGGTGCGCGACCTCTGCCCGCAACGCCTCGAGGCCTTCTACCGCCTCCGTGTCGCCGTCTGAGGCAAACACGACGTCTGAAGATATAACCGTCGCCGGATTCAGGTTGTCGGGGCTGGCCACCGGCGTCATCACGCTGCCGCGGGTGGACTCCTGGTTGACTACGAGGGAGGCCCTCTCGCCGTATATCGTGATGCGGCCCCGCCTGCCGGGCGACACGGAGTCGCGGTGGGCCACCAGGGATATGTGGATCGTGCCCATGGCGCCGTTCTCGAACTTCACCAGCGCCTGGGTGAGGCTGTCGGTCTCGATCCTGCGCAGCATCGGCTCCGAGTAGGCGAACACCTCGGCAACGCGGGAGTCCACCACCCAGAGGTATGGGTCGATCATGTACCGGCCGTGGTGGAAGACCGCACCGCCGCCCTCGCCCTCCCAGGTGCCCATCCAGTTGCGGTGCATCCGGCCGCCCGCGCCGGTGATCCCGCCGAGCTCGTAGTAGGTCTGGGGGTGGTATTCGAGCTTCTCGACGTTGGCGCTGGCGATGGGGCCGAGCAGCCCGCTCTCGACGGCCTTGCGGGCGAGACTCATGCCGCGCGGGTACCGGTCGACGGCCTGGGACACGAACTTCACGCCCGCCCTGGCGACCGCCTCGACCATGGCGTCCGCCTCCTCGACGCTCCGGGCCATCGGCCCCTCGGTGAAGACGTGGCGCCCGCTCTCCGCCGCGGCGATGGTCGGGGCGGACCTGAGCGAGGGCGGCGTGAGCAGGACGACGACCTGCACCTCGTCGTCGGCCAGCAGGCTCTCGTAGCCGTCGTAGCGGCGGATTGCGTACGCGGCAGACTCCTCGGCGACCCTTGCCCTGCTCGCGTACAGCTCGCCCACCGTCTCCTTGCTGCGTGTGTCGGCGGCCACAAGCCGGGCATGATGCGCCGTCACCCTGTACGCCTCGGTGAGGGTGTCGGCCCTGTGGTCGGCGCGGCCCTCCCGGTTGTCGGCGACGGCCACGACCTGCGCCATGTCCACGAGGTCGGCGTAGATGGCGGTATAGAGGCGCGAGATACCGCCGCACCCCACGATTCCTACTCTGAGCCTGTCGTCGGTCATGTCAGCCTCCTGGGAGATTCACCGCAAGGGCGCGGAGAGCGCAGAGGGTAAGATATTTTGGGGGATTGAGGGTCTGCCGCAGGGAACGCGGAGGGTACCAGCCCCCATCCAACATGTCATTCCGACCGGAGGGAGGAATCTAAGGTGTTCTGCCAGGGTCGTCGCGCCAGTCCAGCTGTCCTTGGTGACATGGATTTGAGATTCCTCACTACGCTCGCTACGTTCGGAATGACACGTTGGGGTTATGCCAAAGGCCTCCTCAGGAGGAAGGGACTTTATGATGGACCTCCCTCTCAGGATGCTACTTATACCAATTCGGTTTGAGTACACCCTAAACTCGTCATTACCATGAAAATAGACATCAGGCGACCACAACCGTCGTTCCCGCGAAGGCGGGAATCCATCCCCGGCCCTGACGTCAACTCGGGTGACGATGGCAAGGCCATTTCATACCCTTATGTGGCCTTCACAAGGCCACGGTGATTCCAGCGCAGAGCCTGCCCCCGAGAAGTCGGGGGCGGGAATCCACTCCCTGGACACACATATACGGCGGCATCACGGTGACTTGGTATTAGTCGAAGGAGTGGCCGAGTGAGAAGGTCCTGGGGCCCGCGGAAGCGGTGCCGGTCAGGCGGCCCTCGAAGGTGTAGAAGGGGTCGTCCTTGTCAAGGGGCAGGGTGACCGGCCGGTGCTCTTCGGCCGACTTGTAGATGGCCCGCGTCAGCTCCACGTGGTGGTGCGGTATCTCGATGGGGACCAGCGGCTCCGTATCGTTGGCGATGCTCTCCAGGAAGAGCCGCGTCTGGTCCTCCTGACTGACGTACTCAGGGAAATCGGGCGCCAGCTCGGCCTCCAGCGCGCGTATGCTCTCGACCGCGTCCGGGTTCTCGTTCGAGGCGATAGTGAGGTCGGAGTAGATGCCCTCCGCCGGCATCTCCTGGTCGATCATTATGGCAGCGTCCTGGCCCAGGACGTTGATCCGGCCCCGGATGCCGGGCATGTTGCCGCTGAGGTGGCTGATCAGAGTGGCGTGTATGTAGCCGGTCGCGCCGTTCTCGAAGGTGACGACGGCCTGGGTGAGGCTGTCGTGCTGTATCGTCCTCAGCATCGGGCCGGAGTAGGCGAACACCTCCGCGACCCGCGAGCCGACCACCCACAGGAACGGGTCGATGATGTACCTGCCGTGGTGGAAGACGGCGCCGCCGCCCTCTCCCTCCCACGTGCCATGCCACTTGCTCGGCTGGAAGCTGCTCCCGGGATCTCCCACGGAGCCGTAGTAGCTCTGCGGCCGATGGCTGTTGAGCTCAACGTTCGCGCTGCCGATGGCCCCCAGCAGCCCTCGCTCCACCGCCCGCTGCGCCACGACCATGCCGCGCGGGTAGCGGTCGACTACCTGGGCATGGAACTTGACGCCGGCCGCCTTGACGGCGTCCTTGATTGCGTCGGCCTCTTCGACGCTCTTGGCCAGGGGGCCCTCCGTGTATACGTGCCTTCCGGCCTGCGCCGCCGCCACGATGGGCACGGCGCGTATGGTCGGCGGAGTGAACACGCACACGAGCTCGACCTCGTCGTCGCCCAAGAGCTCTTCGTGGTCCCCGTACGTGCGGATGTCGTAGGCAGCAGCCCGCTCCGACGCCTCGGCCTTGCGTGTCGCGGCTTCACGCTCGGCGTCCGTCCTGGCATCGGTTGAGGCGACCCTTGCCGCGTGGGCCTCGGCGCTGTAGGCGTGGCCGAGCATCTCCGTGCGCCGCCGAGCGAGCCCGGCGTCCAGGTCGGCCACCGCCACCACCTGCGCGTACTCCGCCAGTGCGCCGTAGATGCCCGTGTATAGGCTCCGAGCTATCCCGCCGCACCCGACAAACCCGACCTTTATCCGTTCGTCTGTCATGTGTCTCTCCTGTGTCAGGCACCGGCGCCCAGGTCTATTCGCCGCCCGGTCCGGGCGGACTCGTATGCCGCGTCTATAGTGCGCAGCACGATCAGGGCGTCGTCGACCGTGAGGGCCGGCTCCCTGTCATGGCGCACGTCATCGACGAACCGCTGCATCCACTCGAACATCCACACCGTCCTGCCGTAGCCCTGCTTCGGGGCCAGGGTCTGGACGTACGACCTCTCGGGTGCCCCGGCCCAGGCGGGGACCATGCTCCTGACGCGCAGGGCCTGGGGGCCGTCCGAGGCCATCGGCGCCCAGTCCGCCCAGCCGTCCTCGCCCCTGTAGACCAGCGCGGAGTCGTCGCCCCACTCGCGGGGCAGCAGGTAGCCCGCGTGCAGGCCGCCCATCGCGCCGTTCTCGAACTCGAAGGCGCACAGCGCGATGTCCTCCAGGGGGTCCTCGATGTACCCCAGCGGGCGGCCCGTCATCGTCTGCACCGAGCGAATCTCGGAGCCCATCACGTACCGCATCAGCTCGATATAGTGGCCGCCGAGCATGTGCAGCACGCCGCCGCCCTCGGTCTCGTCCAGGTAGAAGAAGTGGTCGGGTTCGCGGTTGCCCGGGCGCACCTGGAACGTGGCGAAGCGCACCTCCATGTCCAGCGGCCTGCCGAGGACGCCTGTCTCGATGATGCTCCTCAGCTCCTGCATTACCGGATGGAACCGCCAGGCGTATCCCGGCATCACCCTCACGCCGTTGGCGCGGACGGCCCGAACCATGGGCTCCAGGTCGTCGGCCGTCCGGGCGAACTGCTTCTCGACGTAGAAGTGCTTGCCCGCCTCGGCGAGCCTGATGCCGACCGAGGGGATCTCGTTGGCCGGCAGCGCGACGCACGCGAGGTCGAAGTCCTCGTGCTGTATGAGGTCGTCGAGGCTGTCGTAGGTAGACGCTCCGGGGTGATGCATCCTGGCCTCGTCGAGGAGGGACGAGTCGGTGTCCTCGCAGTAGGCCACGATCTCGAGGCCGTCCATCTGCCGGAAGGTGTGGATGTAGCCCGGCTTGGAGTCATCGAAGCTGCCGACGTGTCCATGGCGCATCCCCACAAACGCGAGCTTCAGGGTATCTTTGCCCATCTCTGTCACCCTCGCCTCAATCCACCCTCACCTTAATCCTCTCCCGTCAAGGGAGAGGAACCCTCTGTCGGAGATCCATTCCGTCTACCCGTAGCTGGTCGTGTCACGGCAACTTGGTATAACATGGCCGCAAACTGGCGCAATCGTAGACTGCGGCCCTTGCGGTGTCAATCTGACCGCCGCACAACCGTCATTCCGGCGAAGGCCGGAATCCAGGGGTGGGGATCCAGCCAGGATTGCGTAGTTCCTGAGTCCCTGTGTTGCTTTGCTCAGGGACTTACGGAGAGGTTTTCTGGAGGTTTACCGAATGAACGTAGCGCTTCTTTCCGACGGCATGGGATGGCATCTCCACGGCTGGGCCGGGGCCCTGGGACAGCGGTTCGGTGTCGACAGCGTGTTACTCTCGGACCCCGACGGCACCAACACTGAGAGCGTGCGCGAGGCGATAGGAGACCGGCTAAAGGCCGTCTACGGCTCGCCGGCGGCCCTCTTCCAGGAGAGTGACGTCGAGATCGCTATCATCGATTCGTCGCCGCGCAAGAGTCCTGCCATGGTCGAGGCGGCGCTGTCGGCCGGCGTCCCCGTCATCGTCGAGAAGCCAGCGGCGACAGACCCGGACGAGTACGCGCGGCTAGTGGACCTTGCGAACTCCAAGGGGCTGCTGCTCGCCATGTCGCTGATGGACGGGCCGCCGGTGCGCGAGGCAGCTCGGCGCGTCTCGGAAGGGCAGCTTGGGCGCATCCTCACCATCCACTACATGCTCGTCGACCACCAGCGGTGGCGGATCCGCGACCGGATGGGCTGGGTCTACTCGAAGGAGGATGCGGGCGGAGGCATGCTCGGCCACGAGTTCTGCCACGCCGTCCACAACATGCAGCGCATCGTCGGCGAGGAGATAACCCAGGTCACGGGCTTCGCCGACGTACGGTCCGGCGAGCCTCTGGAGGTGGAGGACTCGGTCTTCCTGAACGTGCGGTTCCGCAACGGCGTTGTGGGCGCATTCATAGGCGGGAGCTGGGGCCCGGCGGTGCGGGACTTGGACGCGCCCTACGACGTATCGAAGCTGAACCTGCCCCACGGCTTCTCGGTCTGGGGCGAGAAGGGCGCCATCCATGTGGACATGTCCGGGGGCCGGTTCGTGATGGACCTGCAGGTGGAGGGCGACCCCGTGACGGAACGCCCGCCGACGCCTGAAGGTGACATCCCGCGTCCTACGGGCGTCAGGCGCTGGGAGACCCTCGTAGAGAGGCCCAAGGGGCGCGGCGCCACGCAGGCCCTGTTCCTGCAGGAGTGCCTCGAGGCGATTCGCGGCGTGGGCGAGCCGCCCATCACGAACGAGGAGGGTCTTCGCTTCCTGCGCGTGCAGCACGCCCTCTACCGCGCCTCGGAAACAGGGCAGCTCCAGCACCTGGCATAACGGTCCGCCGGCGAGGGCATGGTCGACAGCATCCGGTCTCTCCGATAGACTCTCAGCGGCAATCTATGCCCTACCTCGACGACGCTCATCAGGTCGACGCCGAGAAGATACTCCCACAGAGCGCGGTGAGCATCGTCGCTCACCGCCATCAGCTCCACCACGCGCAAGGTCGACCCCGCAACACGATAGCTGGCATATCCGTCTACCGAGTCGTTGCTTTCGTACACAACGTGGAAGAGTGCGCTGCCGCCTCCACGTTCGCTCTCTCGATCGGCAAGCATCCAGTCCCACTTCATCTTAGGCCGTTCAATGGCCCCCGGTCTCCCCTTAACGGCACGTCGAAAGGTTTCAGGGAATAGAGCCGCGGCCTGTCCTGGACCCACGAACCTCACGGTGCCGGCAGCCTCTACCGTTTGCGGAATCGCCGCGTCCCTACGCTGGATCCTCCACTGCTCGTCGAGCAAAGCGAGCCCATAACCGAATCGTCCGTAGATGGGGCTCTCCGAGGTCCACAGCGCCGCCATCGGCTCACCGCGCTCGTGCAGGTCGCGCAATTGGTAGTGCTTCAGCCTGGTCAAGATGCCCCGGCGGGTGTGCGTCGGCTGGACCGTCACCGCGACTACACTGGCAACGGGCAGGCTGCCACCTTCGACGCCGATCTCGCCAGGCTCGGATGCGACGCCCCCGACAATGTCGTTGCCTTGAAACGCAGCCACGCAGCGTCCAGACGTAGCCCTTGAGGCGAATCGCTGGACTATCTCATCACTGGCGTGATCACCAAAAGCTCGCGTGGTCGCCCTGATGAAGGTTTCGTACTCATCGCTGACGATCGGCCGTATGTCGATGTTCACGTGCCCCGCCGCCGCTACGCGTCCAAATGCTCCTTGAGCCAGGCCGCGACCCACTCGAAGTACTCGGCGAGGTAGACGTGCGTATTCTCCGGCTGATAGACCTTGAACCGCTCAGGGTGTCCGGCGGCCTCGTAGGACCGTCTGACGATTGGCTTTAGCCCGGATCCCCCGCAGTACGGGAGGCCGACGACACGGCAGGATTCAACGTGGTCGTTGGTGGTAATATGGGCTCGGGAGGAATGACTGTCGCACAGCCCCTCGACATCTTCGTCGAGCCCCACGAAGCGGCCCGACTCGCAGCAGAGATCACCCTCCTCTTCTGCGACGAGGGGCTGCGTCTCAAACGGACGAAGGCCGGTTCGCCTTAGAGGACTGGGGAACCGACCGGATCAGATCCGCCCTGGAGGAGAGATGGGGAAGGCCCTTGGAGCGCGCTCAGACCGAAATGCGCCTTCCAACCACCACGGCCCACCTGCGTCCTACCCTAGAAACAACAGGGCTCAAGGGGCGGCAGTCACGGGCTTCCCCGGCGATGGCAAGATCTTAGTGAATCCGGTAGACAGGGCTTATACCATCCGTACAGGCAAGGCCGAACTCTAGGACCCTGTACTGTGCGCCCGTCGTCTGCTAGGGCGACGAGGCCAGCTCGTGGGCCCTCCTCCGAAACTCCTCCATCTCGATGACAGCGCCTTTGTTTAGGCGGGACTCCTCGGCAGCGAAGGCCATCATGTGGCCCTCCAGCGACTCGTCCACCGAGTTGATTAGCGCAGGTCCCTCACCTCGAATGGCATCGACAAAGGCGTTCAGCATAGCCTCATCGCCGCCGCTGTGTGATCCCCTCGCTGCGGGAACGATGCGCTCTGAAGGCTCTCCCGGAGCGTGATCGTAGATGACGATCTCCGGCTCTTGTTGGATGATCCTGCCGGTCAGCGTGGCAAGAGTCCCGTCGTAGCGCATCGTCCGGCTGGAGTGGTATGAGTGGCCGTGCATGATGAAGTTGACGGTCGTTCCGCCCTCGAACTCCATGCTGACGGTCTGATGGTCCACCACGTCGTTGTCCAACCGGTAGACGCAGCGGCCGTACGGCCCCGTCTCCAATGCCCTTCGGATCGCCGAAGGGTCGGGATCGATGCTGACGTTGCATACGAAGGGGGCCATGTAGTCGCTGCTGTACACCCGGGGAGCGTAGTGGGGGCACTCGTCCTCCACCGGGCATCCATCGGTACACCTGTCTGGGACGTCCGGGTGTGGAGCCCTATCGGGGCGAAAGTGGAGGAGCGAACCGAATGAGGACAGCCGCTCGAGCCGCATGCCGAGAATCCACTGCAGTACGTCCATGTCGTGGCAGCACTTTGTGAGTATCATAGGCGCCGAGGTCCTGCTATTGCCCCAGTTCCCCCGGGCGAATCCGTGGGCCATCCGGAACCACGAGACGTTCTCCGAATGCTCCACGACCGCCACATCGCCCAGGCGGCCCGATTGGACCATGTCGCGCACCCCATTGTAGAACGGAGCGTATCGCATCGTGTGACACACCCAAACGCCGCGCCCCAGCTCCTTTGCCGTCTGCGCTACGCGCACCGTCTCCACCAGCGTCGTGGCGATGGGCTTCTCCAACAGCACGTCGTAGCCCCTCTCCAGGGCCGCCATCGTCGAGGAGTAGTGCACACTGTCGATGGAGGTGTTCACCATCACCTGGGCGAGCTGCGGACGGGCCATCAGCTCCTCCCACGACTCGAAGCAGAGCTCGTCCGGAATGCCGTGGGCACGGGCGAACCGCTCTCGCGCGTCCCGCCGCGGCTCGGCTACTGCGATGTAGCGCATCTTCTCCGGGTGTCGCTGGGCGTAGTCTCCGAAGTTGAAGTAGGCCCTTCGGCCTGCACCAACCAGCACCGCATCTATAGGCATCGCCATCTTGCAACCTCCATCTCATACACACACTCGACCGTTCAACTGCGCGTCGTGGCGCAGCCAGCCGCTACTGTCTTCGCCTGCGCCACAGCGCACCGAGATCGTGCTGGGGAGCCCAGCCAAGTATCCTTTCGGTCTTCTCGGAGACGAACTGGTCGTGGGGCGCACCGGAACAGACGAAGAACCTTTCGCTGCGGGAGGGTAGGGCGCCTGGTTCCACTTCGACGGCGCAGCGTACCGCCTCGGCCGCGTCGCCCCATGTTACCGAGAAGGAGTTGTCCTCACTGGTCACTGGAACCTGTCCTGGATCCAGGAAGCGCGAGACTATTAGGTAGACGACATAGACGTCGTGGTTCTCTGCGAAGACTCTACAAATCTCCTGGCCCAGCGACTTCGATATCGGGTACAGACCTGTCCCAGACTGCGGGGGCACGTCCGGACCGAGGCCGAAGTCGTGGTCCAGATAGCTAGGACCCAGCAGGGAGAAACGGGGACCCGTGGTGACTACCCGACGAACGCCGTGCTCCACGGCCGCCGACATAGCGTTGTAGCAGCCTCGCGCGTTCACATCGAATGCCAGCCTCCTATCTCGTCGCGATACTGAGCAGTTGACGATAGCATCGCCGCCTGCCGCCGCCTCCGTGACCTCCTCCAGCGAACCGACGTCGACGACGAGGTGATCGTGCGCGCTGTCGATATCGACGACGTCTGTGAGCCGCAGCTCATGATGCCCCTCCAACGCCCTCACCACATGGGGGCCCAACATCCCGGCCGCTCCCAAAATCAGCACCCTCAAGGTAGAGCACCCACCCGCGGAGCCTTGGTCGGCATCGAGATCACTCCCACTCGCTGCGATACGCTTCGTAGAATGCCAGCCGCTCCGCCGTGCTCTCCATCCACCATCTCTCGGGACGCGTTTCGCGGCTGTACCTGTCGAAGTGCCTCCAGCTGTTCATCACCACGCCATCGAACTGGTGCTCCACGGCAATCCGTTCAGCCCGCTGTTTGGACCTGTCGGCCTCCACAAACTCACTCCGGAGCTGGTGGTAGCTGATGTCGGTGTCGGCGATGGCGTAGTCCAGGTTCCACCCCAGGCGTTCGACCATGAACGCACCGTCGGAGTCGGGGACTAGCCGACTCTCCGCTCCCGCCAGAGCCTCCCGTGCGAGAGCATACGACCTCTTCGCACCGCTGACCGCCTCGATACTCTGGTAGTTGCCCCGCGGCCTGTCGAATATCGCTCGCCCCGCCCTCTCCACGTGTGCCAAGTAGACTCCAACCGCCCCGGCCGCTGGGCCGTACCTATCCCGTAGATAGCTCTCCACGTACGACGCGCCGTCGAGGTCGGCATCCCAAGAGAGGGCGGCGATGAGGAGCATCGTCGGCTCGTAGGGGATCCAGTCGCCTGGCTCTGTGAAGCAACCCAGCCCATCCACTCCCAGCGTCTTTGCGTAGTAGGGCAGCTCCTCGGAGATCAGCTTCAGCAGCAACACGG
Source organism: Dehalococcoidia bacterium (assembly GCA_965222445.1). Lineage (GTDB taxonomy): Bacteria > Chloroflexota > Dehalococcoidia > Lucifugimonadales > CAJWER01. The sequence continues at coordinate 705,729 of CBDCTY010000001.1, read as the reverse complement.
GCAGCGAGTGGAAGCTGTACTTTCGGTAGTACTCGAAGATACACGAGTCGCCGCGGAACCCGTTCTCCTGCCACACGGCGTGTACCCCATCGTAGAAGACGTTCCTCGGATGCTCGGACTCGAAGAGAGGCTCCGCGTAGCTGCGATCGTATGGCGCGAAGTCGATCAGCACCGACTCGTCATACATGTGCTCCGCGTCCGGGGGTTCAGCGGCGGGATTGTACGAAATCCCCTCGATCTTGACCGGCAGAGCGGTCTCCCTTATCGCCCCCACGAGCCTCCTATGCAGGTAGGCCATGGCGTTTGAGATGCTGCCAAAGTGGTCTACTTCGGCCTTCACCCAGCCTGCGCCGTCCGTTGGCCAGGCATCGAAGCCGGGATTTCCCATATTGTGAGTCTTCAGGCTCAAAGAGCAGCCCGAACGAGATAGTGGCATCATATTCAGTTCTGCAAGGCCAGTCAATCGCCGGTCTAATCCGATAAGGGATGCGATTCTTGCGGTGAACCATGCTTCTTGTCCTTCTTTGTCGTCTTCAGGCTCCCCGCCAATGGGTGTCAAAGCGCATTGAAGACAAGGCGACTCCCTGGAGCGCTCTCCCTCTTGGCAAGATCGTGGTTGCATTCTCGTAATTGATTAGCGGTTTAGTGGCCCGTAGAGGGGTTGCGGCGAGCGCTGGGTGCTGGTTTAGACTTTGGTTATGTGCAGTTCCCCAGGCTTGTCCCCCTCTGAACGGGATCAGTTTATCGCGTTGGTGACGCGGCTTCAAGAGCAGAACGCGCGGTTGACGGCAGCCAACGAAGAGTTGCATAAGGAACTCGCCGAGGCCAAGCGAGCGGGAAAGCGGCAGGCGGCGCCGTTCTCCAAGGGCGGGCGCAGCAGCAAGCCCAAGCGTCCTGGCCGCAAGCCGGGTATGGGGATGTTCAGCTACCGCAAGCCGCCGTCTGCCGAAGAGATCACCGAGCCGGTTGTAGAGGTGCCAGTGTCCTGGGACACCTGCCCCGGATGTGGAGGCGTCCTCGAACATGAGGGAGTGCGGCTTGCCTACGTGACCGATCTTCTGCCGGTTCCACGTCCCCAGGTAACGGCGTATCGTGTGCAGGTATGCCGGTGCCGGTCGTGCGGCAAGGCTGTGCGAGGGCGGCATCCCGACATAGCGCCGGACCAGTACGGGGCCAGCGCCCACCGAGTGGGGAAGCGGCTGATGGCGGCGGCCCACGTGCTCCACTATGGGGTGGGCGTTCCGGTACGGAAGGTTCCTGCCGTTCTCAGAGCGCTGACCGGGGTGAGAGTGAGTCAGGGAGCGATCAGCCAGGACGCGCTGCGTCGTGCTGCTGGTGCGGTGGGTGATGCCTACAGCAGGCTGCGGACATCGGTGCGGGCGAGTCCGTTCGTCCACACCGACGACACGGGCTGGCGTGTGGGAGGCGAGCGAGCGTTTCTGATGGCGTTCGAGACGGAAGAGGCTGCGGTGTATCAAGTCCGTGCTCGTCACCGGAACGAAGAGGTGCGGGAGGTGGTCCCGTCGGACTATGGAGGGGTGATGGTGACTGATCGAGGACGGAGCTACGACGCCCAGGCGCTGTCCGGGGTCAAGCAGCAGAAGTGTCTGGCGCACGTACTGCGCTCGGTCAGCGAGGTGGTCCAGACCAAGACAGGGAGGGGACGCAGCTTCGGCAAGCGTCTGACGGGTCTTTTGCGAGAAGCGATGGACCTGTGGAGGGCATATCACCGAGGAGAGGCTGCGGACTTTCGTATCCAGGCTGAACGGTTGAAGCGAGAGGTGAGCTATCATCTCCGTGACCGTCCTATGTCGGATGCGGACAGCTGTCGGCTGCAGAACGAGCTGGGTTGGCACGACGACCGGGGGAACCTGCTGCGCTTTCTGGACGATCCGCGCATTGAGCCGACCAACAACCGTGCTGAGCGAGTGCTCCGCCCGGCAGTGATCGCGCGGAAGGTATCGCACTGCTCGAAGACGGTGGAGGGGGCCGATGCGTTCTCGGCGTTCACCAGCGTAATCAGGACGTTGGAACGTAATGGAGGCGACCAGCCTGTGGTGGACCGGCTCTGCGCTGTGTTCAGCGGCGTCCCCGTTCACTCTCCTTCACTCTGAACGTCTCTCTCCCTGCCAGCCGCTAATCAATTACCTTCCTTGATAGGAGCCTTGCGTGGCCCGTCCTCCCAAGACGAAACTGATACAGCAATATCTGTTACACGCTTTTGAGGCAGTAGGGCGATCCCTCGGTAATATTGCGACGTCCTAGGATGTTCTCGTAACAGCACCGGGTGAGCGAACACCAGCTTGGGTTCTATACCTGAGCTGACGGCGTATTCCCATGCCTGCTGGCTTATCATCAGATCGTCCAACGGATGGAAATCCAGTTCATCCGAGAAACCGTCAATCAACTCCCGTAATGCGTGGTCGGTACGATGCCGTATCCTTTCGGACATCAATGTCGATCTGAGCCGCGCGTCGCGCAGGCTGGTCACCTGCGCACCCACTTGTAGACGCACTTCCGTATCTCACGCCTTCCGAAGCGACGCATCTGTTGGCTGGAGTTGCCCTTGCCCCGGGGGAGCATCCAGATGTCTTCGCATACGAAACCCGACTGCTCCGCGAAGTCTGACAGTATCAGGTCGACTGGCACCTCCTCACCATGGTACTGAACATTGTCGTTCACCATGATCACCGTTCCGCCGGGTCGAGTGATGCGCCCCAACTCAGCGACGACGACCGCCATTTCAAGAAAATATCCCTCTATCAGCCGGATCACGTGTTTGTTACCCAGTTCGTCGGCGTGATCTCTGAGAATGGTGAGCACTTCGTGAGTGGCCCTCTGATCTTGGTACATCCCGATCGCGTCGTTCAGCAGGCCGGGGTTCTCGCAGTAGACATCCTGCAGCCACGCCAGTTTCGTCTTGTTCTCCACGGTCGCAGATAGCAACCGTTGCCTGAGGTCCGCAAATCCGTCCTGATCGAAGCCAAGCCAGGCGAGCTCCAGTGCGTAGGTTCGCGTATAGTCGTACCTGTTCGCGTACGGCGGCGAAGTAATCACCATGTCGAATCGCGCGTCTGGCAACTCTCGCATCAGCTCCAGACATGAGCCGGTCATGAACTCGGGATATCCGCCTCCGTACTCCTGTTTGAGCATGTCGATGTCCTGAACCATCTCGAACAGGCGAGCTCCTAGAGCATGCTGAAACGACAGAATAGGCCCTTTGTTCATCCTCGCCCTGAGCGCTCGGCCGGATCGATAGTCCCAACGGAGGTATTGACCGTCCTTTCGCGTATAGCTCACTTCCTCCAGTATGGTCATGCACGCCAGATTCACCAAGGTCTGAACCGCGTGGTCATCGGTGTTGGATATGAACTGCCGCGCCTTTGCGATCGCGGTTTCCGTCGCCTCCGGGAAAGCCGCTTCCGTAATGCTCACGTGGGGAAATGAGTATTCGGCCGGAGCCGGATCCTCCGACGCAACTCTACCGATCAATTCTCTGCCTGCGGTCTCGATCATAGACTTGGATACTCCATTGGCAGCTTGGGCGATCCCATTGCCTGCCAAAACACCGACGGGCATGATTTCTATCCCCGTAGCCGACTTTCCCTTGCCCGCAGCGACCAAGGGTGTGGTGCCAATGCCGGCGAACGGATCGAGAACGGCCGTCGGCTGGTATTCGTCGATGAAGCGCTCGACGAGTGTGCGCGAGAAGCCCTCTTTGTACTTCATCCATCGAAGACCGGGGACTCCACGATTCCCCTGATAGGACACGGTCTTGCGAGTGAACTCCGGGTTGACGGACAAGCGGCTGCCGAACCGCTCATGCAGGGCTCGGCGTCCCTGAACGCCGCCTCCGTTGGGAGACATTACCGACTTCATCTATGCAACCTCCGGTCGATAGCGGCCGGGCCAAGTATAGCATAAATGTTCGTAAAAGGGGTCACACTTCCCGGCTCATGTCGGTCTGCACGACGCGTGCCACCTTGGCCGACGCTGCCCCTGTACGCGGCACCCGTCTAGGTGACGCCGGCTGCAACGCCCTCCAAGGCTGCCTTGGTGCTGGCGGCGATGGCGCGGTACTCATCCAGGACGCGGACGCTGGACAGGACGGTGGGGCGGGAGGTGTCGCGGTAGTCGGTCCGCATCTCCAGCCTGCCGAGGAAGGACAGCCCCATCTCGTCGGCGATCTCCTCTCCCGCCCCCGAGCCGAAGACGTCTCCGGCGAAGTTCTCGACCACGCCCAGCACTGGCACCTTGAGCGTCTTTATCATGTTTATCGAGCGCTTGGCGTCGATCTTCGCAAGCTCCTGCGGTGTCGTGACCACCACGAAGCCGTCCAGGCTGAGGGTCTGCATCACCGTAAGCGGCGAGTCGGACGTGCCGGGCGGCAGGTCCACCAACAGGTAGTCGAGCGTGCCCCAGTCGGTGCTCTGGAGCAGCTGGTTGATGGCGTTGTGGATCATCGGCCCGCGCCAGATCGTCGCCTCCTCCTCGTTCTTCTGGAAGAAGGCCATGGACATGACGCGCACGCCGAACCGCTCCGGCGGCACGAGCTTGTTCCCCTCGCCGACCACGGGCGGCTCCGCAATCCTCATTGCCCTGACGATGTTTGGGCAGTCGATGTCGACGTCGAGGATCCCGACCGCCGCGCCGTCCTGGGCCAGCGTGACGGCCAGGTTCGCGGCCACGGTCGTCTTTCCGACGCCGCCCTTGCCACTGTAGACGCCTATCTGGCAGCCTATGCCCGCCAGGCTATCGGCTATCGCCCGCTTCTGTTCGAACTGGCGCTTCATCTGCTCGATCTTCGCGCGCGCCTGGGACGCCTGCTGCGCGTTGGGCGGGTGGGGATGTGTCATCTCTTCCTCCTCGCGGCAAAACAAGAAGCGGACGCCGCCAAGAGCGTCCGCTCCGGTTGGACCAGGTGATGGGGTTTCGGGCGCCGGTCAGTCGAGGCCCAGCTGCGCTTTGCCCTCTACGGAGATCATGTCGGGAGTCCACGGGGGGTCGTACACCATCTCGACCTCCACGTCCTCCACCTCCTCCAGCTCCGCAATGCGCCACTCGGCCTGCTGTGCGATGTACGGGCCCATGCCGCAGCCCGCGAAGGTCAGCGTCATCTTCACCTGCACGTCGCCGTCAGCGACCTTGCAGTCGTAGACGAGCCCGAGATCGACGACGTTCACCGGGATCTCCGGGTCGTACACGTCCCTGAGGGCCTCCATCACTTCTTCTTTCGTCAGGACGACGGTCTCAGCCATTCGATCTTCTCCATGCGGGCGCAGTGTTACGTTCTCTCGCCCTGCCAGTCCATTCTATGTTCGCGGCAGGGGAGTGTCAATTGAAGTGGGCGTATCCAAATCCCCCACCTCCGTCATTCCCGCGAAGAGCCTGCCCCCGAGCAGTCGGGGGCGGGAACCCATCCCCGGCAAGGTGCACAGCCATAGCCTCAGAGGCAGTCCGTCACGCCGCCCGTCCAAATTAGGTGGTGGATCTGGGGCGTACCTGTAGAAGTTCAATGATTATGTCAGGGTGTAACTGTTCAATGATTATGTAACGCCGCGCACCGTCTTGCCATCCATCGAGACCACCCCGCCCCTACGCCGCGATACCGCATCACATAGCTGACGAACTCCATCAGGGCCTCGCGCACCTCCAATACCGACACCATGCGCAGTAGCCTCGATAGCGTCTGGACCGACGGGCTGCGCCTCAGCCCCAACTGGCTCAGCACCTGCTCGCGGCACTCACCGAACCTGTTTATGGCGCTCAAGGAGCGCTGACCGCACATCAGCCCCAGTACCACCAGGCCCAGGACACCGTCCAGCGGAAAGACCTTCCCTCTGCTCAAGCGCTCGTCCGTTATCTTCCCTAGCTGCTTCCTGAGAACTCCAAACTCATCAGACAAAGACGGTGACTCATCCATCTCTCACCTCCTTGCCCTATATTCTCATACTCCTCTAAGACTTTGGAAAGGCCCTGCCGTTGCAGAGTCGAGGTGGTGGCTTGGCCTCTTCCCCCCGAGCAGACCCTGCCACAAGCCCGTCATTCCCGCGACGGCGGGAATCCAGTCCCCGCCTCCAGCTAGGCCTATTCCAGGTCGACGTCTCCGCTCGCGCCTCCGGTCTTGCGGACGAGCCTGACGGACCGGATGGTCGTGCCCCTGTCCACGGCCTTCACCATGTCGTAGATGGTGAGCGCGGCGACGCTGACCGCCGTGAGCGCCTCCATCTCCACCCCTGTCTTTGCGGTGGTCGCGGCGGTCGCCTCTATCTCGACCGACGACTGAGCCTCGTCGATTCGAAGCTCCACCGAGACTTTGTCCAAGGGCAGGGGGTGGCAGAGCGGTATCAGCTCCGCCGTCTTCTTGGCGGCCATGATGCCCGCGATGCGCGCGACGCCGAGCACGTCGCCCTTCTCCATCGCGTTCTCGCCGACGAGCCGCAGGGTCTCCGGCTGCATCACGACGGCGCCCCTTGCCACGGCAACTCGCTGGGTCACTGCCTTGGCGCCCACGTCGACCATGCTCGCTTTGCCCTCGCCGTCCACGTGGGTCAGATGCGAGCCTCCGCCGGCCGGTTCGCCGAGCCTTGCCTGTCGGGTCGCCGGGCTGTCGGTCTTCCTCGTCGGGCCCTCGGGGTTCACGTGGGTCAGGTGCGAGCCTCCGGCGACACGCGCGCCGAGTCTTGCCTGCTCGGTAGCCAGCCTGTCCGCCCTCTCGTTTATAGGGTGGCCGGCGTGCCCCCTGATCCATTCCCAGGTCACGTGGCGGGCGGCCGTCTCCCGGTCAAGCTTCGCCCACAGGTCCTGGTTCTTCCTCCGTTTCCAGTTCATCGTCATGGTGTTGACGACGTACTGGCTGTCGCTGTAGACGGTCACCCGGGCGTCAGGCGGAACGGCGGCCAGACCCTCTATGACGGCCGTCATCTCCATCCGATTGTTGGTCGTCTGGCGTTCCCTCCCGCATATCTCCTGCGTATACCCGTCCCGGAGGATGACGGCGGCCCAGCCCCCCTTGCCCGGGTTCCCTGAGCACGCGCCGTCCGTGAATATCTCGATCATAGCCGGGACCTCCGATCTAGCGGTTGTGGCGACCATTGTAAGAGATGCGCGGTCCGGCTACATGCCCGCTGGGCGGTTGCGGTATGCTGTACCGTACGCACAGCATAGGGGGAGGCGGCGACATGGAGCATCGGGATCGTGTCCGGTACAACTTGGCCTGGGGAGGGGCATCAGCGGCAACCCCGGAGCGTGACCGCAACCTTTCGGTGGGGGAGTACTTCCGACGCCGTTACGCCAAGGCGTCGAGGTCTCTATCCTTCGACGCAACGTCGAGCGAGGAGATGGACGAGTGGAGGAGGGCGTTTTCCGCGAGACTGAGGGAGTGCCTCGGCCCATTCCCCGAGTCCTGCTTCCTAGACCCCGAGGTGATCGAGTCGGTCGACACCGGCCCCTACCGGCGTGAGAAGGTCATATTCAACTCCGAGCCCGACATGGCGGTCGTCGCCTATGTCTTCGTGCCCAACGACATCGAGCCGGGGGAGCGGCGGGCCGGGATTCTCGCCTGCCACGGACACGGCAATGGGAAGGACGACCTGGCGGGTATCGATCACGGAGAAGGTATCAGGCGCGACCGCATCGCCGCCCTGAACTACGACTATGCCCACCAGCTTGCCCTTCGGGGATACGTGGTAGTCGCGCCGGACTGGCGGGCCTTCGGGGAGCGGCGCCTCGGGGGCGACTCCGGGCAGAGGGACGCTTGCAACGTCTTCTTCATCAAGGGGATGCTCTTGGGCGTGAATCTGCTGGCCCTGAACGTGTGGGATGCGTTTCGCAGCATCGAGTACCTCCAACTCAGGCCCGAGGTGGACCCCAGCCGGATCGGCTGTGTGGGCCTCTCCTACGGTGGGACCATGACCCTCTACACGGCAGCCCTCGACGAGCGCGTCAAGTGCGCGGTGGTCAGCGGCTACCTCAACTCCTTCGAGGCCTACGCTGTGGGGCGCGGCAACACGTGCGGCGCCCAGACGCCCGCCGGGCTCCTCGAGTACGGCGAGGTGTCGGACGTCGGCTGCCTGATCGCGCCGCGCCCGCTGCTCATCGAGTCGGGCGCGGCTGACGACGGCTTTCCCATCGGCGCCAGCCGGGAGGCCGCCGCCGCGGTCAGGCGCGCCTACGACGTGGCCGGGGCCGCCGACCGGTTCGACGTGGACGAGTTCGACGGCGGCCACCAGTGGAGCGGGCGCAAGGCATACGACTGGCTCGACCGCTGGCTCCGCGACAGCGCCACGTAGCCGCGAGGGAGACCCGTGCACAACCTCCGTTGTAATGTTATACCAATTTATTTTGAGCGCGCCGTAAAGCCGTCATTCCCGCGAAGGCGGGAACCCACTCCCTGGCCGCACATATACGGCGGCATCACACCTACTTGGTATTACATTGGGGCGCATACACAATCGACAAACTTCCCAGCGAGGAGGAAGTAAGCATGGTGAAGGTTAGGATTAGCCAGTTGGGTGACGAGAACGCATATATTGCTTTGGAAGAAAGAGATGGAAAGATTGCTTGGAAGGCTGGATATATATCAAGCGCTCAGGCTGCCATTCATACGGACATGACTACTGAACAGGCTCGTGATCTATCAGATGCATTGAACCTGTTGGCTTCCTCGTTAGAACGTTGAGACTTAGTTTGTCAACTGTGCGTGGAAACTGTAACAGCACCACCTCCGTCATACCGGCGGAAGCCGGTATCCAGGATTGTCTCTGAAGCTGGGCGATGCCCTCACCGCAATCTTCTCCTAATGAGAGAGGGAGTTACACAAGTGTCTCCCGGACGGGCAGGGTAGCGGCGTGAAGCAGGGGTTGATTCTGCTGGCCGCATTCGTAGCGGTCATATGGGTCCTGACCGCGGTCAACGCGCTGGCGGGCCATCCACTCGACGACTACGGCATTGTGCCCCGCACTATGGACGGACTCTGGGGCATCCCCCTCGCGCCCTTCCTGCACGCGGGCTTCGGCCACGCCCTGTCCAACACCGTACCGCTCCTGATGCTCGGCGGTCTCGTGTCCGCGCGAGGCTGGCAGGTGCTGCTGGGCGTGACCCTGTTCGTAGTCCTGCTCGGAGGGGCGGGCGTCTGGCTGGTCGCGCGCGGCGGCTCACATATCGGCGCAAGCGGCCTCGTGTTCGGGTACTTCGGCTACCTGGTCGCGCGGGGCTGGTACGACAGGCGCATCGTCTCGATACTCATCGCCGTCGTCGTCATGGTCGTGTACGGCGGTCTGCTATTCGGCGTGCTGCCGACGGGCGGGCGGGTGTCATGGGAGGGCCACCTGACGGGGCTCATGGCGGGGGTGCTAGTCGCCAGGTTCGGGAAGCCTGGCCGTCAGGAAGATACAGAGGCGCCTTCGGCCCCCTAGCGGCGGCGGAGCCGGAGCACGGCGCCTGTAGCCAGGAGCAGCACGACGATTCCCACGCCGCCGCCTATGATGGGCAGGAGGCCCACGCCGTTGGAGGCGCTGCTGCCCTCGACGATTACGAGGCTGTCTGTGCCTTCGGGTAGTATCTGCAGGGTCTTCAGGAACTCCACGACCGCCGCCTGCTCGTCCTGGGTGAGCGCGGCGAACCTGTCACGGGCTTCCTGGGCCTCGCCGCCGTGGGCCAGGATCGCCTCGGAGATCAGCGTGGCCCTGCCGTGGTGAAGGAAGGGAGGCTCGCTGGCAAAGCCCCACAGCTTGCGGGTGAGCCACTCGTCCGTGGGCACGCCGTCCTGGACCAGTAGCTCGTTGTCCAGGAGGTCGCCCATGCTGTGGCGCTTGAGGTCGGTGAAGGCTGGCACCAGCACACTGCCGTCGGGCTGGCGCTTCAGGTGTGGGCCGGGGCCTGCCGCCGTGAGGTCGACCCTGAAGGGGTTGTTGACGTCGGTGGGCTGGAGCTTGCCGCGCGGGTTGAACGGGCTGGGCTCGGTGAAGACGGGGCTGTCGACCCGGAGCTCAGGGATGTGGCACGAGATGCAGTTCATGGACGAAAAGAGCTCGCGGCCCTGCTCGACGGCTGCCCTGGCATCCGCGTCTGCCGGGAGCACCTGGCCGGGAACGGGCAATGTCGCCTGGAATACGACGAGGGCCGTCATGTCTCCGCGTGTCAGCTCGTCGGCGTAGCCGTCCCGGTCGAAGTCCACGCCGTCTCGGAACTGCTCCGACGCCTGCATCCCGAAGTGGGAGTTCATCGCCTTCACGCCGAACTCGCGGAGCGAGACGACCACGCCCTTCTGCTGGAAGGGCCGTATCACCAGGTCGTTGTCGACGCCCTCCAATTCGCTGAAGTCCAAGGTGGCGTCGCGGTGGGCCGTTATGCGCCCAAAGCTGACGCCCTTCGTGACAAGGTCTACTGTGACGTCTTCGCCTGTGCGCCGGGCCTCGTCTATCGCCTCCTCGGCGGCCGTCTTGAGGTCGACAGTCATCTCGCGGGCCAGCAGCTCGATCCAGCCCGATCCGAACAGGCCCAGCGAGCCCCTCTCGTTGCCGATGCTCATGATGGTGTGTGGCTCGTTGTTGTCGCCGGGTCCGCCGTCGAAGGTGGCGAAGGGCAGCCGGTCCGCCAGCACGAATACGTTGGCCGCGTTGCCGGCCCCTCCGCCCGCGCGAGGCAAGGTATGGCACTCCAAACAGGTGTTGGCGTCGGGGGCCGAGATGCGGTTGAAGTTGTCGGGGAAGTCGCGCCTCTCTCGCGGGTTGCCGATGCTGACGTTGTTCCTGCGCTCGATGTCGGCGGTCTCCGGCCTGCCCGCGCCGTCCAGCGTGTTGAAGGGCGCCTCGAACAGCAGCTTGCCGCGCTGGATGATCTCGTCTATCGCCAGGTTGCCGCTGCTGATCTCCTTCTGGTCCGTGTGATCGGCGATGGCCGGCCCTTCGCCGATCGTGGGGGCGTCGCGCGGGTCCGCTCCCTCCGCGGCCCCGCATGAGGCCAGGATGACGGCTGCGGCCGGTATGAGGGCCGCAGCGAGTATGATTCCCGCCGCACGGTCGATCATAGCTGCAAAGATACCACTCGCGCCTAAAATGCGCCCCAACGCCTGCGCATCAGTTCGGCTCGGTTATTGTGATCCTCCGGTTCGGCTCGACCGACGAGACGGTCTGGACCACGCCGCTGGGCCACTGCACCACGATCTCGTCCACTTTGTCCGCGCTGCCCAGGCCGAAGTGGGGCGGAATCATCGGGTGGCCCATGAAGCTGCGCCCGCTCGCCACCTCGCGCACCTGGGACTGGCCTCCCGCCTTAACAGTTATACGCGCGCCAATGCCGTCGCGGTTGCTGGCGCTGCCGACGGTCTTGACCACCAGCCAGTTGTTCCCATACTCGCACCGGTTCCTGTAGAGGGTCGTCTCGCCGCCCAGGTTGCCGATGAACAGGTCGAGGCACCCGTCGTTCTCGATGTCGAGGTAGCCCAGGCCCCGGCCCACGCCGGGGTCGTCTGCGCCGCTGACGACCGACAGGTTGTTGAATGTGCCGTTGCCCCTGTTCCGCAGCAGGACGTTGTGCTGCTCGCGCAGGTAGTCGGGGACGTCGTCGACGCCGGGCAGCCTGAGGTAGCCGCTGACCATGTAGATGTCCTCGAATCCGTCGTTGTCGTAGTCGAAGAAGACCGAGCCCCAGGTCACGCGGTCCTCCGTGCCGATCTTCGACACCTCGACCCCCGCCGGGCCCGCAACGTCGGTAAAGGACTCGCCGTCGCCGTTGTTCCTGAGCAGCACGGTCGCGCCGATGTTGGTCATGAAGATGTCGAAGTGGCCGTCGTTGTCGTAGTCGCCCACGGCCAGGCTCATCCCGTAAATGGGAATCCCCGTGCCGGAGCCCTTGGACACATCGGTGAAGATCCAGCCGCCGTCGTCGGACGGCCCGTCGTTGCGCCACAGGACGTTGGGCTGGACGTTCGGCCCCCAGTCGTTCACGACGTAGAGGTCCGGGTCGCCGTCCGAGTCGTAGTCGAGCCAGCCGGGCTGGAATCCCGCCCCCCACAGGCTGCCTATCGCCTCGCCGTAGACGTTCTTCTTGCGCGGCCCGGTATCGCCGAGGATACCCGTTACCTCGGTGAACGACCCGTCGCCGTTGGCGTGGTACAGGGCGACGAGTCCGACCGCGAGGTAGAAGTCCCCGCTGACGAGCGTGTCGGGGTCCAGCTCCTTGAGGTGGCGCACCACCATCAGGTCGAGGAAGCCGTCGCGGTCGTAGTCGCCCCAGGCGCATCCGGACGAGCGGAGACTCCTGTCGGCATCGCCCACCCGGGCCTGCTCCGTCACGTCCGTGAAGGCGCCGGCCCCGTCGTTGCTGAACAGCTTGCTGGTGCCGTAGTTGGTGAGGAACAGGTCCTTGTCGCCGTCGTTGTCGTAGTCAGCCGCGCACCCGCCGTTCGAGTGCCCATCGATATCGTCGACGCCGGCGGCCGCGGCCACATCGGTGAACGTGCCGTCGCCGTTGTTGCGAAAGAGCGCGTTGGGGCCGATGGAGTCCGTGACGTACACGTCCTCCAGGTCGTCGTTGTCGTAGTCGAACACGACGACGCCCGCGCCGACGGGCTGCACCTCGGTCTCGACCTCGTGGTGCCTGAAACGGACGCCCGCCGAGTCGGTCACGTCGGCGAAGATTGTGCGCCGCTCGCCTGTCGCGGTCCGGCGCTGCCGGGCGGGGTTAGAGGCGGACGGCGTCTCGGTCGGCGTGGGCTCGACGGTCGGAACTGGCGTCGGCTGTGCGCTACCCCCGCAGGCGACGGCGGCGGCCGCAATGGCTGCGACAAGCGGCATTACGACCCACAGGGCCGATGTGCGTATTCGCCCGAAGTTGTGATCCATAGGTAGGATTCTACATCCGACCGCGGAGACGGGGAAGAGTAACTGTTCAGTCTCCATGAATTGAGAGGTCCTCCCCGAATGTCATTCCGAACGCAGCGCCAGCGGAGTGAGGAATCTGCGCCTGACATCAGGGCACGGCCCTGCGTGCAAGGACCGTAGATTCTTCGTCGCTGCGCTCCTCAGAATGACAACATGGAACGGGCGATTCCTCTGTCTCATCAAGTCTGAACAGTTACGGGGAAGAGCGGCGCGCGTTCGGTGGGTATAAGATAGCCTCCGGCATGGGAAGTCTCGGTGAGCTGGAGGTTGGCATTGGCTCATATGCGCATACGCAAGGGCTCGACGCGTGGAGGCTACCTGCTGCCCGAGCTGGACTACCGCGCATGTATGGCGGTCCGCGCGAACGATCAGGTCTTCCTGACGGGAGCGACGGGGCTGACCCCCGGCGGCGGCTTCATCGGGGAGGGCGACCCAGCCGCCCAGGCCGACAACGCGATGAAGGTGGTGCGCACACTGCTTGAGGAGGCGGGCGCGCGCATGGAGGACATCTGCAAGGTCACGACGTACGTGACGGACCTTTCGTACCGCTGGCAGGTCTATCCCGTGCTGGCCGAGCATCTGCGCGGCGTCAACCCCGTATCGACAGGGCTGGTCATCTCTGCCCTGGCGCGGCCTGAGCTGGACTTCGAGATCGACGTCTCCGCAGTGGTTCCCAAAGAAGGAAGCGAGCACCGGCGGTTCCGCCTGTTCAACACCCGGTCGAAGGACCCTCTGTTTTCCGGCCTGGACTACGGCCTGGCAAGGGCCGTACGCGCCAACAACCTGGTCCTCCTGCAGGGGCAGACGGGCTGGACCTTCGAGGGGGACTTTGTAGGTGAGGGAGACCCGGCGGCCCAGGCGGACAACGCCATGAGGTGCGTCAGGACGCTGCTCGAGGAGGCGGGGTCGCGCATGGAGGACATCTGCAAGGTGATCACCTACGTGAAGGACGCCTCGCACCGGAACGACGTCTACCCCGTGCTGGCCGAGCACATGAGGGGCGTACGGCCGGTATCGACGGGACTCGTCGTCGAGGGGTTCGGCCGCCCCGAAGTCGACTTCGAGATCGACGTCTTCGCGGTGGCTTCTTGCGATCCCCCGAAGGGACTGTGAGGCCTCGCCTTTCATTACGATCTGGAGAACGTTCGAGATGGAGCCGGAGGTCGTCGAGGTCCATCAGGATGGCGTGCCTATGCGCCTCCTATGCGCTAGGCCTAGCCATTTGGTAGCCGACACCTCGCTCGGTGAAGATGTACCTTGGATGCTTGGCATCGTCCCTCAGCTTGCGGCGGAGATTCCCAACGAAGACGCGCACGAGGTATTCATCTCCCGAGTATTCCGCTCCCCATACCCGGTGCAGCAGCTGTTCGTGAGTCATTACTCTCCCGACGTTGATGGACAACTCGAAGAGTAGCTTGTATTCGGGCGCTGGAGGCCCTGCCGGAGAACTAGGTCGACACGACCGACACCCGGAGATTCTCGACTGGTTCGACGCCAAGCATGGGGTCTTCTACCGGCCCGTGAAGCAGCAGATTACGCTGAGGCTGGACGCGGACATCATCGCTTGGTTCAAGGCCCTTGCTCGTGGCGGTCGAGGATACCAGACGGACGTCAACGGAGCGCTCCGCGAACACGTCCAGAGGAGGGCCTGTTCCATCTAGTATGGCCAGGAGGAGTTCAGAGTACCCTAGCAATCACCTCAATGGCATTGCTTATGAAGGACTATAGCCCGTAGGACGCGGTATACCGTAAAAAAGTGCATACTCCGAAATCAACTCCGCTTCCCCATCCAAGACTCCAAAGAGATTTATCTGATAGACACCTGCACCGTGAGTCTCCAGTACTACTCTTAAGTCGGCCCTAATGGCAAACCTGTCGTCCTCCAATTGAAACTTCGACATCTTTATCTTCCGCGAGATAATGGATACGGACTCTCTAGCTTGCCATCGTTGACGGGCTTCCTGCCAGAATTGGTGCGCCTCATGGCCAGAAGAAGGGGCAGATGATTCGGGCGGAAAATCGTAGGGGGATGGACATGTCTTCCAAGTAGTCTCCACCTCACCATCGCTACGGTAACTAAGGTGAGCAACTTTTCGCCCTAGACAAATCCCATACACCCTCGCAATCTGGCCGCGTGTTAGATCGTGCGGCGGTGGTCGGAAGTCAATTACAACCCTGAAATGGTCGCCATGTTCAAGGTTTGCTCCGTTTTTCACTGTCCCTTCCATAGACAACTCGCCATCCTCAATCGTTGGCAACGACGTGAACTCCACAAAGTCCCCCTCGAATTGCTGAACTGCCACAAAGTTGTAACTGTCCAACGCCAAGCCGATGTTGACCTTCCGATGACGGGCATTGAGGATGGTAGTCTTGTGCCCAGGACTGTTCATCCATCCGTCCATAGCTTTTTGGACTTCATTGGATATGTTGGATATGAGACTGTAGCCTTGATTCGGCAATCGGCAGTAGTCAGAGCCAGACACATTTTCGCTATTTGCCTGATAACCGCCCGCCAGAGAATATCGCATACCTCCATCTAGGCCATCAGCGCTCCAGTGAGAGCTGATACAGTTTGCCAGCAAATTGTCGGCGTGGATTTGTGCTCCTAGGTTATCGCCCATCACCACCTCCGACAATCCCGCCTCTGCCCGAGCCTCATTTACCAGTTCCAGCATTAGAACATACGGGTCCGTCTCCGGTGAAGGCGTGAGCGTAGGCGTGGACGTAGGCACCGGGGTTGCAGTTGAGGTAGGGGGCGCAGTTGGCGGCGGGGTAGATGTGGGAGCAAAGGTTGGTGTTGGCTCCGGGGAAGGCGTAGCCGTCGGTGCAGCCGTCGGACTGGCTGTCGGCAGTGGGGTTGCAGTTGAGCTAGGGGTCGCAGATGACGGCAGGGTAGGTGTGGGAGCAAGGGTTGGTGTTGGCTCCGGGGAAGGCGTAGCCGTCGGACTGGCTGTCGGCAGTGGGGTTGCAGTTGAGGTAGGGGGCGCAGTTGGCGGCAGGGTAGGCGTGGGAGCAAAGGTTGGTGTTGGCTCCGGGGAAGGCGTAGCCGTCGGTGCTGGCATAGGCGTGGGCGACGGCAGCGGGGTTGACGTGGGCACTGACGTTGGAACCGGGGTATTTGTGATGGCGGCCGCGATGCCTGCCACGATTCCCGCTTCTATAGTGGCGTCAATATCCGGCGTGGGGGCAGGGGTTGCCGTCGCTTGCATGGTCGGGCTTGGCGGCACCAGAGTTCCCGTGGGTTGTTGAGCGCAAGCCGCGACAGCCGCCAGCAACGCAAGCAGGGGGACGCAAATCAACAGGCGAACCTTGTCCGACTTAGGTAGGTCATCCATTATTGGGCATTTCGGCTGGTCCATCATATTCATCTCCCCAGACCACATGTTATCCCCACCATGTTACTATGCCATAATCACAGACTTGTTCAAAGCATCCCTAGGCCTCTCCTAGGCGACTGGAACGATTCGCAGTCATCAGCCAGTCGCAATGGAACGATGAAACCGAGTCCGTAATTGATTAGCGGGGTCGGTGTCATGGTATCACTCACATGGGTGTTGTGGGAGACTCGGTAAGTTCTTATACTCTATCTATGTGCAAGACGGATTCTGAGCACGCCGAACTGATGGCCCTGGTCGAGGGGCAGCAGAAGCGGATTGCCGAGTTGAAGGCAGCCAACGAAGAGTTGCACAGCCAACTTGCCGGGTCCGAACGGAGAGGAAAGCGTCAGGCGGCGCCGTTCTCGAAGGGCGGGCGCAGCAGCAAGCCCAAGCGTCCTGGACGCAAGCCGGGTACGGGGCTGTTCATCTACCGCAAGCCGCCGTCTGCCGAAGAGATCACCGAGCCGGTTGTAGAGGCGCCAGTGTCCTGGGACACCTGCCCCGGATGTGGAGGCGTCCTCGAACATGAGGGAGTGCGGCTTGCCTACGTGACCGACCTTCTGCCGGTTCCACGTCCCCAGGTAACGGCGTATCGTGTGCAAGTATGCCGGTGCCGGTCGTGCGGCAGGCAGGTGCGAGGGCGGCACCCAGAAGTTGCGCCTGACCAGCACGGGGCCAGCGCGCACCGAGTGGGGAAGCGGCTGATGGCGGCGGCCCACGTGCTCCACTATGGAGTGGGCGTTCCGGTACGGAAGGTTCCCGCTGTTCTCAGAGCGCTGACCGGGGTGAGATTGAGCCAGGGAGCGATCAGCCAGGACGCGCTGCGTCGTGCTGCTGGTGCGGTGGGTGATGCCTACAGCAGGTTGCGGACATCGGTGCGCGCCAGTCCGTTCGTCCACACTGACGACACGGGCTGGCGTGTGGGAGGCGAGCGAGCGTTTCTGATGGCGTTCGAGACGGAAGAGGCTGCGGTGTATCAGGTCCGTGCGCGTCACCGGAACGAAGAGGTGCGCGAGGTGGTTCCCGCGAACTACGCAGGGGTGATGGTGACGGACCGGGGCCGCAGCTACGATGCCCAGACGCTGTCCGAGATCAAACAGCAGAAGTGTCTGGCGCACGTGCTGCGCTCGGTCAGCGAAGTGGTCCAGACCAAGACAGGGAGAGGACGCAGCTTCGGCAAGAGTCTGAGTGCGCTTTTGCGAGAAGCCATGGACCTGTGGAGGGCATATCACCGAGGAGAGGCTGAGGACTTTGAAGTGCAGGCCGAACGGTTGAAGCAACAGCTGAGCTATCATCTCCGCGACCGACCGATGACGGATGCGGACAGCTACAGGTTGCAGAACGAACTTGGCTGGCACGACGATCGTGGCAACCTGCTGCGATTTCTGGACGATCCGAACATTGAGCCTACCAACAACCGTGCTGAGCGAGCGCTCCGCCCGGCAGTGATCGCGCGGAAGGTATCGCACTGCTCCAAGAGCGTGGAGGGGGCCGATGCGTTCTCAGCCTTCACCAGCGTAATCAGGACGTTGGAACGCAATGGAGGCGACCAGCCTGTCGTGGACCGGCTCTGCGCTGTGTTCAGCGGCACTCCCCTCCACTCCCCTCCACTCTGAACACCCTTCCCTTCCATCCGCTAATCAATTACCATTCTCGCTACCCCGGACCGGCCACCCCAAATCTTTACAGTTTCTTTGTAGGACAGGGCTTGATCTTTACGCCAAATTTATACGCAGGCCCTAGAATGTCCACCATGATCCGTTGGAGTGTCGTATGAGATCGTTTGAACAGAGGTAGGATAGTAGTGGGGGCTGACATGTACAGAAGCTATCGTCTTGCAAGGGTAGGTTTCGTACAAACGCTAGTAGCATTGCCAAGAGTTGTCTTAGCCGTAGGGATCTTGGCACTAGCGGCCTGCGGTGCAGTTGTAGCGCGTACTGACGCGGCACGGCAACCAAACTGGGAAGGAGGGAGACCAATGCAGTCGAGTTTCAGATCTCTAATCTGGCTGTTCACTACCGCGGTAATCGTTGCTGCGTCCGCGGTTGGCTGCTCCTCAGACGAACCTGACAGTCCTGACGCCAACACGGAGCAGGCTGCGCAGCCCATCGACCCGGCTGACCCGCCATCCCCGGACGAGCAGGTCTTGGTCGGCGACAAGGGTTTCATCAAGGTGGGCATTGGTACAAGTGTCGATGACGTGTACCCGCCTGGGCTCGATCCGTCATGTGTCCCTCCAGGGCCAGGGGATCTCGTCCCTGGCTCTCCTCTGCCGAGTTCGCCGCCGGTGCCCGGATACCTGCCGGAAGGGTTCGCCCTGAAGAAAGAGAGCCACAGTCGCGACGGCAGACACTTCGCAGATTCATACGCAAGCGCTAGCAACAGCTACCGCTTCAAGGTATTTGTCTGGAGATGCAGCAGATTGTCTATCCCAGCCGAGGCCCACTGGGAGCTGGTGACCGTCGCAGGTCATTGGGGCATCCTGTTCGAGGGCGCATGCTTCGAGGGGTCGGATGGCGGCTGCGATTGGGACCCCAACTTTGCTCGGACCCTGTGGTTCGAGACTGACGAGGGCTACGTTGTTGAGATGAGTAGCCTGATCGTCCCTCTCGACAAGGCCGAGCTTATCAAGATCGCCGAGTCCCTGCCCGTATTCGACACTCAGACCGGAGGCAGCGGAGCCACTGTCAATAAGCCATGACATTCATACTGCTGTTCCTCCGTCTCGCCCTCGGGGCGATATTCCTGATGTCCACGGTCCCCAAGATGGCTGCGCCGCGCCGGTTCGCAAAGGACGTGCATCAGTACAAGCTTCTGCCGCGTCCCCTGGCGTAGGCAGGATGGAAGCCATCCTGGGCCCGAGCGCTTCGAATGTGAATTGCCTGGCCTAAGAAGGCGTCCGGAGCTGACGCAGAACGTGGTGAGAGGCGCCGGCCTCGTCGCAGGGCTCGTCGACGGGACCTGGTCCGGCCTGTTCTTCAATCATCGCAACCGATGGGTCGCCGCTCGGCTGCTGTGCTAGACTACGCCGACAGAATCGAGGGTGGCAGGACCACCGGAGGTAGCCCGATGGGTAGAGTGAACAAGGTCATCGAGCTGTTGGAGCAGGGCCAGCCCGTCTTTTCGACCGGCGCGGCTGAGCTGACGTATGAGGCAGGGCTGGCGCAGGCGCAGACTTGGTCGGACATGATACAGGTGGAGTTCGAGCACCATGCCTTCGACACCATTGGCCTGTACCAGTACATGAAGGGTCTGCACGACGGCGGCCCGACGCCGAGCGGCCACCCGACGCCGACCGTCATATGCACACTGCCGTCCAACTGCATCAGCGCCGAGGAGGTGCGGTACAACGCCTGGCAGACCCGCCACGTCCTCGCCGCGGGGGTACACGGCATCCTACATACGCACTCACGCAGCGCCGAGGCGGTGAAGTGGTTCGTAGCCACGGCCAGGTACCCCTTCCAGACCATTGGCATGGCCCAGGGGATACCCGAAGGCCTCCGCGGAGGAGGCGGCCAGGGGCAGCCGGCGGAGCTCTGGGACGTGGAGCCCTCGCGCTACGTCAGGATAGCCGACCCGTGGCCCCTGAACCCCGAGGGCGAGCTGTTCCTGGGGCTGAAGATCGAGGACAGGCACTGCCTCCCCGACGCCGACAACATCGCCGCGGTCCCGGGAATCTCATGGGCCGAGTGGGGCCCCGGCGACATGGGCATGTCCTTCGGCGACCCGGACGGCCACGACCCGCCCTATCCTCCTCACATGGAGCACGCGCGCGAGACCGTCAGGTCGGCCCTGGACAAGGCCGGCGCAGCCTTTTATTGTTCCTGGAGGGACGAGTCGATGACGGACGAGGAGATCGTGCTCCACCTCATCGAGAACGTGGGCGCGAAGATCGTACCCGGCCCGAGCGCGGAGGTGGCCGACTCGGTCCGCCGGAAGTACGGCCGGACGATGCCCTGGTAGGTTATGTCGGCCCCTGCACTGGGCCGGCGCCAGCACTACCGCTGATGTCGTGCCATAGGGTGATACGCAGTACCATGTGTCACATTTTGGCTAGGGAAGTCGTAAAGAAGCTCTCCATCGGACGAGAAGAAACGTAGCTGCAAATCTGTTGTCACATGGGGGTCACACTGCTAACATTGTTGCGTCTTAGCAGAATCTTGGATTTCGAGGGAGGTTCACTATGAGGCAAGTGGCGAAGTTTGTCGTGGTCTTTGGGGCAATCTTGGCTATGATTGCGGCCATCGCCTGCTCCGACGGCGACGGCGTGCCGCAGTCTGACTACGACGCGGTGAAGGCCGAGCTGGACAGCACAAAGGCGGCCTTGGACTCCGAGATGAAGTCGGGCGAGTCCACGTCGGGGGATATGGTTTCCAAGGCGGACTATGATGCGCTCCAGAAGGAGCTGGATGCCGCCAAGGCGTCCATGGGCGGGGAGATGATGGGCAGCCGCCTCGACACGGTCAAGCAGCGCGGCAGGGTCATATGCGCCAGCCGCAACGACGTGCCGGGCTACGGGTCGTTTGATGCCGCAGGCAAGAACGTAGGGTTCGACATCGACCTCTGCCGCGCGCTGGCGGCGGCCGTGCTGGGAGACCCCAACGCCATCGAGATCCGGCTGATCACGGCGGCAGAGCGCGGTCCCACGGTACAGTCGGGCGAGGTGGACATGCTCGTGCGCACGGTCACCTGGACCACTTCGCGCGATGCTGCTTGGGGCAACTACGCCCAGACCATGTTCTACGACGGCCAGGGCTTCATGGTGCCGTCGAACCTCGGCGTGACGAGCGCGTATGATCTCGGGGGTGCAGCCGTGTGCGTGACGGCGGGCACTACCACCGAGCTGAACATGGCGGACTTCTTCCGGCAGAACGGCTTGGAGTACAACCCCAAGGTCTACGAGGACACCGACGTCGTTCTCGAGTCCTACAAGAGCGGGTCCTGCGACGTATTCACCAACGACCGCTCGCAGCTTGCCGCACTCCGCAGCGCCCTGCCCAACCCCGGGGAGCACGTCATCCTGCCGGAGACGATCTCCGAGGAGCCGCTTGGCCCGGTGGTGCCCCACGGCGACGAGCAGTGGTTCGACATCGTGAAGACCGTGATGGGCGTGCTCATCTACGCCGAGGCATACGGCATAAACTCGGGTAACGTGGACGCTATGGCCGTTGGCGAAAACGTGAAGGCAAAGCGGCTGCTCGGTACCGAAGGGTCCTTCGGCCAGGAGGAGCTTGGCCTTGACGAGAATGTCGGCCAGACCGTCATCAAGGCCGTGGGCAACTACGGCGAGATATATGAGCGCAACCTTGGGGCGGGCGGCATCGATCTGCCCCGCGAGGGTGGTCGGAACGCTCTCTGGTCCGACGCCCCCTGCGGAGACTGCCCGAAGGGCGGTCAGATCTACGCCGCGCCTCTGAGGTAGGAACAAAGAGGGGTCGAGCTCGCCACGACGCTGGCGGCGAGCTCGACCTGGCAGATGTTGCGACTTAGCCGTAGCCATATTGCGGCCTTGAGTCTGGCGTTGGCTCTGGCCGCGCTTCTTGCATGCGGAGACGAGAACGAGGCGCCCGCTTCAGTCTCCAGCGAGAGCGAAGTTGCGGATGAGAAGGTCGAGAGCTCGCGCCTGGAAGTGGTCCGCTCTCGGGGCCGGCTCACCTGCGCGAGCCTTACTGACACCCCTGGCTTTGGCTCCCTGGACGACGCGGGCAGGAACGTTGGGTTCGACATCGACCTCTGCCGCGCCGTGGCCTCCGCCGTTCTGGGCAACCCCGACGCCATCGAGATCCGCGTGATTGCCGCCGCCGAGCGCGGCCCCACCATGCAGTCCGGCGAAGCGGACATGCTGGTGTACGTCACCACCTGGACCACCTCCCGGGACATCTCCTGGGGCAACTTCGTTCAGACCATGTTCTACGACGGCCAGGGCTTCATGGTGCCTGTGAGTCTCGGAGTGGAAAGCGCGTACGACCTTGGCGGAGCGTCGGTGTGCGTAACCAGCGGCACGACGACCGAGCTGAACATGGCCGACTTCTTCAGGCAGAACAGCCTGGAGTACGACCCGAAGATATTCGAGCAGTCCCAGGTGGCCCTGGAATCGTACAAGAGCGGCTCCTGCGAGGTGTTCACCAGCGACCGTTCGGCGCTCACCGCCCTCCGCAGCACCCTGGCCAACCCCGGGGACCACGTCATCCTGCCGGAGACCATCTCCGAGGAGCCTCTGGGGCCCCTGGTCCCCCACGGCGACGAGCAGTGGTTCGATCTCGTGAAGGCCGTCATGGGCATGCTCATCTATGCCGAGGCATACGGCATAGATTCGGGCAATGTGGACGCCATGGCCAAAGGCGACAATGTGAAGGCAAAACGCCTGCTAGGCACCGAGGGGTCCTTCGGACAAGAGGGGCTTGGGTTGGACCAGAACGTGGGCCAGACGGTCATCAAGGCCGTGGGCAACTATGGTGAGATATACGAGCGCCACCTGGGGCCTGGCGGCATCGACCTGCCCCGCGAGGGAAGCCGCAACGCGCTCTGGGCCGACGCTCCCTGCGCTGACTGCCCGAAAGGCGGGCAGATTCTACGCCGCGCCTCTGCGCTAGCGGCACCCGACAAGTATGACCCGGAGTTGGCTGTCTCCGGCCATGCCTGCAGGATGGGCTGAGTACACTGTTGGCGTACGGCGGCTCGCCGCCGGACCGTCTTGTGAGTATTGTTTGCTTGTGCGATGATGGCCGATGATGCAGCCATCGCTCACATACCAGGGAATACCAGTATGGCGGCACGCGCGGATTCTGGGTTGGACCGCCCAGATCGTTTCGGCAATCGTCGTAATAGCGGCCGTAGCGTTCTTCATCTTCAACCTCACATCCGCTATGGAGGAGCGCGACATCCCCCGCGGATGGTCGTTCCTGTCCAGGGAGTACTCCACCCCTATCAGTGAGACGCTACTGGACTACGAGGAGAGCGACTCCTTCGCTTATGCCTTCCTGGTAGCCGGGCTCAACACCCTTACCCTCTCTCTGGTGGGCGTGGTCTTCGCTACGGCATTGGGGGTCGTCATCGGCTCAGTGCAGTTGTCGGGCAACTGGATTATGAGCCGGGCAGCCAAGGTGTACGTGGAGATATTCCGCAACGTGCCGCTCCTCGTGCAGCTCTTCTTCTGGTACATCGTGCTGCTCGGACTCCCGCAGGTGCGAGAGGGGTTCGTGTGGCTGGACGCGGTTTACGTGAACAACTCCGGGCTGTCGTTCCCATGGTTCGTGGGACGGGAGACGGCGTGGGTGTGGTGGATTTGCGCCGCCGCTGCGGTCGCGGCGGCTCTGGTCGTGCATTGGATGATGACGCGGCGGGAGCTTCGCACCGGACGCCCGTCGTATCCCCTGATCTGGGCTGTCGGCGTAGCCGTCGTCATTGGTGCGGGCGCGTGGTTCGCCGTGGGCGGCACCCCCCTGGTCGTCGATCTGCCGCACCCAGAGGGACGATTCGGGCGGCTGCAGGGCGGTGTCACCCTGTCCAGCGAGCTGGCGGCGCTGCTGGTTGGGCTCGTTATCTACACCTCGTCCTTCATCGCGGAGATCGTGCGTGCGGGGCTGCAGTCCGTGTCGCGCGGGCAGGGCGAGGCCTCGCGCTCGCTGGGCCTGGACGGCCTGGCGACCCTGAGGTACGTCACCTTCCCGCAGGCCCTCCGGGTGATCGTGCCGCCGCTCATCAGCCAGTACCTGAACCTGACCAAGAACAGCAGCCTGGCCATCGCCATCGGCTACGCCGACCTGACCAGCGTAGCCAAGACCATGACCCAGACGGCCCCGGCCATCTCGATCTTCCTGATCATCATGGTCATCTACCTGGTGTTCAGCCTCGGCTATTCTCTGGTCGGCAACCTGTACAACCGCCACATCCAGTTCACGGGGGGCTAGGCGCCAATGGCCGCTGCAACCGAGCATACAGCGTCCCTGCCGCCTCCTCGGACAGAGACGGGGTGGATTGGCTGGGCCCGGCTCAACCTGTTCGGCAGCTGGTCCAGCTCGATCGTTACGGTCGTCTCCGTGCCACTGGCCCTATGGGCATGCTGGAGCGGGTTGAGCTGGATCTTCACGACCGCGGACTGGACGCTCGTCACCAGCCGGCCTCAGCTGTACATCATCGGCACGTATCCGACC
Organism: Dehalococcoidia bacterium; assembly: GCA_965222445.1. Lineage (GTDB taxonomy): Bacteria > Chloroflexota > Dehalococcoidia > Lucifugimonadales > CAJWER01. The sequence continues at coordinate 681,315 of CBDCTY010000001.1, read as the reverse complement.
GAACAGGTCTGGCGTCCGCTGGTGGGCTGGCTGCTGGTGTCGGTCCAGTTCGGCATGGCGGCGGGGATGTGGAAAGGGACTGCCCAGCGCATTGCCGTCGGCTACGGGGCCATCGCGCTCTTCGTGGGAATCCTGCCCTACGGAGCGCTGCACGAAGGCGTCCAAATGCCCCTGGACGTGCGCCTACTGGTTCTCGCGAACCTGCCGGTCCTTGCCGCCGCATACTGGCTCGGGACCATAGAGAAGGTGGGACGGCCGCGCTCGCTCATTGTGGGCGGCCTGCTGACCTACGTCCTGTTCCTCCTCCTGCTGACCGGACTGCCGGGCGTGAGCGCCATGGAGCCCGTGTCGCCGAGGGTGTGGGGAGGGCTGATGCTCAACCTGATACTGTCGGTGTCGGGCATCGTATTGTCCTTCCCCATAGGTGTGGCACTGGCGCTAGGGCGGCGCAGCAATCTGCCGGTCGTGAAGCTAATGTGCGTGGCGTTCATAGAGATATTCCGGGGCGTCCCGCTGATCACGCTGCTGTTCGTGTCACAGGTGCTCGTGCCGCTGGCCCTGCCGGAGAACTTCCCGGTCAACTCGGTTACCAGGGCGGCGATCACCATCACCCTCTTCTCGGCGGCGTACATGGCCGAGAACATCCGCGGCGGCCTCCAGGGGCTGCCGCCAGGACAGGCCGAAGCTGCCAGGGCCCTCGGGCTTCCCGGTTGGCGCGTCACGGTGTGGATACTGCTGCCCCAGGCCATACGCAACGTGATCCCGGCCATCGTCGGGCAGTTCATAGGCCTGTTCAAGGACACGAGCCTCGTCTACATCATCGGTATGCTGGACATTCTCGAAATAGGCCGATCGATCGTCCAGGGCAACGTGGAGTTCGCGGACAACGGGCGTGAGCTGTACCTGTTCGTCGCCTTGGTCTTCTGGCTGTTCACATATACGATGTCGTATGCGAGTCGGGCGCTCGAGAGGCACCTGGGCGTGGGCGAACGGTGAGCCATGGGGGCGGCCATATGGACAATCAGGACGCGGAGGCGACAATGACAGTCGACGAGCAGTCTGCAGTCGCGGACGACATCATCATCTGCCGCGACGTTCACAAGTGGTTCGGGAGCTTCCACGCCCTGCGGGGCGTCACAACGTCGGTCGGCAGGGGCGAGGTGGTGGTGATCATAGGGCCCTCGGGGTCCGGCAAGTCCACCTTCATCCGCACGATCAACCGGCTCGAGAAGCACCAGAGGGGCGACATCGTCGTCGACGGCTTCGAGATGACGGACGACATCCGCAACATAGACGCAATACGGCGGGAAGTGGGCATGGTGTTCCAGCAGTTCAACCTCTTCCCCCACCTGAGCGTAATGAGCAACATCACCCTGGCCCCCATGAAGGTGCGCAAGCTCCCCATGACGGAGGCGGAGTCAATTGCGCGGGAGCTCCTCGAAAGGGTCGGCATCCCGGAGCAGGCCGACAAGTACCCCGGAGAGCTGTCCGGCGGGCAGCAGCAGCGGGTGGCCATCGCCCGCGCCCTCGCCATGCAGCCCAAGATTATGCTGTTCGACGAGCCAACCTCGGCGCTGGACCCGGAGATGATCAAGGAGGTCCTGGAGGTGATGCGCGAGCTGGCCGCCTCTCAAATGACCATCGTCGCAGTCACTCACGAGCTGGGCTTCGCCCGCGAGGTAGCCGACCGGATAGTGATGTTCGACGAGGGCAGCATCGTCGAGGACCAGCCGCCCGACGACTTCTTCAACAACCCGCGCCACGAACGGGTCAGGCGCTTCCTGTCGCAGATACTGTAGAGGGTGTTTCCAAAGGCTACGGCCCCCTCTCCCTTGATGGGCCCTTGATGGGAAGAGGATTGAGGTGAGGGTGAATGTGTAGGAGCAAGCCCCCCTCGTCCCTTCGACAGGCTCAGGGCAGGCTCCAACCCTCTCCCGTCAGGGGGGTTACGCACCTCCGTGGCGGTTCGCTCTCCTTGACTGTTTCCCTAGCCAAGCCTAATAATTGATAGGTGCTACTACTCCGCCCATGCGAGATCGGCGCGTCCCATGAATGACCAGCCCACTGTCCAGCAGGTAGAGGACGTGAGGGCTGTGGCGGCCCGCGATCTCGACGCTGCCGCAAACGCGGGCGACGTTGACCGGTGGCGGGTCGCGTACCTCGGACGGAGCGGGCAACTGACGCGCCTGCTCCGCGGCCTGGGCTCCCTAGACCAGGACGAGAGGCGGGCCGTGGGCGGGGCCGCGAACCGGGCGAAGAGCCACCTTGAGCAGGAGATGGAGGGGAGGCTGCGCTCCCTGAGCGACGCCTCGACGGCCGCCCAGGTAGAGCAGGAGAGGATCGACGTCACGCTGCCGGGCTGGCCGGCGCCCCAGGGCAGGCTCCACCCCGTCACGCAGACCATCCGGGAGATCACGGAAGTCTTTGCGTCCATGGGATTCGGCGTCGAAGAGGGCCCGGAGGTCGAGTGGGACAGGTACAACTTCGACATGCTCAACATACCGAAGGACCACCCGGCCCGCGACATGTGGGACACGCTGTGGATCGACTACACGGACGAGCATGGCGACCGTCCTATGTTGCTGCGGACCCACACGTCGCCGATGCAGGCCCGGATCATGGAGACCACCGCGCCGCCAGTGCGCGTCATCGTCCCGGGCAAGGCCTTCAGGTACGAGGCGACGGACGCGACCCACGAGTGGCACTTTCACCAGGTCGAAGGGCTTGCAGTGGACGAAGGGATCACGTTCGCCGACCTCAAGGGGACACTGTTCGAGTTCGCGAGACGGATATTTGGGGAGGAGCGGCGCGCACGGTTCAGGTGCGACTTCTTCCCGTTCGTGGAGCCCGGCGTGGACATGGCGATCGACTGCTTCAGGTGCGACGGCGGCGGCTGCCGCATCTGCAGCGGCACCGGGTGGATAGAGATCCTGGGCGCGGGGATGGTGCATCCGTCGGTGCTGGAGGGCGTCGGATACGACTCGCAGAGGTACACCGGGTTCGCATTCGGAATGGGCGTGGAGCGCATCTGCATGCTGCGCCACGGCATCACCGACATACGGCTCTTCTACGGCAACGACGTCCGGTTCCTGAGCCAATTCTGAAGGAAGCACCGAAACGCAGCGGGACTAATACCAAGTCACCGCGATGCCGCCGTATATGTGCGGCCAGGGAGTGGGTTCCCGCCCCGTATCGAGTACGGGCGGGCTCTTCGCGGGAATGACGGCTTTACGGCGCGCTCAAAATAAATTGGTATAAGGCTCTATAGATGCTCGTACCCCTATCATGGCTGAAGCGGTATGTTCCGGTCGAACTCTCACGGGGTGAGCTTGCGCACAGGCTCACCATGGCCGGAATAGAGATCGGCGCCGTCGAGGAGATCGGCGGAAGCTGGGACCGGGACAAGGTGCTGGTCGGCCGCGTCCTGGAGGTGAACACTCACCCCAATGCCGACCGGCTTTCGCTGCCCACCGTAGACTTGGGGAACGGCGAGACGGCGACCGTCGTGTGCGGCGCGCCCAACGTCGCGGCAGGCCAGAAGATCGCCTTCGCCCGCGAGGGCGCGATGCTGCTCAGCAACAGGACCGGCAAGGTGGAGCCCCTGAAGGCGGCCAAGATCAGGGGCGTCCTGTCGTCCGGCATGGTGTGCTCGGAGCGCGACCTGGGTCTCGGCGACGACCACGACGGCATCCTCGTGCTGGGCGACGACCTGCCAGCGGGCACGCCCTTGGTGGACGTGCTGGGAGACGCTGTACTGGACGCCGAGGTGACCCCGAACAGGCCGGACTGCCTCTCGATCCTGGGCGTGGCGCACGAGGTTGCGGCCATCACTGGGGCGCAGGTCTCCGAGCCGGACGCCGCCTACCCGGAGGACGGGCCGCCTATAGCCAGCCGGGTCAGGATCGAGATCGAAGACCCGGACCTGTGCGCCCGGTACACGGCGGGGCTGATAGAGGGCATCAAGATCGGGCCGTCTCCGGAGTGGCTGCAGAGCGCCCTGGCCAAGGCCGGCCAGAGGACCATCAACAACGTCGTCGACATCACGAACTTCGTGATGATCGAGTATGGCCAGCCGATGCACGCCTTCGACTTCGACAAGCTGACGGACGGCGCCGTCATCGTGCGGCAGGCGCGCAGCGGCGAGCGGCTCGCCACTCTGGACGAAGAGACCCACGAGCTCCGTCCGCCGATGCTCGCCATCGCCGACCCGTCGGGGCCGGTCGCCCTGGCCGGAGTCGTCGGCGGGGTCGACACGAGCGTCACGGAGGGCACGACGTCGGTGCTGCTGGAGTCGGCGAATTTCGACCCGGCGAACACCAACCGCACCAGGAGGGCCATAGGCCACGGGACCGAGGCGGCATACAGGTTCGAGCGCGGCATTCGCGCCGACCTTGCCCCCAGGGCGCTGAGGCGTGCGACGGCCCTCATCCTGAGCGTCGCCGGCGGGACCGCGGCGGCCGGGATAGCCGACGAGTACCCGGGCCGCGCCGAAGCCCCCGAAGTGCGCGTCACGAAGAAGCGGGTGAGGCAGGTGCTCGGAGTCGACCTGCCGATGGCCCAGGTGCGGCGGGGCCTGGAGTCGCTGGGATTCCAGGGTGGTGACGGCGAGGGTGACGAGCTTGTCGTGACGGCGCCCTACTGGCGCTCGGACATAAGGATCGAAGACGACGTTATCGAGGAGGTCGCCCGCGTCGTCGGGTACGACGAGATCCCGACGACCGCGATGGCGACACCCATACCCCACCACAGCCCCAAGCCGTTCCAGGACCTGAGGGAGCGTGTCCGGGACGCGCTGGCGGCGGCGGGGATGCAGGAGGTCCTGACCTACTCGCTGACCGACCGCGAGACGCTCGACATGGTCAACGGCCTGGATGGCATAGCCGAGCCGCTGGAGGTGGCGAACCCGATGAGCAGGGACCTCCAGGTGCTGCGCACGAGCCTGCGCGGGGGTGTGCTGAGGACGCTCGAGGCGAACCGGCGTATGTCGCGTGGCGAGGGGCTGAGGCTCTTCGAGATAGGGCGCGTCTTCATTCCGAGGGAAGAGGCCAGGGAGCGGGACCTGCCGGACGAGAGGCAGATGGTCGTGGGCGCGATGTCGGGCCCGCGCTTCCCCGTCTCCTGGATCGCCTCGCAGGCCGATATGGACTTCTACGACGCCAAGGGAGCCCTTGAGGCGATGTTGGCGAAGATCGGCGTCGAGGCGTCGTTCGAGCCCGCCGAAGACACGGTTATGCACCCTGGCAAGACGGCCCGCCTGACCGTGGGCGGAAAGGCGGTAGGAGTCGTGGGCGAGGTGCACCCCTCGACCCTTCAGAAGTTCGACCTCGAAGATGCCGCGGTAGCCATGTTCGAGATCGACCTGGAGGCGCTCTTCGAGGCTGTCTCCGTCCGCCCGACCGCCTATGCCCCGGTCAGCCGCTTCCCCCAGGCCGAGCGTGACATCGCCATAATCGTCGATGAGAGCGTGCCCTCCGCAAGGGTTCAGCAGATCATCGACCGCCACAAGCTGACCGCTTCGAGCCATCCCTTCGACCTGTACACTGGCGAGGGCGTCCCTGCGGGGAAGAAGTCCGTGGCCTACAGGATCGTGTTCCAGTCCGAGAAGGCCACGCTCACATCGGATGCAATAGACCGGGCCCAGGGCGACATCCTCCGCCAGCTCCGGCGCGAGCTGGGTGCGGAGATGAGGTCCTAGGGGTGGCTGTGGTCACGAAAGAAGAGGTCCACGGCCTGCTGGATTCGCTGCCCGAATCAGGGCTTGAGGAAGTTCACGACCTGATTATCGTGCTCCTCGAAGAGTTCGAGGACCTGACTGAAGATGACGCGAAAGAATTGAGGGAAGGCGAGGCCGAAGTAGAACAAGGGGAATGGGTGTGGTGGAGAGACGTAAAACGGAAGGATGTATGAGGTACGCCTGGCCCGCCGTGCGGAACGCTACTACCGTCGGGTGGACCGTGACACCGCAAGACGGCTGGGCCAGTGCTTTGAAGATCTCACCAGCAACCCTTTTCGACCCACCCGCGTTCGCGCACTGCGCGGTCACTCCCAAGCATACCGTTATAGGATAGGTGGGCTAAGGGTGTTATACCAAATTGCCGTGACAGGGCCATATGCGTAATTGGGTCAGCAGCCGCGACGGACAGGGAGGGCGGGTTTCAAACCCGCCCCTACGATTTGAATTGGCGGCGTAGTCAAAACGAATTGGTGTTATTCACAGTCGACCGACGTACCCGCATAGTCACGGTCAACGCTATTCTCACGAGGGGTGACGCGTATTGACTGCCGTTCGTGAGCCGAATTGGTAGAGCACGTTCACCGGCACGAGCACGAGTCGATGATCAGTGTCGAGGAGGCGCGGGAGCGTGTCCTCGGCTACTTCGACGTGCTCGAACCGGAGTCGAGGCCGATCCTCGACGCCGAGGGGCAGGTGCTGGCCGAGGATGTCGAGGGCTCGTTCGACATACCGCCGCTGGACAACTCGGCGATGGATGGGTACGCCCTGAGGACGGAGGACATCCGCGGCGCGTCGGAAGCCTCGGCGGTTACTCTCCGGGTCACGGGGGCAGTGGCGGCGGGCCAGCTTCCCACAGGCCGCGTGGAGCCGGGCGCGGCAATAAGGATCATGACCGGCGCGCCGGTCCCGGAGGGCGCCGACGCCGTCGTGCCCTTCGAGGACACCGACGAGGTGGAGCGGAGGGCGTCGGGCCAGCCGCTCTCGGAGATAGGCATACGCGAGGAGGTCCCACCCGCAGCCAACGTGCGCCCCGCCGGGCAGGACGTCAGGTCGGGCGAGCGGGTCCTCGAACGGGGGACCGTGCTGCGCTCGGCGGAGATCGGCGTGCTGGCTGCGCTTGGCCGCGGCAACGTCCTGGTCATCAGGCGCCCAGTGGCGGCGATACTGGCGACGGGCGACGAGCTCGCCGCGGTCGGCGAAGAGCTGCGGGCGGGAAGCATCTACGACGTCAACAGCTACAGCCTGTCCGTTGCGGTGCGCCGCGCCGGCGCCGTGCCGAAGCTGCTGGGCATCGCCCGAGACAATCTCGATGATCTCGACGCGAAGCTGCAGTTGGGTCTGGAGTCCGACATACTGTTGACCTCGGCGGGCGTGTCGAAGGGCGACTACGACATCGTGAAGGACGTACTGGCGCGGCGCGGGCAGATCGAGCTGTGGTCGGTACGCATGAGACCGGCGAAGCCGCTGGCCTTCGGGGTGCTGGGCGGCGCCGGAGGGAGACGGGTCCCGCACCTGGGCCTCCCGGGCAACCCCGTCAGCGCCCTTGTCGGCTTCGAGCAGATTGGCCGCCCAGCTATCCTGAAGATGATGGGGAAGACACGGTTCGCCCGCCCCACGGTGCGCGCCACCTTGGAGGAGCCGATACACAACTACGACGGACGGCGCGTATACGCGCGGGCCATCGTCACCAGGAGAGACGGCGCGTACTACGCGAGGTTGACGGGGCATCAGAATTCCAACATATTGACCTCGATGGCGCGCGCCAACGGGCTGGCCGTCTGCCCGGAGGACGTTGCCGTCAAGCAGGCAGGGGAAATGGTCGACGTCCAGATGATCGACTGGCCGGAGGACGTCTTCTAGCCCACCGAGAACAGGGCCGCAATAACGCAGTAGAGGGAAACTTAGAGCCAATGGATGAAGTGAAGAACCCCCAACAACGGTACCAGCTGGACATCGAGAACATTCACGGCAGCAGCGCGTCGCTGTCTGCGCTTGTTGCGGCCAGAAAGTGCTACGTGCACAGGCCGACGGGCAACGAGTACTCCGCCCTCGACACGAGCCCGGAGGAGCACATCCGGGAAATGCAGGAGTGCTGCGCCAACGCAGCCGACTACCTGCTTCCTGACACGCCCATCAAGGACGCGGTGTTCAGGGTATTCGTAGCCCGGGGCAACGAGCCTCTGACCGCCCAGGATATCAGCGACGACCTGAGCGAGCGGTGGGCGGCCGGCTCATACCCGCGCGACGTGTCGGTGCGCGTCATCGAGAATATGCTCAAGAACGGCGCGAACTACTTAATCCACGAGATGCCAGAGCCCAAACCGGACAAGCGTCTCATCCGCCGCCGGCCTGCCGGATGAGACGCGGCTGAAGTAGACGGCGGCTGGGAACTCCCTCAACATGACCCTAAGTGATGTAGAATAAAGTACATCACATCAGTACGAAGGCGTACATGGACCAAGAACTGAAACGGTATGTCGACGAGGAGCTCGAAGAAGGCCTAAGCTCAGTATGGGGCGAGCTACAGGGAGAGATGCGTGGTGGCTTCCAGGAGTTACGAGAGAGCTTGGGCGGTCTGCAAGATAGCTTCAGCGGCGTGAGGGACGACCTTGCCATGATCAAGGGGGCTCATGCTAGGAACGAGACCGTCCGTAAGCCTGCCCGCATTGCTGACGGCCTCGGCTACCAATTCGTCTATGAGCTGCCGGAGGCTGCCCTCTTAGAGTTCGGGAGACAGGCTGCCGACAAAGGCAAAGACGACGTTGAGAGTTTCACGGGCATCGACTTGGTGATGATGGTGCAGGATGATAGGTACCAGCCACATTACCTTGCAGTCGAGGCCTCGTACACTGTCGGTGCTGACGACATCCGGCGGGCTACCCGGACCGCCAACTATCTTGAAGAGCTTACCGGCATCCCGTCCGTGCCGGTTGTCGCTGGTGTCGGGCTGATGGAAGGGTTAGAGGGCCAAGTGGATAGCGGTGAGGTACGTTGGTATCAGATACCCAAACGCGACCTACAGCCCCAGTAGGCAGCACGGGGGACGGAACCTCCCGTGAGCCAGCCGCCCCGAATAGGCCTTCAAGGCGGCGAGATTGGTTCGGATCTCAATAGTCCAGTAGCGTTCTAATCTCTTAGCTGAAATCGAACACTTATACCAAGTCCCCGTGATGCCGCCGTATATGTGTGGCCAGGGAGTGGATCCCGCCCCCGACTTCTCGGGGGCAGGCTCTTCGCGGGAATGACGGCTTTACGGTGCGCTCAAAATGAAGTGGTATTAGTTTGAGTCAGTGCCGAAGGCTGCTCTGCCTTGCCTCTATACGGGCAGCGTGATGGTGCAGACCCGGCGGGTCTCGGCGCAGCAGAACCAGATCTCGCCCTGGTGCAGAGTCATTCCGTGGACTTCCGGGGAAGGCACGTCTATCTCGGCCGTTACGTCCCCGCTGTCCGGATCGAGCCGGTGAATCTTGCACATCTGAGTGTCGGCGCACCACAGGTCCCCGTTGGTCACGAATATGCCGTGGGGCCGCACGCCGGGAGTGGGGATCGAGCGAAGCACCTGCATCGTGGCGGTATCGATCAGGTAGAGCCGCCTGGCCGGGGGCACGGCGGCCCACATGCTCCCATCGTCCAGCCATTCCAGGCCGTGCGCGCCGGTCACGTGGGTCCGCCCCGGGTCTCCAAACCCGACGGTCCCCTTGCCCGGCGTGTCGTAGTGGTCGATCGCGGTCCCGCCCCCGTCCAGCCTGTAGATGCGGGCATTGTAGGTCGAGGCGACCCAGACGGATCCTCCGCCCTCGGTGACTCCGCTGGAGCGGTCGGTCTCAGTCGGCAGCCGCGCCAGCACCGAGCCGTCCTCGTAGGCCAGCTTGTACAGGTGGTTGTCGCGCTGGTCGATCAGCCATAGGCCGTCCTCGGCAGCCTGCAGGCCATTGGGCTGCGGGCCGGGCGCGAGCCACCTGTCCGTGATGACGGTCATGCTACTCGCCGCTCACTGTGACGCCGGCCATGTCCTCGATGAAGTTGGCGATGGCCGCGTGGTCGGCGTCGGCCTTGCCGTCGTTCATGAGCGATCCGAGCATCTGCTGAATCAGGCTCGTTACCGGCAGGGGCACTCCCAGGTCCTTGCCTGTGAGCAGCGCGTTGTGCAGGTCCTTCTGGTGCAGGCGAATCCTGAAGCCGGGCTGGAAGTTCCCCTCTATCATCATGGGCGCCTTGGCATCCATGACCGTGCTGCCGGCAAGACCTCCCCTGATGGCCTGGTAGACGGTGTTGGGGTCCAAGCCCGCCTTCTTGGCCAGCACGAGCGCTTCCGCGACCGCCTCGATATTGGCCGCCACGACGATCTGGTTCGCGAGCTTGGTCGTGTTGCCCGCTCCGTAGTCGCCGCAAAGGACGATGCTGGCGCCGAGGACGTCGAACAGATGGCTGTACCGGTCGAATACCGCCTGCTTGCCGCCCACCATGATGGCCAGCGTCCCGTCGATGGCCTTGGGCTCGCCGCCGCTCACAGGCGCGTCGAGGAAGTCGACCTGCGCCGAATCGCACGCCGCCGCGATCTTCTGCGACGATGCCGGAGCGATGGAGCTCATGTCCAGCACGGCAGACCCGGCAGAAGCGCCCTCCAGTACGCCGCCTTCGCCCATGATCGCCGCTTCGGAGTCGGCCGAGTCGGGCACCATGGTGATCACGACGGGCGTCCTCTCGGCCACCTCGCGGGCGCTGCCCGCGGCCTGGGCGCCGTCCGTCACTATCTCCTCCACGGCGCTGCCGACCACGTCGTACACGGTCAACGAGTATCCGGCCTTCATCAAGTTTCTGGCCATGGGGCGGCCCATGATCCCCAAGCCTACGAATCCAACATCCTTGTCTCCCACTTCATTCTCCTTTCGGTTCAGTTCGGTATTGTCAACTGGCAGCCCACGGGGTGTGGTCACGGGGGCTCCGCTGCATTATTGAAGAGCGCAGCCGCAACGTCAAGGACACGCAGCCCGAAACGAGAATCGCCGCGCTGGCGTCTGCGCTACTGCCAGACGGCCAGTATGATCCCTATGACGGCGTACGATACCAGGGGGTAGCCGCTGTTAATGAGGAACAGGCGGACGCTGCGGCCCTCGAAGCTGTATGTCGTGGCATAAGAAGTGGCAATGAACCCGAGGGCTGCCAGAATGCCGAGAAGCAGGCCGCCGCCCACTCCCTCCGCTCCGGTCATCTCGATCAGCAACGCCAGGCAGAATGTGAACACCAGCGCGCAGACGATGGCGACGATAAACGGGTACCATTGCTGGCGCGTCCCCTTCAGCGCCTCTACGTCCTCTTGCGTGAACCCAACCTCGGCCATCCATGGCTTGCCGAAGCCGCTGTACCATGCCGCGCCGATCGCCTGGTTGATGATTACCCCCAAGAGAATTGCGAGGTAGTTCAAGCTCCCAATATCGATGCTGTCCAAAGATCACTGCTCCTTCGGGGGGCTACATCCTGGCATGTCTCCGCCTGCGCGCCCAGTGCGTAAGACGTACAGTCTATAGGACTCGTGCAAGCGCGCATAGTACTCCCAGATCCACCACCTAATACCAATTCATTTTGAGCGCGCCGTAAAGCCGTCATTCCCGCGAAGGCGGGAACCCACTCCCTGGCCGCACATATACGGCGGCATCACGGTGACTTGGTATAATTTGGACGGGCGGCGTGACGGACTGCCTCTGAGGCTATGGCTGTGCACCTTGCCGGGGATGGGTTCCCGCCTTCGCGGGAATGACGGAGGTGGGGGATTTGGGGTACTGAGAATCCGTTGACCAGTGGCGGACCTCCCAATATACTGCCAGCACCAGTTTCCCAGGGCGCGGCGTGACCTTTGAGCTCGCATCGCGGAAATGCAGCCGAGGAGGTGGGGTGGAGTGAAAGAGATCCTTCCTGATCTGGATCTGTGGCAACGTCAGGGCGAGGAGATTGCTCTGGCGAAGTCTCGGGTCTGCCGGGGTTGACGATGGCCACTGGCAGCGATGCGGCCGCCAGGGCTGCCACCGAAGGCAGCTCCAGGCCGCCCGAAGCCTCCAGCACCACCTCGCTCAGCACGGTTCTTGGTCGGCTCAATGCGCGGATCGTCCAGGAAGCGTAGCAGGTTGCCCCGATCATCGTGCCAGCCCAGCTCGTTCTGCAGCCGGTAGCTGTCCGCATCCGTCATCGGTCGGTCGCGGAGATGATAGCTCACCTCTCGCTTCAACCGTTCGGCCTGCACCGCAAAGGTAATTGATTAGCGGCTGGCAGGGAGAGAGACGTTCAGACTGAAGGGGAGTGAACGGGAGGGCCGCTGAACACAGCGCAGAGCCGGTCCACGACAGGCTGGTCGTCGCCATTGCGTTCCAAGGTCCTGATTACGCTGGTGAACGCCGAGAACGCATCGGCGCCCTCCACCGTCTTCGAGCAGTGCGATACCTTCCGCGCGATCACAGCCGGGCGGAGCGCTCGCTCAGCACGGTTGTTGGTCGGCTCAATGCGCGGATCGTCCAGAAAGCGCAGCAGGTTGCCCCGATCATCGTGCCAGCCCAGCTCGTTCTGCAACCTGTAGCTGTCCGCATCCGACATAGGACGGTCACGGAGATGATAGCTCACCTCTCGCTTCAACCGTTCGGCCTGCACTTCAAAGTTCTCAGCCTCTCCTCGGTGATATGCCCTCCACAGGTCCATCGCTTCTCGCAAAAACGCACTCAGACTCTTAGCGATACCACCGTGAATGATGAGTGACATCGGCGCAAGGCTCAGGGTTCCAGGATAGTTGGTCACCGTGAAATGTCTCTAGGTGAGTCAGCCCTGACGGCATCAGTGGGTATCTCGATCTCGTTATGCTCGCCCCTGCCCGACAGTGTGGCTGAGATGGCAACGCCATCAGCCGGGCTACTCGCGCCAGATGCACCAAGTTCTGTACGCTCGACCTGGATTAGCCATCCATCCGAGTCTATCCAGAATAGCCAGTCGAAGGCCTCTGTGTCGAGGGAGTACTTCCTTGCCGCAGCGCCGTTCACCGTGTCGTCACCGATGAAGGCAATCCCTGCATCTGTCAGATCGGGACATATAGACTCTCGCGAGTACGGGAATGGATGCTGACCTTCTATCGCATCGTGAGACTTCCATTCGGGGTTGAGGCTATCTCGGTAGTACCCGGTTCCGGCTCCGTCGTGGATGGATTCCCCGCGCCAGTCCGAGATCTCTCCGTTCCGCTTAAACCTTGTTGTGTAGTGGATCTTCTTTCCAGAGAGTCGTGCTTCAAGTATAGCTGACCCGCTGCCTCCTGCGCCGACCTCAGATGTTATGTCAAACGAGTCGGTCGTGTTTGCGTTTGCGCAGGCCTCGGCAACGGTGGCTTCGGCACACGGCGGCGACACGGCGGCTATGATCCAGAATGCAATTCCCGCAACCGCTACGACTACAATGCTGGATGCCAGAGCTATTCGGCTCCTAGTCCTCCGCTCGTTCCATTATCCAATTTATCGTATGCGCTATCGCATCACACATCTAGAGACAATGAACGGCGGGCCAACGATGGCAAGGAGGTGGCCGTTGGCCCGCCATTAGACAGGAAGGATCAGGGGGTTACCTTGTCGCCTGTGGCACCTCTATGATATTCGGTTCGCCCCTGCCCGACAGCGTGACAGTCGCGTAGAGGCCTAGCTGCTCTTCCGCACTTTGCGCCGTTGCACCTGCTGGGTCGAGTTTCGTCGATTCAACTTGTGCAAGCCATCCGTCTGAATCGACCCAGAAGTACCAGTCGAGCAGCTTCGTCTTTGATTCATAGGAGTACTTGAGGGTAGCTACTCCGTTCACTGTGTCGTCTCTTACGAACGTAACCGATGCATCGGTCAGGTCTGGGCAGAGTGACTCCTTGGTATACGGAAACTCAGATTCTCGTACCACATCAGCTGTCTTCCAATCGCTGACCCCGACATTGCGCCAGTATCTCTTCCCGTTCGCCGTATCTATGATCTCTTCGCCTACAGGGCCCTCCTGCTTTCCTCCAACCTTGGTCACCCCCAATGTGCGCTTTAGGTCGCCTGAGAATTGAACGTCTGATACGAACTCGATGACACCGGACTTCGTCTCGCGGGTGCGGAGGCGTATATGACTGTCGAAGGAGTCGGTTGCATCAAGTGTTGCGCAGGCCTCCGCAACAGCCGCCTCCGCGGTCGAGTCAAATGGTGCTTCGCCGGGAAGGGCTACCCAGAAGATGATAGCGGCAGTTATTCCCGCCAAGGCTACGATGGTCGCGCCGATTATGATTCTTAGCATGGCTACGCCTCCTTAGTATGCTACCTCTGCAATCAGTCGCACAACTAGCCAACCAGCGACTTCATGTGCATCGCCCGGGGATAGGTCTTCTCTTAATTCGGAAACCAATGCGCCAGTTATGCCGAGGGTCGTACACCGTCTTTAGCTGCGGTATCTCGTATCTCGCGCGCACTCCGCTAGGAATGTTTTGGGTCCAGCCTCCGTAGTACGAGTAAGTGAATGTACCGATGGCGTAGAGGACGGATGTCCGCAGGTGGCCGTACTCTACTCCCTGTGGGTCCGTCTGCATTGTGCCACCCTCGCAGTACCAGCATTGCTGTATTGCCGGAGGGATGATTCCTGCGTCGGAGGCCTTGGGAGGGGTAAGCTCGCGATAGAGAGCCTTGAATTCCGCGACGGTACTCATGTTGTCGAGATCCATTGTCTGGAAGCTCTTTGGCAATATCTTGTAAGACCTCTTGAGATCTCCACTCCACTCCTTATGTACCGCTCCAGGTGTTGAACTGCTCCTGAATGCAGCTTCTGCACAGTGGAAGTCCTTGGCCCAGCGTGGGGGATTCTTCGTAATTTATTAGCGGTTGGCAGGGAGAGAGACGTTCAGACTGAAGGGGAGTGAACGGGAGGGCCGCTGAACACAGCGCAGAGCCGGTCCACGACAGGCTGGTCGCCTCCATTGCGTTCCAAGGTCCTGATTACGCTGGTGAACGCCGAGAACGCATCGGCCCCCTCCACCGTCTTCGAGCAGTGCGATACCTTCCGCGCGATCACTGCCGGGCGGAGCGCTCGCTCAGCACGGTTGTTGGTCGGCTCAATGCGCGGATCGTCCAGAAATCGCAGCAGGTTGCCACGATCGTCGTGCCAACCCAGCTCGTTCTGCAGCCGACAGCTGTCCGCATCCGACATAGGACGGTCACGGAGATGATAGCTCAGCTGTTGCTTCAACCGTTCAGCCTGGATACGAAAGTCCTCAGCCTCTCCTCGGTGATATGCCCTCCACAGCTCCATCGCTTCTCGCAAAAGACCCGTCAGACGCTTGCCGAAGCTCCGTCCTCTCCCTGTCTTGGTCTGGACCACCTCGCTGACCGAGCGCAGCACGTGCGCCAGACACTTCTGCTGTTTGATCTCGGACAGCGTCTGGGCATCGTAGCTCCGTCCTCGATCAGTCACCATCACCCCTCCATAGTCCGAGGGGACAACCTCCCGCACCTCTTCGTTCCGGTGACGAGCACGGACTTGATACACCGCAGCCTCTTCCGTCTCGAACGCCATCAGAAACGCACGCTCGCCTCCCACACGCCAGCCCGTGTCGTCGGTGTGGACGAACGGACTGGCGCGCACCGATGTCCGCAGCCTGCTGTAGGCATCACCCACCGCACCAGCAGCACGACGCAGCGCGTCCTGGCTGATCGCTCCCTGACTCACTCTCACCCCGGTCAGCGCTCTGAGAACGGCAGGAACCTTCCGTACCGGAACGCCCACCCCATAGTGGAGCACGTGGGCCGCCGCCATCACTCGTCTCCCCACCCGGTGCGCGCTGGCCCCGTACTGGTCCGGCGCTATGTCGGGATGCCGCCCTCGCACAGCCTTGCCGCACGACCGGCACCGGCATACCTGCACACGATACGCCGTTACCTGGGGACGTGGAACCGGCAGAAGGTCGGTCACGTAGGCAAGCCGCACTCCCTCATGTTCGAGGACGCCTCCACATCCAGGGCAGGTGTCCCCCGACACTGGCGCCTCTACAACCGGCTCGGTGATCTCATCGGCGGACGGCGGCTTGCGGTAGCTGAACTGCCCCGTACCCGGCTTGCGGCCAGGACGCCTGGGCTTGCTGCTGCGCCTGCCCTTAGAGAACGGCGCAGCCTGACGCTTTCCTCTCCGTTCGGACCCGGCAAGTTGGCTGTGCAACTCTTCGTTGGCTGCCTTCAAGTCGGCAATCCGCTTCTGCAGCCCCTCGACCAGGGCCATCAGTTCGTCGTGCTCAGAATCCGTCTTGCACATAGATAGAGTATAAGAACTTACCGAGTCTTCCACAACACCCATGTGAGTGATACCATGACACCGACCCCGCTAATCAATTACATGAAACCGCTAATCAATTACTCGCCTTCGATGAATTGCACGCATGTCCGACCCTGGCCCCGGAATCAATCGAGTCGCTAACCAATTAATTGAGCGCGTCGACATCTGAGGTTCGCGCCAGGATAGCTGTCATCAGCTCTTTTGCGGCACGCGGCGATGAAGAAGCTGTTGCAAGCACGTGAAACATTCTCTGATAGGCAGCTATGTCGGATGGAGAGATATCCGCGAATTGAGAAGGGTTGGCTCCATTCCTGAAATTTGCCAAGCTCGTCTTCACCATGTCCAGTCTGTCAACATTGTCTGTTCCGAGTTGCAAGGAAAGGATGCTTTCACGCACTGATGGAATCTGCTGCAATGCCTGTCTTACTAGGGCCGTCGCGTCGTCGGCAGTAAGATAACCCGACTTTGCCAGAGCATGAGTTTCCTCAATGTCGCTCAAAGCAGAGAGTACCTTCCGCGTGCGATTCCGGGCTGTCGATGCCGCTCTGCACTTGACACCAATCGTCCGAAGGGTAGGAATTAGCTGATTCTCGAGGTTTCTGAGATGGGGACCTGGTTCAAAGTAGTCACGCCGGGCGTTGGGGACGATACGATGATCTAGGATGTGCAGCTCACCCACACACCATCGGTTGAATCGCTCTTCAGCGAAGAGACTGTCGAATATGGTCTCATCACCGATTTGAATGTTGCCAACTCGGGCTCGAATGCCTCGGATCTGGGTCCCTTTAGGGATCGCCCCCAGATAAGAGGTATGGGCAATCCATCCCACCACTGCGTCTCCATTGCTGTCGACGCTTGGGATGTAGATTTCCTCGAACTCCCTAAAGTTGTCTTCCCTATTCGCAGACAACTGGATGATATTTCCATATGGCCGCCTCACCGGATCAGGTTCCCCATCCAACGTGATGTGCAGTGACATCGGCGGTTCGTAGGTCTTGAACAAGGTCGCGATCTCTTGAAAGTAGGGGAAAGCCGTCGACATCGGAACCGGACATACCTCGCTCACATACCTTCGAACAGCGTCTCGGTTAAGCAACGACCCAGCAGCGTGTCGTGCAACGCCACCCATCTCCACCTCGAAGAAGTGTTCGGGATATCCCGGCCCGGGGAGAGTCTCCACATCGACGCAATCCCGAACCACATCTTCGATCTCGCCCGCTGTGACCGCGCTGCTAGGCAAACGGTTGCTATGCCAAGTGACACGAGTTAGCAGGTCATCTCGGCGACTCCGCGTCGTAAATGTGACAGCCTCAGCAAAGGCGAGACCAGCCAAACGTCCTATTCCTCTGAACCCTCTATCGCTCCCTACCTGCTTATTGCTGCGACCGATCGGCATCAGTTGCTGCAACGTAATTGATTAGCGGCTGGCAGGGAGAGAGACGTTCAGACTGAAGGGGAGTGAACGGGAGGGCCGCTGAAAACAGCGCAGAGCCGGTCCACGACAGGCTGGTCGCCTCCATTGCGTTCCAACGTCCTGATTACGCTGGTGAACGCCGAGAACGCATCGGCCCCCTCCACCGTCTTCGAGCAGTGCGATACCTTCCGCGCGATCACTGCCGGGCGGAGCACTCGCTCAGCACGGTTGTTGGTCGGCTCAATGCCCGGATCGTCCAGGAAGCGCAGCAGGTTCCCCCGGTCGTCGTGCCAACCCAGCTCGTTCTGCAGCCGACAGCTGTCCGCATCCGTCATCGGTCGGTCGCGGAGATGATAGCTCAGCTGTTGCTTCAACCGTTCAGCCTGCACTTCAAAGTCCTCAGCCTCTCCTCGGTGATATGCCCTCCACAGGTCCATGGCTTCTCGCAAAAGCGCACTCAGACGCTTACCGAAGCTGCGTCCCCTCCCTGTCTTGGTCTGAACCACCTCGCTGACCGAGCGCAGCACGTGCGCCAGACACTTCTGCTGCTTGACCCCGGACAGCGCCTGGGCATCGTAGCTCCGTCCTCGATCAGTCACCATCACCCCTCCATAGTCCGACGGGACAACCTCCCGCACCTCTTCGTTCCGGTGACGAGCACGGACCTGATACACCGTCGCCTCATCCGTCTCGAACGCCATCAGAAACGCACCCTCGCCTCCCACACGCCAGCCCGTGTCGTCGGTGTGGACGAACGGACTGGCCCGCACCGATGTCCGCAGCCTGCGGTAGGCATCACCCACCGCACCAGCAGCACGACGCAGCGCGTCCTGGCTGATCGCTCCCTGACTCACTCTCACCCCGGTCAGCGCTCTGAGAACGGCAGGAACCTTCCGTACCGGAACGCCCACCCCATAGTGGAGCACGTGGGCCGCCGCCATCAGCCGCTTCCCCACTCGGTGGGCGCTGGCCCCGTACTGGTCCGGCGCTATGTCGGGATGCCGCCCTCGCACAGCCTTGCCGCACGACCGGCACCGGCATACCTGCACACGATACGCCGTTACCTGGGGACGTGGAACCGGCAGAAGGTCGGTCACGTAGGCAAGCCGCACTCCCTCATGTTCGAGGACGCCTCCACATCCAGGGCAGGTGTCCCCCGACACTGGCACCTCTACAACCGGCTCGGTGATCTCTTCGGCAGACGGCGGCTTGCGGTAGCTGAACTGCCCCGTACCCGGCTTGCGGCCAGGACGCCTGGGCTTGCTGCTGCGCCTGCCCTTAGAGAACGGCGCAGCCTGACGCTTTCCTCTCCGTTCGGACCCGGCAAGTTGGCTGTGCAACTCTTCGGTGGCTGCCTTCAAGTCGGCAATCCGCTTCTGCTGCCCCTCGACCAGGGCATCAGTTCGGCGTGCTCAGAATCCGTCTTGCACATAGATAGAGTATAAGAACTTACCGAGTCTCCCACAACACCCATGTGAGTGATACCATGACACCGACCCCGCTAATCAATTACGCTGCAACGCTTCGTCGTACGAGAGACCAGGGCCATTGTCCAAAATCTTTACTCGGCTTTCAGATGGGTCGACCGTGATCTCCACCTTGCCATCTTCTGAAGCTGTCATGCCGGCAATCGCATCTGCTGAATTCTGAATGTATTCGCGATAAATCGCCAACGGGTTGTCGTACATGCCAACTGTTACGAGGCCAAATATCCCTGGCCCGATCACTGGAGACGATCCTACTGCTTGAGGCAATCCCGTCATTCTGTCATTCCCTCGCGCATGGCTCCGGCAGCCTCCACTGCATACTCATGATCGAACAGACCGGCATCCTCGACAATCCGGCTCTTCGTCCATGAGCCGGACGCCGGGGTTAGGGCCGGAGAACACCTGCGGCCAGTCCACCTGGGCGAAGTGGCCGTAGACTCCAACCCGGAGACTCAACTCCGGTAGCGGAGCGTCGAGGCGTCCGGCGACGCCGTATACGCGGAAGCCCTGCTCGTCCCGGTCGTCGGTGGCCGAGAAGAAGGCGCGGGCGCTTCCGTGGGAGTGGAACTCGGCGACCACCCCGGCGGGAGGCACGTAGGCGAGGGACGCCGAGGCCCCAACCTGTGCGGGGACCACCGGACGGTAGGCGCGCCCGTCCCACCGCACGGCGAAGAACCGCTCGGTGTCCGGGGCGTCCTGGAACCAGCGCAGCCCCAGCTCGAACAGGCTTGCCGGGATGGGGCCATGAGTGAGTTGCAGCTTCTCGGCCACGGGAGCGAGCCCGCGCACCGCGCCGGGGGCGACCACGACCCGCGCCGTCAGGTGAGCGCTCTCGGACTGGACGTAGAGTCCGCCCGATCCCAGAACGTAGTCGTAGCCGATCCCCTGGACTCCGACGAGTCCGGCGGGGTGGTTGACCAGGTAGCCCACCGGCCCGGCGCGACGCTAGCGGTAGCCGTAGCCACGTCTCCCCTCGGAGACCGCCATCGCCTGGCCCACCGTGCATTGGGGAACCAGGTCTTCCATCGGGTATGCAGTCGTTCCATCTATCTCCTCCCATAGCGCGATGAGGTTTTCGGGGTGGTTCTTCGAGCGGTCGCGGGTGTCTCCGGTAAGGGAGAAGAAGGACTGGAAGAAGCCTTCCGGTATCAGTCCCACCTCCTCGGGGAACCTGTGGCTTCCGGGACGGACCCGCCCGTCCCTGAAGACGTTGAAGGCCGGGGCCCGGAAGAGATGCTGCTCGGAGTCGGTGGGCCGCTGTGTTGCGGCGTAGACCCAGGGCGCCCGGCCCGGCGAGCAGACGAAGACCAGCCCCGGCATCGGGAGCCGGAGCCGGGCGGGAGGCTTGAACGCCTCCCGTTGCAGGGCCGCCGACCAGACTTGGGGCGGCCGCCAGAGGGCAACCACCTGCCCGGTCTCGCCCTGGTTCCACCAGAGGGTCTCTTCCGGCAGCAGCCCCGAGGAGAACCCCAGGTGCTGGGTGAACACGTTGGCGATCTCGTCTGCCGAGACGGTCCTGACCCAGGCGGAGTCGTTCTCGAAGCCCCGGAGGAGGATGGTCTCGCCGTACACCTCGAGCTGCAATTTGAGGTCGTCCCTGGGCGCGTCAGACGGTCCCGGCAGGGACCACTGGGTGGCATCGGGTTCATTGCTCATGGTCGTTGTCCTCCTTGTCTTGTTGTTGGTCGGGCAGCCGCTCCAGGACGAAGTCCAGCATCTCGGCGAAGCGGCCGGAGAGGTCATCCTCCAGCCAGTCCGTCAACCGGCTCACCGCCTCCATGAGGGCCGTGGCCTTGCGCCACTCCTCCGTGCCCTCCGCGATGATGTCGTCCTCCCAGGGGTCGCAGAACCCGTCGAACGACCCGTCGTCGTAGCAGTGGTCGAGGAAGAAGTTGCCGGTCTCGGCGAGGACCCAGGAGCAGGCTTGCGCCGCCCCCTCGAATCTCGTTCCCTTCAGCGCACCGGTGAGGTCGTCCAAGGGTATGCCGCCCTCGGGGACTCTTTTCAGGGTCTCCTGCGGGATGCGCTCGGCGGCCGACTCCAGCCAGGCCACCCGCAGCCCGTCGGGTCCGTCGTAGTAGACGTCCGGGGGCTTGACCAGGAGGGCCATAGCCGAGAGGCCGTCCCGGTAGCCGTTCCACATCTCGTGGAGGCCGTCGTAGCCGAAGCCCATCAGGTCGAAGGGGATGCCCCTCCGCAGCCAGGACCAGGGCGGTTCGTCTTCGGCCTCCGTCCAGAACTCGATCACCGGCGCGTAGAGGGGGAAGTGCCGCTCCCCGAAGAGATTGGCGAAGCGCTCCACCCTCGTGCGTACGTCGGGGGCCAAGAGCGCCGCCTCCGCCTCCTGGGGGAAGAGGCGGCGCACCAGCCCCGCGAACCAGCCGTAGTCGTCGGCGTACCCGACCAGCGTCACCAGCTCCCGCAGCGACGGCGGACGCCGCAGGAGCAGTTCGGCCAGGCCGCTCAGCGTCGGCGGGACAGCAGCTTGCACCGCATCGCCTCCAGCAGGCGGCCGGTGGCCGCCGCGTAGTCCTGGGCCTGGGTGCAGACCATCTCCACCTCAGCCTGCCGTACGGCCGCGGCGTCCAGGTCGAAGGAGCCGTCGGGCCGTGTGAGCTCCGCCGTGAGCTCGATGATTCTCAGGTCCACCGGCGGCGTCGCCGACAGCAGACCGGCAAAGGTCCGGTTGTCCATCGGACTCCCTCCCTATCTCCGTGCGTGGGTGAAGGCCCCTTTGGTGCCCACCCGCCGCTGGAACTCGTGGATCGTGTCGTCTCCCCGTTTGGTCTCCTTCACCGAGGCGTTGGCGATCTCCCCGTAGAAGTCGGAGAGGGTTGCCTTCACCTGATCGACGGTCATCTCTGGGTCCGGGTCGGGGAACTCGCGGTCGTCGTAGACAAAGATGCGTGCCATTGGTTCATCTCCTTGTGAGTGTTGTGTTTCGCTGCGTTGCTTCCTGCGGGGAGGCCGCCGCTCCTGTTGCGACGACCTCTCCCGTGCATCTGCGGTCTAGCGTCCGGCGCCGACCGGCTCTTCCTCGCGCTGCTGTTCCAGCGTCATCGCCCACTCGAACATCGAGAGGGTCGCGGGCTGGGGCTTGCCCTTCCGACCGTTGGTCTTGACCGGCTCCTTGGCCATGAACTCCGCCCAGGAGAACAGCGACTGCTGCGGCTCCGTGGCCTCGTCGTGGTGGCCGTTGCTCCCGTTCCCGTTGACCGGGGCAGGCGCGTGACCGTTCCCGTTGCCGTTGGCGTGGCCGTTGACCGGGACTAGCTCCACCGTCGGCCCGATGCCGTCGGCGTGGTGGCCGTTCCCGTTGGCGTGCTTACCGTTCCCGTCGACCGAGACCGTCTCCGGCTCGACTTCGACGACCTTCCAGCCATCGTCCACCAGCAACTCCTCGGCGGTGGCCGCGGCGTCCCGTGCCGCCGCGAAGACCTCCTCCATCGTCTCGGCCTCGTCCTCCTCGTCACCGCTGACGATCTTGCGGGCCAACGCCATCATCATGTCGTCCCCGTCGTCGCCGTATGCGGCGAGGCCGTCCTCGGGCAGCTCGCCCTCCACCGCCAGGGAGCTCTGCATCTTCTTGGCCACCAGCTTCAGCGCGTCGGCCTGCAGGGTGTTCCGGTAGGACATGAACACGACCTTCACCGGGCGGGTCTGCCCGATGCGCCAGGACCGCCGCGACGCCTGCCGGACGACGTAGACGCTGTAATCCGTTTCGTCCCAAACGATGGTCTGGAAGTCGATGAGGTCGAGACCGGTCTGCACCAGCCGCGGGTGGCAGATCATCACGTCGATGCCCTCCTGCACCTTGTCCGCCACCCACTTCTCCCTGCGGTTCGGGGCCACCGCGTCAGCCTTCATCACCGCCACCCGGAACCCGTGCCGGGTCAGGATGTCGTCCATCCGCCCGGTGATGTCCCTGGTCCCCGTGTGGGTGACGTAGACCAGCACCCGCCTTCCCTCCATCCGCTCGGCGGCCACCAGGTCGATGAGCGCCTTCTCCTTGGGGTACAGCTTCTCCTCGGACAGGGGCGGCACCTGCACGATGACGTCGCCGCTCCGGGGGTCGAAGACCGTCTCCCCCCTGGTGCAGCCGTCCGGGTAGGCCAATAGGGTTTGCAGGTAGGTTGCCAGCAGCCTCTTCGAGCCGCTCTTGAGCGCGGCCGCCAGCTCTTTCTTCAGCTCCTCGAACACGGTGTTGTAGGCCGTGCGCTGGGAGTAGCCCGTCGCGTCCTCCTCCGAGTCCATCGAGGACACGAGGATCTTCTCCTCGTAGTCGGGCAGGCCGGAGGCGACGTCCGCCAGTCTGAGGAAGACGGTGTTCCCGATGATGTGGAACAAAGCGCTGGGCACCAGGCCCGGCCTCTCCCTGGTGACCTTGCGGTAGCTGCGCCTCCTGCTGTTGCGCCCGTCCTCCACCGCGTCGTCGTCCGGCTTGCCGACGGTGACCTCCTCGAAGCCGTACCGCTGTATCCAGCGGTGCTCGTCGGAGCGCCCGAACTCCGTCCTGATCTCCGGCGAGAACCGGTAGAGCAGGTGGAAGATGGTCGAGGAGTACCCGCCCAAAAGGGTCCCGGTCAGGCTGAGGGACTTGCCGCAAACGTCGGCGAGGATGCCCGCGGCGATGCCCTGGGCGCTCCCTCGCCCCTTGAACTCGTGCACCTCATCGCCGATCAGCAGGTCGAAGAAGCCCTTCATCCTGTGCTTGATGTAGTCCGCAAGCGGGTAGCGGGCGGGGCCGGACCTGTCGGCCTGCCAGAGGGGGGAACCGCAGTCGGCGCAGGTGTGCTTGCGGCGGTTCAGGTCGGCGTCCGTCAGGGGTACGCCGTCCTTGTCCACCACCTGCGCGGTGCAGTCGGGGCAGCAGGGGATGCGGAAGGGCTCCCCCGTCTCCTCCTCCCGCAGGAGCCTTCCTTTCGAGACGGCCCACCGCTGTATCACGGCGGGCATCCAGCGGTAGGACAGCTTGGCCTTCTCCCGGCTCATCACCGC
Source organism: Dehalococcoidia bacterium (assembly GCA_965222445.1). Classification (GTDB taxonomy): domain Bacteria; phylum Chloroflexota; class Dehalococcoidia; order Lucifugimonadales; family CAJWER01. Next base: position 657,377 of record CBDCTY010000001.1, on the reverse strand, counting down.
GAACAGGGGGCCGGAGCCGACGGAGAGGCGAAGCCGCTCCAGGTCGGTGATGGACTCGACGATGGCGGCGCGGACGCCTGGCACCGTCATCTCCACCTCCCGCTTCCATTTGGGCACCAGGTGGGGCGGGCAGATGATGAGAATCCTCTCGAAACCGGCCATGTGAGCCGCCGCCGCGCCGATGAAGGTCTTGCCCGTGCCCATCTCGCCGACGACGGTGGTCCCCCGGTGGGCTTCGAGGGAGAGTGCAGCACCCCTGATGGCGTCGGCCTGCGCCCCCAGGGGCTTTCGGAGCAGGCGGGGGAGCGTGCCGCCGTTCTCCGAGGGCCGGTAGCGCGGCGGGTAGGACTCCACCACCCTTCGCGCTATGGCGTCCTTGAACTTGTCGATGAAACCTCCGAGGTTCATGTCGTGTCGTCCTCCTTTTCCGTAGTGGGCCGGAGGACGACGCCGGGAACCGAGACGCACCACGCCCCCCGGTGGGGGACGTTTGTGAGCACGGGTCCCTGGAAACGTCCCCAGGCGGTTGCTTGAACGTGCGAAACCCGCGCAGTTGGCGGGCCTCGTGAGTGCGGCTCTGCGTGAGCCGTCTATGCGGCTTTCAGGGCCTCCCTGCGGGCGGCTTCGGCGGCCCTGTACTCGTCGTAGCACCGGCCCTTCAGGTGGTACGCCTTTACCGGGGAACTGACGGCCCGCCCGCCGATGATGTCCACCGAGGCGGTCTGCATGGCCGGCTCGCCGGGGGCGATGGGCTGCCCGCACCGGCAGCAGGCTTCCAGCGTCATGGTCGTCTGCATCTTCAACCTTCCTTTCCTTATATGAGGGTGTAGTCCGTTGCGTCCAAACGAAGCGAGGCTCCGCCGGTCTCCCGTAGGGGATGAACGGGGCCTCGTGGGTAGAGCTCCGGGTGAGTCGTCCGAGCTAGGCGGCGATGTCCTCGATGCGTCCGTCGCCCAGGTCGAGGGCCACCACGGTCGTCGTCAGCTTCTCGCGGTGGACCTCCTTCTCCGGGGCGTCCTCGACCAACACCATCTCCTTCGAGGTGCGGCCCTTGACCAGGATGCGCCTGTCGTCGCCTTCGAGCACCAGGTTGTCGAGGAAGCCCGCCGCCACCAGCATCGCCATGTGCCCCCGTCTGAGGGGCATCAGCGGCCGGGTGCGGTTGTCCCTGGCGGGCCAGAGCGTGTCGGTGATCTCCGTGCTGGCCCACAGCCCCGACCGGCGGGCCTCAGCAGCAGCCGCGGCGGGATCGACGGTGCGGGTGGTGAACAGGACGTCGCCGCTCGGGGTCGTGGCGGGGGTGTACTCCGGGTGGGAGTAGGAGTTGCGCTGGGAGCGCACGGGCTCCGGCTCGCCCACCGCCCACTCCATCATCATGCTCTCGGCTGTGGCGTCGGGAACGGGGTCGGCCTTGCGGTAGCCCATGAGCACCACCTGGTCGAAGACCTCCCGTTCAGGGTCTGGGAATGCCCAGCAGCGCATCCGCCCGTAATGGGTGGACAGGTAGCGGGCCGAGACCGCGAGGCGCTGCCGGGGCACGATGAAGACCAGCAGGCCGCTCTCGGCCAGGTAGCGCGTGGTTTGCGTCAAGAAGGCGTGCTCCATCCGCTTGTCTTCGGAATCAAAGTCATACGGCGGATTCAAGAGCAGCAGGCCGAAGGCCCCGTTTGCTATCGAGGTGGCGAACAGGTCCGAGGCCAGGGTGCGGTGGAGCACCTTCTCGGCCTCCTCCGCCCGGTCCCGGTGCAACTCGACGCCGTAGGTCTCGATGGACAGAGCCTGCCCCGTACCCGATACGGGGGCGTTGGGCCTGTCCAGGCGCTCGGCCAGCCTCTGTAGGGCGTCCCCGGCCCCGCAGCAGGGGTCGAGGATGCGGATGGTCTCCCGGCCCCGGTGGTAGTAGCCGGTGGGGGTGTGAATCAACTCGGCGATCAGGTCCACCACCCGGTCGGGAGTGGGGTAGTAGCCCCCTTTGGCTTGTGCAGCGAGTCTCATGTCGTCTCTCCTTTCATGTCTGGTGTCGTGCGCCGCGTCAGGCGGCGATTGCCAGGTCCTTGTGGCGAGTGTCGATGCCGACCACCTCGCCGATCGCCAGGTTGCGCTGGTAGCACAGGACCTGGTGCGTCCCGATGCTCTCTGCGCAGGCCGTGCAGAAGGCGGTGATGAGCTCGGCGTGGTTGGCGACGGTCATCCGCCGCACCAGCATCGAGCCGCCGTCCGGCAGAGCCTGCCCCGTACTCGATACGGGGGTGTGGCGGTAGAGCATGACCGTGGGGTCGCGCCTCTCCGCCTCCGTCGCGGGCCGGTAGAAGTGGGGCTGCCCCGACCGGCACAGGTGCTTCGATCCGTCGTGCTCGCAGTAGCGGCAGAGCCTGCCCCGTACTGGATACGGGGTCTTCCCGTCGGGGGAGAACCGCTGCCATGCCCCGTGGTTGCGCTGTCCGCGCCGCTTGTTGTTGCGCTTGGCCCGCTTCAGCGTCCTATCCATCGGACGCCTCCCTGGGCAGCGTCAGCCTGCCCGACGCAACGGCGTCGGACAGGTCTTCCCGCAGCTTCTTGGCCTTGGGGGAGCACCTGTAGGCCGAGACGCCCACGGACTGGAGGGGAACGATCTCCCCTTCGTTCAGGCCCCGCTCCCAAAGCCAGCCCGCCCAGGACCCGTGCAGGGGCAGCGGGCTGCGCTTGTCGAGGAAGCGGTGATGGAGAGCCGGGGTCTCCTTCTCCGACTGCGCCAGCAGGAGGAAGGAGTCCTTCTCGTATCCGAACTCTGCAGTCTTGGTGTAGACCAGGGCGTGCCATCCGCCGGACACCGGCAGACGGGCGATCTTGGTCGTCCACGTCCCGATGGTCTCGTAGGGGATGATGCAGCGCTGGTAGCCGCCGTGAAGCGCCATTCCGTCCGCGCCCTTGATGATGTGGGCAACGTAAGGGGGCTGCTTGAGGAGGGACGCCCAGATCGCTTTGAGCGCCGTCTGGGAGCCGACCATCGAGACGAACCAGAGGCCCTCGGTCTGCTCGTCGCGGGCGAAGGCGTCGGCGGTGGCGCTGAAGCCGCCCGCCGTGATGGTGTAGAGAGCCTGCCCCGCACTGGATGCGGGGTCTTCGGGGTCGATAGTGTGAGTCGCGAGCATTTGCGACCTCCTTGCGTGTGGGTTGGGAACGATGCGCGGGGAGCGGTCCCCGGCGTGAGAGCCGGACGGCGTGCGCAGTCCGGTCGTGGAGCGCCCGTCCTATAGAGGAGACGGGTCAGGGCATCAGCCCCCGTTCCTTGAGGCTGACGAACCGCTCGCCGCCGATGACCACGTGGTCCAGCAGCTCGATGCCCAGCAGCTTGCCCGCCTGTGCCAGCTCCCTGGTGATGGCGGCGTCCTCCTGGCTGGGCGTCGGGTCCTGGCTGGGGTGGTTATGGCAGACGATGATGCTGGGAACGGCCTCCATGACGGCGGGGCGCAGCACCTCGGCCGGTCGGATCATCGAGGAGTTCACGTTGCCCTGGTAGACGACCCGCTGGCCGACGACGTTGTTCCTGGTGTTCAGGAGCAGCACCCGAAGCTGCTCCTGGGCGAGGGGGGCCATCTCCGGTCCCAGCAGAGTCCGCACGTCTTCGGGGCGGTTGATAGTGGGCAGGTCTCCCTTGGGGCGCTCCGGCTGGGTCTCCACCTCGTAGCGCACCGCCAGCTCGCCCAGCAGGTTCAGGTTGCTGCGCAGCGCGTCCAGCAGCGCGGCGTCCTTGGTGGTGTTCTTCTTCCCGGTCATGTCGGCCTCCTTCGCTATCGGTTAGAACAAGACAGCGGGGCCGCCCCCTTTAGGTGGGAGCGGCCCCGTGGTTGCGCCTTCGGGAAGGTGTCACTCCGCGGTTGTGGGACTAGAAGGGAGAGGCGCCGACCGGCTGCTCGATGTCCGCGGCGTCGCCGGTGCCGTTCCCGCCCTCGGAGTCGAGGAACACGACCTCGGAGGCGTGGACCTCGGTGCGGTGGCGGCGCTGGCCGTCGTCGCCCTCCCACGAGTTCTGGACGAGGCGGCCCTCGACGTAGATGCGCTGGCCCTTGCCGACGTACTGGTTCACCGCCTCGGCGGTGTTGCTCCAGCAGACGACGTCGTGCCAATCCGTCTCGTTCTCGGCGTCCTTCCGGTAGCGGTCGGTCGCCAGCCGCAGCTTGGTGACGGCGATGCCGCCGGGGGTGTACTGCATCTCCGGGTCGGTTCCCACCCGGCCCAGCAGCGTGACTTTGTTTGATGGTGCGTGACATGTGGTTCTCCTTGTGTGTGAAGTAGCGCGGTGTTGCCGCGCCCGTTTGAATGAAAGCGGGGGCGACTCCCCGATAGAGGGAAGACGGCCCCGTCCTGCGCTCCCAACAGGGGAAGCGTCTAGCTGACCCGCACGTACTCCGACTCGCTCTCGGTGACGATCTCGGCCCGGACCTCCGGGTCGAGGGCCTCGTTCAGCCTGCGGTGGTTCACGGAGTACCTGGTGGAGCTGACGAGGGTGACCGTGCGGCCCCCCACCGTCGCCTTGGAGTCGCCCTGGCGGCGCATCCACGCCTTCAGGGTGTCTAGCGCGGTGCGCTTGGCCTTCTCGGGCTCCTTCAGGGATTCCTGGGCTTCGGCGTAGGCCGACACCGCGTCCATTGCCTCCTGGTCGGTCACGTTCTCCACCTCGATCTCCGGCTCTTCGCCGACCTCCTCCGCACCCGGCAGGCAGACCGCCAGGAACGGGCAGCTCCGGCATTGCCAGCTTGTGGCGGAGAATTCCCGGTCGGGCAGCGCGTCGGGGTCCGGCCCGCTCTGGACGTGGTGCGCGGCAAGCTCGCCGAGCCACTCGCAGGCGTCCTGCAAGGCCCTCTCCAGCCGCTTGGCTGGAATGACCTCCCAGTCCCAGGTCCTGCCGCCCGTGTCCATCGTGGCGATCACGGCGTCCCGCAGGTCGCCGAACTCACCGAGCGAGTAGAAGGCGGCCTGGGCCACCGACGCCGGGTGGCTGCGCTCCGCTCCCAGCGTCCGCCAACGCTTGAACGCCTCCGGTCCGCGAGTCTTGATCTCGACGACCATCGGGTCGCCGTAGGCGGGAGCCGGAGGCTCGCCGTCGAAGAGGAAGAGCTGCGGCGCCGGTGCCTCGTCTTCCTCTATCGGCATCCGCACCGTGCCGTCCGGGTGGCCCGTGACCAGCAGGTTCGGGCCTGCCCGCACAGCCACCTGCTGCGGGTCCCGGGGATCGGCGGGATCGACCCTCCAGCCCGCCCGCTCCATCGCCCGCACCACCACCGGCTCCAGGGCGTTGCCCGCCTCCATCGCCGTCAGCGATTCCTCACTGGGGGAATTCGTCGGCTGATACCCGGTAGCCGAGTACCAGAGGGCGCGGCGGCAGCCCAGGGACGCCGATGCCCGCACCTCGATGTTGCCGTCTGCGTCGAACCGCGCCGCAGGACGGGAGAAGACCTCTGCCCTGTCGTCAATCGTAGTTACCATCGTCCTCGCCTCCTTCCTGTAAATGAGAAGCGGGGCAGCCCCCGAAGGAGACAGCCCCGCCTCGATGCTGGTGTCCGTGCCGCTCATGCGGCCTTCGCCTCGACCGCCTGCGCCGCCTCTCTCTCCTCCCTGGCTTTCAGGTGCGCCTTGAGGATGTGGGCGATGCCGTCTCCAAGGCCGAGAACCGCGACGCTGGTGCCGTCGGGCATCTGGTTGAAGAACGGCTGCATCTCCTGAATCCCTCGGCACTGGTCAATCACCTCTTCGAGGGGAGTCCCGCGCCGCAGGTGCAGGGAGATCAACCGGCAGGCCAACTCGGTGACCCCGTGCTGGAAACTGCCTCCCTTACCCAGCCAGCCGAACACCTCGAAGGGATCGCCGTCCTCGTCCGTCGAGACGGTCATGTAGAGGTTCCCCATCTCCGTCTGGAGCTTGGCCGTTGTGCTGGGAAGGCTGCGGGGCCTGGCCCGTGTCGTCGCGGTCATGGCCTGCCTCCTTCCGGCAGGCAGAGCGGGCGCGTCCGGGTGCACTCTATGGCCTCCATCCTCCCGTACTTCCTCACCATCTCCGGGTCGTTGGCGAACGACTCGGCCTCCACGCGGGTGTCGAACCGCTCGAAGGGGTCAGACCCAAGCCCTCCCCAGTAGAAGAAGACGTGGTAGTGGAGACCCGGCGGAAGGTCGCGGAGATGGGGCAGCGCCGGGGCGTAGCGGTCGAAGTAGCCCGCGACCGTGAGCGCCAACTCCCTCTCACGGGTGTCGCCGATGCCCAGGAGCGTCCTGATGATGGGCTCCTCGCAGTCCTCCTCGGCGAAGGTCTGCGTGTACATGGCGTCCCGCAGTCCGGGGGGAAGGGAGTCCCACCGCTCCCGGCTGAGCTTCAGCCCGCCGTGGCTAGGCGTCGAGACCCGCCAGACGCCCTCGGCCAACTCCACCACGTCATGTGTCCAGCCCCAGGGTGTGTACGTTGTGGTCATCGTCGTTACCTCCTTATCCTGTAGTGAAGGAGCGGGGCAGCCCCCGGAAGGAGACGGCCCCGCTCTCGATTCCGAACCCGATTGACCGGCAGGCTAGGCGGCCCCGTATCACGTACGGGGCAGGCTCTGGGCCTGCTGCATCTGCCGGAGCTTGTTGGCGGCGGCCTCCACCAGCGGCCCGAGCTCGGCGGCCGTCAGGTCGTCGAGGCTCTTGCCCGTCCGGTCCACGACGGCGGTCCGCACCTGGTCCTCGTCGAGGCCCTGCTCGACGGCGATCTCGATGATCCGCCTGCGCAGCTTCTCGGCCTGCGCCTCGGCGCGGTCATTGGCCTGGTTCCGACCGGGGTTGCCCTTGGATGGGGCCTGGCCGGAGTTGCCGTTGGCCCCGTATCCAGTGCGGGGCAGGCTCTGAGCAGGGACCCGTTGCGGCTGCGGCGCGTTGCCGGCCTGAGGCTGGTCGCCGTAGAACCCGTTGCCGAACTGGACGCCGAAGCTGCGGAAGGACCGCTTCAAGCCGTCGGTCACGGCGCCCTTCATGGCGGTGTCATGGCCGTCCAGGGTGTCCTCGGCCACCGGGTGGACGCCGAGGTCGGTGCGGGGCGAGCGCCCGCCACGGTGACGCGCACCGGGGCGCTGTATCCGAGCGAGACCTTCACCTCGCCCGTCTGGGGATCGACGGTCTCGATCCGGCGCAGGGTCACGTCGCCGACCAGCTCGTAGCCCCACCCTCCGTATCCGAATATCCGGTTCGCCTGGTCGATGACGGCGTGGCCTTCGAGGTAGTCGAAGACCCTGCCGCCGCGCCCCTTGCGCTGGGAGACCAGCGCGGGGTCGAGGGGCTGTCCGAGCGCCTGGCTGACGGCGGGCGAGAGCCCGTCCCAGAGCAGCTCGTGCTCGCTGACGATTGCGGCGTCGGGCTTGTGCCCGTTGCCGTTGACCGGGACGAGGCCATTGCCCGTCCCGTTGCCGTGTCCGTTGTTGCCGTTCTTGTTGAACATTTCGTGTCTCCTTCTTGTCAGTGGTGTTGTGTCCTGTAGTGAATGAGCAAGTTGCGGGTTCCCTACGGGAAGCCGTGCGCGGGCGGAGCCCGTCGTGAATCGGGCATAGCACCTCCTGTGCGGTGAGAGTGGGGACGGGGTGCGGGGCGGGCCGGGAAGCCCGCTGGGGAGCGGCGGGAGCCGCTAGCGGGCGGAGCGGGCCGCCAGGGAGAGCAGGCGGAGGAAGGCGGCCTTTCCGTGGGGAAGGGCTGCAAGCTCCCCCACGTCGCCGACACCTGCGGGGAGGGCAACCGCGGCGGCCCTGCGCCCTAGCAGGGTAAGAAGCCGCTCCGTCGCCTCAACGCCCGCGTCGTCGCCATCGAAGGCGAGGAAGACGCGGGGGCAACCCCGGAGGGCGGAGGCGACCCGCTCCATGCCCTGGGTGCCCAGGGCAGCGACGGCGGGGAGGCCCCAGCCGGTAAGGGCGAGCCAGTCGAAGAGGCCCTCGGCCACAACCGCCCAGGACGGCGCCGGGCCGAGACGCCCAAAGCCGAGCACCGGCTTGGGGCCGGGAAGGGCCTGGAAGCGGGGAGTCCGGTCGGTATCGACCGCCCGGCCCGCGAGCCAGCGGACGAGGCCGCCGGTGGCGTCGGGAACAACGACCATCCCGGCGAACCGCTCCGCTCCCCGCTCCATGAACAGCCCGGAGTCCCTGATGCGCTTCTCGGAGAAGCCGAGGGACTCCAGGGCCTGCCGCAGCCCGCCGCCCGGCGAGTAGCCGAGACCTAGGCGGGCTGCGGCGACCGGGCCGACGCCCCGCGAGGCCAGGTACTCCCGCGCTTCTGTGTGACGCCGGAGCCATCCGGCGTAGAAGCGCGCCGCCGCCGTCAGCAGGGCGGGGTCGCGGGGCGGGAGCGCGGCGTCCGGGGTCCGCCGCGCTCCGGCTGGACGAGTGGCGGCCCTGGGCGCAAGCCCTGGGCTGCCGCCCAGCCGCGCGATGGCCTCGGGCAGGCTCAGGCCCTCGGCCCGCTGGATGAAGTCCAGCACGTCGCCCCCTTCGCCGCACCCGAAGCAGTAGAACCGCTCCGAGTCGCCGTACACCGTGAGTAAGGTAGGCCGCCGGCGAGTTACCCCGTGTTACCGGAGCACTTTTCCGTCGGCCCCCTTCCGAACCGGACGTGCGGCTTTCACCGCATCCGGCTCTCTAGTGTCAGTTACAGCGTGGTAGTGTGGTGGTTGGGTGGTAAGTTGGGATTAGCGGATTGTCAGGTGTCCGCTCCATATAGTGAAAGGGTCACTGCCAACTGGCAGAGTGACCTCGGAGACCTGGCTGGGGGCCAGGTCAACTAAGGTGACTTGAGTGTCTCGGTCGTCAGAACCGTAGAGACGTACTTCGACTGTGACGCTGGCCAGCGTGTTTCCCGTGATGTTCTCCACGTAGCCAGTGAAGGCGTTGGCGGTCGGGTCGTAATTCAGGCTGAACCGTATCCCGTTTTGGATTCCGCCCATGCCATCGTCGGGTGCGAAGAAGCCAGCTTCAAGGACCGGGGGGGGTTCCTCGCAATCATGCCAGCCTGGCCTGTCGCATGGGTCGAGGGTAAAGGGCTCTGGCTCGTTGCTACAGCCGATGAGGGCGAATACGAGGCTGAGGCCAAGCACCCCGAGAAGGATGCCGACCCTGACCCTGTGTTGGCTGATTTGCTGCACGTTTGCCTCGTAACTCGTGGGGGATGGAGCGGGGTTATTTTACCACCGTTGTGACACTACCTACTCTTTGCTTACGCGGATTACTTGCGCCCGTGGTGGATGTTCATGTGACACGTCCGGCAGACCACGAGGGTCTTGCGTTTTCGCGCCGCCATGATTTGAACCCACTTGGGCTTTTCCCGTTGGCCTTTTTCGGTCAGGTCGCGAAGTGCACGGATGTGGTGGACTTCTACGTCCACCGTGGAGTCGCACATCTCGCATACGTCCGCTTCGAGCCGTTTGATAAGCTCGTTGCGGTCGGTTCTGTACCGTTGGGGCTCTTGGTCTACTAGAACTGCCTGCCGTTGTCTTTTCAGGGGTATGCCACCGAAGTACGCCACTAGGGGGCGCTTGCCGTTGTCCCGCTGCTTTTCGACCTTGAGGCAAACCCGTGACCCATGCTCGGTCTGTGTGACGCTCTTGTAGCGCCGGAACACTTGCGCGCATGAGGTCTTGTGTTTGGCCGCAAGGGTCTTGGCGAGCGACCACTCCATGACCCATTGTAGCCGCCCGAAGTGGGAGACGTTGTAGGCCAGGAGGTAGTACTCGACGACGCCCCGGTACTCCGACTGGTACCTTGCCACGATGGAGTAATCTTCATCGTGGATGAGGAAACTGCGGTGCGCCGGGTTGCCTTTGCGCATGTAGGCTTGGCAATGTTGCTCGATGACGTCGGCGGGAACCCGCAATCCGATTCGGCCATTGACCCTGCGCCGACCTGTGGGGTCGAGCTGGTCGTTGGCCTGTTGGTTCACGAGCTCGTAGCCGAGGAACCGCGCCGCCTGGCTGGTGGCGTGGGTTATGAGAGTTTTCTCCCTGGATAGTTCCAGCTTGAGCGTGTCTCGCAGGAACGTCTCCAAGGACTCCTTTACCTGTTTGGCTTCGGCCTTTGGCCCGATGAAGCCCAGCACGAAGTCGTCCGCGTAGCGCACGTAGCGAAGCCGCCGGTAGTCCGTGTCGTGTGGGTCGCGTGACGGCAGTTGTTGCATCTGCTTACGCAGTTCTGCCGCCAAGCTGTGATGTCCCACTTTCCGGTGGTATTTCATGCGGTCGCTTAGACGTGTGTACTCGCGGTTGGGTCTCCGGTCTGTGCCTCGGGTGTGGGCTGGTATCAGCACGTTCTCGACAAACTTGTCCAACCGGTCTAGGTAGATGTTGGCGAGGATGGGGCTGACGATGCCGCCTTGCGGTGTGCCGCTCAGCGTGCGACCGTATTTCCAATCCTCAACGTAGCCTGCCTTCAGTAGGTACGTGAGCAGGCGTAGGAATCGGTTGTCGTGGAGCCTCTCGCCGAGTACCGACAACAGCACCTCATGGTCGATGTTGTCGAAGCACCCCTTGATATCCCCTTCGACGAACCAGCGGACACCGGACCAGTAGTTCACCACGTTGCTCAAGGCGGTGTGGCAACTCCGGCCGGGCCGAAAGCCGTGGGAGCGGTCGGAAAACTGCGGCTCGTAGTAGGCTTCCAGAATCATCCGGATGACCTCTTGCAGCAGCTTATCCGGCCCCGTCGGTATGCCCAAGGCGCGGGTCTTGCCGTTAGGCTTAGGAATGTTGACCCGTCGCACCGGCGTCCATCGGAACCGCTCGTAGCGCAAGGCTTCGATGATGCGGTCGATTTTCGCCAGTGACATACCGTCCATGGTCTCTGCGGTGATGCCCTTGGTTGTAGCCCCCTGGTTTGAGTAGATGCGACCGTAGGCCCGCAGGTAAAGGTTCCGGTTGTAAAGTAGCCGATAGATGTTCTCCAGCGGCAATCCTCGTTCTCCGCGTTCGCGTATGACGTTCAGTACAGTTTCGGCGTTCTGCATTCTGCATACCTCTCTGTGTTTGTTCGTCGTTGACACCTGTCCTCCTTCGCCATGTGCCGGGCTTTCCCCGGCTCGGACTACTACGAGGACTCCGTGACCATAGGGGTCTCCCCCCGTAGGCCATCCCGCGTTCCGTTGACATAGGACGTTCTAGCGCGACTGTAGGTGCCCCGTTCGTCGCCTTAAATTGACCTCATTGGTCATCGTCCACTCATCGGAGGTACATCGATCGCAGCTTCTGACCGGTGTAATGAGTGGCGCCGGGTTACAAGCGTTCTACCGGCGGGTGCCGAGAAACACCATCTGGCAACTGGGGTTCAGGCAATCCAGCTTTCACCGTATCGCGCGGGTCTTGCGGAACCAGCCCTACAACGCTTTGAGGCTGTAGCCGCTTTACCGACATGCTACTTTCCCCCTAGGCTTTCGCTTCGAGGTGGGTCGGTTGGCCCAAGAACATTCTCCGAGTTCTTCCCGACTGAGCCGGGTATCCTATGCCGCGTCACGCGGCGCACAGCTGCCCTCGGCTTCGTCGTGGAAGGGGCAGACGCCCTGGCGGACTCTGCCCCTTCCCCTCAGACGAATCCCTGCGGCCTCCACCGTGTCGCCCAGGGGGTGCCGCGCCTTCAGTGCGGGAATGTCCACGTTGGCCGTGACCATCACACACCCCCGTTCAGGGGACGCAGCCCCCGGAGGCTGCGCCCCGAGACGACCTTGCCCGGCCGCCAGCGCATCCCCAGGACCGCGGCGACCTCCAGCGTCCCGCCGTCGCCCCCGGGCACCAGCGCAGCGGCCCGTCCCGCGCCCTGGCTGTAGACGGCCACGTCGCCTCCGCCGAACCGCCGCTTCACCAGTTGCTTCCACTCGGCGAACACCCACCGGGTCTCCCGCGGCGTCGCCTCTCCCGTGTCCACGCCGGCCAGCAGCGCCAGCGCCCCGTCAACGTCCCCCGCCTGCCTGAGACGCCGGGCCTCGTGGATCGAGCGCACTGCGCTCGGCTCCGCCTCCACCTGCTCGTCTTCCTTGAACAGCGCCGCCATGAGCTGGTCGACCAGCTCTTCGAGGCTGCGCCGGGGCCTATCCACCGTGTCCATCGTCCGAGTTCCAGTTGCCAATGTTGCCGTCGTCATCGTGCACCTCCTTAGTGCCTGTGCTTTGTTGCCTTGCCGTTTGCGCCCGCTTGCGGGCAAAGAAGAAGGGCCGCCCCCGGATGGAGACGGCCCTTGCGTGTTGGGATGGGTATGAGGGAGCCGGGGAGGCCCGCCGTCAGCGGCGAGGCGGCCTCCCTACCGGACGCCGGGGCATGAACCGCCTAAGCAGCAGCGCGCCGATGCCCAGCCCGACGAGGTTCAGGAAGAAGAGCTCCACGTCGCGCGTCAGCAGCGGCGCCGCAACAATCAGGGCGACCGTCCCGGCCACGACGAACCGCTTTCGCTTCCACCACGGCTGCTGCCCAGGGGCCTTGACCGGGGTGTCTTGCACCTGTGCGTAGGCCGTCCAGATGGGCAGCCCGATGAGCGCCTCCAGCTCGGTTATCACCACGCCGGCCGAGCAGCCCCCGGTGTGGCACTTGACCTCGATGCCGTTGCCGTCCGGTCGCTGCCGGAACGCCAGCCCGTCCGACTTTCCGCCGTGACAGATGGCCGTCGTCGTCCAGAACCAGCCCCGCTCGAAGCTCACCCGGTGCGGCAGCAGGTTCGCTATCCGCATCGCGCTCGGTCCCGTGTACTGTTCCGCCATGTCCGTTCCTCCTTCTCCGATGGTGTGTGTGAATGCCAACGCCATGCCTGTGCCCGGCGAACCGTGATGACGTGTCCGAGACGATGTGCAGTCTGGGCGCGCCTCCCGTGAGCGCGTATCTCCCAGTAGAACTTCGTATCAGGCGCGAAGCCGAGCAGATGCCGGACGATTGGCAGGATGGGGTCGACGTCCAGTCCGTCGTTGACGAACAGGAGGGCGCGGCTTCGACTCGGCAGAGTGAAGCTACCGCGGTCTCCCCTACGGTTACCGCATCGGAGACGACGGCAGGCCCGAGGTGATTGAGGAGCAGGCGGAGGTCGTCCGCCGCATCTTCCACATGTACGTCCATGAGGGAATGAGGGCCTACTCCATTGCCGGGCGGCTGACCGACGAGGGGGTCCCAACACAGACCGGCAAGCTGATGTGGCTTCAGTCCCGCGTGCACCACATCCTGGGGAATGCCACCTACGCGGGCACCTGGGTCTACGGAAAGTATCGCCATGTCGCCACCGAGGACGGCATGAAGGTCTACGACCAGCCGAGAGACACCTGGATTGAGATTCCGGTTCCGCAGGTGATCGACGATAAGACCTGGGAACGGGCGCAGAAGTTGAAGAAGCAGCGGAGCACGAAGGCCAAGAGGAACACGAAGGTGCTCTACCTGTTGCAGCACCTGCTGAAATGCGGCGAGTGCGGCCGCAACTTCCACACGAGGGCCTCTTGGACAACCACCAGCGTTCGCAACGGCAAGGCTTACACCTACGACCTGACCACCCCCCGCCGCTACTACATGTGCAACGGGATGCAGGGTATGCGCCTGCGCTGCCGGGAGAAGCCCTACATCCGGGCGGAGCAGTTGGAGGAGCCGATATGGAGCGAGGTGAAGCGGGTACTCCAGAACCCCGACCTGATCGTCGCCGGTATCGCCACCCTCGATTCTCAGGAGGGCGGCGGAATGGAGGAGGAGATCGCCCAAGCCGAGCGAGACCTGCGAAGCATCCAGATGGAAGAGGACCGCGCCATCAGGCTGTTCGTGTCGGGGAAGATCACCGAGGCCCAACTCGACCTCCAGCGCAAGTTCATCACCGAGCGGCTTGAGAGCGCCAGGGAGAAGCTGGACGATTACCGTGCTCTGGAGGAGAGTGGAACAGAGAAGCGGCGACTGATCGAGGAGGTCCTAGCCTGGGCGAGAAAGTTCGGCCAGGGCCTGGACGAGTTGCCCCCCGAGGAGCGTCACGATTATCTCCAGATGCTCGTGGAACAGGTCATCATCGACAGGGACAACAACGTGGACATCACGCTGGCTATACCCATCAACGATGATTCCTCAGACCCTGATTCTCCTGACCCTGAGTCCCCTGAACCTGAGTGCGTGTCAATTGATTCACAAGAACCTTCACGTTGAGGTTCGTTCTGGACCTGTAGTCAGACCCGAGTTTGGGCCTGTATGTTCCCTTGACGGGGCGAGGATGAAAGCTCGGCAGTAATTGATTAGCGGATGATGGGGCGAGGTTCAGAGGGATGGGGAGTGAAGCGTAGCGCCGCTGAAGAGAGCGCAGAGCCGATCCACCACAGATTGGTCGTCGCCATTGCGCTCCAACGTCCTGATTACGCTGGTGAACGCCGAGAACGCATCGGCCCCCTCTTCGTTCTTCGAGCAGTGTGACACCTTCCGCGCGATCACCGCTCCACGAAGCGCTCGCTCAGCCCGGTTGTTGGTCGGCTCAATGCTCGGATCGTCCAAAAAGCGCAGCAGGCTGCCCCGGTCATCGTGCCAGCCCAACTCGTTCTGCAGCCTCCAGTTGTCCGCATCCGCCATCGGACGGTCGCGGAGATGATAGCTCACCTGGCGCTTCAACCACTCGGCCTGCACACCAAAGTCGACAGCCTCGCCTCGGTGGTATGCCTCCCGCAACTCCATCGCTTCTCGCAGAAGGCCACTCAGACGCTTGCCGAAGCTGCGGCCTCTCCCCGTCTTGGTCTTGACCACCTCGCTGATCGAGCGCAGCACGTGCGCCAGGCACTTCTGCTGTCTCACCTCGGACAGCGCCTCAGCATCGTAGCTGCGGCCCGGTCGGTCACCATCACTCCTGCGTAGTCCGCAGGAACCACCTCGCGAACCTCTTCGTTCCGGTGACGAGCGCGAACCTGATACACCGTCGCCTCTTCCGTCTCGAACGCCATCAGAAACGCCGGCTCGCCTCCCACTCGCCAGCCCGTGTCGTCGGTGTGGACGACCGGACTCGCTCGAACCGATCTCCGCAGCGTGCGGTAGGCCTCACCCACCGCAGCGGCACTACGGCGCAGCGCGTCCTGGCTGATCGCCCCCTGGCTCACTTCAACCCCGGTCAGCACTCGGAGAACAGCGGGAATCCTCCGTACCGGAACACCCACCCCATAGTGGAGTAGATGGGCCGCAGCCTTCACCCGGTCACCAAGGCGGTGCGCGCTCGCACCATGCTGGTCGGACCCTATATCGGGATGCTGGCCTCGCACAGCCTTGCCGCACGACCGGCACCGGCATACCTGCACTCGGTACGCTCTCACCTGCGGACGCCGAACAGGGGGTATGTCGGTTACGTAGGCTATACTCTCTCCCTCATCGGCAAGGCTGCCTCCACATCCGGGGTCCTCCGACACCGGCACCTCTACAACCGGCTCGGTGACTTCATCGACCGACGGCGGCTTGCGGTAGCTGAACAGGCCCATACCAGGCTTGCGGCCAGGACGCTTGGGCTTGCTGCTGCGCTTGCCCTTCGAGAACGGAGCCGCCTGACGCCTTCCGCTCCGTTGGGACTCTGCGAGTTGCCTCCGCAACTCCTCGTTGGCCGCCGTCAACTCGGCGACCTGCTCTTGAAGCCCCCTCACCAGTGCGATAAACTCATCGCGTTCAGAGGGGGACATGCCTTGGGCCCTGCACATACCCAAAGTCTAAGCCAGCGCCCAGCATTCACCGCAAGCCCTCTTCGGGCCATGAAACCGCTAATCAGTTACGATCGGCAGGAACCCGAAAGGTCCGGACTACGACCGTGGTGACGATAAGATTTGACCTCAACGCGAAATGTTGACTCCCGCAGAGATGATGAGGCGAGCCTCCGGGCTGCTGCCCGTTCTCAAGGAGCGGGCGGCCCGGACGGAGGAGTTGCGGCGAGTCCCAGCAGAGTCAGTCAGAGACCTGAAGTCCCTGGGGCTTTACCGGATCGGGGTACCGAAGAGATTCAGTGGCTTCGACGTGGAGTACGGCCTGATCCTCGACGTGGCTGCCGAACTCGGCCGGGGCTGTGCTTCCACAGCATGGTGCTACTCCCTCTGGACCGCCCACGCTTGGCTAGTCGGCTATTGGCCCTTGGAGGCGCAGGACGAGGTGTTCGGACAGGACCCGGACGCGCTCTGTTCCAGTTCCTTGAACACCGGCAAGTCTAACTCCATAGCTGTTGAGGGTGGGTACCGTCTGTCAGGGAGGTGGGAGTTCTCCAGCGGCTGTGACTCCGCAAGCTGGCTGATCCTGGGGATGCCCGGCATCGGAGAGCGCATCTGGGCGCTTGTGCCCCGCGGCGATTGCGAGATTGTGGACACCTGGTTCGTCTCCGGACTTCGCGGCAGCGGCAGCAAGGATATCGTGGTCGACGACATCTTCGTACCCTCCCACCGCGTACTTGACGTGACTACCGCGGGCGATGGCAATTGGAGCGGCTGGGAAGTACACGGTCAGAGTAGATACCGTGTGCCGATTCCCGTGCTGCTGGCGTGGGACTTGGTGGCGCCCATGTTGGGAATCACCAGAGGCATGATAGACGAGTTTGTCGACAGATTGGCCGGGACGTCCGGCCCCGGAAGGACCGCCGACTCCTGGGCCGTTCACCTTCGCCTGTCGCAAGCCTCCGCCGAGGCGGACGCGGCGCAGTCGCTGATGCGTCAGGATGTCCGCGAGATTTTCCGAAAGGCCGAGGCGGGCGAGAGCTTCACTCAGCTCGAACGGGCGAGGTACTGGCGGGACAAGGCGTTCGCCACTCATCTTTGCCTTCAGGCGGTCAACCGGTTGTTCAACCTCAGCGGCGCCCATGCTCTGTTCGATTGCGTACCGTTGCAGAGATTTCACCGGGACGCACACGCAGTGGCCCATCGGGACATTCTGAACATGGATATCGGTGGTCGGCAATATGGACGGATAGCCTTGGGTTCGGACACGGACCAACCATGGGACGGGGACCGGACCCTCAATCTGTAGTTATACCAATTCATTTTGAGCGCGCCGTAAAGCCGTCATTCCCGCGAAGGCGGGAACCCACTCCCTGGCCGCACATATACGGCGGCATCACGGTGACTTGGTATTACAAGGAAGGATGCGAGAGGAGAAAGGACATGGCCGGGTACGTAATCTTGGATTCCGAGACAAAAGACGAGGCTCTCTTCGCTGAGTTTGCGGAGCGGGCGGCAGCGGCCGCTGAGGCTCACGGCGCCAGGTATCTGGTGCGCGGCGGCGCCACCGAGGTTGTGGAGGGCGATTGGACGCCTCATCGCCTAGTGGTGCTGAAGTTCGACAGTGTCGACAAGGCCAGGACATGGGCGGAGCTCTCCGACCTCAAGGAGATGCGCGTCAAGTCCGCCAAGGTGAATATGATGGTAATCGTTGAAGGGGTGTAGTCTCTGCCTCACCACCAGATGGTCGAGATAGCTGGAGTCTCCCTTCCCTAAGGTGACGGCGATGCTCTAGCAGCGCCCAAGATAGCCTGAGCCTGGCGCAGCGCCGATTTGGGAGAGTGGCTGTGGGTCCAACGGAAGGCGTCCTGTACGAACCGGACGAGAAGTGTCCCCTACGGTTGTCCGTCGCGGTCGGCTTTCAGGGAGCTATACTCGCCCTGACGTCGACGTCGCTTTATCTGGCAGTTGTTGCCCAGGCGGCAGGACAAGGCGAGGAATACCTGTCGTGGGCGGTCTTCGCGGCGCTGGTAATCAACGGGGCGGTCACCGCTCTGCAGGCGAGCCGCCTTGGGCGGTTCGGAGTTGGGCACGTGATGATCACGGGTACCGCGCCCGGCTTCATCGCGATCTCCCTCACGGCGCTAATGGAGGGCGGGCCGGCCACGCTGGCAAGCCTGATCGTCATCTCGTCGCTATTTCAGTTCGCGCTCGCCGCGTGGCTCCCGCTGCTGCGTCGGGTCATCACGCCGGTCGTGTCCGGTATCGCGCTCATGCTGATAGCGGTCACTGTCATACCGATCGCGGTCGATCGGCTGAACGCGGCGTCCGAGGGTTCGGCGACGTCCGCTTCTCTGGTCGTCGCCGTGGCGACCCTGGGAGCCGCCACGATCCTGGGTCTGCGCGCGTCGGGGGCATTGCGCCTGTGGTCGCTGATCATAGCAATCGTAGTGGGCTGTGTGGTCGCGGCGCTATTCGGGCTGTACGACGCTCAGCGTCTGATTGATGCGCCATGGGTTGGCATTCCCAAAATAGGGCTGCCGGGATTCGACCTGAGACCGGGTGTGGAGTTCTGGTCGCTCCTGCCGATGTTTCTCATCGTGGCGATGGCGACTACCGTCAAGGTCATCGGCAGCAGCGTTGTCATTCAACGAGTCTCGCAGCGCAGTCCCCGGGCACCCGATTTCCGCCTGATCCAGGGCGCGGTCAATGCCAACGGACTGGGTACTCTGCTGTCTGGAATCGCAGGGACGCTGCCCACCATAACCTATGACGCCATAGGCCTGTCGCTCGTCAACTTCACAGGGGTAACCGCACGCAGCGTTGGGTATGTCATCGGGATTGTCCTAGTGACGCTGGCGCTATTGCCGAAGGTGACCGGACTTCTGCTCACGATTCCCAACGCCGTCGCCGCCGCCTACATTCTTATCATTATGGGCCTGCTCTTGGTGGAAGGCATGAAGACGGTGGTCCAGGACGGTCTCGATCATCGAAAGGTTCTGGTGGTTGGAGTGGCGCTCTCGGTGGGAGTGGGCTTCCATAATCAGAACGTCGTCGCCGGCCTGCCGGGTGGTGCGTGGAGCCTACTGCTCAGCAACGGCATAACGGTCGGCACTCTTGCCGCGGTCCTGATGACCTCGTTCATGGAGTTGACCAGCCCTCGGCGCAGACGCATCGAGGTCGCGCTGGACATCGCAGCTCTGCCGAAAATTGACGAGTTTCTGAGCAAGCTCGCTTCCGATATGGGCTGGAACGACGATTCTACGAATAGGCTGCGCATCGTCGGTGAAGAAGTGCTGTCGAGCTTGCTCCAACAGGAGGAAGACGAGGCCAATAACTCACGGCGGTTGACCATCGTCGCACGCCCCGCCGGTACGACAGTGGAGTTGGAGCTGTTGGCGGCCTTCGAGGAACAGAACATCGAAGACCGTATCGCAGATATGAGCGTGGGGACAGAGATGGCGGATGAGCATGATATCTCCTTCCGGCTATTGCAGCACTACTCGTCTTCGGTGCGACACCGCAAGTATCACGACATAGACGTCGTTACCCTCCAAGTCGAGGGCTCTCGTTAGCTGGCACGCTGCGGAAATACGGGTGGATGGAGAGACGAGACTCCAGCGCCTAGACCAACCATCCCCCAACCGGTGCGGCGCTCCGGTTCACCGTCGGTATGAGTGTGGGGCGGCTTGGGCGGTCGCTGACTATGACACGTTGGCCCACCACCAACTCAAGGGCAGGACTGCCAATCGTCAAATTAAGCCCACCAAACTGACAAGATCAAGAACCTTCGTGTTGAGGTTCGGGTTGATACTATAGTCAGCCGTCCAGCCGAAGCGGTGCCTGGTACGGGCGGGCTCACCCCTCCGGAATCCGCTGATTCCTCTAGTCGTTCCACTCTGGGCCCACATCTCCCCTAACAACCCCTACGTCTCCCGATCTATGCCATTATATCGGCCCGTATCTCCTCCGGCGGGCGTGTGGGCTGGGGCTTGCAGAGTGGCCGGTGAAGCCGGTTTCCAGCCAATTTGACGCTGCCGTGGACATATATCTAGGCGTCCGTGGGCGTAGGGCGGAGCCTCGCGGCGCAGGAAGGCTTTCCTCAGCCGCCCTCGCGCAACAACGCCGCCGGCAGGTCTGTCAGGCTGCCGACGGCGTTGCGTCAGGGGGCACAGGCTGAACCTGCGCCCCGATTTCTTCCGCTAACCGCTGTCTCCGCTCTGCACCGTCACGGTTACGGTGTCGGAGTCCGTTTCTCCCTCCTTGTCGGTGACGGTCAGTTGGAACTCCAGCGTCGTCCCCACCTCTGCGTCCGCCGGCAGGGTGAAGCTCGGGTTGCCCACGGTGGCGTCGCTGAGGGTGACGGTCGGCCCGGACAGCTGGGTCCACTGGTGGGCCATGCGCCACCATGCGCCGTAGGGGTTGGTGCTGTCGGTCCCTTGCAGGGTCACGATTTCGCCCGGCGCCCCCGTCAGGTCGGGGCCTGCCTTGGCCGTGGGCCGGATGGCTTCCGGCGCGGCCACCGTGACGATCATAGTGTCGGAGTCGGACTGGCCCTCTTTGTCGGTCACCGTCAGTTGGAACTCCAGCGTCGTCCCCTCCGCCGCGTCGGCGGGGATGGTGAAGGTCGGGGCGCCCTTGGTCGGATCGCTCAGCGTGACCGTCGGCCCGGACAGCTGGGTCCAGGAGTGGACCATCTGGTACCACTTGCCGTAGGGGTTCGTGCTGCACCGGCCCTGTAGGGTCACCTCGTTCCCCGGCGCTCCCGCAAGGTCCGGCCCGGCGCAGGCCTTAAGTTTTGGCAGTACAGTGACCGTCACCGTGTCGGAGTCGGACTGGCCCTCCTTATCGGTGATCGTCAATTGGAACTCCAGCGTCGTCCCAACCTCGGCGTCGTCCGGCAGGGTGAAGCTGGGGTCGCCTACGGTGGCATCGCTGAGGGTGACCGTTGGCCCGGACAGTTGCGTCCACTGGTGCTCCATCTGCCACCACTCGCCGTAGGGGTTCGTGCTGCCCATGCCCTGAAGGGTCACGCTCTGCCCAGGGGCGCCGGCCAGGTCTGGGCCCGCTTCGGCTGTGGTCTCCGGGGCGGGGTCGCCGGAACCGCCTGCGCCGGCGGGCGGCGGGGGATTCCCGATGGTGAACGAAACGAACTGTTTCTGGTAGAATTCCCCGTCCTTGGTAACGGTCACCACGAACACATACTCCCCGTGCGGCGGTCTCCAGCCCTCATTGCCGCAATCGAAGCTTATGGCGCTTCCCTCTACCCCGGAGCGTTTAGTGCCGGCAATGCCTCCCCCGCTAAGGCTGTAGTACGGAAGGAAGTTGGCGCTGCCGGTCTGATGCCATGTCCATTCGAAATCCGATTCTCTATCCGATCCTCTTATGGACACATTGTCGCCTTCCACACAAGAGGCGTCCAACACGACGAAGTACTCTGCGGGCATGGGGTCGGCAACTTGCTGTGGAGACAACCTTGCCCCGTCTGCGATGACATTTTGGTGTTTGTATCCCCCGGCCCCAGGATAACCTCCCTGGTCCGGGTCGCAGATAATGTCGAGGTTTGGACGCCCGAACTCGATCTCCATGTCGGTGGGCGGCCGCCACGTGGACCCTTGACCCGGATCGGACCACTCGCTGACGCCGTGGGCGTTCCGGGCCCGCACCTGGGACTGGTAGGTCGTGCCGTCCGCCAGGTCCCGGAGGGTGGTTACAGGGTTTGCGCCCTGGAACGGGTGGTTGATCCATTCCGCGGCGCCGGCTTCCTGGTATTGCACGTCGTACCCGGTGATGGGCGGGCCGTCCAGAATCTGGGGGGCGGCCCATAGGACATTCAGAATTGAGGATGGGTCCGCGGTGGACTGGAGCAGCTTTGGCGCGCCCGGCGTGGACGGCAAGAGGTTAACCTGCACCGTGTACTGCTGGGCCGCCGTGTTGCCGTGGCCGCTCACGTCCTGGAACTTGTTCGCGGCGATGTCCACCGTCAGGGCGCCGTTGGCGGTGGGGCGGATGTCCGCCTCCCAGAGCCACTGGCCGGTGTTCCGCAGGGCCGTGACCTCGCCGATGTTCACGTCCAGGTCGTCCGCCGTGAAGCCCTCCACGGTTTCGGTCAGTTGAATCTCCGCGGTGAAGACGCCTTTCTGGGTTTCCGACGGGCCGGAGAGAAGGTGTACCCGCGGCGGGTCCGGGTCCACGCTCACCTCGTACACCTCGCTGAGGCCGCGCCAATCGACGCTGATACGCGAAGTGTAGGGCGAGGTGCCCCAGCGGGAACCGTCGTAACCGGGCTGTACGCCGGAGAAGGTCACCACCGTCCCGCTCTGCTGGGCGTTGAGCGGAGTCCTGAGGTTAGCGGAAGCTAGGTCATACGGCCCCGGCGCCTCGGAGAAGGTGGCGATAACGTCGAACGGGTTGGCGGTCAGGCGCGGCCCCACTGGCCCAGCCAGCGTCATCGCCAGTCCGAGACTGGGGGGATGATCGGAGTCGGTGATATGGATGGTAACGTCCAGCGAATCGTCCACGGACAGGTCCGTGGCGCCGGACGAGTCCTTGCCGTCGCTGACGCTGACCGTCACGATGTGGGATGGGGTGGTGGCGCGGCTCAGCTTCGCGCCCTCGGCCACGCGGATCTGGGCGGTGCCGCGGTCTATGGTGAACTGGCCGGCCATGCTGATGGAGTAGGTCAGCTTGTCCTTCTCCGCGTCCGTGGCCGTCACCGGGCTGCCAACGGCGGTGCCGGCCGCCGAGGCCTCGTCCACGTACGAGTATGCAGACCTACTGAAGTAGGGGGCGGTGTTTGCCCCATCGGGGTTTTCGGTCGGCTGCTCTTCCGGGTCGCCATCGCCGTCCGGGTCGGGATCAGGATCGGTGATCGGTTCCGGCGTGGGGTCCGGCGTGATTGTCGGCGGCCTCGCCCCAATCCAGCCGCTGTCCGACCACGGGCTGGTCCCTTCGGCGCTGGCGGCCCGCACCTGGACAAAGTACTTGGCCCCGCTGGTCAGGCCGGTGAGCGTGGTCGAGACGCCCGCGCCCTCGAAGGAGTGTTCAGTCCACTCGGGAGGAGGAGAGATGCCCTGCTGGCGGTAGCGCAGGTCGTAATCAGTGATGGGCGCGTAGTGGCTCCAGGGCGCCGTCCAGCCCAGGCTCAGCGAGCTATCGGACCCCTCGACCGCCGTCACAGTGGGCGGCAGGGGCTTGTTGGGCGCCGGCAGGTCGGTGACCTGGATGGTCAGCCCGATTACGGCGGCCCCACCGTTGACAGTGTATTTCACCTGCCCGGTGTAGGCGCTTTTGGTCTCGTAGTCCAGGGTGCGGCCCGGCTTCAGGGTAATCTGGCCGTTGGACGGATTGATATCGAAGGTTGCGGCGGCCTCGCCTATTAGGGTGTAGGGCGATATGGCGTAGTTATGCCACGTCCGGTTGCCCGCCACCGGGTAGCCTACGTAGTAGCCCCGGGGCGACTCCGGCACCCGCCGTACCCCGTTGGCCCGCCCCGAATAAACAACGGCTCGGAACACTTTCCCTCCGTACCCGTCGACGACCCCATAGGTCAGGGTCGCTCTGCCGGGATTGACGACAGAGAGGTTCATCGTGTTGCCGTTGTCACCGACCCAGGCACTGATCAAGGCTGGGTTGCTGGATCTGGTAAAGAAGGTCAGAGTGTCGCCGTCGGCATCGCCGAAATAGCGCTTCTGGGGGTACCAGTCACGGTACGAGCCGCCGACTTTTAAGTCCGCGTTTGCGTAGGACCAAGCGCCCGGTTGCGGCGGCCGGTTGGCCCGGCCCTCGCCGGTCTCCGACCAGAGGCCGGGGCCGCTGGCGCTTGTTGCCCGCACCTGCACCTCATAGATAGCGCCGGGTTCCAGGTCCGGGAGGTTGAGGGTGGTCGCGCCTGCCGCCAGGGAGTGGCCATAGTCGGTCCACGCGGCGGCGCCCTGCTTGCGGTACTGCGCCTCGTAGCCGGTTAGCGCAACGCCGTTGGTATTGGGGGCGGTCCAAGTCACGTCCAGGGCCGGAGGCGTCTTGACGTTGAAGCGCGTGCGGGTAACAGTGGGCGTGCCGGGCGCGTCCGGGACCACGGCCTCGGTCACCCGGATTGTGAGGTCGATGGCCGAAGGTTGGCCGCCCACGGTGTAGCTCACCTGGCCGGTAAAGGACTTGTTCGCGGGCAGGGGTTGGCAAACATTGGTGTCCGCCGGACCGCTCCTCCCGGGTCGGCACCAATTACCCTGGTAGCGCAGGGTGACGCCGGGCGCCACCCTGATTTGTCCGCTGTCGGAGTCTATGATGAAGGGGCCGTCGGGCGCGGCCGCATCGCCGTTCAGGGCGTAGGCCAGCGTTTCGCCCCCGTAGGGAACTCCGGTTACCGGCGCGCCCACGGGAGTCCGGCCCGGGGACCTCTCGGCAATTTCACGGGTCTCCGAATGGGTCACGGTAATGGTGTAAGGCACTTCGGTGAATTTACCGCCGTACCCGTCGGTGACGCCGTAGGTGAGCGTCGCCTGTCCTTGGTTGAGGGCCTCATAGTCGAACAGGTTCCCGTGATCGAGGCCCCAGATTAGTTCGATGGACACCCGGGCGGGGTCGCTGGATTTAGCAAAGGGAAGCAGCGTGTCGCCATCGGGGTCACTGAACCACTCGTTCCAAAGTCCGTTAGCAGGATGCCTTCCACCCTTAGCAACCGTGCGGTCATCGTGACGACCGTTGCCCAGCTTTTGCGGCGGGCGGTTGAATCGGGCCTGTACCGACTCGGTCCAACGATTCCATACGCCTTCACCGCTGGCGCGTACCTGGACTTCGTAGAGCGAGCCGGCCTCACCATCGACGAGCGTGGTATCGGCCGAGTCGGTATCAAAAGGCCCTCCCCAGGAAGCGCCTTCTTCTACCTTGCGGAATTGGTACTGATAACTGGCGGCCGGCGCCACGCTGGTCCAGCTGGCTCTCAATTTGGGGGTGTCGGTTTCCCCGACTCTTTCCCGCTCTACGGTCAGGCCGGTCGGCATGGGGCCGGGGGCGGTGGTGAAGTCGGTCCACTCGTGCAGGTTGCCGGCATAGACGACGCTTCCGAGGGAGCCGTTTGCCCGCAACCGGAACTGATGGTCGATATTGTAAGCGAGGCCGTCCCATTCCATGCTGGTAATGTTCCTGTCGGTTTCCCGCTGGGTTTCGACTGGGTTGCTGACAGTGTCGCCCTTCACCCTGACCATGACGGTGTAATCCATGGAGTCAAAGTAGGCGTTGTCGGGGGAGGGGGCCCAGCTGAGCCGGGTGACGCCGGTAGCCTCTGAGGAAGGGACGTTTTCGGTGGTCAGGTCGATCACCGTTGGGTGTGGGGGACGCGAGGATTGGCCCTCGGGCGGCGCGGCGCCGGGCAGCACCTCAATGGTGAAGGTCAATTCCGCCTGTGCGCCGTTGGCGTCGGTGGCGGTGTAGGTGTAATCCACGCTGTCGGACACTGCGGGTGGAGCGCCGGTGAGGGCGCGGACGGCAGGGGCAAAGGCCAGGCCGGCCGGCAGGGCGGGAGACAGGGCGTAGGTGAAGTCGCCTGCGCCGCCCGCGGCCTCGGGCAAGGCCACCGTCCCGATGTCCTGCCCCTGGGTGAATTGGTAGTTGTCCACGCTCGCCGGGAAGTAGGGCGGGATCTCCGGTTCGGGCGTGGGCGTTGGCGTCGGTGTGGGTTCCGGCGTCGGCTTCGGTGCTGGCTCGGTCACCTCGATGCGCAGGCTGTCGCGATTGCGGAAGGCGTCTGTGCGGTCGCGGTTGCCGTCGCCGTCGTGGATGACGTAGCTCATCTTGTACAGCCCGGCCCGCTGCGGCGTGCCGGAGAGGGTCCGCGCATCCGGGTCGAAGGTGATGCCGTCAATCCCGTTGGTGAAGCTGGCCGCCTGCCCCTGGTGCCAGACGTTGTAGTTGTACGGGCCGCCGTTGCCGCTGCCCTCGTCCGCCGCCGGCAGCGTGACGCTGAACCACTCGCCGACCTCGACGGTGTGGGTCCGCAGCTCCGACGCGTCCGACACCGTCGGCGCCGTGTCCGCTTCCGTTCCCGTCTCCTGCGCGGAAGCTGTGTGTGAGGAGAGCAGGATGGCCACAGCCGACGCGACTATGAGGAAAGTCAGAGCTGCAGCCGAACGTACCAGCTTGATCGTCGAACGATGGTTGCCTGCGAGCATGTTCATCTTCTTTCCCTTTTCTTCTTAGAGCCTATCCGATAACCTTATATTGCCTTGGTCATTGTATGATGCTTCGATTAGACTTTCTCCAGTTCTATAGGGAGGAAGGACATGTCGGAGACAGGAAAACGTGCTGCGGGAGACGATATGCGCATGTCCGATGCGTTTTGGGAAAGAATCGAGCCTTTGTTGCCCCAGGAGAAGACGGGCCCGAAGGGGGGAAGACCCTGGAAGTCCGCCCGCGATTGTATGGACGGGATACTCTACGTGCTGCGCACCGGCTGCCAATGGAAGTCCATGCCTCGAACGTACGGAGCGCCGAGCACCGTGCATGACCGGTATCAGCGTTGGGTGAAGGACGGAGTCTTCGAGAGACTGTGGAAACAGGGGTTGGCCGAATACGACGAGTTATACGGCATACACTGGGAGTGGCAGGCAATGGATGGAGCCATGACGAAGGCTCCGCTCGGGGGGTGAGGGTACTGGCCCAAACCCTACGGACAGAGGCAAGACGGGCACAAAACGCAGCCTGCTGACCGATGGCAACGGCATTCCCATAGGAATAAGCGTGGACGGCGCCAATCGCCACGATATGAAACTGGTTGAGCCAACACTCGAAGCCATCGTGGGAGACCGCCCAGCCCCACAACCCGAACAGCCTCAGGGGCTGTGTCTGGACAGAGGTTATGACTATCCTGAGGTCGAGAAGCTGGTGGCCAGCTACGGATACACAGCGCATATACGTAGGCGAGGCGAGGAGCGTAAAGATAAGCAGACCATTCCGGGATACCGCGCCCGCCGCTGGGTGGTGGAGCGTAGTCACAGTTGGTTGAACCGGTTCAGAAGGTTGCTGATCCGTTGGGAAAAGCGCATGGACAACTACCTGGCTATGCTTCATCTCGCCTGCGCTCAGATAACATATCGTGCCGCCGGAGTTATCGGATAGGCTCTTAGTGGAAGTTTCGTGGAGTCGACGCCCGTCACCGGTCCGAGCGAAAAGCGGCAGCGACAGGAGGGCGGAACACGACCGAGCCTGATGGGATTAGGGCGGAGCGGGACCCATGTAGCGACGGGCAGGACGCTTCCGCAGTCTCGCCAATAGATGGGAAAGGCCCGCGTCTCCCGCGTCAAGCGGCTTGTGGGGCTGGACGCAGGCGGAGTAAAATATGTGAGCGGTAGTTCCTGATGCGCTTTCGAGGTGAGAGTCGGGCGCACCGGAGCGGTGTCCGTAGGAGGCCCGGCCCCTGCCGGGAGCCGGGCCTTCACAGTTCGATCCCTTATCCATTTCCTATCCTTTCATTTATGACTCCGCAGTCAGGAATGCCAATGGCCGGGCCGATTTCTCGTCCCCCAAATTCGGGGGGTTCGGGGGGGGGGGGGGGGTAGATGCCATATCTTCCAGGTTCGCCAGTATCTTGTGAGCGGTAGCCGTGAAGGCAGCCCGCTACGTCATCGCTGACGCCTTTCATGAGCAGCCCTTGCCTCTCGCTCAGTTCCTCGGCAAGAGATTGCGCCAGCGACCGGCCGCCCTCGGCCAGTCTCAGGCGGACCGTGCGCCGGTCGCTCGACGGGCGCTTCCTGCTGATCAGTCCCCTGTCCACCAGCTTGCTAACCTGGCGGCTCATCACCGAGGCGTCCACCGGAAAGGCGCGCGCCAGCTCAGTCACCGTGTTCGCCTCTCCTCTGTGGCACCTGTCGAGGACCCCGTAGTCCAACGGCGAGAGCTCGTGGCACTCGATGCTCATGCGGCTCGCCTCGGCTGCCGCTGCCGTCAGACAGGCGAACAGGTACCCCAAGTCGTCAGGCCCCTCCGCCGTTCGGCTGCTCCGGCCCCGCGTGGCCGTTGTCTCTTCTGTCGTGTTTGCCAAGCGCAACTCGCAGTCTCCGTCTGTATTTGCAAGACACATAGGATGTGCCATATAATATTTGTATATCCTAATACTTGTTAAGTGAAATTATTGGTGTATCATAATAGTGTGATAGAAAATGTTTGTCAAGAGCAACGGCTGGTGGCCGATGCACGCATATTCAGGCATCTGTCTACGGGGACGGTGTCCGAGCGAAGGCAGTCCTCCCGGTTTCGACCGACGACGCGAGGGCGCAGCGCCTGCGTCGCCGCAAGCCCGGTTCGAGCCGTTCCGCAGAGCCGGGGCGGACTATGATTACGGTACGCTATCCTGAATCGGTGGGAATCGAAGGATGGAAGGATGATGTACCGAAAACCATATGACGATCCTGATCGCCGGATCGAAGACCTGGTGCCCAACCTGGGATCATATGTAGGCGATCTGTTCAACATGCTTGACAAGTCAATGGCGCTAGAGGTGGCGCCCCACGGCATCACCGGCATGGAGTACAGCCTTCTCTGGCATTGCCTGGAGAGGGAATGCACAGCTACCCAGCTGGCGCAGGTTCTGCCGGTAGACGCCGCACGCATAAGCCGCATAGTTACCGGGCTGGTCGACAAGGGCCTGCTGCGCAGGCGCCGCCTGCGCAGCGACCGGCGCACCGTCATGCTCAGGTCGACCGAAGAGGGGAGGGAAGTAGCTTCCCATATCTTCCAAAAAATGCAGCGCTACTACGCCATGGTCACGGAGGGCATTTGCGAGGAGGAGATACGGGTCTTCGTGTCCGTCACCGCCAGGATAATCGCCAACCACGCCGCCACGCAGAGTTCCGAGTAGCCCAGGGGGCATACCGGGGCGCCTCGGGCCGGTGGCCGTTCCCAGCGCTGCGGCACCCGAGAGCGCAACCCGTTCGCGGCACGACACTCAGGTTGCGCGAGAGGGTTGGGAGGCCGGTCAAGGTAGCGGCGTCACCGGGGGGCGACGGACCGGTTGAGGTTGCGGGCTTACGGCCTTCCGGCTACGTTCTCGCCGAAGGCCAGGCCGCAAAAGGCCCCCGGATGGTCCTTCCATCTATCGTAGGCGTCGCGTATGGCGTTGCACAACTCCTCGGTGGCGGCCCCGTACTTTATGGCCGCATCCATGATCTCCGGCGCCAGAAACCACTTGTTGGCGAACTCGTAGATGAACGCAACGTCCGCAGGCGTGCTGTAGATGTCGAACGACGCGGTCACCCTGACGTTCGTGAACCCGGCCTCGACGATATGGGCCTTCAGGTCCTTCCCCATCTGGGGATGGCCGTCGTCGGCCGCCAGAAGGTCCTCGAACATCTCCCACGCATTCCTGATGACGCCGAAGTCGGGGTGCGTGAAGCACGACCCGATTATCATCTCCCGACAGCCAATGAGGCCCCCGGGCTTCAGGACGCGCTTCACCTCGGCCAGCACGGCGGCGGTGTCGGGGATGTGCATGAGGACGTTGTGGCAGTGGGCCACGTCGAAGAAGCCGTCCTCGAAGGGCATGTCCGTCACGTCGCCGACGTGGAATACCGCGTTCTCCTGTCCCTGGGACTCGGCAACCGACCTTGCCAATTCTATCTGCGACCCCTCCATGTCCACGCCGTGCAGCTCGCCGGGGGCCACGGCCTTGGCCAGTCCCATCGATATGGTGCCCGGTCCACAGCCGAAGTCGAGGACGCGAAGGCCCGGCCTGAGATACGGGAGCAGATAGGCGGCGTTATTCTCTGCAGTGTATCGCCGAAGGGATTCCAGCATCTCCTCGCTGAAGCCCATCGTGTAGTCAGGGGTCGCCGAAGTCTGATGAGTCATCATTCACACGCTCCACATCGTGCGCATCGCGGTGAGGGTTCGCAGAGGGCGGCGTTGGTCGCGCCGGGGAGCCGGATCCAGTGCCGGGAACAGGCCGGCGCGCCGATGATGCGTCGTCACGTTAGAACAATTCTTCGGGGGGGGGGGTAATACGGCGCGGGTAGCCCGCAGCGAAGCGGGAAGCCCGAAGCGGCCCTGGCGGTCACGGGGTTGAACATGACGCTGCTGTTACCCCTTCGTTCTATAATTGCGCGCCCGCGGCCCTCGATCTCCACGTACAGGCTGTGGCTGGCGAGCAGAGCCATGCCCGCAAGCGGTGTCGGTGCGGCCAACGTTGCTGCTTGGCGCACTGGTCTTCGGCATCCATAGCCGAGTGTCACGCGAAGCCCTCCCGGCGATTGAGATAATCAGGCTGCATTATACACCAGCGAAATCAGATTGCTGTTAGAGTGGACTTCATTTATCCCAAATCCCCCACCTTCGTCATTCCCGCGACGGCGGGAATCCATCCCCGGCAAGGTGCACAGCCATAGCCTCAGAGGCAGTCCGTCACGCCGCACGTGCAAATCAGGTGGTGGATCTGGGGTTGACCCTGATTCCCCACCTGACATGGTTGGGAGCTGCTTGGTGTGCTTTCAGGGGGTGTCCGGGTGTCGACCAGGGGTGACGCATGACATGATTGGGCATCGGACAGGGTCTCGGGTGCCGTCTTTGAGGGTATCGGCAGCGGTTCGCTGCCAATTATGGCTGTTCTCAGGCCAAAGAAGGCATGTCCGAGCCTGGCAACTCGGCAGAGTCGCCTACAAACCGATGCTCCAGGGAGGGTCGCCTATGCTCGATACGGCTCGGCAGCCAGCGCCAATATCCTCTGCCGCGCCCTGAGCAGCAACTCGTATGAGGGATGGCCCCGGGCCAGACGGATGATCAACCTCCTGGCGTGACGCATCACACGGCCCGGTAGGGCGATCAGGGCGAAGCGCACCGCCTTCAGACGCTTGCCCACCCACTGTTCGCCCAACACCAGCCGCTTCATGGCAGAGTTCAGAGCCTGCCCCGTAGCCCCATACGGGATTGAAGGCCAGCACCGATATGGCCCACCATGCGGCGTTGGCCCCGAACAGCCCCGACGGCATCCGGCCCCCAGCCAAGTCACTCTTCAGAACGCTGTGGACCTCCTCGCCCTTGCCGCACCTCTGTCTCGACCACCAGATCAACTCATCTGCCGCAATGCTCCGGTTGGTCACCACGCCGAAGACCTTGTACCAGCCTCTGTTGGACAGCTCCATCGCGGGGAACGGAAGCTCCATCTGCCCCTCCATTCCCGGCAGAGGCTGTTCGATCAACCGCTCCCTGGTAGCTATGAACCGATACTCAGGGCTGTTCTTGGAGTGCCCTATCCAGTTGGGCACGAAGTTCACATCAGCCCACTGCTGACCCGTGTCCACACGATGCTCCCCAACCTTGCGGTACAGCGTCTGCCAGTCTTGCTCGGCGAACTCGGACACCGCACGGCGGAACTCCGTCGTCACGTCGACCCCAACCGCGAACTCAATCACCCCGAACCGCTCGTCTCTACCCTCCGCGCAGTACCGCAGCAACTCCCGCTGGTACCCCGCCGTATCCGACCTCAGCATCACCTTCTCCACCCCCGCAGGCAGACGGCCCAGCGCTTCAATCAACACTCGCAACTGCTGATGGCCCGCAGGTACGTTGCCGTCCCGAAACTCCGAATGCACGATCAACTCGGCCTCTGACCAGTAGGTGATCAGCGGCTGGTACGCCCCCGTATCGGGGTACGGGGCAGGCTCTGTACTTCTTGTAGCTGGGGAGCGCCTCCTGCTTGCGCGTCTCCACCAGTGTGGCATCCATGTCCAGAGTGGCCTCGGTCTGAGGCGAACGGCTCTGCGCGAAGCCCACCAGGTCGGCGTTCACCTTGCACAGACCCTTCATAGCTCCATTGGGAGCAGGTATGAATGCTCTGTGAGCTTCCCGCATCGCCTCCTCGCCCGCGTCATGGAACCTCTCCAGATACCGGAACACCGCAGACTCCGACGGCACGCTCCGACGGCACGCTCCGACGACGCTCGACTCGCCATCTCTTCTCCAACGCCCTGCGCTCGCTGAGACGCATACCACAGGTCTCGAACTCTCGAAGCATCCTGCACAGCCCTCTGTCCTTCTCAAGGAGATCAAGGTCGGACACCGACTCGCCGCCTGCCAAGTTCAGCAGCATCAGCGAGATGATCATCTGGCTGTCCGTCCAGCCCTGACCTCTCTCCCGCAGTCTCACGTGGCGCTCTACCGATGACCTCAAACCCGCTGCTTGCATCAACTCCACGTACGTCATCAGGCCGGACAGCCCCGTCATACCCGTCGAGCCCTTCTCCTGCTCGTACTGGAATGCCAGTAAGCCTTGCTTCATAATAGCTGCACCTCGTTGGTGATCGTTTCTCTTGGTCAAGAAACATCTTAGCCCGCTTCGTGGCGGGCGCCAACGAGGTCTTTCTCTTATCTAGGTGGGGAATCTGGGTTTATCATCAGGTCTTGTAAGCATTTCTGTAAGCTGTCATAATTGCCCCGCTTGCGTCGATTGAAGATCCTGCGGATCGGGAGAGAGTGGCGTCAGTTCGTCACCTGCAAGCAGCGGACGCTCGTTCCTCACTGGCGAGCAGCAAGCCACAGGTCGTAGAATCGGGCATGGGAGCCAACGGGGGAAGGACAGTTGTGCGGCAAGCCGCGCAGGCGGGCGGCCTCCCTTGCTACTCATCCCCCTGCGGCATCCGGTAGCCGACGTGGGGCTCGTTGCAAGATGTATGTGGGGTTGCCGGTGTCGTCCCCCAGCTTTCGGTGCAGCATCTCGATGATGTTGCGCACCGGCCCGGATTCGCCGGTCTGTCCAGGCCCCAGACCTGTTGCAGGAATTGGGTATTGGTCAGCACCCGCCCCCCGCTCACCGAAAGCTCCGCCAGCATCCGGTACTCGGTGCCGGTCAGGTCCACCGGACGGCGCCGGGCTCGTCTGCCTCCAGGGATCGGCCCATGTCGTCCTACTCCCCGAAGGGAGAGGGAGAGCCCCAGGGACTCTACGGACGCGGACTGGAATCCACATCAGGCCCACTCGTTCATCCGGGCTGGGCCTCCGCCAGCTCAGATCCGGACGGGGTAGCAGGGTTCAGTGCCTAGGTTGCGCGCCACGCCTGGTCCCAGCGGCCCCACCCTCTCCGGCAGGCTGTTGAAGGGTACACTACTGTCTAACAATCTGACCTGGCTTGAATGGACCCAAACCGACCACCCACGAATACCTGAGTTTTCCGTGTCTATTGAGTCCGTCGAATGAAGGTTCTAATAACGTTACGGTCACGGAATCTTCCGTAGCGGGCTCACTTTCAATAGGTACATCCAGCGTGATGAACATACATGTGAAAGATGCGGCGCACAACTTCGGCCTGCTCTTCTGCGACCTGGGGCTACCGTCGTCTCCGATGCGGTATCCGTAGGGGAGGCCACCCGTAGGCGCCCGCCCCTGCTTGGTCGCCCCACGCTTGCCCATGGTGGACCGCTCCCGGAAGTTTTCCAGCTCGATCTTGCCGATGGCGGCCATCAGGCCGAAGGTCTTCATGTCGACAGCGTCCATCACGGCTTCAAAGCGAGTCTGGTGGGCCTCTACGACCTCCATGAGGGCGGCGGCGGGGTACATGCACCTGCTGAAGCGGTCGGACTTCCAGCACACGATGGTGTCGAAGCGTCCCTTTTTGGCGTCGGCCAGCATCCTTTGGAACTCAGGGCGCTTCTTGGACCAGCCTCTGCCCACCTCTTGGTAGCGGGCGGTGATGGTCAGCGCCTTGCTCTCGCAGTAGGGTAATTGATTAGCGGGATCAAGTTCTGGGAGGCGTTCAGAGTGAAGGAGAGTGAACGGGGACGCCGCTGAAAACAGCGCAGAGCCGGTCCACGACAGGCTGGTCGCCTCCATTGCGTTCCAACGTCCTGATTACGCTGGTGAAGGCTGAGAACGCATCGGCGCCCTCCACCGTCTTCGAGCAGTGCGATACCTTCCGCGCGATCACTGCCGGGCGGAGCGCTCGCTCAGCACGGTTGTTGGTCGGCTCAATGTTCGGATCGTCCAGAAATCGCAGCAGGTTCCCCCGGTCGTCGTGCCAGCCAAGTTCGTTCTGCAACCTGTAGCTGTCCGCATCCGTCATCGGTCGGTCGCGGAGATGATAGCTCAGCTGTTGCTTCAACCGTTCGGCCTGCACTTCAAAGTCCTCAGCCTCTCCTCGGTGATATGCCCTCCACAGGTCCATGGCTTCTCGCAAAAGCGCACTCAGACTCTTGCCGAAGCTGCGTCCCCTCCCTGTCTTGGTCTGAACCACCTCGCTGACCGAGCGCAGTACGTGCGCCAGACACTTCTGCTGCTTGACCCCGGACAGCGCCTGGGCGTCGTAGCTCCGTCCTCGATCAGTCACCATCACCCCTCCATAGTCCGAGGGGACAACCTCCCGCACCTCTTCGTTCCGGTGACGCGCACGGACCTGATACACCGTCGCCTCATCCGTCTCGAACGCCATCAGAAACGCACCCTCGCCTCCCACACGCCAGCCCGTGTCGTCGGTGTGGACGAACGGACTGGCCCGCACCGATGTCCGCAACCTGCTGTAGGCATCACCCACCGCACCAGCAGCACGACGCAGCGCGTCCTGGCTGATCGCTCCCTGACTCACTCTCACCCCGGTCAGCGCTCTGAGAACAGCGGGAACCCTCCGTACCGGAACGCCCACCCCATAGTGGAGCACGTGGGCCGCAGTCATCACTCGTCTCCCCACCCGGTGCGCGCTGGCCCCGTGCTGGTCAGGCGCAACTTCTGGGTGCTCGCCACGCACTTGCCTGCCGCACGACCGGCACCGGCATACCTGCACACGATACGCCGTTACCTGGGGACGTGGAACCGGCAGAAGGTCGGTCACGTAGGCAAGCCGCACTCCCTCATGTTCGAGGACGCCTCCACATCCAGGGCAGGTGTCCCCCGACACTGGCACATCTACAACCGGCTCGGTGATCTCATCGGCGGACGGCGGCTTGCGGTAGCTGAACTGCCCCGTACCCGGCTTGCGTCCAGGACGCCTGGGCTTGCTGCTGCGCCTGCCCTTAGAGAACGGCGCAGCCTGCCGCTTTCCCGCTCGCTTGGCCTCGGCGAGTTCCTTATGCAACTCTTCGTTGGCTGCCTTCAACCGCGCGTTCTGCTCTTGAAGCCGCGTCACCAACGCGATAAACTGATCCCGTTCAGAGGGGGACAAGCCTGGGGAACTGCACATAACCAAAGTCTAAACCAGCACCCAGCGCTCGCCGCAACCCCTCTACGGGCCACTAAACCGCTAATCAATTACCACAAATGCATTGACAGGTTTCCGGGACGATTCGTATGGTTTCTCCAAAAGCATCGGGAGGGACCGCATGGGGAAACAGGAGACGCTAGAGACCATCTGGGAAGTGCCGGACGAGCTTTGGGAACGCGTCGAACCAATCATCCTGGAGGAAGACCCGCCCAAGGCCCGGGGCCGCAAGCGCGCTGACCCACGACAGATGCTCAACGGCATCATCTTCCGGCTGCGCAGCGGATGCCAATGGAACCCAAGTTCAACCCGTCCAGCGCCTCTTCTCGGCTAAGACCCAACTCGGCGAAATCTATTTCCCAGGAACGCAGCAGGTTGTGGTCCGGCAGAACTCTCGGCAGGTCCGGCGACAGGTATATCGCCAGCATGGTAACTATCCCCAAGGTGGTCGAGATCATCGCCAGTACCGACGTTGTCGAGAGCAGGAACAGCCGGTCGCGCTCGCTGGGATTGAAAGCTGGGTCGCGCAAGACCAGCAATGCGGTGAAGACAGCACCCAACACCGGCAGCAGTACCGCCAGTTGTATCGATACCGAAATGTTGGTGATGACAGCGACAACGACGTACACAAAGATAACTGGCGGCAGGGCCACCCAGGCCGCCCGGCGAAGGGCGCTGCTCCTGTCGCTGTCGCCTGAGTACTGCCGTTTCCATAGCAGCTGGAACATCAGCCCAGCGGTAGCTGCGATCACCAAGTTCAGGAGAAGCGCCAGCATGTAGGGCATTTGGGTGCCGGCAAGGTTCCGAATCGTGTGGAAGTTGTAGTGGTCGACGCGTGTTGAGGCGAACTGCAGCAGGGGCGTGGTCAAAAGGAAGAACAGCGAAACCCAGAAGAACTCCCTGAAGGGAGCGCCACTGTCAGGCAGCAGGAATCCCTGCGCCAGCACGATCCCCATTGCGAAAGCGACGTACGCCGTGGGCATCCAGGCATTGTTCCAGCCGTAGAACGACAGTGCATAGCCACCAACTATGCACATCCCGAGGGGCAGGACCCTGAGAAACCCAAACCGGATTGCGTCCCTAAGGAATGACGGGAATTTTTCTGTTACCGAAGCTTCGGCGCCAGCCGCAACGCCAGGGGCAGATCTCGGGTCAGGCGTTGCTCCATTGCCAATGGTCCCTCCGCCATCACTCCCGGTGACCTGACCCAACGCCGCTCGAAAGTCAGTCGCCAGCCCTGCCAACAATATGAGACCGGCAACCTCTGTCCGCGACAGGTCGAGGGCTCTGCCAAAGACCTTCAGCCGCTGAAGTGTGGGGCGGGTGCCGCCGGATTCCCATCGCGAGATGGTGACGTGGCTGTACCGCTCCGCGTAGTCACTGTCCACCGACCCCATCCGCTCCAGCAGGGCTTCCTGCGTCAGCCCCCGCCGACCGCCTTCCTGGGAAAAGGACTCGCGGTAGGACCTCATCAACAGGCCCACCTGGGCCGCTCTGGCCCGCTGCACATCACGGTCTCCCATAAATCAGCATGCACACTCCAGCTTTGGAGTGTCAAAAAAACCCTACGCACAGACTCGTCGAGGCGTACGAGCTACTGTGGTCGCAGCGGTTACTGAGAAGGAGAGGCGATTTCGATGACGGGACCACCGAGTGCCACTACGAGCTCATACTTGGTGGGCCCTCCCTCGTCGTTCATGAATGTTCGCAGACGACTTCTGCGGCTCCGGGCCTGCCAATGGTGGAGGCAGTAGTGCCCCCAAGAACCACCAAAGGGAAGGCAGAGGTGAATCGGGCAGCCATCTACGCCCGCGTGTCGGACAAGAGCCAGGACGGGGAGGATAAGATCTTCATAGCCGAGCAGATAGGGGACATGGAAGCCTACTGCGTAATTGATTAGCGGGGTCGGTGTCATGGTATCACTCACATGGGTGTTGTGGAAGACTCGGTAAGTTCTTATACTCTATCTATGTGCAAGACGGATTCTGAGCACGCCGAACTGATGGCCCTGGTCGAGGGGCAGCAGAAGCGGATTGCCGAGTTGACGGCAGCCAACGAAGAGTTGCATAAGGAACTCGCCGAGGCCAAGCGAGCGGGAAAGCGTCAGGCTGCGCCGTTCTCTAAGGGCAGGCGCAGCAGCAAGCCCAGGCGTCCTGGCCGCAAGCCGCCGTCCGCCGATGAGATCACCGAGCCGGTTGTAGATGTGCCAGTGTCGGGGGACACCTGCCCTGGATGTGGAGGTGTCCTCGAACATGAGGGAGTGCGGCTTGCCTACGTGACCGACCTTCTGCCGGTTCCACGTCCCCAGGTAACGGCGTATCGTGTGCAGGTATGCCGGTGCCGGTCGTGCGGCAGGCAAGTGCGTGGCGAGCACCCAGAAGTTGCGCCGGATCAGTACGGGGCCAGCGCCCACCGAGTGGGGAAGCGGCTGATGGCGGCGGCCCACGTGCTCCACTATGGGGTGGGCGTTCCGGTACGGAGGATTCCCGCTGTTCTCAGAGCGCTGACCGGGGTGAGAGTGAGTCAGGGAGCGATCAGCCAGGACGCGCTGCGTCGTGCTGCTGGTGCGGTGGGTGATGCCTACCGCAGGTTGCGGACATCGGTGCGGGCCAGTCCGTTCGTCCACACTGACGACACGGGCTGGCGTGTGGGAGGCGAGCGAGCGTTTCTGATGGCGTTCGAGACGGATGAGGCGACGGTGTATCAAGTCCGTGCTCGTCACCGGAACGAAGAGGTGCGGGAGGTTGTCCCCTCGGACTATGGAGGGGTGATGGTGACTGATCGAGGACGGAGCTACGATGCCCAGACGCTGTCCGAGATCAAACAGCAGAAGTGTCTGGCGCACGTGCTGCGCTCGGTCAGCGAGGTGGTCCAGACCAAGACAGGGAGAGGACGGAGCTTCGGCAAGCGTCTGACGGGTCTTTTGCGAGAAGCGATGGAGCTGTGGAGGGCATATCACCGAGGAGAGGCTGCGGACTTTCGTATCCAGGCCGAACGGTTGAAGCAACAGCTGAGCTATCATCTCCGCGACCGACCGATGACGGATGCGGACAGCTACAGGTTGCAGAACGAACTTGGCTGGCACGACGACCGTGGCAACCTGCTGCGCTTTCTGGACGATCCGAACATTGAGCCGACCAACAACCGTGCTGAGCGAGCGCTCCGCCCGGCAGTGATCGCGCGGAAGGTATCGCACTGCTCGAAGACGGTGGAGGGCGCCGATGCGTTCTCGGCCTTCACCAGCGTAATCAGGACGTTGGAACGCAATGGAGGCGACCAGCCTGTCGTGGACCGGCTCTGCGCTGTGTTCAGCGGCGTCCCCGTTCACTCTCCTTCACTCTGAACGCCTCCCAGAACTTGATCCCGCTAATCAATTACGCTGGTTGCGACATTACACAGCAGTCTCGATTTTGCGGGCCGAAGCATCGGTGCGCCTCTTCTGGAAACGAGAAATCAGCCCAAATGGATGATCTCAACATTGCCCCAATGGCGGTTTAGGTACTCTGCAACCAGCCGACGATGGCAACGATCTGGCTTGTCTTCGCTGCAAAGTAGGCATGCACTTGCGATTGTCCTCTTTATTCCCTTCTTCCAAATGAGCCGTTCATCCATGAGAGCAAGGAACTGCCGTTCATAGGTTTCCCAGTCGCGATGTTCTTTGCGGTAGGCGTCCAGCATTTCCGAAGTGGGGGCTAAGTCAGGCAAGTGGACGTATTTCATGCGGCAAATCTTGTGCAGGAAGTACTCAAGATCGCCCCTCTTAGCAAAGCCAGCCAACTGCGAGACATTGTTCAATCTTACATCCACCAACCGCTTCGCACCTGACTCCCGTAGCAATTCAAAGAAATCGGATGCAGATTTCTTAGTGAATCCGATGGTGTATACTCTCAAAATCATCCCCCCAGTCGTCGCTGAGTGCTTCTTCGGCAACAAACGCCACTTTGTTTGCCTGACGAGTTAGCGCATCGGCAATCACCTCATTCCTAGAGCGGAACAGGTCTCCGTTGTGAGGCAGTTTGAATGAGTCCAACAATCTGTTCATCGTGGCACCGTGTTTCTCCACACTGCCATCGACAAGGATGTGCTCGACAGCGATGTCGCGTTCCTCGATCACCTTGGCAATCAACAGCGCGCGATGGCAGTCCAATGGCTCCTTCTCACTACACATCACCGCCACACAACGCTCGTCAGCCGACCTCACTAGGCACCTGATACCGTCATCAAACAAGTCTGTGTTCTCAAGGCGGTCATACCGCACCCGTCCGTCGAGGTCATAACACGAGCGATCCGCAGGTCTCCCACCAAGCTCTCCACCAAGGAACACATAGTCAATGCCGGCCTCTTCCAGTGTGCTGTTCAGGATGTCGTAACTGAACTGGGGGTTATAGCGACTAGTCGGTGACGAACGAACGTCCACAATCTCATCCACACCATGCTTGCGCAACAGCGCCAAGAACGTCTCGGGCGAGTGGTTGGAGTGGCCGAGTGTGAACAACCTCAATGGTCTTCGACAGTCAAGATTTGACGATGGCAGCGATGAGCTTGTAGGCATGTCCATCCTCATTCGCTCCGCCCAGACTCACGGTCACGAAGCACTGATCGAGTCGATAGTTGCCATCAGCCTTTTGCAGGTATTCTTGCTCGTAGTCTGGGTCAGTGACCCACAGCCAGTAATCCGTTCCTTCGTGTCGAAAACGGCCCTGAACTCTTCGGCGCTCATAGTGATCAAATACGCACACTTTCAGATTGACCATAAGAAGACACAATGAGCTCTTGAGGGACCTAGCATCCGAGATGCTTACCCTGTCGTTGCGTCCCTTGGTGGTGCTATTTCCATTAACCCAAAGCATGTCAACGGCGTCGATCAGTTTTGACA
The DNA here is from genome assembly GCA_965222445.1 of Dehalococcoidia bacterium. Classification (GTDB taxonomy): domain Bacteria; phylum Chloroflexota; class Dehalococcoidia; order Lucifugimonadales; family CAJWER01. Next base: position 617,698 of record CBDCTY010000001.1, on the reverse strand, counting down.
AGTCAGCTACACCCACACGATCAACCTTGGTCCAATGGTGGTTCGGGTCAAGCAGCCAATTCTCCTGCTGATGAGCCCTAGGCTGCTGCTTGAGAACTGGAACATCTACGACATCAAGGACACAGGGTGTGCCGCCGTCCACATACCGCGACTCCCATGGCGCCACTCCTTCGTCGTCTCGACCGCTTACGGGCCGTACCCAAGGACCGGGCTGCCCATCCGTCCGCAATTCTCTGCCTGCAATACAACGGCCCATAGGCATACGTGAACTGGCTAGGCACACAATACGCTTCACAAGATCAGCCGTCATAATTCTACCCCGGCGAGACAAATCGTTTTTCGTATTGTAATTGATTAGCGGGGTCAGTGTCATGGTATCACTCACATGGGTGTTGTGGAAGACTCGGTAAGTTCTTATACTCTATCTATGTGCAAGACGGATTCTGAGCACGCCGAACTGATGGCCCTGGTCGAGGGGCAGCAGAAGCGGATTGCCGAGTTGACGGCAGCCAACGAAGAGTTGCATAAGGAACTCGCCGAGGCCAAGCGAGCGGGAAGGCGTCAGGCTGCGCCGTTCTCTAAGGGCAGGCGCAGCAGCAAGCCCAGGCGTCCTGGCCGCAAGCCGGGTACGGGGATGTTCAGCTACCGCAAGCCGCCGTCCGCCGATGAGATCACCGAGCCGGTTGTAGAGGCGCCAGTGTCGGGGGACACCTGCCCTGGATGTGGAGGCGTCCTCGAACATGAGGGAGTGCGGCTTGCCTACGTGACCGACCTTCTGCCGGTTCCACGTCCCCAGGTAACGGCGTATCGTGTGCAGGTATGCCGGTGCCGGTCGTGCGGCAGGCAAGTGCGTGGCGAGCACCCAGAAGTTGCGCCTGACCAGCACGGGGCCAGCGCGCACCGGGTGGGGAGACGAGTGATGGCGGCGGCCCACGTGCTCCACTATGGGGTGGGCGTTCCGGTACGGAAGGTTCCCGCTGTTCTCAGAGCGCTGACCGGGGTGAGAGTGAGTCAGGGAGCGATCAGCCAGGACGCGCTGCGTCGTGCCAAGGGTGCGGTGGGTGATGCCTACAGCAGGTTGCGGACATCGGTGCGCGCCAGTCCGTTCGTCCACACTGACGACACGGGCTGGCGTGTGGGAGGCGAGCGAGCGTTTCTGATGGCGTTCGAGACGGGAGAGGCGACGGTGTATCAGGTCCGTGCGCGTCACCGGAACGAAGAGGTGCGGGAGGTGGTCCCGTCGGACTATGGAGGGGTGATGGTGACTGATCGAGGACGGAGCTACGATGCCCAGACGCTGTCCGAGATCAAACAGCAGAAGTGTCTGGCGCACGTGCTGCGCTCGGTCAGCGAAGTGGTCCAGACCAAGACAGGGAGAGGACGCAGCTTCGGCAAGAGTCTGAGTGCGCTTTTGCGAGAAGCCATGGACCTGTGGAGGGCATATCACCGAGGAGAGGCTGCGGACTTTCGTATCCAGGCTGAACGGTTGAAGCGAGAGGTGAGCTATCATCTCCGCGACCGACCGATGACGGATGCGGACAGCTACAGGTTGCAGAACGAGCTTGGCTGGCACGACGATCGTGGCAACCTGCTGCGATTTCTGGACGATCCGAACATTGAGCCGACCAACAACCGTGCTGAGCGAGCGCTCCGCCCGGCAGTGATCGCGCGGAAGGTATCGCACTGCTCCAAGACGGTGGAGGGGGCCGATGCGTTCTCAGCCTTCACCAGCGTAATCAGGACGTTGGAACGCAATGGAGGCGACCAGCCTGTCGTGGACCGGCTCTGCGCTGTGTTCAGCGGCCCTCCCGTTCACTCCCCTTCAGTCTGAACGTCTCTCTCCCTGCCAGCCGCTAATCAATTACGATCGTGGCAACCTGCTGCGATTTCTGGACGATCCGAACATTGAGCCGACCAACAACCGTGCTGAGCGAGCGCTCCGCCCGGCAGTGATCGCGCGGAAGGTATCGCACTGCTCGAAGAGCGTGGAGGGGGCCGATGCGTTCTCGGCGTTCACCAGCGTAATCAGGACCTTGGAACGCAATGGAGGCGACCAGCCTGTCGTGGACCGGCTCTGCGCTGTGTTCAGCGGCCCTCCCGTTCACTCCCCTTCAGTCTGAACGTCTCTCTCCCTGCCAGCCGCTAATCAATTACTGCCCACCCTAAGGTATATCGTTGTTCTTCAAAGTGTCGCACGAAGTTCATAGGATCGGAACTATTGGGCGGTCTCAGTGGGTGGATACTTGGTTTGACCACACACCGCTTCAACAGCGAAATGTTTTCATCCAGCATGATCTTCCGAATCGCTGTTGAAATCCGTCTGGCGGTCGAAACCATCAGTGGAGAGCTAACTCTGACTTCTGTTTTCATCCCTGGCTGCCATGTAGTGGCTAAACCCGTTACTCCTTGAGCTATCTCCATCACGCATTCAAGCAGATTGAACAGAGCCTGGTGGCTTACGTTCGGGTGCGAAAGTCGCTGGGCAGCGGCTCGGAGTCCAGCCGGTGCGGTTGCATGATAGCGCCCGGCTGCTTTGATTGTTCCCGCATGTCATCTGCAAGCTTGGACCACGTCTTGGTTCCACCAAGCGGGTTCGGCTCCGCGTCGTCGTACCGTGGGGAGTCGTCTTCGACAGGTTCCATCGTCGGAAAACTTGGCGGGCCGAGACTGTTGCCATCCCCGGTCATGGTATCCACCAACGCGGGAGATGCTCGCAACAAGTGATGATCGTGTTCAGGTTCCACGTCTGAACAAACCACGAACCGGTATTCGCGCTGCGCTTGATGCGACATGCCCTTTGTGAACGCCGCCCGCAGGAACAATTCGTCCTCGGACTTCGCTTCGTTGAGCCATGAATCGATATCGTCCACGTATACGACCGGACCGTGGAAAACCATCTGCAACGAGTGCTGGGTTTGGTGTGACGGAGCCCCCCGCAAGGATGCAGTCAACGGATCCGTACCCGTCTGTGGCCCGATTTGCTCCGCCACCATGCCCGCCAGCGCATGGGCAAACTCGCGTGGCCGGTAGATGTGAGACACATGGTTATAGTCGACATCCAAAGTCGCTCGCCAATCGCTCCATTCTTCTGGTGTCGTGGGTGCGATGGAGGCGCAAAACAGCCACCCTTTGGGCATGTAGTCCAATGTGCTGGTTTCCGAGATCGTCCTGTGCGTGCTGGTCGTGTGAGAGCGCCATCCGAAGCCGGTCAATTCTGCGGCTCGGTTCAAAGCTTGGTTTCGCTGCCTTTCCCACTCCATGTCGTTCGGATCGTCAATAGCGTCATGCAAGACTTGTGATTCTGAGAAATATCCCTCCCCGGGGTCCCGTATCAGATTCTCGCCTTGGTGTCTGAACGTCCTGGGAGTGGAAATCCTTACATCGCTGCCGTTCTCGATAGCGTGTTCGAGGCGGCATCCTTTCACGAGCAGCGGGATGGGTGGTCGGGCTGAAGGGTGGCGAAGGTCGATGTAGATTGTGCTAATGAGGTTGCCCCAGTGGTCAACATGGAAACCTTCGTTGAAATGCAGTGGCGTTGAATCCATCGGCGTACTCTCCGAGATGGTAGGGTTATCTGCGTCTAGTGGTCCTGATGCGACGGTTAGACAGAACCATCTTCAAGTTGTGGATGGGAGGACTGTCAGCCTACCGAGACCCTTGGCCTAAGTGGCGTGACAGGTCGAGGAACGCAAGACGATCACGGTGGCCCCGTGCCTCCCCTTCAGCCCGTCACCCCTTCCCTTGTTTCTGCGCCTTCCCCTCCGCCATGCGGTAGCCCACCCTGGGTTCGGTGAAGATGTAGGTGGGGTTGTCCGCGTCGTCGCCCAGCTTGCGGCGCAGCGTGTTGACCACGGTGCGCATGGGCCGCACGTCGCCGTTGTTCTCCGGTCCCCAAACCCGTTGCAGCAGGCGCTCGTAGGTCAGCGTCCGCCCCGCGTTGGCGGCCAACTCGGCCAGCATCCGGTACTCGATGGCGGTCAGCGGCACCGGGCTGCCGGATAGAGTCACCCGCCGCCTGGCGTAGTCCAGGGCCAGCTCCCCCAGCACGTAGGGTCCTGATGGCCTCGGCGTCTCCCGCCTCCGCAGGGCCGCCCGGATCCTGGCCGCCAGCTCCACCGGAGAGAACGGCTTCACCACGTAGTCGTCGGCCCCGGCCTCGAAGGCCCGGGCGATGATCTCGTCCTGGGTGTAGGCCGACAGGAAGATGACCGGCACGTCGGCAATTTCGAGGATTTCCTGCATCAGCTCTATGCCGTCGGCGCGGGGCAGCATCAGATCCAGCAGCGCCAACCGGGGCTTCTCCACCGTCATCAGACGCAGCGCCTCCTCCGGGTCGCCGGTCACCACCGGCGCGTAGCCCGCCTTGGCGAGGGCGCCCCGGAGGTGCTGGAGCCCCCGGGGGTCGTCGTCCATCGCCAGGATGCGCACCTCATCCCCGGGCCGGGAGCCGGTTGCCGGCAGGCCGGACCGGGCCGCCAAGCCGCCGCCGGTCACCTCCACCGCCGGTACGGTGAAGGTGAACCGGGACCCCTTGCCCGGCCCCTCGCTCTCGGCCCAGATACGGCCCCCGTGGGCCTCCACAATGCCCCTGCAGAGGGCCAGCCCCAGACCCGACCCGGCAATGCCGCTCCCCCGTTCGTCGCCGTCGATGCGGGAGAACCTCCGGAACAGGTGGGGCAGAAGCTCCGTCGGCACGCCTGCCCCTCGTCGGCCACCGAGACCCCCACGTGCACCCCTTCCCGCGCGGCGTTCACCCTGATGGGAGCGGTCTCCGGCGAGTGGCGGGCCGCGTTGGACAGCAGGTTGGTCAGCACCTGCACCACCCGCATCCGGTCCGCCATCACCCAGGGCAGGTCCGGGGGCAGGCCGGAACTGATGTTGTGCCGTCCCCCGCCGCTCGCGAAGGCGTTGCGGGCCTGGTCCACCAGCACGGCCAGGTCCGCCGGCTGCGGATCCAACGGCAGGGCACCCGTCTCGATGCGGGCCACGTTCAGCAGGTCTCCGATCAGCTCCCGCATCCGGTCGGTCTGCTGGTCGATAATCTGGTGGAACTGGCGGGCCTCGGCGGGGTCCAGAGTGGCGGAAGGGTCCAGCAGGGTGGTGACCGAGCCCTTGACCGCGGACAGGGGAGTGCGCAGCTCGTGGCTCACCATGGCCAGGAAGTCGGCCCGCAGCCGCTCCAAGTCCTCCATCGGCGTCATGTCCTGCAGCGTGACCACGAAGGACTCCACGTCGCCCTCCTCCGAGAGGATGGGCGTGGCGTTGATCAGGGTGGTGACGCTGCCCCCGCCGGGGACCGCGATGACGACCTCCTCGACCCGCACCGTCTCCCCAGCGCTCAGCGCCTGGGCCAAGGATAGCTCGGCCAGGGGGATTTCCCGCCCGTCGGCGCGCCGGATGGCAATCACCTCCAGCAAGCGCTCCGGCAAATGCTCCGGCGGCAGGTCCGGTTGTCGCAGCTGGTCGGCGATCCTTCGCGCCTCCCGGTTCAGGGACACCGGCGCTCCCGTTTTCGCGTCAAAGACCACGACGCCCACCGGCGTGGTCTTTATCAGCGTCTCCAGGTCGGCCCGGGCCCGCCGCTTGTCCCGGTGCCTGCGGGCGTTGACCACCACCATCGCCGCCTGGGCGGCGAACATGACCAGCGTCTCCTCATCCTCGGTCGTGAACTCCCGCTCGCCCTCCTTATCGGCCATGTAGAGGTTGCCAACGTGCTCGCCCCGGTGACGCATGAAACCTGATGGAAAATGAAGCAGGGCAATCGCATTTAGGCCGACCTGGTGTCACTCTGGCGGAAAGACGGAGGCCTCACCGCTTAAATCGGTCTCTCAGGTGACGGAAATTGTCAGATTCGGGCCGGATTCCCGCCTTATACGGGGAGGATAAGAACATTGCAGTCAAAATGCGATTGCCCTGGAAAATGAAGGCTAACCTAACAACAATCTCATATGGCTAGTGTATAATTTGATGGGTGTCTGTAGCCGGAACCCAAGTCCAATATGGAGGCCACACGCCATGTTCCCTCTCGCCCGCAAGATGGAGTGTCTGACCCCGCGCTGGTTGACCGGCCTGTTCCTTGCCCTGACAGTCGCTGCCCTGGCAACCCTGTTGTCCGGCGGGCTTGTCTTCGCCCAGTCCGACGTTGACTACGACACCGACGACGACGGCCTCATCGAGGTGTCCAACCTGTGGCACCTCAACGCCATCCGCGACGACCTGGACGGCGGCGGCTGGACCGGCGGCACCTTTGCCAGCTACACCGCAGCCTTCGCCAACACCGCCTCCGGCATGGGTTGTCCCGACACGGGCTGCAAGGGCTACGAGCTGGTGGCCGACCTGGACTTCGACACCAACGGCAATGGCTATGCCGACGAAGGCGATATCTTCTGGAACGGCGGCGCCGGCTGGGACCCAATTGGCGATGCCGACAACGGCTACATCGCCGAGTTCAACGGCAACGGCCACACCATCTCCAACCTGTACATCAACCGCAGCGGCGGCCATGTTGCGCTGTTCGCCGAGATTACAGGCAGCGGCTTTATCCATCATGTCGGCCTGCTCAACGTCAACATTACCGGCGGCGGTTGGACCGCGGCCCTTGTGGGCCATTTGAATACCAGTGCGGGAGCGGTGTCAGCCAGCTACGCCACCGGCCGGGTTGCCGGCGGCGACGAGACCGGCGGTCTGGTGGGTGACAGCAACGGCTGGGTGGTGGCCTCCTGGACCGATACGGTGGTGACCGGAGGCGACGACGTGGGCGGCGTGGTGGGCGAAAACAGCGGCGCCATACTGAGCGTCTACGCCTTGGGCACGGTGAGCGGCTCCAGTGATACGCACGGCGTCGTGGGCTATACCGAGAACCAGAAGGACCTGGAAAGCACCGGCGTCTATTACAACTCCGACCGCTATCAGGTGGACCACTTTCCCTACTCCCGGACACTATCGGCGCTGAAAGATCCCACAGGCTACAGCGGCATCTACGCTAAATGGAACGTGGACACGGACCGCCTTCCGGCCGGGGTCTATTCCCTGGACGACCCCTGGGACTTCGGCACGTCCGGCGAATTGCCGGCGCTGAAGGCGGACCGCAACGGCGACGGCGTTGCCACCTGGCAGGAGTTTGGCCGCCAGCGGCGAGGAGGCAAGGACTACGACCGGAACGACAACGGCCTCATCTATGTGTCCAACTGGGAGAGGCTCAACGCCATCCGCTACGACCTGGACGGCGACGGCGCCCCTTCGACCGAGATCGGCCTGTACTTGCGGGCCTACCCCAACGCCGCGTACAACATGGGCTGCCCGGAAACCTGCAAGGGCTACGAACTGACTGTCGATCTGGACCACGATACCAGGGGCAGGGCAGGCGTCGGCCCCGCCGACCCCTACTGGAACGACGGCGCGGGCTGGCGTCCCATCGGCCACGACGACGACGGCGCTTACACCGGGGAGTTCGACGGCAACGGCCGCAGCATCTCCAACCTGTACATCAACCGGGGGGCGAAACGCGTGGGTCTGTTCGGCATGATCGGCGGCTCCGCTTACATACATCATGTAGGGCTGCCCTACGTCAATATAACCACCACCGGCCATGACGTAGGCGCGCTGGTGGGCTTCATGCAAGGCAACCAGACCCGGGTGTCCGCCAACTTCGCCACCGGCTCGGTGGTCGGCGGCGGCCAGACCGGCGGGCTGGTGGGCAGCAACCAGGGCTACGTGAGGGCTAACTGGGCGGAGGCAGCCGTACACGGCGCCAAGCACGTGGGCGGACTGGTCGGCCACAACGGGGGCGAAGTCAGCGCCGCCTATTCCCTGGGCACGGTATCCGGCAGCGACCGGATCCACGGCGTGGTGGGCTGGACCGATGGCGGCGTCCTGAACGAAGTCTATTTCCGTTCCGACATCAACCCGGATATCGACGACACACACGCCAAGACCAAGGCGGAGCTGGCAACGCCCACGGACTACACCAGCATCTACGAAAACTGGGACGTGGACCTGGACGGGGACGGCGCCTCAGACGACCCCTGGGACTTCTGGACCGAAAGGCGCTACCCCCGTCTGAAGGCGGACCGCAACGGCGACGGCCGATTCACCCGCGACGAGTTCGAGGGCCAGAACCCCGGGGACATCATAGGTAACCTGGAGGACTACGACACCGACGACGACAACCTGATCGAAGTGACCAACCTAGACCAGTTGAACGCCGTGCGCTACGACCTGGACGGAAACGGCGAATACGACGAACTGGACGCCCGGCAGTACCAACAGGCTTACCCCGACCACCTGGCGGGGCTGGGCTGCCCGGAAACCTGCAAAGGCTATGAGCTTGCCACCGACCTGGACTTCGACACCAAGGGCCGGGCCGGCGTCGGTCCCGCCGACCCCTACTGGAACGACGGCGCCGGCTGGGAACCCATCGGAAACGGCTCCGGAGCCTACACCGGGGAGTTCCACGGCAACGGCCGCTCCATCTCCAACCTGTACATCGACCGGGAGCAGAAACGCGTAGGGCTGTTCGGCCAGATCGGCGGCTCCGCTTACATACATCACGTGGGGCTACCCAACGCCAACGTAACCACCACCAGCCATGACGCAGGCGCGCTGGTGGGCTTTATGCAAGGAAACCAGACCCGGGTCTCCGCTAGCTACGCCACCGGACTGGTGGACGGCGGCGGCCAGACCGGCGGGCTGGTCGGCAGCAACCAGGGTTACGTAAGGGCGTCTTGGACCGAAGTAAACGTACACGGAGCCAAGCACGTGGGCGGCGTTGTGGGAAGCAACGAAGGCGCCGTGAATAGCGTCTACGCACTGGGCACCGTGACTGGCGACAACCTGGTCCACGGCGTGGTGGGCCATACCTACCACCAGACCGACCTGGCCACCGCCGGCGTCTACTACAACGGCGACGTCAACCCGGTGGGTTCCCCGCCCTACTCCCAGACCACCGCCGCCCTGAAGGCCCCCACCGACTATACGGGGATCTACGCCAGCTGGAACACAGACCTGGACGGCGACGGGGTGGTCGACGACCCCTGGGATTTCGGCACAGCCAGCGACTACCCGCGCCTGAAGGCCGACCGCAGCAGCGAAGATGGCGGGCTGTAGCTGTAGCGTAATAGACCGCAATCCCGCAGAAAGCAGAGGGCCTGTGACTTACCGGAAGCTGAGCATACTGGCATTGGCGGCGCTTGCTGTCCTGGTCCCACTTCTCCTCGTCGCCTGCGGCAATGGAGACGCCGGGCTGTCCCGCGCCGAGGTCCAGGAGATAGTGCGCGAAGAGATAGCCGACGCGCCTGCGCCCGGACTCACCGCCGCCGATGTCGAGGAGGCCATCCGGGCGGCGCTGGCGGACATGCCCCAGCCCGAATCGGGGCTGTCCGAAGAAGAGGTCGAGCGGATAGTCGAAGCCGCCATCGCAGCCATCCCCGACCCGCAGCCCGGACTCACCTCCGCCGAGGCCGAGCGGATAGCGCGCGGCGTGGTGGCCTCCATCCCATCTAGGTCCAGCCCCATCGAGTACACCAAGTTCTTCGTAGACAAGGCCATCAGCAGGTACGACACCCAGGGACTCGACGCCACCCTCGCCCACTACAACCGGGAGGAGAGCATCGACGGCCAGTGGTATGTGTTCATCGTCGATGAGAACGACCTGGTCATCGGCCATCCCGACCCTCACCGCCTGAGGCTTGACCTGAAGGGCTGGGTCGGGACCGACGCCAACGGGTACAACTTCGGGCCGGAGATGCTTTCTGCCACCGAGGACGGCAAGTGGGTGTCCTACGTATACAGGAACCCGGAGAGCGGCGGACTCGGTTCCGACAACACCGGGGCCATGCAGCTCAAGAACGCCTGGGTTGTGAAGCACGACGGGCTGCTGTTCGCCTCCGGCTGGTATGTCAACGCCGACGAATTCACCAAGTCCCTGGTGTTCGCCGCCGTCAGCAAGTTCCGTTCGGCGGGACTGGAAGCGACCATCGCATACTTCACCGGCCCCGAGAGCGTTTATTCAGGATTGGCGGCGACCATCGACTACTACAACAGCGCCGAGACCGTAGAAGGGGAATGGTTCGCGTTCATAGCAGACAGTAGCGGCACAATCGTAGACCACTACGACAAAACACTGGTGGGAACGGACCTCAAGGACATGCTCGGCACGGATATATTCGAGGTTCCCGCAGAGGGCAACTGGGTCACCACGGAGTCCGTACGCGTCTGGGTGGTCGGCTACGACGGTATGGTGTTCGGCTCTGGCTGGCGTAATGACGAACCGGGCGACTGAGGTGCAAATTCCGTTGTCGTGGGCGGTGCAGACCGGGCAGTCCGGGGAAAGAGTCGTCTTTCCGCCCACCGCCTGCGCCGGCGACGACCTGACCGGAGCGCCGGGCGAAACGGTGACCCTGCAAGGGACGTGCAGCACCAACCCCAACGGGGCCTGGCACCAGTTGACCCATTCCTGGACTCAAACGCCGGGCCGCTGGTAACGCTGAGCAGCGTGGAAGTCGAGGACTGCGGAAGCGTAGTCATAGAACAAAGGGGGTACCGCAGCATCATGTTCAACCCTGTCACTGCCACCCCGCGAAGGCGAAGGCGGAAATCCAATGTGACCGAACATTGGCGGTAATTGATTAGCGGTTTAGTGGCCCGTAGAGGGGTTGCGGCGAGCGCTGGGTGCTGGTTTAGACTTTGGTTATGTGCAGGTCCAAAGGCATGTCTCCGTCTGAACGGGATCAGTTTATCGCGTTGGTGACGCGGCTTCAAGAGCAGGTCGCGCGGTTGACGGCAGCCAACGAAGAGTTGCGGAGGCAACTCGCGGAGTCTCAACGGAGCGGCAGACGGCGCCGTTCTCCAAGGGCAGGCGCAGCAGCAAGCCCAAGCGTCCTGGTCGCAAGCCGGGTACGGGGCAGTTCAGCTACCGCAAGCCGCCGTCCGCCGATGAGATCACCGAGCCGGTTGTAGAGGCGCCAGTGTCCTGGGACACCTGCCCCGGATGTGGAGGCGTCCTCGAACATGAGGGAGTGCGGCTTGCCTACGTGACCGACCTTCTGCCGGTTCCACGTCCCCAGGTAACGGCGTATCGTGTGCAGGTATGCCGGCGCCGGTCGTGCGGCAGGCAAGTGCGTGGCGAGCACCCAGAAGTTGCGCCTGACCAGCACGGGGCCAGCGCGCACCGGGTGGGGAGACGAGTGATGGCTGCGGCCCACGTGCTCTCCGCGACCGTCCTATGGCTGATGCGGACAGCTACCGGCTGCAGAACGAGCTGGGCTGGCACGATGATCGGGGCAACCTGCTGCGCTTCCTGGACGATCCGAACATTGAGCCGACCAACAACCGTGCTGAGCGAGCGCTCCGCCCGGCAGTGATCGCACGGAAGGTATCGCACTGCTCCAAGACGGTGGAGGGGGCCGATGCGTTCTCAGCCTTCACCAGCGTAATCAGGACCTTGGAACGCAATGGAGGCGACCAGCCTGTCGTGGACCGGCTCTGCGCTGTGTTCAGCGGCACTCCCATCTACTCCCCTCCACTCTGAACACCCTTGCCTGCCAGCCGCTAATCAATTACCCTCTGTTGAGACAATCAAAAGCTGCCGAGAGCAGGCTCGTGCAGAACAACCCTAACCCAGATACGGATTTGGAGTTGAGACCGCTATACGGAATCGGTAGTGGGGTGAAACCGCCGCGCATACTTCTGGCGCTCGCGGCGGTATTGCTGGCCTCGGCGCTATTCGCCGCCGATCATCGGGGCGCAGTAGCACAGCAGGTAGACGGCATCTGCGGCCGGACCACGGCGGTGCAGACTGCCCTGCTTGCCGCCATCCCCGGCGCGAGCAGCTGTGGGGAGGTCACTCCGGTTCAACTGAGTGCGGTTGTGTCGCTGAACCTCGCTTCAAAGGACATAACGTTGTTGCAAGCCGGCGACTTTGCCGGTTTGAGCGGGGTCACCAGCATCGACCTGAGCAGCAACCGGCTCAGCAGTCTCCCGACCGGGCTGTTTACCGGGACCCCGGACCTGGAAGAACTCAATCTAAGCGGCAACCAACTGACCGCGTTCCCGGCCGGCCTGTTCGCCAGCGAACCGGAGCTGAAACGGCTCGACCTGAGCGGCAACCAGATCCTCAGCCTCCCTGCCGGGCTGTTTACCGAGATCCCGATACTGGACCAACTCAATCTGAGCGGTAACCAATTCACCGCGGTCCCGGACCTGTTCACCACATTGCCGGACCTGCGACAGCTCAACCTGAGCGGCAACCAGATCAGCAGCCTGGCGAACGGAGCGTTCTCCGGCGCCAGGGCGCTGACACACCTGGACCTGTCAGACAACCCCGGCAGTCCTCTGCCGGTGGCAATTTTCATAGAAAGAACCGAATCCAAGAGGTTCAAGTTCCTGGCGCCTACCGGAGCACCGCGCAACATTCCGATGGACATCGGAGTTCGAAACGGGGAGGTGACCTTTGGGACGCCTACAATTCCCAAGGGCGCAGTAGAAAGCGGCCTATTCACTATACAGCGCACATCCGGTCAGACTGGACCCCTCATCATCGGTGCAACGGTCTCGGGAACATCGGAGGAAATTTTCCACAGTGGCTACACGATTAGCACCCCGTCAACCCTGGAGATGGAAGTAGACCCAGGGGTTTTCCTGGACAAGAGAGAGCTCCAAATTCAGGAACTCCAGGGCATCACGGATTCCGGTGGCAATGAGGTAACCCAAGGCAGCGACAAATACACAGTGACGCTGGACACCGACCCGGGCGGCACGGTGACGATCACGCCGACGAGCCTGGATCCAACTGTGGCTACGCTGGAGACGCAACTACTTACCTTCACATCGGGAAACTGGTCCTCACCACAAGATGTCAACATCACAATCCAGTACGATGACGACAAAGTCAATGAGCGTACGGCTATCACCCACACCATCAGCGGCTACGGTGAAGTAACGATCAGCGACATGCCTGTGGAGATACTGGACAATGAACAACCTATCTTCACAGAGGGTGAAACACCAGATGGAGTAGCCCGCCGAACGATAGCTGAGAACCCTGCGGTGGGAACGCTCGTCGGCCTCCCGGTCAGCGCAACGGACAACGACAATGACGGGGAACCCGATGTACTTCTGTACACGTATTCGCAAACAGGCAACTCGGATAGAGAACGTTTCACCATAGATAACCAAAACGGCCAGCTGACCACCAAAGCAGGCGAGATTTACGACTACGAGACCGAACCCGTCTTCCGGATTGGCATGTTGGTAAATGATGGCAGAGGCGGCGTCGACTCCATCAACGTCATCATCAGACTCACCGACGTAAACGACGCGCCCGTGTTCACCGAGGGCGACCCCACAACCCGCAGCCTGCCGGAGAACAGCGGGGCCAACGTCAACGTGGGCGATCCGGTGTCGGCCACGGACCAGGACCGCTCCGAAGACACCCTGGTCTATTCCATTTCCGAAGCGGAAACAGAGGACAACGTCGACCGGGACTCCTTCAAGATAGAACCCAACACCGGCCAACTGACCACCAAAGAAGGCGTGAGCTACGACCACGAGACCAAGGCGTCCTACTCGATAGTAGTTGAGGTTAGCGACGGAACGGCCACCGACACCATCGCGGTGACGGTGAACCTGACCGACGTAAACGAAGCGCCGACGTTCGACGAGGGGGCTTCCACAACCCGCAGCCTGCCGGAGAACACGGCGGCGGGCCAGAACGTGGGCGCGGCGGTGTCGGCCACGGACCAGGACGGCAACACGCTGATCTACACGCTCTCCGGCACGGACGCCGGTTCCTTCGAGATCGACGATGAGACGGGACAACTGACCACCAAGTCCGGGGTGAGCTACGACTACGAGGCCAAGGCCAGCTACGCGGTGACGGTGGAGGTGATAGAGGACATTACCGATAATTTCAGCGACACCATCGCGGTGACCGTGAACCTGACCGACGTAAACGACGCTCCGACGTTCACCGAGGGCGACTCCACCACCCGTAGCGTCCCGGAGAACAGCGGAGCCAACGTCAACGTGGGCGCTCCCCTGGCGGCGACGGACCAGGACAGGAACCCGGCGGACACCCTGACCTACTCCCTCTCCGGCACCGACGCCGGCTCCTTCGACATCGACGACGGGACGGGCCAGCTTCAAACCAAGTCCGGGGTGAGCTACGACCTGGAGACCAAGGCCAGCTACTCGGTCACCGTAACGGCGACCGACCCCGACAACGCCGCCGACACCATCGCGGTGACGGTGAATCTGACCGACGTAAACGACGCGCCGACCTTTACCGAGGGTGACTCCACCACCCGCGAAGTCCCGGAGAACAGCGGGGCCAGCGTCAACGTGGGCGCGGCGGTGTCGGCAACGGACCAGGATGGCGACACGCTGACCTACACGCTGGGCGGCACGGACGCCGGGTCCTTCGAGATAGTAGAGAGCAGCGGCCAGTTGACCACCAAGTCCGGGGTGAGCTACGACCTGGAGGCCAAGGCGTCCTACTCGGTCACCGTAACGGTGAGCGACCCCGACAGCGCCGCCGACACCATAGCGGTGACGGTGAACCTCACCGACGTAAACGACGCGCCGACCTTCACGGAGGGCGAGAGCGCCACCCGCAGCGTCCCTGAAAACAGCGGGGCCAACGTCAACGTAGGCGCAGCGGTGGCGGCGACGGACCAGGACAGAGACCCGGCGGACACCCTGACCTACACGCTGTCGGGCACGGACGCCAACTCATTCGAGATAGTGGCGAGCAGCGGCCAACTGACCACCAAGTCCGGCGTGAGCTACGACCTGGAGACCAAGGCTTCCTACACGGTCACCGTGGGGGTCAGCGACGGAACCGCCGCCGACACCATCACGGTAACTGTCAACCTGACCGACGTAAACGACGCGCCCGTGTTCAGCGATGGCGACTCCACAACCCGCAGCGTCCCTGAAAACAGCGGAGCCAACGTCAACGTGGGCGCAGCGGTGGCGGCGACGGACCAGGACAGGAATCCGGCAGACACGTTGACCTACACGCTGGGCGGCGACGACGCCGGGTCCTTCGAGATCGACGGGGGAACGGGGCAGCTCCGAACCAAGTCCGGGGTGAGCTACGACTACGAGGCCAAGGCCAGCTACTCGGTGACGGTAACGGCGACCGACCCCGACAACGCCGCCGACACCATCGCGGTGACGGTGAACCTGACCGACGTAAACGACGCGCCCGTGTTCAGCGATGGCGACTCCACAACCCGCAGCGTCCCTGAAAACAGCGGGGCCAACGTCAACGTGGGCGCAGCGGTGGCGGCGACGGACCAGGACAGAGACCCGGCGGACACCCTGACCTACACGCTGTCGGGCACAGACGCCGGCTCCTTCGAGATCGACGGCTCTACCGGCCAGCTTCGAACCAAGTCCGGGGTGAACTACGACCTGGAGGCCAAGGCGTCCTACATGGTCACCGTAACGGCGACCGACCCTGACAACGCTACCGACACCATCGCGGTGACCATCAACCTGACGGATGTAAACGACGCGCCTACGTTCACGGAGGGGGAGAGCGCGACGCGGAGCGTCCCGGAGAACAGCGGGGCCGACGTGAACGTGGGTCTGCCCCTGGCGGCGACGGACCAAGACCTGGACCAAGACGGGAACCCGGACATCCTGACCTACACGCTGGGCGGCACGGACGCCGGGTCTTTCGACATCGACGATGGGACGGGCCAACTGACCACCAAGTCCGGCGTGAGCTACGACCTGGAGACCAAGGCGTCCTACACCGTGACCGTAACGGCGACCGACCCCGACAGCGCTGCCGACTCAATAGCGGTGACCATCAATCTCACCGACGTAAACGACGCGCCAACCTTCAGCGAGGGCGACTCCACAACCCGCAGCGTCCCTGAAAACAGCGGGGCCAACGTGAACGTGGGCGCAGCGGTGTCGGCGACAGACCAGGACAACGACACCCTCACCTACACACTGTCGGGCACGGACGCCGGGTCCTTCGAGATAGTGGCGAGCAGCGGGCAGTTGACCACCAAGTCCGGCGTCAGCTACGACCTGGAGACCAAGGCGTCCTACTCGGTCACCGTAACGGCCACCGACCCCGACAGCGCCGCCGACACCATCGCGGTGACGGTGAACTTGACCGACGTAAATGACGCGCCGACGTTCAGCGAGGGCGACTCCACAACCCGCAGCCTGGCGGAGAACACGGCGGCGGGCCAGAATGTGGGCGCGGCGGTGTCGGCGACGGACCAGGACAACGACACCCTGACCTACACGCTCTCCGGCACAGACGCCGGCTCGTTCGACATCGACGACGGGACGGGCCAGCTTCAAACCAAGTCCGGGGTGAGCTACGACCTGGAGACCAAGGCCAGCTACTCGGTGACCGTAACGGCGACCGACCCCGACAGCGCCGCCGACACCATCGCGGTGACCATCAACCTGACGGATGTAAACGACGCGCCTACGTTCACGGAGGGGGAGAGCGCGACGCGGAGCGTCCCGGAGAACAGCGGGGCCGACGTGAACGTGGGTCTGCCCCTGGCGGCGACGGACCAAGACGGGAACCCGGACATCCTGACCTACACGCTGGGCGGCACGGACGCCGGCTCCTTCGAGATAGTGGAGAGCAGCGGCCAACTGACCACCAAGTCCGGCGTGAGCTACGACCTGGAGACCAAGGCGTCCTACTCGGTGACGGTAACGGCGACCGACCCGGACAGCGCCGCCGACACCATCGCGGTGATGGTGAACCTGACCGATGTAAATGACGCGCCGACGTTCACGGAGGGGGACACCGCCACCCGCAGCCTGGTCGAGAACACGGCGGCGGGCCAGAATGTGGGCGCGGCGGTGTCGGCGACGGACCAGGACGGGAACACGCTGACCTACACACTGTCGGGCACGGACTCCGGGTCCTTCGAGATAGTGGCGAGCAGCGGCCAACTGCAAACGAAAGAGGGCGTGACCTACAATTACGAGGCCAAGGCCAGCTACTCGGTCACTGTGACGGCGACCGACCCCGACAGCGCCGCCGACACCATCGCGGTGACGGTGAACCTGACGGACGTAAACGACGCGCCGACCTTTACTGAGGGCGACACCGCCACCCGCAGCGTACCGGAGAACAGCGGGGCCGACGTGAACGTGGGTCTGCCCTTGGCGGCGACGGACCAGGACGGGAACACGCTCACCTACACGCTCTCCGGCACAGACGCCGGTTCCTTCGACATCGACGATGGGACGGGCCAACTGACCACCAAGTCCGGGGTGAGCTACGACCTGGAGACCAAGGCGTCCTACACCGTGACCGTAACGGCGACCGACCCTGACAACGCTACCGACACCATCGCGGTGACCATCAACCTGACGGATGTAAACGACGCGCCTACGTTCACGGAGGGGGATAGCGCCGTCCGCAGCGTCCCTGAGAACAGCGGGGCCAACGTCAACGTGGGCGCTCCCCTGGCGGCGACAGACCAGGACAACGACACGCTGGCCTACACGCTGGGCGGCACGGACGCCGGTTCCTTCGAGATCGACGATGAGACGGGACAACTGACCACCAAGTCCGGGGTGAACTACGACCTGGAGGCCAAGGCGTCCTACACGGTCACCGTAACGGCGACCGACCCTGACAACGCCGCCGACACCATCGCGGTGACGGTGAACCTGACCGACGTAAACGACGCGCCGACCTTTACCGACGGCGACTCCACAACCCGCAGCGTCCCTGAGAACAGCGGGGCCAACGTCAACGTCGGCGACCCCATAGCGGCGACGGACCAGGACAGGGACCCGGCAGACACGCTGACCTACACGCTGACGGGCACGGACGCGACATCCTTCGAGATAGACGAGGGGACGGGACAGCTGACCACGAAGCAAGGGGCCTCCTCCTACGACTACGAGACCAAGGCGTCCTACTCGTTGACGGTGACGGCCACCGACCCGGACAGCGCCGCCGACACCATCACGGTGATGGTGAACCTGACCGACGTAAACGAACCACCGGACCCGCCAACCAACTTGAGGGCACGACCCACTGCCAACGCGGGAGAAGTATTACTCGAATGGACTCCTCCAGCAGATAACACGGGCCGGCCGCCAATCACTCAATATGAAGTATGGAACAAGCTAGAGGGAGTAGCCGACTGGTCCGACCAGAAAGCCTTTACAACAGCCGATCCCCCGCTATCAACCCTGACCATCACCAATCTGAAGACCGGCCAGAAGTATGACTTCCGAGTCAGGACCGTCAACCACGAGGGTGTAAGCGAGTGGGCCGAATCAATCGCTTCCGGATACCCCAGGAAACCAGTCGTAACCATAACGAATAAACCAGGAACCGGGAGCTCAATAACCGAGGGCGATGAAATAGGTTTCCGAATCACTGCCGACCCGTACAACAACGTGCCACTCGTAGTGAAGATAAAGGTCGAGACCACCGGAGAATACGGGATAACCGGTAGGAACCAGGACGACCCATTGACAATAACAATTCCCGAGACCGGGCTGAACCAACCAGCGCCGCTTCCACACGATTCCGGCACGATCAGCACCGACAACGACGAGATTGACGAGGAAAACGGCTCCGTCACCTACACCATCATCGCCGCAGAGGCCTACGACGTGGGCGAATCCAAATCCTTGACAATTGCGATTGAGGATAACGACGAACGCAAAATAGAGGTAGGAGCCATATCAGGCGCAATACCTGAGAACGGAGGAACTGCAACCTACAGCGTCATATTGACCAGCGAACCGACAGACAACGTGACCGTCACGCCGTCGAGCAACGACCAGAGCATCGCCACGGTCTCAGGCACACTGACCTTTGAGCCAGAGAACTGGAACACGGAGCAGTACGTCACGGTCACCGGAGTCAATGACGACATCGACAACGAAGGCGACAGCCGGACCACCACCATCACCCATACCGTCGCCGGCGGCGACTACGGCAGCGTAACGGCTGAAGACGTAACCGTAACCGTAACGGACGACGACACCAAGGGAATCACGTTTGAGCCAACCGCGGTGACCGTCGGCGAAGCCATCGGCACGACGTCATACACCGTCGTTCTGGACAGCGAGCCAACCGCCGACGTGACCGTCACGCTGGCGATTGCCGAGGTTGAAGGCACGGACGCGGTAACACTCGCGACGGCTGGAACGCTGGCCTTCACGAACACCACCTGGGACATGCCCCAAACCGTCGAACTGACGATAACGGACGACAGCTTCGACAACACTCCCGACGACCGTCGGCACCGCCACCATCACCCACACCGCGGACGGCGGCGGCTACGGAAGCGTCAGCGCGACCCTAACCATCACCGTAACCGACGACGACGGCCCGAACGCCGAGCCCTCGTTTGATGGAACCACCACCACGCGCGACCTGCCCGAGAGCATCGGAGCGGCCACGGACACGGGCGGGACGCCCATCGGCAACCCCGTAACCGCCGTGGACGCGGACGATGCCACGCTGACCTACTCCCTCTCCGGAACAGACGTCGACTTCTTCGAGATCGACACTGCGACAGGGCAGCTCAAGACCAAAGCCGGCGTGACCTACGACCACGAGGACAAGCCCGGATACACGGTCACCGTGTCGGTACACGACGGCAAGGCCGCCGACGGACGGCCGGACGCGAGCATCGACGACGACATCACCGTAACTATCAACATCACGGACGAGAACGAACCACCCAATCGACCGCCTGCCCCAACGATAGAAACGACAGGCA
Source organism: Dehalococcoidia bacterium (assembly GCA_965222445.1). GTDB lineage: Bacteria > Chloroflexota > Dehalococcoidia > Lucifugimonadales > CAJWER01. The sequence continues at coordinate 597,956 of CBDCTY010000001.1, read as the reverse complement.
ACAGCGACTCCCTGCGGGTAACTCCCAACGCGCCGGACAATACCGGACGCCCGGACATCGACGAATACGACCTACAGTACCGGCCCAAAGACTCACGCGAGACTTTCACTCTGGAAAGCAACATAGGTGGACAAGGCACCCTGGAACAACTGCTGCTCAACACCGAGTACGAGGTGCAGGTGAGAGCAAGAAACGACGAAGGCACCGGAGACTGGAGCGAGTCCGCAACCCAGCGCACCGGAACGGCAACCGCAACCATCATTGCGACGCCCACGACCATCAACGAGAGCGGCGCCACAAACCGGAGCGCCATCACCGCAAGACTGGACGGACTGCTGACCCAGGACCTCACCCTGACGGTCTCCGCCACACCGGAGGCTCCGGCGGAAGCCAGCGACTTCACGCTGAGCGAGAACGTGACCCTGACCATCGCCGCCGGCCAAATGGAAAGCAGCGGAACCGTCACGGTCACAGCCCAGGACAACCAGGTCGACAACGACGACCGGACCGTGAACGTCGGCGCAACCAGCGAAACGGCAAACCTGACGATTAACGGCGCTGCCATCACCATCCAGGACGACGACACCAGAGGCATAACCGCCACTCCAGACAGCAACGTAACGACCGAGGACGGCGGGACCGTGACGGTCGGGGTGAAACTGAATTCCCAGCCAACGGCGGCCGTCACGATAGGAGTGACAAGCAGCAACACAAACGAGGGAACAGTGAGTCCAGAGACGCTGACCTTCACCACCGGCAACTGGAACACCGCCCAGGACGTGACCGTAACTGGTCAGGACGACAGCGTGGACGACGGCGATACAGGCTACGCCATAACGTTCACCGCCGCCAGCCCCGATCCCCTATACGAGGGGCAACGAGCAAGCGTAGAACTGACCAACACTGACGACGACACCCGAAGCGTGGAAATAACGACCACATCCACCACAGACCCGCCTACCCTGCGGGTCAGCGAGGTGGCCCCTGGAAACACCGCCAGCTACACCGTAGTCCTGACCAGCCAGCCCAGCGACGGGAACGTCACCGTCACCCCGGTCAGCAGCGCCCCCGACAACGCCACGGTGAGCGCAGCGCTGATATTCACCCCCCAGAACTGGAACACCGCCCAGCCAGTGACCATCACCGCAGTCGACGACCTGATAGACAACGAGGCCGACCGGACCGCCACCATCACCCACGAGGTGGCGGGGGCCGACTACGGACGCCACAACGTGGTCGCGGGATCCATCGAGGTGACCGTAACCGACAACGACGAAGAAGGAGTTACCGTCAGCGCGACGGAACTGACGGTCGGGGAAACCGGCGATGGCTCCTACACCATCGTACTGAACTCACAGCCTACGGGGACTGTGACCGTGACGCCAGCGGCGGGCGGAGATCACCCGGACGCAATCGCAATAACGCCACCGGAGCTGACCTTCACCACGGAGAACTGGAACAACGCCCAAACCGTGACCGTAACCGGCCAGCGCGACCATGTGGACAACGAGGCTGACCGTACCGCCAGCATCAGCCATTCCGCCGGCGGAGACTATGCGGGAGTCACCATCACAGGCGTGGAAGTGACCATAACGGACAGCGACACGGCCGGTGTCACGCTGGACCAGAAACACACGTCGGTCACCGAGGGACAGCAGAGCGGCGACAACCCTGTGTCGTACACCGTCGTACTGGACTCCAAGCCCAGAGCGGGGCACGTCGTGAAGATAAACATCACTGTCGCCGGACCTGCCGACACAGATCCAAGCAGCCTGACCTTCACCCGGGAGAACTGGAACGTACCCCAGTCCATCAGGGTAACGGCCCACGACGACGGCGTGGTATCAGAACCCCGGACCGCGGTGGTATCCCACCAGATAGTGGACGCCGAGTCCAGCCCGGAATACGGCACGGTAGCAGTGGATGACGTGAGCTTCGACATAGTGGAGGACGACCACGCGCCCGTATTCGGCGACGGAGAAAGCACCGCCCGCGAAGTCCCCGAGAACAGCGTACCCGGTGTGAACGTAGGCGCAGCAGTAGAAGCTACTGACGGAGACAGCGATACCCTGACGTACACGCTGGGCGGCACGGACAGCGTGTTTTTCGGAATACACGAGGGTACCGGCCAGATCACCACGCAGGAAACAAGCTACGACTTCGAGACCAAACCGCAGTATGCCATTACTGTCACGGCCAGCGACACACACGGCAACACCGACTCCATCGCGGTGACCATCAAGCTGACCGACGTAAATGACGCGCCGGTGTTCACGGAGGGCGACACCGCCACCCGCAGCCTGCCGGAGAACAGCGGGGCCAACGTCAACGTAGGCGCTCCGGTATCGGCAACGGACCAAGACAGGAACCCGGCAGACACGCTGACCTACACGCTGGGCGGCACGGACGCCGGGTCCTTCGAGATCGACGATGGGACGGGCCAACTGACCACCAAGTCCGGGGTGAGCTACGACCTGGAGGCCAAGGCCAGCTACTCGGTGACGGTAACGGCGACCGACCCCGACAACGCCGCCGACACCATCGCGGTGACGGTGAACCTGACGGACGCCAACGACGCGCCGACGTTCGACGAGGGCGACCCCACAACCCGCAGCCTGCCTGAGAACAGCGGGGCCAACGTCAACGTGGGCGACCCCGTGGCGGCGACGGACCAGGACGGGGACACGCTGACCTACACGCTGACGGGCACGGACGCGACATCCTTCGAGATAGACGAGGGGACGGGACAGCTGACCACGAAGCAAGGGGCCTCCTACGACTACGAGACCAAGGCGTCCTACACGGTGACCGTGGGGGTCAGCGACGGAACGGCCGCCGACTCAATCGCGGTGACGGTGGACCTGACCGACGCAAACGACGCGCCGGTGTTCACGGAAGGGGAGAGCGCCACTCGCAGCCTGGCCGAGAACAGCGGGGCCAACGTCAACGTGGGCGACCCCGTGGCGGCGACGGACCAGGACGGCGACACGCTGACCTATACGCTGTCGGGCGATGACGCCGTCTCCTTCGAGATCAATGCTTCCACCGGCCAACTGACCACCAAGTCCGGGGTGAGCTACGACCTGGAAACCAAGGCGTCCTACGCGGTCACCGTAACGGCGACCGACTCCGACAGCGCTGCCGACTCAATAGCGGTGACGGTGAACCTGACGGACGCCAACGACGCGCCCGTGTTCAGCGAGGGGGAGAGCGCCACCCGTAGCCTGCCGGAGAACAGCGGGGCCAACCTCAACGTGGGCGCAGCGGTAGCGGCGACGGACCAAGACAGGAACCCGGCAGACACGCTGACCTACACGCTGTCGGGCACGGACGCCGGGTCCTTCGAGATAGTGGCGAGCAGCGGGCAGTTGACCACCAAGTCCGGGGTGAGCTACGACCTGGAGACCAAGGCGAGCTACACGGTAACCGTAACGGCCACCGACCCCGACAGCGCCGCCGACACCATCGCGGTGACGGTCAACCTGACCGACGCCAACGACGCTCCGACCTTCGACGATGGGGATAGCACGACGCGGAGCGTCCCCGAGAACAGCGGGGCGAACGTGAACGTGGGCGCGGCGGTGACGGCCACTGACCAGGACAACGACACGCTGACCTACACGCTGGGCGGCACGGACGCCGGCTCCTTCGACGTCGACGATGGGACGGGCCAACTGACCACCAAGTCCGGGGTGAGCTACGACCTGGAGGCCAAGGCCAGCTACTCGGTGACGGTAACGGCGACCGACCCCGACAACGCCGCCGACACCATCGCGGTGACGGTGAACCTGACCGACGCCAACGACGCGCCAACCTTCACGGAGGGCGAGAGCGCCACGCGCAGCGTCCCTGAGAACAGCGGGGCCAACGTCAACGTAGGCGCTCCCCTGGCGGCGACGGACCAGGACAACGACACCCTGACCTACACGCTCTCCGGTACCGACATGGCCTCCTTCGACATCGACGGGGAGACGGGCCAGTTGACCACCAAGTCCGGGGTGAGCTACGACCTGGAGGCCAAGGCGTCCTACTCGGTGACGGTGACGGCGACCGACCCGGACAACGCAGCCGACAGCATAGCGGTGACGGTCAACCTGACCGACGCCAACGATGCGCCGGTGTTCACGGAGGGGGAGAGCGCGACGCGCAGCCTGGCGGAGAACACGGCGGCGGGAGAGAACGTCGGCCTGCCCCTGACCGCCACAGACCAGGACCGGGACGAGGACGGGAACCCGGACACGCTGACCTATACGCTGGGCGGCACGGACGCCGGCTCCTTCGAAATAGTGGAGACCAGCGGCCAGCTTCAAACCAAGTCCGGGGTGAGCTACGACTTGGAGACCAAGGCCAGTTACGCGGTCACCGTAACGGCGAGCGACCCCGACAACGCCGCCGACGCCATCGCGGTGACGGTGAACCTGACGGACGTAAACGACGCGCCCGTGTTCAGCGACGGCGACTCCACAACCCGCAGCCTGGCCGAGAACACGGCGGCGGGAGAGAACGTCGGCCTGCCCCTGACCGCCACAGACCAGGACCGGGACGAGGACGGGAACCCGGACACGCTGACCTATACGCTGGGCGGCACGGACGCCGGGTCCTTCGAAATAGTGGCGAGCAGCGGCCAGCTGACCACCAAGTCCGGCGCGAGCTACGACCTGGAGGCCAAGGCGTCCTACTCGGTGACCGTGGGGGTGAGCGACGGAACGGCCGCCGACTCAATAGCGGTGACCATCAATCTCACCGACGTAAACGACGCGCCGACGTTCACGGAAGGGGACAGCGCCACCCGCAGCCTCCCCGAGAACAGTGGGGCCAACGTCAACGTGGGTCTGCCCCTGGCGGCGACGGACCAGGACGGGAACCCGGTAGACACACTGACCTACTCCCTGTCCGGCACGGACGCCGGGTCCTTCGAGATAGTCGAGAGCAGCGGCCAGCTTCAAACCAAGTCCGGGGTGAGCTACGACCTGGAGGTCAAGGCGTCCTACTCGGTGACGGTGGGGGTGAGCGACGGAACGGCCGCCGACTCCATCTCGGTGACGGTGAACCTGACCGACGCCAACGACGCGCCGACGTTCACGGAGGGGGAGAGTGCCACCCGCAGCCTGGTCGAGAACACGGCGGCGGGCCAGAACGTGGGCGCGGCGGTGTCGGCGACGGACCAGGACAACGACACCCTCACCTACACGCTGTCGGGCGATGACGCCGGCTCCTTCGAGATAGACGGGGGAACGGGCCAGCTGACCACCAAGTCCGGCGTGAGCTACGACCTGGAGACCAAGGCGTCCTACTCGGTGACCGTAACGGCGACCGACCCCGACAGCGCCGCCGACACCATCGCGGTGACGGTGAACCTGACGGACGCCAATGACGCGCCCGTGTTCAGCGACGGGGATTCCACAACCCGCAGCGTCCCTGAAAACAGCGGGGCCAACGTCAACGTGGGCGCTCCCTTGGCGGCGACGGACCAGGACGGGAACACGCTGACCTACACGCTGGGCGGCACGGACGCCGGCTCCTTCGAGATAGTGGCGAGCAGCGGCCAGTTGACCACCAAGTCCGGGGTGAGCTACGACCTGGAAACCAAGGCGTCCTACTCGGTGACCGTAACGGCGACCGACCCCGACAGCGCCGCCGACACCATCGCGGTGACGATCAACCTGACGGATGTAAACGACGCGCCCGTGTTCACGGAAGGCGAGAGCGCGACGCGGAGCCTGCCGGAGAACACCGCCGCCGGGGAGAACGTCGGCCTGCCCCTGACCGCCACGGACCAAGACAGGAACCCGGCAGACACGCTGACCTACACGCTGGGCGGCACGGACGCCGGCTCCTTCGACGTCGACGATGGGACGGGCCAACTGACCACCAAGTCCGGCGTGAGCTACGACCTAGAGACCAAGGCGTCCTACACGGTCACCGTAACGGCGACCGACCCCGACAACGCCGCCGACACCATCGCGGTGACGGTGAACCTGACGGACGCCAACGACGCGCCCGTGTTCAGCGATGGGGACTCCACAACCCGCAGCGTCCCTGAAAACAGCGGGGCCAACGTCCACGTGGGCGCAGCGGTGTCGGCCACGGACCAGGACGGCGACACCCTAACCTACACGCTGGGCGGCGCGGACGCCGGGTCCTTCGAGATCGTGGCGAGCAGCGGGCAGTTGACCACGAAGTCCGGCGTGAGCTACGACCTGGAGGCGAAGGCAAGCTACTCGGTCACCGTTGGGGTGGAAGACCCCGGAGGCGGCAGCGACTCTACCACCGTCACCATAAACCTGACCGACGCCAACGACGCGCCGGTGTTCATCGAGGGGGAGAACGCCACCCGCAGCGTCCCTGAGAACAGCGGGGCCAACGTCAACGTGGGCGCTCCGGTGTCGGCCACGGACCAGGACAGGAACCCGGCGGACACCCTGACCTACTCCCTCTCCGGCACCGACGCCGGCTCCTTCGACATCGACGACGGGACGGGCCAGCTTCAAACCAAGTCCGGGGTGAGCTACGACCTGGAGACCAAGGCCAGCTACTCGGTCACCGTAACGGCGACCGACCCCGACAACGCCGCCGACACCATCGCGGTGACGGTCAACCTGACCGACGCCAACGATGCGCCGGTGTTCACGGAGGGGGAGAGCGCGACCCGGAGCGTCCCGGAGAACAGCGGGGCCAACGTCAACGTGGGCGCTGCGGTGTCGGCCACGGACCAGGACAACGACACCCTCACCTACACGCTGTCGGGCACGGACGCCGTCTCCTTCGAGATAGTGGCGAGCAGCGGCCAGCTGACCACCAAGTCCGGGGTGAGCTACGACTTGGAAACCAAGGCCAGCTACACGGTGACGGTGGGGGTGAGCGACGGAACCGCCGCCGACTCCATCGCCGTCACCATAAACCTGACCGACGTAAACGACGCGCCCACCTTCAGCGAGGGGGACTCCACAACCCGCAGCCTGGCGGAGAACACGGCGGCGGGAGAGAACGTGGGCGCGGCGGTGTCGGCGACGGACCAGGACGGGGACACGCTGACCTACACGCTGTCCGGCACCGACGCCGGGTCCTTCGAAATAGTGGCGAGCAGCGGCCAGTTGACCACCAAGTCCGAGGTGAGCTACGACCTGGAGGCCAAGGCGTCCTACACGGTGACCGTGGGGGTCAGCGACGGAACGGCCGCCGACTCAATATCGGTGACGGCGAACCTGACCGACGCCAACGACGCGCCGACGTTCACGGAGGGGGAGAGTGCCACCCGCAGCCTGGTCGAGAACACGGCGGCGGGCCAGAACGTGGGCGCGGCGGTGTCGGCTACGGACCAGGACAACGACACGCTGACCTACACGCTGACGGGCACGGACGCGACATCCTTCGAGATAGACGGGGGAACGGGGCAGCTCCGAACCAAGTCCGGGGTGAGCTACGACCTGGAGGCCAAGGCCAGCTACTCGGTCACCGTGACGGCGACCGACCCCGACAGCGCCGCCGACTCAATATCGGTGACGGTGAACCTGACCGACGTAAATGACGCGCCGACGTTCAGCGATGGCGACTCCACAACCCGCAGCGTGGCGGAGAACACGGCGGCGGGAGAGAACGTGGGCGCAGCGGTGTCGGCTACGGACCAGGACGGGGATACGCTGACCTACACGCTGACGGGTACGGACGCGGCATCCTTCGAGATAGTGGAGACCAGCGGGCAGCTCCAAACCAAGTCCGGGGTGAGCTACGACCTGGAGAACAAGGCGTCCTACTCAGTGACGGTAACGGCGACCGACCCCGACAGCGCCGCCGACACCATCGCGGTGACGGTCAACCTGACCGACGTAAACGACGCGCCGACGTTCAGCGAGGGGGAGAGCGCGACGCGGAGCCTGGCCGAGAACACGGCGGCGGGAGAGAACGTCGGCGCGGCGGTGGCGGCGACGGACCAGGACGGCAACACCCTGACCTACACGCTGTCGGGCACGGACGCCGGCTCCTTCGAAATAGTGGCGAGCAGCGGCCAACTGCTCACCAAGTCCGGGGTCAACTACGACCTGGAGACCAAGGCGTCCTACACGGTGACCGTAACGGCGACCGACCCCGACAACGCCGCCGACTCCATCGCCGTCACCATCAACCTGACTGACGTAAACGACGCGCCCACCTTTACCGCCGGCGACACCGCCACCCGCAGCGTCCCCGAGAACAGCGGGTCCAACGTGAACGTCGGCCTGCCCCTGATCGCCACGGACCAGGACGGGAACACCCTGACCTACACGCTCTCCGGCACAGACGCCAGCTCCTTCGAGATAGTAGAGACCAGCGGGCAGCTGACCACCAAGTCCGGGGTGAGCTACGACCTGGAGAACAAGGCGTCCTACTCAGTGACGGTAACGGCTACCGACCCCGACAACGCCGCCGACACCATAGCGGTGACGGTGAACCTGACGGACGCCAACGACGCGCCGGTGTTCACGGAGGGTGACAGCGCCACCCGCAGCCTGGCCGAGAACAGCGGGGCCGGCGTCAACGTGGGCGCTGCGGTGTCGGCCACGGACCAGGACAACGACACCCTCACCTACACGCTGTCGGGCGATGACGCAGGCTCCTTCGACATCAACGCCTCCACCGGCCAGCTGACCACCAAGCAAGGCACCTCTTACGACTACGAGGCCAAGGCGTCCTACTCGGTGACGGTAACGGCCACCGACCCGGACAACGCCGCCGACACCATAGCGGTGACGGTCAACCTTACGGACGCCAACGACGCGCCGGTGTTCACGGAGGGTGACAGCGCGACCTGCAGCGTCGCCGAGAACAGCGGGGCCGGCGTGAACGTGGGCGCTGCGGTGACTGCTACGGACCAGGACAACGACACGCTGACCTACACGCTGGGCGGCACGGACGCCGGGTCCTTCGAGATAGTGGAGAGCAGCGGCCAGCTTAGAACCAAGTCCGGTGTCAGCTACGACTACGAGACCAAAGTCTCTTACACTGTCAACGTAATGGCAGCCGACCCAGAAGACAATCGCGACTCCATTACTGTGACGGTCAACCTGACCGACGCCAACGACCCGCCAGTGTTCAGCGAAGGCGATAGAGCCACAAGAAGCATTCCGGAGAACACAGCGGCGGCCCGGAACATCGGCGCACCCGTAATCGCAACGGACCAGGACGGCGACACCATCACCTACACGCTGTCGGGCAGGGACGCCGCTTCATTCCAGATAGACGCGGGAACAGGACAACTGCTGACCAGGTTCGGCGTAACCTACGACGTGGAAACCAGGGCATCGTACTCGGTGACAGTGGGAGTCAGCGACGGAACCGCCGCCGACTCCATCGCGGTGGCGATTCACCTGACCGACGTGAACGACTGCATCCCTTCCGGCAACATACCGGCAAACGACAATGTTCCCACAGTCAACAGTTATCCGAACGCCTCCCCCGATATGCGGGAATTTCCCAACCTCCGGGTCCGGGGAAACTTGGAGTTCAGACTGGAGTTCCCCAACGCGGGCGGCGGCAATGGCGGCCGCTACTATTTCAACATCCGGCGGGCCGACACCGGCGAGAGCCTCAGCAACAACTCAACCGCCCTGCCCGGCGTTTCCTTCGACCCCTACGGGCGCGTCCTGCGCGGGAAGTTGCTCACGCGTGGGCTGACTCCCGACATTGACGAGCAGATGTCCCCAGCGATCCACCAGCTGGAGTATGTCGTTCACGACGGCGACGGGAACTGCTCACCTGAGGACAGCGCCGTGATCCCATTCACCATCACGGCGTCAGAGAAGTGGTCGCAGGTCTTCATTACCACCAAATACCCCTGGGTAGCCGAGGGTGAAGACGCCGTGTTCGTCTTGAAGGGCCGATACGCGTTCAACGTCCCGACGGTGACCCTGGAGATCACCACCACCGGCGATCAGGACGTGCAGACGCGCCGCGACACGGTGACCATACCGGTTACCGCGACCAAGGACGCCTCCGTGGAGTACGCCGTTCCCACCACGGGCTTGGACGCCGTCACCGTGGCCCTGGTACCGCAGGACGGCTACATTGTGCATGTCGTTTCGTGGCTCAACAGCGCCACGGTGCAGGTCGTGGAGGAGGTCATCCGCCCCGTTGTCACCGTCTCCGTCGATGGCGGCAGCCCCACTCCTAAGGTTCCTTCCGGCGGTACTATCGTCCTGCGAGGATGGCATAGCATCGATCCGCCTTATGAATCCGGAACGGGTGAACTCACCTACTATGAGTGGGAGCAGACGAAGGGCCCCCAGGTTGAACTCGGCCGGACGACTCACCGCAATCTTTCTGTGACCATCCCCGAAGGGATTTCTCATGGCGAACTCTTGGACTTCACGCTGACGGTGAAAGTCAGTCCGGAGGGATCCACGGACATGGACACAGGCACGGGCACGGTGCGGATACAAGTCACGCCGGCCACCGGCGCAAGCGGTTCCGGCGGCCCCGACCCGGAGCCTGTCACTCTGCCAACGGCCAACGCCGGTCCCGACTTATCTGGCGCGCCCGGCGAGAGCGTGACCATCCAGGGCACGGACAGCACCAACCCCTACGGTGAGTGGTGGCAGATGCAGCACCAGTGGACGCAGCTCTCCGGCCCGTCCGTAACGCTGTCCGACCCCACGCGCGGCGACCCCACCTTCACCATCCCCTCCGGCGCCGCCGATGGGACGACGCTGGAGTTCCAGTTGACGGTGACTGATACGGAAGGGGAGTCCGACTCGGACACGGTGACCGTCACCGTCGTCGTGCCCGATCCTGTCCTTCCCACGGCCTGCGCCGGCCCCGACCTGGCGGGAGCGCCGGGGGACGAGGTAACTCTGGAGGGCCGGTGCAGCATCAACCCCCACGGCAAGTGGTACCAGATGGCCCACGCCTGGACCCAACTGTCCGGGCCGACGGTAACCCTCAGCGACGCCACCGTGGGCAACCCAAGCTTCACCATCCCCGCCGACGCAGAGGTGGAGACGACGCTGGCGTTCGAGCTTACAGTCACCGACAAGGAGGGTGTGTCCGATTCCGACACAATGATCGTCACGGTGGCCGGAGCGGAGCCGGAGAACACGCCCCCAACGGCTGCGATAGACGCGGCCCAGGTGACTACGGCGAGGACCGGGGAGACGGTGGCGCTGCAAGGCGTCGGCAATGACGCTGAGACGGCTGCGGTGTCCCTGACCTTCGCCTGGAGCCAGGCGGGTGGAACGCCTCAGGTGTCCATCGCCAACGCAGGCGCAGCCACGGCCTCCTTCACCGCCCCGGACGTGACGGAGGAGACGGCGCTGACCTTCCGCCTGACGGTGACCGACGAGGAAGGACTGTCGGCGGATGCGGAGATAACCGTTGCCATAAGCCCGCCGCCCACCACGCCTGAGATCAGCATCGAGCGGGCGGGCGTCTCCCTGGTGGTGCGGGAGGGGCGGGCCGCGGAGTTCGAGATAGTGGCGAGCGAGGCGACGTCGGTGGACCTGACGCTGACCCTGGAGATCGCGGTCCAGGGCGACTTCGGGGTGACTCCCGGACGCCGGACGGTGATGCTGGAGGCCGGCGAAAGCGAGCTCGACCTCGCGTTCGAGACGGATGACGACGACGCGGGCGAGGCCAACGGTCTCCTGACGGTCACGGTGGTGGAGGGCGCCGGGTACGCGGTCGGTTCGCCCGCCTCGGCCGAGCTCGCCGTCACCGACGACGACGGCGGCGAGCCCCTGACCGGCGTATCCCTGGACGGCATCCCGCTGGAGTTCGCGCCGGACCGCACGGAGTACCTCGTCCAGGTGGCGCACGAGGTTGCGCAAACGGCGGTGCGGACCGCGGACGGCGCCGCATTGCAGATAGCGGCGAACGGCGCGGGCGTCGAAGTGGGAGAGGTCATTCCCCTGGAGGTGGGCGGGAACGTCATCAAAATCGCCAGGTCCAGCGCCGGCGCGGCCGGGCAGTGGTACACCGTGACGATCACCCGCGCGTCGCCGGCGGCGCCGGATGCCGAACCGTCGTCGAATGGGTGGAGCATCCATCTGGACCCGGCGTCGGGAGTCCGCCCCGCGGAGGGCCAGACGGCCGTGGACGTGCGCGTGACGGTGAAATGCAACGGCTCAGCGCTCCTCAGCGAGGCCCACTGCCCCTTCGAGCCGGGCAGCGTGACCTTCCAGATTCAGGCGGACGGCAGCGAGCCGGGCGAGGCGACGAACCGCACCGACTTCGGCGGTCCGCGCAAGCCGTTCGTGGTGGAGCACGGTCCGCAAAACTACGTCGTCAGGCTCAACATCAGGCCCGGCAGCGGCGACGCGGAGTACGTGCCCTTCGTGCTGATGGTGAACGGCGTGCAGGCGGCGGAAGCCCGCTTCCAAATCACGCCCTGACCGGGCGGGCGCCGCAATGGCCTATATGGACGGGAGGAGGCGTGACGGCCTCGCCGGACGGGAGTGCCTGCCGACGGGTCATCCGGAAACGACAGCGCCATGCCGAGACAGCGGATTCACCACAGCAGAGACACCCACGAACTCCCCGCCGACTTCCCGGAGCGGCTGAAGCGGTTCCAAGAGGAGTCGGGCCTGTCGTGGTCGGAGATTGCCCGACGGCTGGGGACCTATCGCCACACGGTATGGCGCTGGGCTGAAGGCAGGGTCCGGCCCAACTATCAGCACCGGAAGGCGCTCATGGCGTTGGCCGACAGTATGGGACTCGGCCACCTGTTCACCGACTGAGGCGGCCGAAAACGCAAAAAAGGCCACACACATGGGTGCGCGGGGGAAGCCGTCGCAAAGGCGACGACCTCCCCCGTATCTCTGCGGTCTCAGCGTCCCACGCCGACCAGCTTCTCGCTTCCGAACCCGGCCCCCTGCGCTCCCGCGTACCGGAGACCGTACATCCCAGGCGTGCCTCCAGTCCCTACCTGCTCAGCGGTCTCGTCAAGTGCGAGACGTGCGGCAAGGCCCTCACAGCGGCCGAGGCCAAGAGCGGCAAGTACACCTACTTACGTCTGCCACTCGCTGCTCAAAAAGGGCAAGGGAACGTGCAAGACACCCAGGCTCAACTCGAAGAACTTCGAGGGCCTGATCGTATCCAACATCCGCGAGAACATCCTCACCGAGAGCAACATCCGAGACCTGGTGAAAATCGTGGACGAGGAGATGGACGGGGTTGCCCGTGAGCAGCGCAAGAGGCTGAAGATCATTGAGGATGAGCTTGAGGACGTGAAGAAGTGGCTGGGGAGGATTTGGCACGCCATCGAGACCACCGATATCGAGATGTCAGACGCCTCGGATCGCATCAAAGAGCACCGGGAGCGCAAGGAGAAGCTGGAGACCGCCGCTGAGGAGGCGCGGGCCATTCTCTCGAAGCGGAGAGTGACCCTGGACAAGATGGAGACGATCACGGCCTTCGCTCAGGACATGAGCGAGTACCTGAAGACCAGCGAGCTAACCGAGTCGAAGGCGTTCATCCGGTCGTTCGTCAAGGAGATTGAGGTCAGACCCGGCAAGGCCACGATCCACTACTCGATCCCGACGCCGGAGGATAGCCCCATAGAAGGCGGAGATGCCGCAGAGCTCGTGCTGAACGACGGAGTTATGAGTATGGGAGTCGTTGGTGGGGAAGCCGGGACTCGAACCCGGACGCCTTGCGGCACATGATCCTAAATCATGCTCGTCTGCCAGTTCCGACACTTCCCCGCAGTGTCCGCCTCTCAATTGTACAGCTATGCGCGGCGCTTTCGCCAACGCCGGAGCGGCCGGTGTACGGCCTCCAGCCAGTAGATGGAGGTGGCTGAGCGGCGGTTTTCCTTCAGCCGCATGCGGTTGGCCTTGTCACGCAGATCCGCCGGCCTGCCACGTTTACCCACGCCCGGAGGTTGGATTGGGCTCTTCGGCAGTTGACACTCCCGAAATATCGGTGCTAGATTCAAGGTAGGCGCCAGGCTCTTGCAGCCGCCCTTCGCGGCGCACTCAATGGTGGCGGACAGGATGCTTACCGAACGGGCGACGAATATCCTCAATTTCATAGTCGACGATTACATCCACACGGGCGCGCCGATCGCCTCTCAGACCCTCGTGCGCACCCATGACCTGGGCGTCAGCTCGGCCACAATCAGGAACGACGTTGCCGGACTCGAGCAGGACGGTTACATCACGCGCCCGCACACCTCGGCGGGGAGCGTCCCGCTCGACAGGGGGTACCGCACGTACGTCGAGACGGTCGCCCTGACCCGAAGGTCCGTTCCCTCGGAGCGCCAGTCGATGAGGGACCGCTTCGTCGACGTAGAGAGAGAGATCGACGAATGGACCGAATTCGCCGCCGCTATCCTCGCGGGCCTCGTGGGCAGCGTGGCCATAGTGACATTCCCGAGGGCCCCGGAGTCGCGCGTCCGGCAGGTCCGGCTCGTCCCCCTCCAGGACCTTCAGACGCTGCTCATCGTCGTGCTCAACGAGGCCCGGCTGAGGAGGCAGCTCATTCCGCTTAGCCAGCCCCTTGACGACGGAGAGCTCGACAGCTCCGCCAACCGCGTCACGGATCTCGTGCGCGGCCTCTCGTGGGAGGAGATCGACTCGCACGGCGCGGCCCTTACTCCCCTCGAAGAGGATCTCGTCCACGCGACAGTGGACATACTCCGCGAGGAGGACCGCTCGCATAGAGTCGATCACTACGTGGACGGTCTCAGGAACCTGTTCTCGCAGCAGGAGTTTGCCGAAAGGGAGGCCCTGGCTGGCTTTGTGGAGGCAGTCGAGGATGGTCGGCTGGCCCAGGCGACCCTGGATCAGGCTCCGGATTCGGCTGTGGTCAAGGTCATCATCGGTCGCGAGAACAGCGACGACCTGCTGCAGCCTATGGGTGTTGTCATCAGCAGGTACGGAGTCCCCGGCCACATGACGGGCGCCATAGCGGCCGTGGGCCCTGTTCGTATGCACTACAAGAAGGCCGTCTCGGTCGTGGATCTGATGGCCGACGTCATGAGCGAGCTGGTAGGAGGCGTGAGCGGCCAGTAGCGCCCGCACTGCCGCCCTTACATGACCACCCAGAAAAGAGACTACTACGAGGTGCTGGGGCTGCCCAGAACCGCTTCGGACGAAGAGGTACGGAAGGCGTTCAGGAAGCTCGCGCTGGAGTATCACCCCGACCGGAACAGGAGCCCCGACGCCACGGAGCGGTTCAAGGAGGTCAACGAAGCCTACCAGGTACTGGCCGACTCCGAGAAGCGTGCCAGGTACGATCGGCTCGGCCACGCCGGCGTGAACATGAACGGCGGCACGGGCTTCGAGGGCTTCGGCAACTTCGGCGGCTTCGGGGACATATTCGAGGCGTTCTTCGGGGGTGGCGCCCCGGGGTCCCGCTCGACGGCCCGGAGGGGCGCCGACCTTCGTTTCACACTCGCGATAGACTTGGAGGAGGCGGCCTTCGGCGTCGAGAAGGAGCGGGAGATCAGGCGCACCGAGGTGTGCAGCAGATGCATGGGCACTCGCAGCGAGCCTGATAGCAGCCCGGTCACGTGTCTGAACTGCCGCGGCACCGGTGAGGTCCGCCGGGCCGCCCAGAGTATATTCGGCCAGTTCATGCAGGTCTCGACGTGCGGCAGGTGCCGGGGCGAGGGCAGGGTAGTGACCGACCCATGCGCTACGTGCGGGGGGGCCGGCACCGAGGCCCGTAGGCGCAAGATCGCCGTCTCCGTACCGGCCGGTATAGAGACGGGCACGCAGATCAGGCTCTCCGGAGAGGGCGAGGCCGGGGTGGGCGGGGGCGGGCCGGGCGACCTGTATGCCGCCATCCGCGTCAGACCTCACCCGCTGTTCGAGAGGAGCGGCGACGACGTGGTCGCCGCTCGGCATGTGAACATCGCGGAGGCGACGATAGGCACGTCAGTAAGCGTGCCTACGCTCGACGGCGAACGCGAGCTGAGGGTCCCGGCCGGCACGCAGACGGGCGACGTCCTGCGGCTCTACGGCCTGGGAATTCCCCACCTCGGCAGAGAGAATCGGCGCGGCAACCACCTCGTGACGGTCGTCGTGGACGTGCCGCGCTCCCTGACCGACCGCCAGCGCGAGCTGATCGAGGAGCTGGCGGAGAGCTTGGGGGGCAGCCCTGATGGCGCCGACCGGCCTGACAAGAGCTGGTTCGACAAGTTCAAGGATTCCCTTGGCGGGTCGGAGTAGCGGTCTCGGCCTCCGCGCATTGCGTCGGGTGGACTTCCGCCCCGACCGGCGGCAGCATGGCGCCGGGCTCTCCCCATGAGGAGATGGCTGGAGCTCAGCGTATGGGCGCCCCGCGAGTTCGTGGAGCCGCTCACGTCGCTCTTCCTGAGGTACGGTCATGCAGGCGTGGCCGTCGAAGAGCCTGGCGGATTCAACCCAGACGAGGGCGAAACGCAGCCGGACTCCGGCCGCGTCAGGGTGATGACGTACCTGCCCGTCGGTCCGACTACGCGGTCGCGCGAGGGAGGCATCGACGTCGGCGTGAGGCTCATGGCCCAGCTCGGACACGTCTCGCAGCTCCACAGCCGCGAGGTGGACGAGACCGAATGGCAGCACGCGTGGCGGGAGCACTTCCACACCCTGCACGTCGGCTCCCGTACAGTCATCGTCCCGACCTGGCGCAGCTACAGTCCAGCGCAGGACGATGTGGTCATTCTGCTGGACCCGGGCATGGCCTTCGGCACGGGCCATCATCCAACTACAACCATGTGTCTGGCGGCCCTGGAAGAGCTGGTGTCTCCGGGCTGCTCCGTTTTGGACCTCGGCTGCGGCTCCGGCATTCTGTCGATCGCCGCGGCCAAACTGGGCGCATCCGAGGTGCTTGCGCTAGACATTGACGCCACCGCAGTAGACACGGCAGCCGCCAATGTCCGGCAGAACGGCGTCGACGCCGCGGTTACCGTCTCGGAGGGTACGCTGCCTCATGCGTCGCTGAGACCAAGCGGCTACGATGTCGTGGTCGCAAACATATCGTCTAAGGTGATCGGCGACCTGGCCGGCAGCCTGGCGCGGGCGGTCAAGCCCGGGGGTACGGTCGTCGCGTCCGGACTGCTGGAACAGTCGCTGGGCTCCGTATCGGCGCGCCTCGAGGAGGCGGGGCTCTTCCTGGACCGCACCGATGTGGACGGCGACTGGGTTGCCCTGAGGCTGATCAGGGGCCAGCCGGAGGCTCGCCGCTGACCCCGGCTGACGACATGCCGGACCACTCGGGTACCGGCTCCCTGCCCATGAGGTCTGCGATGGCCTGCCTGATTTCCAGGCCCTCGAAGAGCACGTCGTGGGTGACCTGTGTTATCGGCATCTCCACGCCCAGAGAGGCTGCCAGCCTGAGGGCCGCGCGAGTGGTGTCGACGCCCTCCGCGACCTGGGTCATCGAACTCATAATCTCTTCTAACGACTTGCCGCGCGCCAACTCCTCGCCCACGTGGTGGTTCCGGCTCAGCGCACTGGAGCATGTGGCAATCAGGTCTCCGATTCCGGCCAGACCTGCGAAAGTCATCAGGTCGGCGCCCGCGGCCACTCCCAACCTCGCGATCTCGGCAATCCCACGGGTAATGAACGTTGCCTTAGCGTTGTCCCCGATGTCGATCCCGTCGCACACGCCTGCTCCGAGCGCGACGATGTTCTTGAGCGCGCCTCCAAGCTCGACGCCGACGATGTCGCTGTTCGTGTAGACACGGAACCGGGGCGACGTGAGGAGGGCCTGGACCCGGTCGGCAGCCTCCTGACTCGCCGATGCTACGACCGTGGAGGAGAGCTTGCCTGCCACGATCTCTGCGGCGAGATTGGGACCCGAGAGGGCGCACAGGTTCTCTCGCGCGTGTGGAAGCTCCTCAGCCAGGACCTCGCTCATCCGCTTGCCGGAGTCGATTTCCAGGCCCTTCGCCGCGCTGACGACCACTGTCGAAGCCGATATCGCGCTCTTCACGGCGCGGGCGTTGACCCGCATCGTCCGCGAGGGCACGGCGAAGATGACCAGCTCCGCCTCGCTCAGTGCTTCGGCGGGGGACGCCGTTACGGCAACGCCCGGGGGCAGCTCGACTCCGGGCAGAAGGCGGCGATTCTCGCCGTCCCTGCGGATGGTCTGGGCCTCTGTCTCGGTGCGCGCCCAGAGCGCGACGCCCACACCCGCCCTGGCGGCGATTATGGCGAGGGTCGTTCCCCAGGTCGTCGTGCCTACTACGCCGACCTGGGCCATCTCAGGACCCTGTTCCGGCTGGACTTGCCTTCTCCGGCGCCGCCGTTGGGGGCCGAGCCGAATCGACGCTCCTCTCCCCTGTACAGCCTGACGATGTTGTCCCTGTGCTTCGCTACCACGAGCACGCTTCCGACGATACCGTACAGGGCATAGACGTCGTGGGTGCCGCCGAGCAGCGCCATGGCCGCCAGAATCCCCGAGCCTGACAGTGCGCCTACGAGCGACCCCAAGGAGGCGTAGCGGGTCAGTGCGACAATCGGCACGCCGATGAGTCCGGCAGCAATACCGGATATCGGCTCCAGCGGGAAGAGCCCGCCCCAGCCGGGCGACACGCCCTTGCCGCCCCTGAATCCCGCGAAGACCGGCCACATGTGCCCGACTATCGCTGCCAGGCCGGCCGCCACCTCCACGCCGGGCGATCCGGTGATCAGCTTCGCCGCGACTATGGCCAGGACAGCCTTCAGCATGTCCAGGAGTAGCACGAGCGCGGCCGCTGGGATTCCGGCAGTGCGCAGGACGTTGGTCATCCCCGTGCTGCCGCTGCCGTGGTCGCGTACGTCCACGCCCCCGAAGAGGCGCCCGAAAATCACGCCGAACGGGAGAGACCCAAGCAGGTATCCGAAGACGGCGAATCCGAGGAATTCCATCATCCCTCACCCCTGCTCTTGAAACGCATCCTCAGAGGCGCTCCCTCGAAGCCGTAGGCACTCCTAAGGGCGTTCTCCAGATAGCGCCGGTAGGAGAAGTGTACCATGTCCGAGTTGTTGACGTAGAACGTGAAGCTGGGCGGCTGCGACCGGTCCTGGGTGACGCCGTAGAGCTTGAGCCGCCGTCTTCCCGTGGCTGGCGGGTGCGCGGCTACTGCGTTGAGGATCGTGCGCCGCAGATCGTAGCGCGGAAGCCCCATGCTCCACTGCCGGTGCACTGCCGCCGCTTGGTCGAGCAGCCCGTCCATGCCCGTCCCCTCCAGCGCGGACGTGAAGCATACGGGCATGTGGCTGGCGAATTTGAAGCGTTGGCGGACCTTCAGGGTGGCCTCCTCGCGGGTCATCCCAAGACCGGTCGCAAGGTCCCACTTGTTGATTGCCAGCAGGATGCCGCGGTAGGCTTCCAGCACGTAGCCAGCTATGTGGGCGTCATGGGTCGTCGCCAGCTCTGCCGCGTCCATGACCAGCACAGCGACCTCGGCACGGTCTATCGCCCTGATCGTCCTTATGGCGCTGAACTGCTCTATTCCCCGCTCGATCCTGCCCCGCCTGCGCAGCCCGGCCGTGTCGATCAGGTGGACGGTCCTGCCGTCAACGGTGACGAGCGTGTCGAGTGCGTCCCGGGTCGTGCCGGGAACGTCGCTCACTATGGCCCTCTCCTCACCCAGAACGGCGTTCAGCAGCATCGACTTGCCCACGTTCGTCCGGCCGACGATGGCCAGCCTGAAGTCTGCGTCCGGGTCCGGCATCGCGTCTCCCGCCGGGAGGAGATCGAGCACCCTCGCCATCAGGTCGTCTACGCCGCGGTTGTGGTACGCGCTGACCGGCATCGGCTCGCCCAGGCCCAGCCCGTAGAACTCC
Source organism: Dehalococcoidia bacterium (assembly GCA_965222445.1). Lineage (GTDB taxonomy): Bacteria > Chloroflexota > Dehalococcoidia > Lucifugimonadales > CAJWER01. The sequence goes on along the minus strand of CBDCTY010000001.1, from coordinate 578,226 downwards.
GCAGCGTCGGCTTCCCGGAGATCGTTGTCGGCCTTGTTGACGGCGAGCACGACCTGCCTGCCCGACAGCCGCAGGACCCGTGCCACGTCCTCGTCCGGCGCGGTAATCCCGGTCGTCACGTCCGCGAGCATGACCACCACGTCAGCGCCCTCGATGGCGACCTGAATCTGGTCGCGCACACTGCTCCAGAGCTCCGTTTCCGGGAATTCGTCCAGTCCCCCGGTGTCGACGAGGGTCAGAACCCGCTCGCCCCACTCGACCTCAGCGATGACGCGGTCGCGCGTCGTGCCCGCGATGTCCGAGACGATAGAGGGCCGCGTATCGGCCAGCCTGTTGAACAGGGTCGACTTCCCGACGTTGGGCTGCCCGACAATCGCCACAATCGGCTTGGCCCCGCCCGTCATGTCGTCTCCTCCATGACCGGGCACTTCGACAGGCTGAGGACGAACGGGCGGCACGTGCACACCATCTCAGGATCGGCTGCCCGTCGGGCCGTCGAACAGGTACGTGAGCACGGCGTTCTGGGCGTGGAGGCGGTTCTCGGCCTGATCGAATACGACCGACTGGGGATGGTCCAGCATCCCCGGCGTGATCTCCTCGCCCTCGTGCGCCGGCATGTCGTGCATGAAGATGGCGTCCGGCCTGGCGAGCTCCATCAGGGCGGGGCTGACCTGGTAGCCCTGGAAGGCCCTGTGGCGAGCGGCTGACTCGGCGTCCTGGCCCATGCTCACCCAGACATCGGTGTAGACCACGTCAGCGTCGCGCGCGGCCTGCTCAGGCAGCTCGACCCAGCGTACACCCGTATTTCTCGCTGAGGCTCGCCGCTCCGCCTCCTCCCAGATCGCGCCGTCCACCCGGTAGTCCGGCGGCGACGCTATCACGAACTCCGCGCCGACCGACGCGCACGCCAGTGCCAGGCTGGCCGCCACGTTGTTGCCGTCGCCCACGTAGGCGACACGCTGCCCGTCCAGCCGCCCCCTGTGCTCCATGATGGTCAACAGGTCGGCCATCGCCTGGCAGGGGTGCTCCACGTCGGACAGGGCGTTGATGACAGGGACCGTGGTGTATTCGGCGAGCAGCGAGAGGCTCTCGTGGGAGGATACGCGCGCGACTATGCCGTCGACCCATCTATCGAGCACCCGGGCAACGTCTGGGACGGGCTCCCTCTCGCCCAAGCCCACTTCGGAGCCGCCGAGGTGGAAGCAATCGCCGCCCAGCCGCCTGATGCCGACCTCGAAGCTCACCCTCGTCCTCAGGGACGGCCTCTCGAAGAGCATGGCGATGGTCCTGCCCTCCAGGGGCCGCTGCGCCGGGCCGCTCTTCATCTGCACGGCCCTGTCTAACAGGAGCCCAACCTCGTCCGGCGACAGGTCTGAAATCGATAGGAAGTCCTTGCCGTCCACTCGTTACCTCTCGACGCAATGTGCGTATCAGGTCCGTCTCAGTACGGGCACTTGTTGGTAGAACCCAGGGCGGCGCCCAACTCCCTCTACGACCGATCGGCCTCTCGCCGCTGCTCCATCTCGCGGACTATGCGCTCCGTGACATGAGCGGGCACAGGGTCGTAGTGGTCGAAGCTGATAGTAAACGAGCCCCGCCCCTGGGTCTGGGACCGGAGGTCCGTCGCGTAGCGCAGCATCTCGGCCTGCGGGGCCTCCGCCTCCACTATCGTAGTGCCGTCGCCCTGGGGCGTCATCCCCAGTATCCTTGCGCGCTTGCCGTTCAGGTCGCCCATCACGTCGCCCGCGTCCGTGTCCGGCACCCGGACGTCGACGCGCATGACCGGCTCCAGGATAATCGGGCCGGCCAATTTTATGCCGTCCGACAGGGCATGGCTGCCGGCGATCTCGAAGCTCACACCGGACGAGTCGACCGAGTGGAAACTGCCGTCGAACAGGGTCGCCCTGAGGTCGACCAGTGGAAAACCCGACACCGCGCCTCCCGCCAGGGCCTGCCTGCACCCCTTCTCGACGGACGGGATGTACTCGCGGGGCACCGACCCGCCGACGACCTTCTCCGCGAACTCGAAGCCTCCACCCCGGCCCAGCGGCTCTATGTCCAGGTAGACGTGGCCGAACTGGCCGTGTCCGCCCGACTGCTTCTTATGGCGGTACTCGACCTGCGTCTGCCGTGTTATCGTCTCCTTGTACGGGACCCGCGGCGGCCTGAGCTCCAGCTCCACGCCAAACTTGCGCTGCATCCTCTCCACCGCCACCTCGACGTGGACGTCGCCCAGGCCTCCGAGCAGGAGCTCCCCAGTGTCGAGCTGCCGCTGCACGCTTAGGCTCGGGTCCTCCTCAGAGATCCTGGCCAGGGCCGTCGTGATCTTGTCCACGTCCGCCTTGGACTTCGGGTACGCGGCCATCTGGTAGACGGGCGTCGGGAAAGTGAAGGCGGGCAGGACCATGGGCTTGTTTCGCTCCGTCAGCGTGTCGCCGGTCAGTACCGACGAGAGCTTGGCCACGGCGCCTATGTCGCCGGGCGCGAGCGCGGGGACCGCCTCCTGTTCCTTGCCGGTCAGAACGTAAACTTGTCCGACTCGCTCGGCCTCGCTTCGCGTTGCGTTCCAGATCTGCTGGTCGCTCTTGAATTCGCCGCTGACGACGCGGATGTACGACAGCTTGCCCACGAAGGGGTCGGCAGACGTCTTGAACACCTGGGCCGCCATTGGGCCGTCAGCGTCGGCAGTCAGCGTGACCTCTCCGTCCCCGGCCGAAGCCTGCACGGACTTTCCTTCTGCGGGCGACGGCATGGCGTCAACTATCAGGTCCATCACTTCCGCGGCCCCGATGCCCGAGCCCGCAGCGCCGAACAGCACGGGTACTATCTCCCCAGCGGCGATTCCCTGCCTGAGGCCCTGGGCGGTCTCGGCGTCCGTGAGATCCTCGCCCTCCAGGTACTTCATCATCAGCTCGTCGTCGGCCTCGGCTATCGTTTCGAGCAGTTTTTCGCGGAGCTCGTCGTACGCGTCCCTCGTATCGTCCGTTACACCGCTGCCGTCGCCCAGCAGGCCGACGACCCCAGAGAAGCTCGACTCCGCACCGTCCGGGAGCTGGATCGCGAGACACTTCCTGCCGAACACCTCCACAAGGGCCTCCAGGGCGCTCTCATAGCTGACGTTCTCCCGGTCCATCTTGTTGACGAACACAGCGCGCGGCAGCTCCATCTCGTCGGCCATCTGCCACATCTGCAGCGTGCCGACCTCGACGCCGGCCGTGGCGTCCACCACGATGACGGCGGACTCGGCAACGTGTATGGCCGAGCTGACCTCCCCGCGGTAATCAGCGTAGCCCGGCGTATCCACGACGTTGATCTTGCCACCCTTCCAGGGGCAAGGCAGCACCGAGGTCTGGACGCTCGTGGTCCTCTTCTGCTCCTCGGGCTCGTAGTCCGACGCGGTGTTGCCGTCGTCGGTCTTGCCGAGCCGGTTGATGACGCCGGACGCGAACAGCATCGCCTCCGCCAGCATCGTCTTCCCGGCTCCGCCGTGGGACAGGAGCACGACATTACGCAGGTCTTGTGTATCGACTTTCGCCATCGAGTTTCTCCTCCAGGGATCCACACCGCCGAGCGGAGCGGTTCGTGCGTCTGCGGACATATATTACAGGACTACCGGATCACATATGGGGATCAATCATCCGGGCGACGCTTTCCAGTCGGGCGACCACGGCATCTACCACCGCGGTGTACTCGACACCAATCGGCAGATAGATAGGGATGAGTGTGTAGTATTTCTCATAGATTGCCCCGGGCGGGACTTCATGACGGAGCGGCTCGAGTCTACGCTGTACCTCGTCAACCCTCATAGTGTCATCCCATTCCTCGAATCTGAGGCGCAAGGGAGCGTCACGGTGCTTGGCCCAGAATTCGAAACTATAACCGAACAACACGCCCGCACGGTCAACTCTCCCAAGCCGCATATATCGACCCCAGCCTGTCGATCTTGCTGAAGTGGATAGACCTTCGGTGTCTATCCACCCGGCCACGCGTCCACGCTCCGTGGCACCCTCGATAATACGTGGAAGGCCAAGCATTCGGCGCGGGAACCCCGGGCCGAGTTCCTCTGATTGAATCGGCAGGAAGGCGTCCTCGTCCATACGCTGGGTGAGTCCCAGCAGCTGCCGGATATCGGTCTCCACGCGTGAGTCCCCGGCTGCGCTCGCCTGGGAAGCCATGCGGCCAAGCAGGGCCTTCCAGCTGGTCAGCATCAGGCGGCGCTCACCGCCGACCACGACGCTCCGCAGGTTCTCCCTTTCAGAGCTTGCTCCCAACTCGAACTCGCCCGACTCGGCCACGCGCCTGGTCAGTTCGGCCCAGAGCGGCTCGAACCGAGCGGTTGGCGCAACGAACAGGAGTGCCGACGACTTGTCAGACGGCAGGCGTTCGAGGTACGCGATGGGCTGGTTATCGGTGAGTCCGGCCCAGAACTTCGCCTCGATCAACACTCGCTCCACCCCGTACTCGTCGAAGCACGAGAGGTCCGGGCGCCCCTTCTCGTCGCTGTCCTGGGTCCGAGTATCGGAAAGCGAGCCCACCTCCGCGCCGCCTGTTCGCAGCGCGTCCTCGATCGCGCGTACGGCCGGCACAGATGAATTCAGGATGTAGCCAAGGGCCTCGACCGCGATGTTCTCAGTATGATCGTCGAGCTTCGGTGCGAGGTGAGCGAGTAGCGTTTTCCCGTCAGTCATTTTGGGCTCTCTCTATCCAGTGCCTGCCTACGCGCTGCCGTTTCTGAGGACTCGCCCGGGCCGGGCTCCCGTGTGCTTGCCGCCGTCGATGATCGGCTCGCCCGCGACGAAGACGTATGGGATGCCGGTCGGGTACTGGTGGGGGTCCTCGAATGTGGCGTTGTCGATCACGATGTCCGGGTCGAAGATGACCAGATCGGCTATCAGGCCCTCTTTGACGCGGCCACGCTGCTCGAATCCCATGCGCTGGGCTGGGAAGCCAGACATCTTGTAGACGGCCTCCTCCAGGCTGAGGACGGCGGGCTGCTCGCGTACGTACCGGCCCAGTATGCGGGGATATGGGCCGTAGAACCGCGGATGGGGCTTGAAGTCCTTGTAGTGGCCGTCTGGCGAGATGGCGTTACCGTCCGAGCCGATCATGGCCTGTGGGTGGCCCATGAAGAATCGGATGTCGCTCTCGACTCGGTTGTGCACGACGGCCATGACGCCGTCCTTCTCCTCCTCGATCAGCTGCAGGGTGACCTCCGCGGGCTCCACGCCCCGCATCTCCGCGATCTCCTCGATGTTGTACCCGATCAGGTTCCTGTTCTCCTCGGAGTTGGTGTTGCTGATGACGTGAATGTGCCAGAGCGGCGGTATCCCGCCCTCGCGACCCTCCTTCATCTCGGCGATTGCTCGCTGCCGGAGATCGGCGTCGCGCAGGCGCTCCATGAACATCGGAATGCCCCCCTCCTGCATCCACAGCGGCACGAGCTGGTTCAGCCCCGCCCCCGCGGCGGTGTAGGGGTACATGTCATAGGTGATGTCGATGCCCTCGGCGCGGGCCCGGTCGATCACGTCGACGGTCTGCGGTCCATGGCCGTAGTAGCGCCGGTCGGTTATCGCCAGGTGGGAGAACTGGACCGGGATTCCCGCGCGGCGTCCGATCTCCACGGCCTCCTCCACCATCTTGATGTGCCATCCGGGCAGCGCCCGCGCGTGGGTCACGTAGAAGCCGCCGTAGCTCGCGGCCACCTCGGCCAGCGCGACGATCTCGTCGGTGGGAGCGTAGCCCGATGGGGCGAGGGACAGGCCGGTCGAGAGGCTGAATGCGCCATGCTCCATCGTCTCCGCGAGCAGCCGCTTCTGAACGTCGAGCTCGTCCGGTGTGGCGGGCCGGTTGTCGAGGGCGCCGCATGCCGCGCGCAGAGGCGTGTTGCCGACTTGCGGCGCGACGTTCAGGCTGATCCCCTGCGACTCCATGATGGACGCCCATTCGTCCAGGGTGCTCCAGCGCCACTCCTGGCGCGTCTCGAATATCTCGCCCATGACCTTCCGCATCTGCTCGGGCTCGAGGTCGCCCATCGGGAAGGGAGAGTAGCTGCAGTTCCCCGTAACCTGTGTCGTGACGCCCTGGTAGGCCATGCTCTCCCCGCCGGGGTCGTCGATCAGCGTCAGGTCGGAGTGGGTGTGCATGTCGATGAATCCCGGGGCGAGGACATGCCCGCTCCCGTCGATCGTGCGCTCGGCCTCCGCTTCACCGAGCGAGCCTATGGCCGCTATCTTGCCGTCTTCGAGGCCGACGTCCGCCTCGTATCTGGGCGATTTCGTCCCGTCGACGACCGTTGCATTGGTGATAAGCGTATCGAATGGCATCTTGGACTCCTATGTGAACATCCTGCGGAGGCTACTACAATAGCCGTAGGTTCGCAAACACGCCCCGTCCCCAGCAGGGCCTTTCCATTGTTGAGATAGGGTCGTACCTTGCCGTTCGGCCTGAGCTTGGCTCTCCTGAGCTTGTCGAAGGGTCGAAGGCCCCAATTGTGGTTCGACAGGCTCACCACGAACGGACTTTGGAAAGGCCCTGCGTCCCCAGACCAGGGCCTTTCCAGACACCCCTCTCCCCTTCGCGGGCCCCTTCGCGGGAGAGGAGTGTCGTACCGATGCTAGTCGAGCGCCCTGGGCCGGTCGAGTTCGACTCCGGGGCGGGGATGCACACCACACACAGTCACCAATTGGAAGGGCTGCTCAGGAGGTATGATCGGCAGTACCACATGAGAGGGGCGGCCGCGGTCCAAATGCACGCTGTTCCGCGCCTCTGTCGTTCTGGTGTGTTTCCCCATGGGTTCGCCTGTGTTTGGGTTCACGTCGAACTTGGGGAAGTTGCTGCTCGCGATGTCCAGCCTGACCCGGTGGCCCGCCTTGAACAGGTTGCTGATAGGCGGCAGGGGAATCCTGACCCTGTACACCTCGCCCGGCTCCATCATCTCCGCGCGCTCGAATCCGTTGCGGTATCGGGCTCGGATGATCGAGTCGACCAGGTTCAGGTGATAGCCGTCCGGGTAGTCCTCGCTGGGCGGGTAGACGTCCAGCAGCTTGGCCGTGAAGTCCGTATCTACCGCCGAGGACGAGAGCCACAGGACAACCTCGATGGCGCCCGTCACCTCGATGTCCGCCTCAAGCGGCTCAGTCTGAAACACGAGCACGTCGGGACGGTCTGCGAGAAGCGGGTAGGGGGGACGGGCTCCCACCAGGTCAGGGGACTCCTGCTGGTGAGCGCCGCCCTCCGGGAATATGGTCCGCGTGTAGTCCCTGGGGTCGCCGGTCTCCGGGTCGAAGCCCTCAGGGAAAGGGAGCAGCTCCGTCACGCCGCCGGTGGCCGAGATCGTCGGTACAGGATGGTCCGGGTCGTGGGTGTACGAGGCCGGCGGGTCGTCCGCTCCCGGCGGCTCGGTCGATAGACGGCCGCCCGCGCGCAGGTAGTGCTTGGTGTGCTCGGTTCGCGCCAGCGGCCACTCGCACTCGGTCCTCCACCTCCCGCCGTGGTTCAGGCGTCCCTCCGCGTTCCTCGTGCCGTCCCCGCCGCCCATCACGAATATCCGAACGGGGGGCTCATCCTCGACGCCGGTAGGGATGTCCTTCAGCCAGCGGTCGAACCAGCGAAGCCGCTGCGCCCCGAATCCCTCGAGGCCGTAGTCGGCGTCCGGACCGAAATCGACGTCGCCCGCCCAGGTGTGGCCGTTCCTCCGGCCCCTGTGGTTCCAGGGCCCCATGTCCAGCCTCTGCGGCGCGCTCTTGTCCACCGCCATTGCCGCGTACTGGTTCGTCGTCGCGGCAGCGAAGGGGTCGTTCCACCCGCCGGAGTAGACGCCGGGGATGTCGGCGGCCTTGTGGAAATGCGGCTCCTGGTTGCGCGTCTCCATCGCCCAGAACTCGTCGTACTCGCCGCGGTAGTAGTAGTCGAACAGCGTCTTCTCGAGGTTGGGGACCGCCCTGAGCGGCGTCCGGCCGGGCCTGAATGGCATGGACTGAACCAAATCCCTCATTCTCCGCCAGCCGTCCAGGACGATCTCGCGGGCTACGGGGTCGTTCGCGATCTCCGGCGCGTCGTGGGCGTGCAGGAACAGGGCCGAGAACATCCATAGCGACATCGCGCCGCCCTCGCGGGCCTCGTGCGCGAAGATATTCGTCGGCGCAACGTCAACCCAGATGCAGGTAAGGTGCGGCGGCCTGGTGAGCGAGGCGACAGTCTGGACGATGCCGCTGTGGGAGCTTCCCGTCATGCCGACGCGGCCGTCGGACCAGGGCTGGGCCGCCACCCACTCGACCGTGTCGTACCCGTCCTCGCCCTCGTGCTCGTTTGCGGTGTGGAAGTACTGGCCGACACCCTCAGACCTGCGGCGCCCTCTGAGGTCCTGCAGGACCACCACGTACCCCCTGGGCGCGAAGTAGCGGGCCACCGGGTCGATCCAGAGCTCCCTCCACCGCTTGTCGTACGACGTGCGGCCCAGGATCGTCGGTAGGGGCCCTGTGACCGCCTGACTGCCGATGGCGGGGCGGTAGATGTCCGTCGCCAGCCGGACTCCGTCGCGCATCGGCACCATCACGTCCTCTTCGACGACGATGCCGTACTCGGGGGGCGATAGACTCATCACATGCCTCCCTGGCAGGCTGCGGAGAATAGGGGTTGCAGTATCTGTTCAGAGTCTATGAGACATGAGCCGCCCCTCCTTGTTGTCATTCTGAGGAGCACAACGACGAAGAATCTACAGTCCTTTGCACACAGGGCCATCCCCCGATGACAGGCGTAGATTCCTCACTCCGCTGGCGCTTCGTTCGGAATGACATTCGGGGAGGACCTCTCAGCTCATGGAGACTGAACAGTTACGGATTGCAGGCTCGTTTGCACTGTGGCTTGGGCGTATCCTATCTTACAGAATCGTCTCCCCGCACACTGCCAGGTGTGGACGTCGGAGCGGGTGTTTGGAGCCGTGGGCCGACAGGCTACAAGGAGGTATTTCCATGGACGCGCGCTGGACTATCTTCGCAATCGCCATAGTCATCTCCACCTCACTGTCGTGCATCGGAGGCCCCGATGTCGTCAGGATGGGGACCGAAGGTGCCTATCCCCCCTACAACTTCATAGACGACGAAGGCGAAGTCGACGGGTTCGAGCGGGAGCTGGGTGACGAGCTGCGTCGGAGGGCCGACCTGGAATGCACCTGGGTGACCAACGAGTGGGACAGTATCATACCCAACCTGGTGGCTGGCGACTACGACACCATCCTCGCAGGAATGAGCATCACCGACGAGCGGGACGAGGTCATCGACTTCACGCAGCCGTACATCCCGCCCAGCCCGTCCGTCTATCTCGCCCTGGCAGGGGCCGGCGACGAGGTGGTCGATGGCGAGGTGGCGGCCCAGGTGTCAACCATCCAGTCCGACTACCTGTCCGAATCCGGCGCGACGCTGGTGGCAGTACGCGCTGGCGCCAGAAGTGGTCTCGGCCATATTGAGCGGCGAGGCGGAGAGGGCGATTCCTGCATTTCTCATCAAGACTGAGCAGTCACTGCAAGTCCCGTCCCAGGTACATCCGTTGGGGTACAATGGGTGGCGCAGCAGCGAGGTGCGCCCATGATCGTCGACACTCACGTTCACTTCATCGACCCCACGAGGCCCCAGGGCGCGCCGTATCCGGATCCGCAGGAGGAGTCGCGCCTATACCGCACGGTGCTCCCCCTCCACTACAAGGCCATCACCGCGCCGCTGGGCGTGACCGGCGTGGTGGTCGTCGAGGCCAGCCAATGGGTCGAGGACAACCAGTGGATACTCGACATGGCCGTCGACGAGCCGCTGATCGTAGGGTTTTCTGGCAACCTGGACATGCGCTCCGACTCGTTCGAGGACAACCTGAACAGGTTTGCCGCCAACCCACTGTTCAGCGGGATACGTCCCCGGTCGCTCGATCCGACGGACTACTCCGACCCTACCGTCGTGCGGGCGGCGGAGATCCTTGCGGAGAAGGACCTGCAGCTCGACGCACACCTAGGCTACTGCGAAATGGAGCACCTGTTTCACCTGGCCGCCGCCGTCCCGCAGCTCAGGATCGTCATCAATCACATAGGCGCCGGCCGGCCCATAGACGGCATAGCGGCGAACCCGGAATGGGCCGATATGATGCGGCGGATAGCCTGCCATCCCAACATGTTCTGCAAGGTGTCGGCCGTGCTTCAGCACAGCGCGGTGCTGCCCGCGCCCGAGGACGTGGACTTCTACAGGCCCACGCTCGACGTACTGTGGGACGCGTTCGGCGAGGACCGCCTCGTCTACGGCAGCAACTGGCCCAACGTGGAGCAGATCGGTCCCTACTCCCAGGAGCTGGGAATAACGTCCGGGTATTTTCGTGAGAAGGGGGACGACGCGGCGGACAAGTTTCTGTGGGGGAACGCGAAGACCGCCTACAAGTGGATCGATCGCTCCTCGGAGGTGGCGCAGCAATGAGTGTCTACGAGAACGTACGCGAGAGAATGACCGTCCGCGAGTTCAAGCCGGACCCGGTGCCCGAACCGGTGGTGAAGAAGCTGCTGCAGGCGGGCCGGTGGGCGCCGAGCTCCCGGAACCGGCAGCCGTGGCGATTCGTCGTAATCAGGGACCGCGAGGTCCTCGGACGGCTGGGCGGGATCGCCACGAGCGGGCGGTTCCTTGCTGACGCGCCCTTTGCCATTGCCATACTCATGGAGGGGGCCGACTCGCCGGAGCTGGACGCGGGCCGCGCCCTGCAGCAGATGGAGCTGGTGGCCTGGGAGGAGGGACTGGGCACCTGTTTCGTCGGGCTCCCGACCGCGGAGCAGCAGCGAGGCGTGAAGGAGCTCCTGGGAATCCCGGACGGCGTACATCTGATCACCGTCCTGCCCTTCGGCTACCGAGCCCGGACCCCCAGGGGCAAGCGGCGCAGGCCGCTGTCGGAGATAGCCCACGACGGGAAGTACGGAGTGCCGTACAGGTAGTAATACCAATTCGCCGTGATGCCGCCATGTATACGTGAACCGGGTTGGCATCCCCTTCGACAGGCTCAGGGCAGGCTCTACGGCAGTTACCGGGGAAGGCGGGTTTCAAACCCGCCGCTACAAATCTGAATTGGCGGCGTAGTCAAAACGAATGGGCATAACCAGGAGCGGCTGCGTTTTCCTCCTCTCCCTTGACGGGAGAGGATTGAGGTGAGGGTGACCCCAACCGTCGTTCCCTGCGGAGGCGGGAACCCATGAGGGGCGCTCTGTGGGGCGGGCAGGGGAGGGTTGGAGATGGAGGCGACGGGCGGATTCGAACCGCCGAATAGGGGTTTTGCAGACCCCCGCCTTAGACCACTTGGCTACGTCGCCCAGACTGAAATGGTGCCGAGGAGGAGACTCGAACTCCTACAGCCTTAACGGCCACAGCGCCCTCAACGCTGCGTGTCTACCAATTCCACCACCTCGGCAGCACCCGGTCGATAGACCGATTATAGCCAAACGCCGCCGCACATGTCCATACCGGCCCACCAGAGGTAGGGCCTTTCCATTGTTGAGATAGGGTCGTACCTTGCCGTTCGGCCTGAGCTTGTCGAAGGCCCCAATTGTGGTTCGACAGGCTCACCACGAACGGACTTTGGAAAGGCCCTGACCAGAGGCAGGGCCTTTCCAAAGTTGGCTCCCTGCGGAAGGGACATACCCTACCGCCCACCTGGATTCCCGCCCCCGACTTCTTGGGGGCAGGCCCTTCACGGGAATCACCATGGCCTTGCGAAGGCCACATAAGGGTATGAAAATGGGCGCGGGATTCTCCGTTGCCACATGATCTGTGGCAGCGACCGGGGATGGGTTCCCGCCCCCCGACTTCTCGGGGGTAGGCTCTGCGCGGGAACGACGGTGTGGGGGCGTGCGGTTCATTTTCATAGTAATGACGGAGTGGAGGGAGTCACCCTCACCCTTCGGCAAGCTCAGGGCAGGCTTTAGTCCTCTCCCGTCAAAGGCGAGGAGGGAAAGCCCCATCTTACCTCTCCCCCCCCCCCCAAATGGGGGAAGAGGTAAGAGAGGCTCGCGATTCGGTTTGCGGTGCCTTGTTTGCTTCTCCTTGTGTTCGTTTCTGACTTGTTTTCGTTTGTTCTTGTCTGTCGTCTGTTCCTGGCTGGTCTTCTCGTCTTCTTCGATAGGGCCGGAGCGCGCCCTGGCTGGTTGGTCCGCTGCCACGCGGAGCCGGAACGTCGAGCATGCCCACTTGCGTGAGCGGTGTGATCACTATGCGACGGTCAACGGAGTCCCTCGAGAACGCGCCCCGGTCGTTTCTGAAGCGGCGGTAGTTCGCCGTCCCCTATCCACCATTTACGCAGGCCCCGAGACCTACCGTTCAGTCCCGGGGTGTGCGACGGCAATACGGTTTCCCGCACCCGGAAAGGGGGAAAGCACGCACGGTTACGGATCCGGATGAGTGACCGAGCTTGATCTCTAAGGCGTTTTGGCTACGCCCCGTGCCCGCCCCATCCCGACAATGAGCGGACCCGGAGGGGCTCGGGCTCATCTTCTCCCCTTCCTACCGAGGAGTAGAATAGCACGATTGTTCTACGCTTGTCAAGAGGAAGTTTTCGGGCGCCATCATAGTCCTGCTCGTCGCTCAGGTCTTCTGAGTACACTACCTCGCAGCCGATAGTGCGCGCCGCAGCCAGAATCGCACCGTCCCAGTACGACAACCCGAAGCGATGGCTGATGGATAGCCCAGCGTGGAACACATCAAGCGTGGTCTCCTGTACGGGGAATCTGCTAATGGACTCTATGAATCGTAGAGCTTGATCGTGGGTGATTGCGGCCGGGCGGTTGGGCCGCGTCGCCTGATAGTAGAACTCCTGTAGCACCTGCACTGAGACCGCCAGGTCTCTCTCATTCAGCAAGTCGACAGCACTCCGGCGCTTACCGGCCTCGTCCGGAAGATTGCTCACCGCATAGAGCAGGACGTTATACCAAGTCACCGTGATGCCGCCGTATATGTGCGGCCAGGGAGTGGGTTCCCGCCTTCGCGGGAATGACGGCTTTACGGCGCGCTCAAAACGAAATGGTATTAGTATCAACGAAGCGCATTACGGTCGTGCAGGGCTTCGCGAGGCAGGTTGTCGGCTATACGCAGTCCACCGCCGTTCGCGGTGATCTCCTCAATCACATCGTTCATGAGTTGGCGGCGGCGCTCGAATTCATCATTCTGAGCCCCTTCTGAAGCTACCGGCCCATTGGATTGCCTGCCAACGAGGGCTCTGAGGTAACTGCGAACAAGCGCTGATACCGAGGTGCCAGCCTTCGCAGCCTTGGCGCGGGAGAGACGGTAGGTCTCTTCATCGACGGAGACCGTGATGTTCTTCATTACAACCGCCTCGCACTGATTCTCATTCACACTATAGGCAATCCCGTGAGGTCATGCAAAGCCATTGCCCTGTTGATTCAGAGCGGTCAAGCTCGCCCCAGGATCACTTGTGGGCGACGGCGACGAGCCTTTCTGCGTCCAGGCCGTACTCGCTGCGGTCATAGCCTCCGAGTAGCCGGACGTCGGCGAAGCCAGCCTCGAGCAGGCGGTCCTTTAGCTCCTGGCCGGAGTAGGTCCTAACCTCGAACCGGAACGTCGTGGCCGTGTCGTCCTCAATGACGATCAATTCGTTCTTGAGGTTCCAGTCGTCGACTACTTGGTGGCGCTCGACCAGCAACCTGCCGTCGGCCAACTCCTTCGAGGTCGTCGCCTGGAATCCCCGGGCGAGGGGTTCCCTGCCTGCCATTTCGATGACCAGGGCTCCACCGCCGCGGAGGCTTTGATGGATATTCCGCAGGACCTTGAGGTCGTCGTCCCTGCTTTCGAAGTAGCCGAACGAGGTGAAGAGGCTTATCGCGAGGTCGAAGCCCTCCGGGCGGACGAAGCGGCGCATGTCTTCCTGCACCCATTCGACATCGACATTCTCCGCCCGCGCCCTCTCCCTAGCCTTGCGTAGCAGGAAAGGCGACAGGTCGACCCCGGTCACTCGGAACCCCCTCTTAGCAAGCGCCACCGAGTGCCGCCCAGGCCCGCAGGCCAGGTCGAGGACATCGCCCTGTTCGAGACCTGCAAGCTCCAGGACGCTCTCTACCTCGGACTCGGCGGCTTCGAGCTTTTGGCCTGTGAAGAGAAATGGATAGAGCTTGTTCCAGAAGGTCTTGTCCTCAAACCACTCAGGCATTGGGAACCTCCCCACGTCGATCTGGCATACTGCTCCTCTGAAGCACCTTTGCGATAATCTCATGCCAAGTCGTCGTGATGCGGCCATGTATATGTGAACAGGGTTGGCATCCCTTCGACAGGCTCAGGGCAGGCTCTACGGCAGTGACCGGGGAAGGCGGGTTTCAAACCCGCCCCTACGATCTGAATTGGCGGTGTGGTGAAAACGAATTGGTATTATACCATTTCGTTTTGAGCGCGCCGTAAAGCCGTCATTCCCGCGAAGGCGGGAACCCACTCCCTGGCCGCACATATACGGCGGCATCACGGTGACTTGGTATTATTCGTTGCCCCAGATGCCGTCGAAAGCCGGAATCGAGCCCCGCCTGAACAAGGGAGACAGCTTGCAATAGCCAGCCTTTCACCCTCACCCCAACCCTCTCCCGTCAAGGGCCCGTCAAGGGAGAGGGGGTTACGCGGAAGACGGCTGCGCTCAGAACAGGCTGCGGACGGCGGCTGCGATTTCGGCGTGCTTGGCGGCGGAGAGGCGGCCCAATCTCCTTTCGAACACCGAGTCGTTCAGGGTGGTCAGCCGGTCCGGTCTTGCCCAGCTCCGGTGCTTCAGTCGTCCTCCTTCCATGTCGCCGGGCCCGATGGCGATGTACAGGTCCCGCAGCTGCGAGCTGCTGGTAATCTCGCAGAGGACCCAGTCCTGCATTCCCACGCCAGCGAGGACCACCGCGGGCCGAGTCTTGACCTGGGACAGGTCGGTGAACGGGAACGGCGTCAGGACTACATCTCCAACCATTGCTTCAGCCACTCCTCGTCCTCGGGCTCGCTGAACCAGTGTGACAGTCCCATCATGCCCCACTCGTGCTTGTCGCGGTCGCCGTAGACGACCAGCTTGCCGTCCTCCCAGTATGCCATGCCGTCCACTATCTCCATCGTCTTGACGCTCACGGCGCATACGCGCATCAGCAGGTCGATGACGCGCTCCTTGTGGTCGGCGAAGCGGTAGGTATTGAAGCGCTCGCGGATGGTGGGGTCGCGCGGCTTCTTCTCCTTGTACTGGTCCAGCACCCACTCAAGTGCGGAGCGGCTTCCCAGGCGGTAGCGCCAGGCGTCGGGCGGCACGCCGGCGAGGCTGGTCTGCTCGTCGAGCACGATGATGCCGCGCTCCTTGTCGGCCCGCAGCCTGGGGCGGGGAGGGTCACCCTCACCCTGATTCTCACCCTCACCCTTCGGCAGGCTCAGGGCAGGCTCCCAGCCCTCTCCCGTCGAGGGAGAGGGGGCGGCTGTTTCCCTGATGGTGGAGGGTTGGCCCGGCGGCGACTTGTCGATTCGCTTGAGCGGGTAGGGTTCCGCGGACTCGAAGCCGAGGTGAAGGTCGAGGAGCTCGCGGCCCATCCGCGCCCAGATGTCGAACTCGTGGTATAGGGGCAGGCGGGGGAACTCGCGCAGCAGGTCGGTGGCGTAGTCGTAGAGGTACACCGGGTCGTGCAGCACGGCGTAGGTGTAGGCGAATATCTCCTCGGCGCCGATGCCGTCCGGGTAGGTCTTCTCGAAGTCCTTGCCCCACTCCTCGCGGTAGTGGTCGTTGATGCGCCGGATGCCCCACTCGGTGATGTTGCTGACGCGCTCACCTTCGGGGGTGTAGCGGTAGAGGGGGAGGCATTGCGTTGTCTTTAGCAAGTCATGGGAAAATATCCGATCAGTTGCGAGAGCCTGAAAGCCGTTGCTGGTCGCATTGCCTGGAAAACAAATCACCTTGTTCCTTTCGGCTAGTTTCTGGGGAAAGATTTGAGGCATCTGATATCTTCGATGGGTGATGATGGGGGCATAGTAGCAGTGCTTTACGACAAATGGTCTGTACAAGCCAAGGACGATGTCTTGTTCAGCGAAGGGTAGCGCATCTCTGTTGATCAAGTGTCTTTCTAGTTCCGACGTCCATTTGATGGACTTGCTTACCCATTCAGCAAGGGAATCGCTATCGGGCTTCTCGAACTCGAGTCGCCTCATTTCGTTCCTGTACACTCTACAGAAGAAATAGACTTTGTCTAATACAGTGTTAGCATCAAAGGCATACACCCATTCATCGCGGTTCGTGCTGATACCCAACGAATACAATCCGAAAACCGACTGAGTGTCGGCGGCAGTGTTCGCAAGTTTCGTCCGCTTGTCAGCAAGAGACGTCAGCCTGTGGAAACTGTTGGTGGACTTGATAAGCCAATCGTTTCGATTGTCCGGTTTGACATCCTCGAAAGCAACCTTATCAATTGTCGCCGTACGCAGATAGTCCAGCTTATCCATGGCGAGTTCGGCATCATCCCGACTAGCATAGTGAATGGTGCAGTCGCCCAGTCGGGTACCGTCCCTAACGAAGAAACCAATGGCGACACCAGTTTGTATACCAAACACATTGTGGGTGGTGCCAGATATCCTTGGGTTTCGGCGCACGTCCGAACCCAGATCCAACAAGTAGATATGGTTGAACTCCTGGGACACTATTTTCCGGAACCCATCATCTTGTCCACTATCGAGATACGCCCGGTTAGTGATGAATGCCACGATTCCGTCATCATCAAGTCGGTCGGACGCCCAACGGAAGAACCGCTTGTACATATCGTACTGGTGCGTCCTCTGTGCTGTTCCTTCTCTGATGTATGTTTCTTTGATGCGGCTGTCAATCGCCGGGTATTTTCTGTTTGGATTCGCTTCGTACCAATTGGACTGTTGGTCGTTGTAGGGCGGGTTGCCTATGATTACGCTGATGGTCTTCTCGTTCTGGAGCTGGACGCGCATCCAGTTCTCGGTGGACAGCCCGCCCAGGTTGAAGGCGCCCTGGCGCTGGACCGCGCCGCCCGTCGCGCCCGCCCCCTGCCAGTCCATGTTGTCCAGGGTGTCGACGAAGCAGAGGTTCGGGAACTCCAGGTAGCGGCCAGTCCTCTCCCTGTAGGTGTACTCGATGTTCAGGTTGGCGATGTAGTATGGCAGGATCGCCACCTCGTTGGCGTGCATCTCGTTGAGGTACTTGTACTCCAGCCGGTCGGCGGGCAGGTAGTCGATGAGGCTGGTCACGAAGGTCCCCGTGCCGGTGGCCGGGTCGAGAATCTGTACGTTGTCGTCGGCAAGGCGGCGGCCGAAGTGCTTCTGGAGCAGGTGGTCGGCGCCCCGGATGATGAAGTCGACCACCTCGTTGGGGGTGTAGACGACGCCGAGCCTGTCGGCGGCGGCGGGGTTGTATGCTTTATAAAAATCCTCGTAGACGGCCTTGAGGAAGCCCTGCTTTTCGGCGTAGTCGGCAATATCGTCGGCGGCCCGCCCAATGGCCCCGTAGTAGGCGCGGAGCCGGTCAATGGCCTGGCGCCGCACGTCGCCGGTGAAGAAGGTGTGCTCCAGCCCGTCCAGCCGGCGCGCGATGTCGTTCTCGCGGTGGAACTGGTCCTCGCCGAACACGCGCAGGAATATGTCCTTCGTCAGGATGTGCTGAAGCAGCATCTCGCGCACGTCGTCCGCGGACACCTCGGGGCTGATGGACTGCCTGCACAGGTCGAGGAAGTCGGCGGCGGCGGCCCGGTAGTCCTCGTTCTCGGCCTCGGCCTCCTCGACGGCCCCGCGCAGGTTCTCGAGAACGGCGGGCAGGTCGGCCTTGAACTGCCTCTGCGCCTGCCTGAACTCCTCGATCTGGGGCAGCTCGTAATCGAGGAAGCGGCGGATGAGGCGGTGAAGGTCGTCGGGGCGGGACATGTCGGCCCGCATGGCCTCGCCGCTGTTCTGGATGAGGACGGCGGTCTGGGAGTCCTCGAAGATGATGTTGTCGCGCGGGTAGCCGCGGTCGAACTTGCGGGTGATCTCGGAGTCGAGGTCGTCGTGGGGGTCCTTCGCCTCCCAGTAGCCCCGCGCCATGCGCAGCGTGTCCTTCACCGTGCCGTCGGGCACGACGCCGGAGAGTGCGCGCAGCTCGGGCACTAGCGCCAGCTTCTCCCTGTGCTCGCCGCAGTATGCGGCGAGGCAGTTCTGGAACGCGGGCCTGATGTTCAGCTCGCTGTCGGAGCCGCCGTAGTCAATCAGCTCCTGCTTGGCGGCGTAGTAGTGCTCTATGTGCGGATAGGCGGGCATGGGGAGTAGGATACAGGATTGGCCGCCGGGGGCACGCCGAGCTCCAGTTCATGCTGGGCAGGACCCCAAGTCCTCCGCCTGATTTGGACGGATGGGGTAACGGCCTGCCTCCTAGGTCATTGACGCGCACCCCGCCGGGGATGGGTTCCCGCCCCCGACTTCTCGGGGGCAGGCTCTGCGTGGGAATGACGGATTGGGGGCACCTTCCGTCTATTTCGCGGGAACGACGGTTATGCAAGGGTCTCCCTGCGCGGGGAAGGCGGGTTTCAAACCCGCCCCTACGATCTGAATTGGCGGCGCAGTACAGGCGAAGCGGTACAGTCCGCGGCTAGGTTGTGTTGACATTCCGGTTTCATGTCATTCCGAACGCAGTGAGGAATCTAATACCAATTCATTTTGAGCGCGCCGTAAAGCCGTCATTCCCGCGAAGGCGGGAACCCACTCCCTGGCCGCACATATACGGCGGCATCACGGTGACTTGGTAAAAAGCGGTAGCGGCATTACAGGCATAGGCTTTAGATTCTTCGTCGCTTTGCTCCTCAGAATGACAATTTGGACGGCTTACTCGGCTATGAAATGCCCGGTATCTCAAATGTCAACACTACCTAGTTTAAGTGGGAGCCGCCGCTGACGTTGAGGGCCTGGCCGGTGATGTTCTTCGCGGCGTCGGAGGCGAGGAAGGCGACGGCGTTGCCTATGTCCTCGGGGGTCTGCTCCCTGCCGAGGGGTGTGCGCTCCTGCACGTATTTGTCGAACACCTCGCGCGCGGTCATCCCCTTGTCCTCATCGCGGTGGACGCCATGGCGGACGGCTATCCGCCTCCATAGGGGTGTCCACAGCAGGCCTGGGCAGACGGCGTTGACGTTGATGTCGTATTGCGCTTCCTCGAGGGCGGTTGACTGGGTGTAGCTGATGACGCCCGCCTTCGATATGGAGTAGGGCCCGCTGGTGGTCGAGCCGATCCTGCCGGCGACGGACGCGATGTTCACGATCTTGCCGTAGCGCCGCTCGCGCATGTGGGGAAGCACGGCCTCGGTGACCCTGGCGACGCCCTTGACGTTTACCTCGTAGAGCATGTCCCAGTCCTCTTCGCTGGGCTGCTCCCGGTCCTCCCAGCCGGGCGCGGCTATGATGCCGGCGTTGTTGACGAGCGCGTCGATGCGCCCGAACCGGTCTATGACGGAAGCGGCCAGCGCGTCAACGTCCTGCTGCGCGGTGACGTCGGCCTTCAGCGCTACGGACTCGCGGCCCATGCAAGCTATCTCGGCGGCGACGGCCGAGGCGTCGTCGAGGTTCATGTCGGCCGCGGCTACGGATGCGCCGCAGCGGGCCATCACCATGGCGATGCCGCGCCCGATGCCGCGTCCAGCGCCCGTTACGATAGCTACCCTGTCCGTCAAGTCCATCTGGGTTCCTCCCTGGGTATGGAGAGGGCGGGTTTCAAACCCGCCCCTACGGCATAGTAATACCAATTTATTTTGAGCGCGCCGTAAAGCCGTCATTCCCGCGAAGAGCCTGCCCCCGAGCAGTCGGGGGGCGGAAACCCACTCCCTGGCCGCACATATACGGCGGCATCACGGTGATTTGGTATAATTCGCGGTGTAGTCACACCGAGCTGGTATTAGGTTTCTCCTTCGGCGGTGTAGGTCTCGGCGAGAGCGAAGCAGAGGGAGCTGGCGGGGCCGTCGGGCCCGGTGATCCGCCTCCAGCCCTCGCGGGTGTAGGGGGCGCCCGGCGCCTGGGCGCCGTCGAGCGTGATTGCCCCGCCGTCCGCGAATATGAGTACGGAGAAGGCGACTGCCGTCCCTCGTTCGTTGGGGGCCTTGCCTGTCATGATGAAGGGGGTCACGAGGTCCGTCCACGAGGCGATGACCGTGCGTCCTCCGGCGGTCACGAGCCAGTACGGGGCCGACCTGACATCGCCGCCCCTGACGAGGGAGCCTTCGAAGAGGGGGAAGTCGAGGTTGTTGAACGGGTCGTCCGGCGCAGCCGCGCGCACCCGCTCCATCGTGAAGTCGTACACGCCGAGGTTGTCGGTGACGGCAGCCCGGAAGCCGTCCGCGCCCGGTATGTCGATGAGGGCGACGTTGCCCTCCCCGGCAGGGCTGTACCGGGTGTGGTAGACGCCGACCGAGGCGCTGTTCGACTCCTCGCCGGGCCGTCTGAGGTAGGCTATCCAGTGCTCTCCGGACCACAGCAGTTTGCCGCTCTGCGTCATTTCTCCTCCAGGTCTCCAGGCGGCCGGGGCCCGGCCAAGGTATGTCTCTCACGAGGCAGCATGGGCGACCGCCCGGGGCGCAGGTATATCTCCCCGGCCGAGGCGACGATGGATGGGTCGGTCTTGTGGGCAACGGAGAGGTCCTTGCCCTCGTACTCCAGGGAGTAGATGACGTGGCGCATGGCGTTGATCCGGGCCCGCATCTTGTCGTCGGACTTGACGATCGTCCACGGCGCGTCGGGCGTATGGGTCTGGCGGAACATGGCCTCCTTCGCCCTGGTGTAGTCGTCCCACCTGTCCTTCGAGGTGAGGTCTATCTCGCTCAGCTTCCACTGTTTGAGGGGGTCCCTCTCGCGCTGCACGAACCGCTTGAGCTGCTCGTGCCTGCTGACCGAGAAGTAGAGCTTTATCAGCTGCAGGCCGCTCTCCACGATCATCTTTTCGAGCACGGGCACCTGCCGCATGAACTGCCGGTACTCCCTCTCCGTGGCAAAGCCAAGCACCTTCTCCACCCCTGATCGGTTGTACCAGGAGCGGTCGAAGAGCACGATCTCGCCAGCCGTGGGAAAGTGCCGGACGTACCGCTGGAAGTACCACTGGCCCATCTCCACGTCGGAGGGCTTGTCCAGCGCGACCACGCGGGCGCCGCGGGGGTTCCAGTGCTCCATGAAGCGCCGGATGGTGCCACCCTTGCCCGCCGCGTCCCGCCCTTCGAACAGGATGATCACCCGTTCGCCAGCCTCCCTGACCCACTTCTGGAGCTTCACCAGCTCGATCTGGAGAGGGAATTTCTCCCCATAATACTCCTCCTGGTCCATCCGGTGTGTGTACGGGTAGATGCTCTCTCGGAAGTACCTGACCCGCGTTTCCGGATTGATATGCAGTGGGTTTTCTACGGCCTCGGCGCCCGGGATGACGGTCTGTTCCTCAGGCGACTCGTGAGTATCGCCGTAGAAGTAGGTGTAGTATCCCTGTACTCGCTCGTGCGCCACGGTAAGCCCCTGCCTGTGAGGGATTGGTGCGCTATCTTATGACGACGCAAACGTGATTGCAACGGGGTGGCAGTACCCAAATCCCCCACCTAAACCGAACCGACGATCTGATCCAGTATCTGATTCAGCCCTGAAGACGGGGCCTTCTCTTCACCTGCTGGGTGAAAGAACGAATTGTCCAAAATGACCAATTTAGCTACAAAACTCAACCGCATCGCCAATTTAGGTGGTGGATTTGGGAGTACCCAAATCCACCACCTCCGTCATTCCCGCGACGAGCCTGCCCCCGAGAAGTCGGGGGCGGGAACCCATCCCCGGCAAGGTGCACAGCCATAGCCTGCAGAAGCAGTCCGTCACGCCGCCCGTCCAAATTAGGTGGTGGATCTGGGAGTAGTTGTAACTGTCCAGCAACTGTGTTGAAAGTCAAGAGGAGTGACCGACGAGTGCCGGGGTGGTGGCGCGCTGAGCGCGCCAGGGAGAGCGCTGCTTGAGCATGGAGTTGAGTATGACGAGCAGTTTGCGCATACAAGCGACGAGGGCCACCTTCTTCGGCTTACCAGCGGCCAGCAGCCGCTGGTAGAAGTCCCGGATGACGGGATTGAAGCGGCTGGCGGCCAGCGTTCCCATGTACAGGACGGCTCGGACCCGGGAGCGCCCGCCCCAGACGCGCCGTTTGCCACGCATGGTGCCGCTGTCCCTGTTGAAGGGAGCCACGCCCACCAAGGCGGCGATCTGCCGACGGTTCAGCGTGCCCAGCTCCGGCAAATGGGCCAGGAGGGTGAGGGAGAGCTGCTCTCCCACGCCGGGGACGGTGCGCAGGAGGTCGTCTTTCTCTCGCCACACCGGACTGCTGCGGAGAGTCTGCCGCAGCCCTTCGTCAATGTCGGTCAGCTCCTGGTCAAGCCAAGCGATGTGGGCCTCGATGCGGGGCCGGACGGCGCTGATGGCGCTCCCAAGCCGGTTCTTCTCCGCCACCAAGATGGCTATCACTTGGTGCCTGCGGGCAACCAGCGAGTTGAGGATCTGGGTCTCGGCGTCCCTCAGAGGGCGCACGGCTGGGCGAACGGCGTCGGCGAAGTGGGCCAGTACGGCCGCGTCCAGGGCGTCAGTCTTCGCCAGCGTCCCGGTGGCTCTGGCGAAGTCTCGAACCTGCCGGGGGTTGACGATGACCACTGGCAGCGATGCGGCCGCCAGGGCTGCCACCGAAGGCAGCTCCAGGCCGCCCGAAGCCTCCAGCACCACCATGGCAGGTTCGAGGGCCCTGAGCCGAGAGACCAGTTCCCGGATCCCAGGCTCGTCATTGGCGATGGTCCACCTCTGCCCTATGGGGCGGACCGCGACGTCCAGATGGGCCTTGGCCACATCAATGCCTACGTAGACTGCTTCCTGTTCCATCCATACCTCCTGTGTGAAGTACTGGCCCTTCCTTGCGCGATGCGGGCTCGTTTGGCCCAGGCAACTGTTCGGGCTCTGTTTGGGGGTGGTGCGGCGACCCTCGCTGAACAACGGTCTTTGATGACCAAGAGTTGGTCGGTCTGCCGCACCCCACTCCACCTCTGTGAAGTCACTATTGGGAACCACCACTAACATACAAGAGTCGATGAGACATATGAGCCGCCCCTCCTTGTTGTCATTCTGAGGAGCACAGCGGCGAAGAATCTACAGTCCTTTGCACACAGGGCCATCCCCCGATGACAGGCGTAGATTCCTCACTCCGCTGGCGCTTCGTTCGGAATGACATTCGCGGAGGACCTCTCAGCTCATGGAGACTGAACAGTTACCAGTAGTTCAGTCTTCGTGGTTCATGGCCAGCCTGTCCTACACCAATACGGGAGCCCCCATCTCAATCTTCCCCCTCGGGGGGAAAGAAGTAATACCAGTTCGTTTTGACTACGCCGCCAATTCAAACCGTAGGGGCGGGTTTGAAACCCGCTCTCCCTGTCCGTCGTGGCTGCAAACCCAATTACGCATATATGGCCCTGTCACGGCAATTCGGTATAATACCATTTCGTTTTGAGCGCGCCGTAAAGCCGTCATTCCCGCGAAGAGCCTGCCCCCGAGCAGTCGGGGGCGGGAACCCACTCCCTGGCCGCACATATACGGCGGCATCACACCTAATTGGTATAAGAACAGTTGCCCGGCGGCGGTGGGGGACTAGTAGATGTGTCCCTGCAACGAGGCTGCGACCGACATCTCGATGTCCAGGATTGCCTGGGACATAACTCGGCCGATGAGCTCCAGATTGCGCACCTGCTCGATGCGCTCCGACGCCCTCTCCAGCTCTCGCCGGGACAGTAGCTCATTGAATATGCCGCACGCGTCGGCCAGGCAGATGATCATCACGTCCCGCGGGTCCGGGATATCGTCGCTGAACAGCACTCCCATGATCCTCAGCTTCACCTCGCGCTCGGCCGTACCGTCGATGGCCGGGTAGCGCCTGGACCGGAACACCCACAGGAAGCTCTCGTCCTGGCGTTCCAGGATTCCGTGGTCGACCAGCCGTGAGAGCGCCTCCTCCTGGATCGCGTCGGCGCGCTCCGCCGTTCGCTCCACCCAGTATCGGGTGTCGTGCTGCTCGCCCGCCGCGATCTCCGCCAGCGTCGGGTCCAGCAGGTTGTCGCCTACGGGCGTGGAGTCGATCAGGACCAGTCTCTCCAGGTCGGTGTCGATGCGGTCCTCCAGGGCCAGGTCCATCAGCACCCCTCCGGCGAGGGCATAGTTTGTCGACCAAGTGGGAACCCGTACGAATCTCCCGCCCTCGTCCTCGAGCAGGAGCAGAATGATCTCCTCGACGAATCTGAGCATCATGCTTGTGCCCTCCCGGTTGCGCGCTCACTCCGGCGCCGGAGCCGTGCATGGCCCGGCAGCCGCACTGAGGAGTGGTGCTTCGCCGCGTATTATACTACGCCGCGAATCCAAATCGGAGGGGCGAGTTTTCGACCCCGGCCGTGCCAACTGGCACGGTTGTCTGCATCCTCTGACCATCTCCCGGGATTGTCCAAGGTATATGTTCGGACCCTGTCCAGCTCACCCTCGCCGCGTATGACGTGGTCGTAGAATCCGCGTAGCCATACAGGTGTTCCGATTGACGGACGCATGTCATTGATTTTGCGGGCCGAGAGTGTCTTGAATGCGCGTACGATTTCAGGAACGCCGTGCCGTCTCGATGCCACGGCCGCGGGGAGGGCGGGTTGCAAACCCGCCCCTACGTCGGTGGGTTCTTCCACGATAATGATCACGCCATGAACGTGGTTAGGCATCAGTATGAACGCGAGAATGTCGGCGTTGCGTGGTGGGCTGCGCGGGCCTAATCGTGCAGCCTGCCGGAGTCACGGAGGGCTGTGAGGCTGGCCTCCATCGCTTCAAGCGTGAGGGCCAACTCGGTCTCGCCGTGCACGGTGGAGGAGTTGAGCCGTCCGCCCCCGCCGAACACGTCGTGGCGGCGCATCTCTGCGCCTATGCGGTCCTTCAGTGCGCGGTTGGTTGCCAGGGAGCTGCGGTAGTCGGTGACGGGCTCGGTGGTGAAGAGCCACTCGACGATGTTGGCCTCCCCGGTCATCTGCACGGCGAGGTCGAACCGCCGGAACAGCTCCTCCAGCTCATCCCTGAGCCTGTCGCCGTAGGAGCCCAGATGCTCGTAGACGCCGGGCTCCCGCAGGCGCTCGATAGTCGCAACGCCGGCTGCCGCCGAAACCGCGTTGCCGTGGAAGCTGCCGAGGGAGAAGACACGCTCGTCGTCGGGCGACGCCGGGTCGAGGTAGGCCATGAGCTCGTCGCTTCCTGCGACCGCGCCGATTGGGTAGCCGGACCCCAGGCCCTTGCCGAAGGTCGCGAGGTCGGGTGTCACGCCGTAGTACTCCTGCGCGCCGCCCAGGGCGAGCCGGAAGCCGGTGCCGACCTCGTCGAAGATGAGCGGGACCCCGCTGTCGGTCGACATCTCCCGGACGCCCTCCAGGAAGCCGGGGCGCGAAGCCAGGCCTCGCATGACCGGCTCGACGATGATCCCGGCCAGGTCGTCGAGACTGCCAGAGACGATCTCGCGGGTGCGTTCGAGGTCGTTCCACGGCGCTATGAGAACGCTGTCCTCGTGGCCGGACGGGATGCCCGGCGTGTCTGGGTCGGCGTGGGGGTGGTCGGGCCACCTGTCGGGGTGGCCGTAGTTCGTGTTGAACAGGAGGCCGTCGGCGAATCCGTGGTAGGCACCCTCGAACTTGAGGACCCTGTCCTTGCCGGTGTGGGCCCGGACGATGCGGAGGGCCAGCATCACCGCCTCGGTCCCCGAGTTGACGAACCGGACGCTGTCGGCGCACGGCACGTCCTCGACGATCATCTCGGCCAGCTCGATGGCGGGACGGGTGACGTGGGTGAAGGTGTTGCCGAGCTCGGCCTGACGCTTCACCGCCTCGACCACGGCCGGATCGCAGTGGCCCAGCAGCAGCGAGCCATGGCCTAGCATAACGTCGAGGAACCGGCGCCCGTCAGTCGTGTACAGGTACGCGCCGCTGCCGTGGGAGAAGAGGAACTCGGGGGCCGAGTCCTCGTCGCGGGCGATGGTCGAGTAGGTACCGCCCGGAAGGTAGCGCGGGGCTTTCGCAGCTTCGGGGGACGGAGGCAGCGTGGAGGACGTCACTCTCCCCAGTCTCCTTCTCTACGCACTGCCCGCGCGTCCGGGGGGCCTACACAACCGCTATGGCTTCCACTTCGACCAGGAGGCCTTCCTTGACCAGCGCGCTGACCCCGACGGTCGCGCTGGCCGGGTAGCCGTCCTGGAAGACCTCGCCGCGGACCTTGGAGAAGTCCGAGTACTGGGTCATGTCGGTCACGTAGGTGGTTATCTTGACGACGTCCTGGAAGTCAGCGCCCGCCTCTCCAAGCAGCTCACCGATGCGGTCGAAGACGCGGCGGGTCTGGCCCTCCATGTCGCCCGGGGCAATCACGTCGCCGTTTTCGTTCATGGCGACGATGCCCGATATGAAGACGAGCCGACCGGCGGGAACGGAGACACCGGCCGAGTATGAAGAGCCTGTGGGCTTGCCCAGCGTCCGGCGTGGCATCGAGCAACCTCCTCGGAGTGGGTTGGCGTAGTCTAGGATTGCATCCTGGCAGGTGTCAAGGCTGCCCCGTCGACTTCGGAGAATGAGAGGGCCCTGCGGGTCAGGCGTTGGGGCGCGGCCGGCTGTTGGCTGCGGTGCGTCTCATCACTCCGACCAGAGGGACGGCAGCGAGGACGACGGCTGCCGCCGCCAGGAAGGGAAGGCCGACGAAATCGTCCCGGATCTCGGCCAATCGTCCGCTGCCGGACGCGCCGACGACAACCCCTAGCGAGTACACGGCGTAGAAGATACCGAAGGCCATTCCGCGCCGGTCAGCGCCGGTGGCCCCGATGACCAGGGCGGTGGCGGCTGGAAAGACGAGGCCATAGCCGAGGCCGAATACGGCCATGCCGGCGGCAATCCCGACGTAGTCGGTGAAGATTCCGAGCAGGGCCAGTCCGGCGGCAACTCCCAGGAGGCCGAGGATAAGCGGGCCGAAGCGCCCGAACCTATCGCTGACGCGGCTGATAGGACTTGCCATCACGAGCATCGCCACGAGCGCGTAGATGGCGAAGGTGTAGCCTGTCCGCGCGGCGGTCTCTCCCTGGTCTTGCAGCACCAGGGGCAGGTGTGCGACGAGCGCTCCTATGCCGACGGTGATGGCGAAGGCGGCGCCGTAGGCCGACCACAGGGCTGGCTTTCTCCACGCATGTTCCCGCGGGGCGGCCCGCAGGTCAGATTTCCCCGCCTGGGCGGTCATGGGAGTGTCGCGGGTGATGAGCAGGAACGCGACCAGCGTCGTGAGGAGGAATGCGGAGTCGACGAGGAATACAGCATCGGCGTTCCACGTATCCCGCAGGATGCCCGCAGCCGGAGGACCGATCAGGGCCGCGACGGCGATCAGCGCACCGGTGAGGCCCATCGCGCGCCCCCACCTATCGGATGCGACCCTGTCACCGATGATCGAGAACGCGCCCGGCGCGAGCACGGCCGCGCCTATGCCGTGTACTGCCCTTGCGGCGATCAGCTGCTCCGGCGTTTGGACGAGCGAGTAGCTGAAGACGGCAAGGGCGGTGACCGCCATGCCGACAATCATTGGGGTGCGGCGCCCCCACCTGTCGAGGACGAACCCGGCGCCCAGGTTGCCGAACAGGTTGGTGAGGGAGTAGGCCGCCACGATAACACCGACGAGCGCGGCCGATGCTCCGAGGTGCTCGGCGTGTGGAGCTATGGTAGGGAACTGAACGAACAGGTCGAGAAACGCGGCCAGCACCACGAGCCGGGCGGCCCATATGGTGTGACGTGCGATGCCTGCCGAGTGGAGTGTCCCTGACGCCATATTTCCCGATACGGTCAACCCAACCAGTGTATCGCACGAGGATGGGGGAGACCAGTGTGGCTGTCACAGCTCAGGGCCTTTCCATTGTCCCATAAACCACATACCGTCATTCCCGCGCAGGCGGGAATCCAGGTGGGCGGTAGGGTATGTCCCTTCCGCAGGGAGCCAACTTTGGAAAGGCCCTGGTCACAGGTCAGGGCCTTTCCAAAGTCAAGGTGAAAGTAGGGCAGCAGTTGGTTGAACGCCGAGCCTCTGTGCTCTGCCTGTGAGCGGTTCCTTCGATGACCACAATGAGCAGGCACCCCTCAGCAGGGTGAGGGCAACGTTTCTGAGCAGGCTGAGGACTGCACCACTCTCATGGTGCTGCATCACATGACGGTCTTCACCGGAGCTATCATCCTTGACATGGAACAATCTGTTCTCGATCCCCCAATGCCCCTGCACCAGGGAGAGCGCCCGTTTGGGGTCTATGTCAGACAGGCTGGTCACCGCGTACTGCGCCTCAGCCCCAACTGGCTCAGCACCTGCTCGTGGCACTCACCGAACCTGTTTATGGCGCTCAAGGAGCGCTGACCGCACATCAGCCCCAGCACCACCAGGCTCAGGACACCGTCCAGCGGGAAGACCTTCCCTCTGCTCAAGCGCTCGTCCGTTATCTTCCCTAGCTGCTTCCTGAGAACTCCAAACCCATCAGACAAAGACGGTGACTCATCCATCTCTCACCTCCTTGCCTATATTCTCATACTCATCTAAGACTTTGGAAAGGCCCTGGCAACCCGTAACTGTTCAGATTTGAGAGGAGGGGGCTAGGTTGTGTTGACATTCCGGTTTCATGTCATTCCGAACGCAGTGAGGAATCTAAAGCAGTAGCGGCATTACAGGCATAGGCTTTAGATTCTTCGTCGCTTTGCTCCTCAGAATGACAATTTGGACGGCTTACTCGGTTATGAAATGCCCGGTATCTCAAATGTCAACACTACCTAACCTCTCCCCCCTCAGGAGACCTTTGCCCAGATCCACCACCTGATTTGCACGGGCGGCGTGACGGACTGCCTCTGAGGCTATGGCTGTGCACCTTGCGGGGATGGATTCCCGCCCCCGACTGCTCGGGGGCAGGCTCGTCGCGGGAATGACGGAGGTGGTGGATTTGGGGATACACATTGGATTGACAGAGGCCGGGATTGCAAGTACCGTTCCTAGTGGTACCACCGCGTAGCTGTGTATTCTCGTTGTTATACCAATTCATTTTGAGTGCGCCGTAAAGCCGTCATTCCCGCGAAGGCGGGAACCCACTCCCTGGCCGCACATATACGGCGGCATCACGGTGACTTGGTATTAGGTGAAGGTAACCCAGCTGAGGCTATGTGCAGGAATTTGCCTCTTGACTGAGGTGTTGGCCCGAGTCTGTGCGCAAAGGCCGTGGGTGACCATCGGCGCGTGGGTGGTGCTGGTGGTAGTCGCGCTCGTGCTCATCCAGAGCCTGCTCCCAACCGCCACGACCACCGACTTCCGGCTGTCTGGCAGGTACGAGTCGGAGCGCGCGGCCACTCTGTTGGAAGACAGGTTGCGGGGGCCGGAGAAGCTGGCCGAGATCGTCATCGTGCAGTCGCCGTCCCTCACCGTGGACGACGATGCTTACCGCGCCAAGGTGGAGGCGGTCCACGAGGACATCGCTTCGCTTGGCCCTGGTACGATAGCGGGGGGTATAGACGGCCAGCCGCTATTCCACTACTACCAGGCCATCGACGCCGGGCCGCTCATCGCACCGGACGACCTGAAGCGGCTGCTCCCTCTCCTGGTCTCCGCCGACCGCCGGACCGTTCTGATGCACTACACCCTGTCCGGCACGTCCCAGGAGGCCACGGCCAAAGTCGAGGACGTAATCCACAAGGTGGAGGAGGCAAACGAGGCGGACGACTTCCTGGTCCTCATAGGCGGGGACGCCAGCGTGGCATTCGAGAACAACGAGCTGGTGACGCACGATCTTGAGAAGGGCGAAAGGGTCGGCGTCCCGGTGGCGCTGATCGTTCTGCTGCTGCTCTTCGGCGCCGTAGTGGCCACCATGCTTCCCCTCGGCCTGGCGGTCATCTCCATCGTCATAGCGATGGCGGCGGTCGCGGTCATCGGCCAGTACAACCAGCTGGTCTTCTTCGTCACCATGATGGTCGTCATGATCGGCCTGGCGGTGGGCATCGACTATTCGCTGCTGATCGTGTCCCGCTTCAAGGAGGAGATGGGTCGCGGCCTTCAGCCGAAGGACGCTGTGGCGAAGACGGGCGGCACCGCCGGCCGCACGGTGTTCTTCAGCGGAGCGACCGTCGTGCTGGCCCTCATAGGTCTCCTCATAGTTCCAGCGTCCTTCTACCAGTCCCTGGCCCTTGGCGCAATTCTGGTGGTGATCGCCTCGCTCGCGGCGACGCTCACGCTGCTGCCTGCCGTGCTCGCGCTGCTCGGTCCCAGGATCGACCTGTTGTCCATCCCGTTCCTTGCTAGGTTCTCGCTCAAGAGCCCCAAGGAGACCGAGCATGGGTTCTGGGAATCGATCACCCGCGTGGTAACGAAGTACCCGGCCGTCAGCATCCTTGCCATTGCCGTTCCGATGGTCCTGGTTACCCTCTTCTACTTCGACGTTGGCATCTTGGGCATCAACGGCATCCAGACCGGGCTCAACGACGTCAACACGTTCCCCGATAGCGCGAGGACCAAGAAGGCGTTCATAGTCTTCGGCGAGGAATTCTCCGTCGGGGAGGTCAGCCCCGCAGGAGTCCTCAGCCCCGCCGAGATAGTCATCGACGGAGACATAAACGATCCGCAGGTGCAGGAGGCGATAGCCAGACTCGAGAAGGCGATTGTCGACTCCCCCAACTTCCCCGTTCCGGCCGATCGGGCAGTCAACGACGCTGGCGACCTCGCCGTTCTGACGCTTCCGTTCCCGGGCAAGTCCAACAGCCGGGCGGCGACGCAGGATATCGCGACTCTTCGCGAGAAGCTCATCCCCGCCGCCTTCGACGGCGTTCCCGCGGAAGTCTACGTCGGGGGTGTATCCGCGGAAGCAACCGACTTCTATGGCATTGTGGATGTCTACACGCCTGTCGTGTTCGCATTCGTGCTCGGCCTCAGCTTCATCATCCTGATGCTGGTCTTTCGCTCGATAGTCATTCCGATCAAGGCCATCATCATGAATCTGCTCTCGGTCGGCACCACGTATGGACTACTGGTGCTGGTGTTCCAGAAGGGAGTGGGCACGGACCTGCTGGGATTCCAGCACGCCGAGGTCATCGACGCATGGCTACCCCTGTTCCTGTTCACCATACTCTTCGGACTCTCAATGGACTATCATGTGTTCCTGCTCAGCCGAATCAGGGAACGGTACGATGAGACCGAGAACAACACCGAGGCGGTGGCCTACGGCCTCCGGTCCACTGGTGGTATGATTACCGGCGCAGCCCTCATCATGGTTGTCGTGTTCGGCGCGTTCGCCGCAGGCGAGACCATCATCAATCAGCAGGTCGGTTTCGGCCTCTCCGTAGCGGTATTCCTGGATGCCACACTGGTACGATCGGTACTGGTCCCGGCCAGCATGGAGGTGCTGGGCAGAGGGAACTGGTACCTGCCATCCTGGTTGGGCTGGCTTCCAGATCTGCGAGTAGAGCCGCAAGAAGAATGAAATGAATGTCGTCGATGTCAGAGCTGATACGGAAGTGCGAGCACCAATGAACATACCGACCGACTACAGGCAGGGTTACGAAAAGGCCCGGGCGGCTGCCCCCCGATATCGCAGACAACTACGTCGCCCACACACTGATTGGAGATCCGGTGGGCGAAGCGATGATGGAGGACCTCTCAGAGCTTGGTGCAGGAGAGCAGATGCGGCTCATCGAAGCAGCAATGAACGACGGAAGCGGGAATGCTCTGCGGGATGCGCCAGCCTCGCTTCGAGAGTTCTTCGGAGAAGCGGAGGCGCTTCCGGAGTGGCTCGACTACTCGGCATTCGCCCCGGGTGTCCGCATGTTTCACAGGAACTCGCAGGTGATCTTGGCGGCATTCGTCGCGGGCGTTCTGATAGAGGGCTTTACGACGAATATCGCGAAGTCCTTCTTCATCACCGGGCGGGTGCGTGATCAGGGGGTCAGGCGTTTGGGGCAGAACAACCGTCACATGATGGAGATATTCCTTCCCGGCGGCCTGTACAGGGACGGAGACGGCTGGAAGCTCTCGTTACGCATCAGGTTGGTTCACGCACAGCTGAGGCGCCTCCTGAACAATTCGGAAGACTGGGATACCGAAGCCTGGGGTGAGCCGATTAGCGCGGCGCATTTGGGTTTCGCCGTTTCCGCTTTTTCAGCGAGGCTGCTGAAGCACATGAAAACCCTGGGCGCTAGCTACAACGATGAAGAGTACGCGAGCTTCATGGCCGTTTGGCGCTACACCGGTTACTTGATGGGCATTCCTGAGACCATCCTGTTCCGCGATGCCGAAGAAGCCCTGAAGCTGTATGACGTCGGCATTGTGTGCGAGCCCCATTCCCCAATCGAATCGGTCGTGATGGCACACTCCCTTGTCAACTCGGCCCCTTTGATTGCCGGGATGGCTGAGCCCGCCGCCCGCCGCCACCTGGCTCGGTACGTGTACCGTATTTCCCGCAGACTTATCGGGAAAGAGACTGCCGACTCACTGATGTATCCGCAGCTCTCCTCCTTTGGAGTTGTCGAGTGGTTCAGGATACAACAGCGTTACGGCCCCATCCTGGGCAAGCTGCTTCCGGGTCGTCGCGAAGACAGCAACTTCGCGAGATTCACCTCCCTGCTGAGTACTTCGTTGTTCGACGAGGAAGGAATCCGCTATACGTTGCCCGACCACGTGTACGCAGAAGAGTCAGCCAAGTGGTGAGGGCCAAGTTGGCATGATGCGGCCATAAACTGCGCCACCCAGTCGGCGGTTCCCGGATAGGGACAGGGCGTTTCAAACCCGCCCCTACGGCGTGGCATCCGCGGCGCAGTCACAACGAACTGGTATAAAGGCGCACAGGCGGAGTGTCGTCCTGATTCCGGCCCGATCTATTCCTGGATGCGCAGGGTGCCCGGTATGCACATCCTCTGGAGCTTGCGCACCGTGAACGTCGGGGCCATGGCGACCATGGCGACCCCCACTGGCAGGAAGGCGGCCATCTGCAGGGGGCAAATTGAGAGGACTCCCCCCCATGTCGAGGTAGCTCTCGGGTATTAGCTCCAGGGTCATCCATAGCATCAGCCCATAGCCGAGAACGATGCCAATCAGGGTGGCGAGCGCAGACTCCAGGACTGTCGCATCCAGCTATGCTGGGTTCCCATCGTTGCTCGGTGTACGGCCTAGTCATGAGTTGAACGTGGCGCCGCTCGGGACGCGAGCGCGGTCCCCTACGCCACGCCGAGCGAAGGGCACGGGACGGACTTTGTCGAGGCAGGCGCCAGCACGAGGTCGTGTATATAATGCGGGCAGCGGTACCGCAGGGCCGTAGACCTTCGCATAGGAGACGCCGAATGGGCCAATACAACCTGAAGTACGGAACAATCGGCAGGCCTGTCGAGTATGACGAAGGCGAGCCGCGTTGCTACACCGACGAGTGGAAGCGCACGAGCCCGGACCACGTCGTCTACCTGCCGCAGGAGTTCATAGGGATCGATACGGACAACGTCCACTTCCTGGTAACCCCAACGAACGAGGGGACCCTGCTGGGAGTCTGGACGCAGGCCACCTATGAGGCGGCGGACAACTCGTCGGTGGTGTGCGCCCGCAGCGAGGACGGTGGCGAGACCTGGAACGCGCCCGTCGAGATAGACGGCCGATCGTGACAGATGGGTGCCCTCTCGATCTGCCAGCATCTCTGTCAGATGGGTGTGGTTGAATCCTGCGTAAGGGCCCTCAGCCAGCTTCCTCACCTTCTCTCATGTCTGCGGCCCCGTGGTGGTTGTGGGCTTCCTGCCTCTGTTCCCGTGAGCCACAGCAGCGGGGGCTTCCTCTCTGTATGCTGCCATTGGTCACCACGTGTGGTGCTCGCTCACTCCCATCAGCCCAGACGCCACCGCCACCTTGCCATCCATCACTCCGTTCAACATCTGTATCCGCCTCTGCTCTCTGTCCGTCAATGTCAATCCTTATTCTAATACCAATTTATTTTGAGCGCGCCGTAAAGCCGTCATTCCCGCGAAGAGCCTGCCCCGTACTCGATACGGGGCGGGAACCCACTCCCTGGCCGCACATATACGGCGGCATCACGGTGACTTGGTATTATAAGGACTGACATTATTATGAGGACTGACATTTTCAGAACATCCAGAAGTGACTCGGCGGTGTTGACACCGGCTGACAACATACGATACATTCGGCCTCATTGGTGGGGTATGTACGGGAAACTGCTTCGATAAACAAGGAGGAATACGAATGTTGTTCAATACTAGTGTGACGAAAATCGTCTCACTGTTCGCAGCTTCAGTAGCCCTGATGGCACTGCTGGCCTGCGCCAGTGATGAGCCGGCGGCGCCTGCGGGACCGTCCGCCGAGGAGATCGCGAAGATTGTCAGCGACTCCGCGCCCACGGGACCGTCCGCCGAGGAGATCGCGAAGATTGTCAGCGACTCCGTGTCCCGGGCCGTTGCCGACGCGGTGCCCGAAGGGACGAGCGCACAGGAGATACAGAGGATGGTCGAGGCGGCCGTTGTTGCCTCGTCACAACCCGGTATCACGCGGGCTGAGGTGGAGGCGGCGGTGACCGCCTCCGTCCAGTCTGCTGCTGCCGGACAGCTCACGGCGGCCGAGGTGCAGAGGATCGTAAACGCTTCGATCCAGGCCCTGCCGGCTCCCCAGATGCCCGAGATCGACATTTCCGCCATCAGGGGACTGGTCCAGCAGGCGGTCACGGACTCAGTGCCGGAAGGCGTTAGCGCGGACGAGATCGCCAAGCTGGTGGAGGCAGCGGTCGGGGCTTCCACGGCCGGCGTACCTACGAAGGACGAGCTCACCAAGTCCATCGAGGATGCGGTCAAGGGCGCAGCGGCAGGCCAGTTGACTGCGGCCGAGGTCCAGAGGATCGTCGATGCGTCCCTGATGGCCACCGAGGCGGCGGCGATGCAGGCCCAGAAGGCTGCCGAGGAGGCGGCGAAGGCCGCCGGCGGCGCTGCCATGGCTGCCGAGGGCGCGGCGATGGCAGCCAAGGAGGCCGTCGAGCAGCGTCCCAAGAAGGTCCTGAGAATCTCCTCGGGACAGGATATTCGGACCTTCACCCCGTATCCTTCGGAGAGCGGGACGATGTTGCGCGCCTTCGGTTTGATCTACTCTAACCTGGTATCAGTGGACCCGATCAACGTGAATTTCGCGCCGGACTTGGCGGAGCACTGGGAGTACGCCCCCGATGGCTCCTCGATTACCTTCTTCCTGCGTAAGGGAGCCCTGTTTCACGATGGGACGCCGGTCACGGCCAAGGACGTGGCTTTCAGCATCGAGCTTAACCTCGACCCGGCCATTGGCAGGGGCCAGCTCACTTCCATCAAGGGAGGAGAAGCCTACAGAGCCGGGGAAACCGACTCGATTCCCGGTGTGGTGATCATAGACGACCACACCATCAGATTCGACTTCGAAAAGCCCACCGGCACATTCCTGAACCAATTGGTGGATCTTCGAAGTACCTTCCCCATCCTGCCGGAGCACATACTCGGTAAGATCGAACCCCGAAGCTCGGTGGGCACTGACGAGTTCTTCCTGAAGCCGATAGGATCGGGAGCCTTCAAGCTCGTCGATGAGGTCATCGCCGGACAGGGCTTTACGCTCGAGGCCTTTGATGACTACTACTTCGGAAGGCCCAAGATAGACGAGATAACGTTCCGAGTCATCACCTCGGGGGACGCCGCCTGGATAGCCTTGTTGCGAGGGGACATCGACTATGCTGTGCGGACGAATTTTGGGAAGGATGCGATGAGGCGTTTTGATTCTGCCCTGAATGACCCCCGGTTCCACGCAGCGGGAGCGGAGAGCCTCGCCGCGCGAGGGATCTTTCTGGTAAATACCCGCCTGGACCACTTCAAGGACCCCCGGGTAATGCAGGCGATGGTGCACGCCTTGGACAGGAACGCGATGAACGAAGCATTCTTTTCTGGGCAAGGCGTGCTGGTCAACAGTCCGATCCACGTGGGGGAAGTGAAGAACCGCGAGGACCTGTTACCGCTCAGATACCCGTACGACCCGGATAAGGCTAGGCAGCTACTGGAGGATGCCGGTTGGGACTTCGACCGCGTAGTGCCGACGATAGCCTACACGGGCCAGATGGAGAGCAGACCGGAGTTCATGGCTGCCATCGTGCAGTATCTGGCAGACGTAGGCTTCAAGATGGAGCTAGAGATCCTGGACGATCCGTGGGCAAGGTTCCGTACATGGAACACAGATTCGCCAGGCGGTGGCGAGGTCTCGCTTACAGGTACCCCCATGTGGCCCAACCCCGACACCTGGCTGAACTTGATGATACACTCGTCGGGTTGGAACGGCGCGGGTTACGCCAGTCCCGAGATGGACGCCAAGATAGAGGCCGCCCGGGGGGTGCTGACCGAGAGCGAGAGGACCATGCTCTATCAGGACATCGCCCTGGAGCTCCAGGAAAAGCTTCCGAGTGCCTGGATAACCCCATCACCCGGAGCGATCTTTCTCCATAACAAGAGATGGTACGTGCCCTTCTTCGCCTCACAACCCCGCCCGGCCAGCACGGCGGACATATTCTATGCACCAATCAAGACCAATGGCGCCGATTGGTGGAAGTTCCACGTGGAGCAGTGGGACATCATTGAATAGCAGATCGGGCATTCGGAAACGTCACACAGAGCGCCGAGGACACAGAGAGAGCTTAGATTCAGCTTAGATTCGATTCGCGCCCTGCCACCGGCCATGGGGTAGTCCCGAGACCGGTGGCAGGGCATGTTATACCAATTTATTTTGAGCGCGCCGTAAAGCCGTCATTCCCGCGAAGAGCCTGCCCCCGAGCAGTCGGGGGCGGGAACCCACTCCCTGGCTCCCTGGCCGCACATATACGGCGGCATCACGGTGACTTGGTATTAGTTAGGGAGCCGTACAGAGCAGAGGCCGTCAATGTGGGCGTACATACTGCGGCGCGTCGCTATCATGGTGCCTCTGGTCCTAGGTGTCACGATAATCAACTTCGGCTTGTTCAACCTGGCGCCCGGCGACCCGCTCGACAGGCTCTACTTCTCCGACCTAGACACCGCGCAGACATACACAGAGGGACAACGCGAGCGACTTCGCAAGTTGTATGGGCTGGACAAACCCATGCCTGTTCGGTACCTCATCTGGATCCGCGAGCTCGCTCGGGGCAACCTCGGCCTCTCTTTGGTCTATACCAGGCCGGTGCTGGAGCTCGTACTTGAGCGTCTGCCAGCAACGCTGGAGCTGACCGTGACCGCGCTGGTACTTGGCACCGTCGTAGGAGTGGTCATGGGGGTCGTGTCGGCGCTCCGGCAGTACAGCATCCTGGACTACGGCCTAACCGCCGGTGCGCTATTCGGCATTTCGATCCCGACCTTTTTCTTCGGGCTGATTATGCTATGGGTGTTCGCTCTCGTCATCCCGATCTTCCCTGCCTTCGGCATGTCCTCGGAGCTCGGAGAGTTCTCCCTACTGGATAACCTTCACCACCTGGCCCTGCCCGCCCTGGTCCTCTCACTCGATGGGACAGCAGGCACCTCGCGCTACACACGCACTGCGATGCTGGAGGTGCTCAGCGCGGACTACGTGAGGACGGCCCGGGCCAAGGGGCTCTCCGAGCTCGTGGTAATCGGGAGACACGCCTTCCGCAACGCGCTGCTGCCGCTGCTCACCATCACCACCCTGCGCCTGCCCGGTCTGTTCGGCGGCGTCTTCGTCATCGAGACAGTGTTCTCCTGGCCCGGAATGGGCCAGTTCGGCATCGACGCAGTCAGGAACCTGGACTATCAGGTGCTCATGGGGGTCACCTTTTTCGCTACCATCCTGGTCATCCTGGCGAACCTGCTGGCCGACATCCTCTACGCCGTTGTCGACCCGCGCATCCGCGTTTCGTAATAGGAGGCGATGGTGTCGAATGGGGTAACCACTCAAGGGACGGCCGCCACGGGAGATCTCTCCCCTGGACCTTCCAAGAACGTTAGCTGGTGGCCGCGGTTCCGTCGCCATCGGGGTGCGCTGATCGGCTTCGGCGTGCTGCTGCTGTTTGGCATGGGAGCGATCTTCGCCCCGTGGATAGCCCCGGACCCCAACCGCATCGACTTGTCGATTGTCGAGCAGCCGCCCAGCTTCGACCACGTCCTGGGAACGGACCTGGGCGGGCGCGACGTCTTCGCCAGGCTCTTGTTCGGCGCGCGCGTCTCCCTGAGCGTCGGCCTCGTGGCGGCCGCCATCTCCTCGGCCATCGGGACCCTCATCGGGCTGGTCTCGGGCTATGTCGGCGGGCTGCTGGACAACCTTCTCATGCGCTTTACCGAGCTCGTGATGACACTGCCAACTTTCTTTATCATCCTCATACTGGTTTCGATAGTCGGCCCGAGTGTCTTCAATATCATGATGGTCATCGGGGTCCTGGGCTGGACGGGCAAGGCGCGGCTGATCCGCGGCCAGGTGCTGTTGGTGCGGGAGCTGGACTACGTCCTCGCGGCGCGGGCGATAGGGGGCGGTGACCGGCGCCTGGTCTTCGTCCACATCCTCCCCGCCGTCGTGCCCTTTGTCGTGGTGGGGGCCATGCTGAGCATTGCAGGCGCCATCCTCACCGAAGCGGGCCTGAGCTTCTTGGGGCTGGGCGTACGGCCACCTATGTCCACCTGGGGCAACATGATTACCAGGGCGCAGGATCTCACAGTCCTTCAAGACCTCCCCTGGTTGTGGTTATCCCCGGGGCTCGCGATCTTCTTGACGGTGATGGCCGTCAACTTCGTCGGGGACGGGCTGCGCGACGCCCTGGACCCCCGCAGCAAGAAGGACTGAGCCATCCCAGTGTACGAGCCCGGCGTGATAACGGGAATTTCGAGCACGGAGTAGCAAGGAGTAGCTATCTCAAGGAAGCTGCATGGGCGAACTGATCGAACCTGTACAATGCACACCCGCAACATGTACTGTCGACTACTGAACCGAAGTCTTGAGCCAAAGGAGGCCAATCTTGACGGAACTTAAGGAAATTACCCGCGGGAAGACCATGCGTCAGGTGAACACCGGCGTCCTCCCGGACTGCACTCGAGAGGAGTTCGATCGACGCCTGCGACGCCTGCGCGAAGAGATGGCCCGCACCGGTGTCGATGGACTCCTGCTCACCCAGGAGAGCAACGTGCGGTATGCCACCGGCTGGTACGAGGTGTGCTGGGTGATACAGGCCTACTTCTGGATGGCCTTCATCCCGCGGGACGAGAATCTGCCCCCGATGCTGATAATCCCGAGCGGAGGCCACAACCAGACCCAGGCAAGCTGGATCGAGACGCTGGCCGTGTGGGAGTTTCCGATTGGTTTCTATACCGGCAACGTCGGCGGGGCGACGGTGGATGCAGTGGTCGCCTTGGTGAAAGACCTGGGGCTGAGCGAGGCCCACATCGCTACTGAGACGGGCGCCCACTTCCGCATGGGCATGTCCGTGGAGATGTTCGACTCGCTCCGCGACGCCCTGCCCGGGGCCCGCTGGAGCGACTGCGGAAAGGTCATCTGGCCCGTGCGCAGCGTCAAGTCCGATGAAGAGGTCCGGCGGCTCCGGGAATCGGTGCGCATAACCTGCCTTGGGATCCAGGCCGGCTTCGAGGCCATACGCGATGGGATATCCGAGCGCGAGGTTGCCAGCATCATGTCGCAAGAGATGCACGCCCGGGGCGGCAGCGAGATCCGGTCCCTCATCCTTTACGCAGGGCCCGACCGCGCCCTGTGGTCCGACTCCATTCCGCGGCGTGAGATGATAATTCGCCCCGGCAGCCTCATTCAGTTCGACGGAGGCGGCACGTACGAGGGATACTTCACGGACATCAAGCGCTTCGCCTCCCTGGGCCAGCCGACCGCAGACCAGCAGCGGTACTACGATCTGGCGCGGGCCTCCCAGCAGGCCGCCATCGACGCGGTGGCCCCCGGCGTCCCGTATAGCGAAGTGTACGATGCCTCCCAGCGTGTGCTCCGCGACGCGGGATACGGCGACTTCGTCGACTGGTGCATCAGTGCCGGCCGGTCCGCCATCGGTCACAACGTCGGGCTCGATCTTCACGAGATGCCCGGCATCTCTTCCAGCACCGATGAGATTTTGCAGCCCAACCAGATTATCTCCATCGAACCGTATTTCTACCACCACGGCCTCTTCCCTATCTCGGAGGTGAAGAACAAGTACGGCTTGGAGGACATGGTACTTGTCACCGATACCGGCCACGAGGTGCTGTCCCCGGACTCGATGCTCAGCCGTGACATCTGGGTGGCCTGAGCCAGCCCGCATGATCGTGCCTCCGGACGCAGTCCGGGGCGGCTGGTACCCTACTGCATAGGCAGGCAATAATGACCTCGATCACTCCAGACTCGAGACTGGAAGCCAAGGTGGCGCTGGTCACAGGTTCTTCGCGCAGGATTGGGCGTGCCATCGCCCTGCGCTTGGCCATGGCCGGTGCGGACGTGGCGGTGCACCACTACGGGTCCCAAGACCGCATGGCCGAAGAGGTGGCCGGGCGGATCAGGGGACTCGGAAAACGGGCCATTGTGGTCGGCGGCGATGTGTCCAGCCGAGAAGCCGTGGGCACTATGGTCCGGCGCACCCAGGAGGAGCTGGGTCCCATAGACATCCTGGTCAACAACGCCGCCGCCCACCTCGGTCACGCGCCCTTCTGGGAGATCAGCGAAGAGAGTTGGGACCGCCTATTTGCGGTGAACGTCAAGGGACAGCTTTTCGCCGCCCAGGCCGTGGCGCCGTCGATGCGGGCGCGCCGCACGGGCGTCATCCTCAACCTCTCCTCTCTGGGGGCCGGCCTCACGCTGCCAGGATATGCCGCCTACATCAGCAGCAAGGGCGCCGTCGAGGCGCTAACCCGCGCCATGGCCGTGGAGTTGGCCCCCTGCAACATCCGGGTCAACGCCCTGGCTCCCGGACACATCGGCACACCCAAAAACGTCGAGGCTATCATGGAGGACCCGGAGCGAGGAGAGCGCTATCGGGCCCGCATAGCGCTGGGGCGCCTGGGCACGATGGACGAAATAGGCCGCACGGCGGTCTTCCTCGTCTCCGAGGACTCAAGCTACATCACCGGCCAGGTCATCCAGGTCGAGGGCGGGGTCAACATGTGGCAGGGTCCCATCGGGTAGAAGAGCGCCCATCGAGGCAACAATAGATAGATGGAGTATTGACTTGGACATACAGCACACGGTCGTACACAGGAGCGATAAGTATCAGGGCGCTTTCCCCACCGTCGCCCGCCTGCAGAACGGAGACCTCATCACCCTCTTCTACCAGTCCCCGGTCTGGGAGGGCACCGGAATCGAAGGCACTCGCAACGAGGTACTATCGCACTGGCACGGGTCTCCAAAGAACTGGACCACGCTAATACGCTCGGTCGACGAAGGCCGTACCTGGGACCCCGACAGCGTGGTCGCCGTCGACGTTGCCAGCGACTCCGAAAACGTCAACGCTCCTGTCATTTCGGAGCTGTCGTCAGGAGAGCTGCTCCTCATCAATCATCGCTGGTACATCGACCCGCCCCCGGACCATGAGAAGGCCTTTGCCGCTGAGCGTCATACGCTTGGGTTCCGCCGTCCGGCCGACCGTGTAAGGAAGCCAACCGAAAAGCCATTCGATCTGCTGGTTTTCGACAGCCTCTACACCACCCGGTCCAACGATCTGGGCCACACGTGGGGCGTCCCTGAGCCCTTCAGCATCTCATCGTCTCTGGACTACTGTTCCTACGGCGGCAGGAACGGTGTCATCGAGATGCCCGACGGTTCCCTGCTGATTGCCCTCGAGGGCGAATTGCCCGGCGACGCGAGACTGGATCGGGGACCCAGAGGACCCAGAGACAACAGGTCACGGTGCTACGCCGCGCGGTCCTACGACGGCGGCCGCACCTGGCGGCACCCTTCATTGATCGCCCTCGACGACATAAACGCGCAAATCGCCTTCGGCGAGCCGGGAATGGTGCGCCTGCCTGATGGCAAGCTTATCGCCCATATGCGCACCGACGCATGGCGATTCAACGACCCGCATCCGACGCTTGACGCCGAGGGTTACGTCTATCAGGCCTTCTCGACCGACGACGGCTGGACGTGGCAGGGGCTGCACCGCACCACGATCTGGGGGTGGCCGCCCCATCTGCTCCGGCTGCGCAGTGGGCGCATCCTCTGCACATACGGGCACCGGCGGGAACCCTTCGGCGTGCGTGCGGTACTCAGCGACGACGAGGGTGAGACCTGGGACATGGACAACGAAATCGTCATTCGCGAAGACGGCGCGACCAGCGACCTCGGCTATCCTGCCTCAGTCCAGCTCGAGGACGGCCAGGTCCTTACCGTCTACTACCACAATGGTGAGGACGGTATTCGCTACATCGGCTCCAGCATCTACGCGCCGGAAGAGGGTCGCTAGGTAACTATCTCAAGATGTGCTTCGACACGCTCAGCACGAACGGGACTATACAAGAATCGTTCGCCCTGAGCCTGTCGAAGGGCAGTTGTCCACGAATACAGATGACTTTCAGCTAATCTCCAAATAGTGCTGGGCCCGCCTTAGCCGGCGGCCTGGCAAGTTGTCAGGTGCTGTCGGAATTCTGAGCTAAAGGAGACTTGTCTTGAAAAAACTCGAGGGAATCATCCCCGCGGTGATAACGCCGTTCGGCAAGGACGGACGATTTGATCCCCCGGCGATGCGCAGGGTAGTGAGTCACCAGCTCGCCGCAGGTGTGGACGGGCTATACGTCTGTGGGGGGACGGGCGAGGGACTGCTCATGACTAGCGAGGAGCGGCAGGAAGCTCTCGAGACGGTACTCGATGAGGTCAACGGACGGGCGCTCGTTATCGCCCACATCGGGGCTTTTCGGGTAGACGAGACCATGGTCCTGGCCCGACATGCAAGTCAGGCCGGCGCCGACGCCATCGCCGCGCTGCCGCCGGCGTACTTCTACGTCCCCGACGAGGTGACCCTGTTTCGCTACTACACCGCCATCGCCGAGGCGTCCGAGGTTCCCGTCCTTATCTACAACATCCCGCAGCGCACCGGCATCGCTATGACCGAAGAACTCTTCGAGCGGTTCCTGGGAGTCGAGAACATCGTGGGCATGAAGGACTCCAGCGGAGATATCGTTTCGCTGGGGCGATTCATGACCAAGGGAGAGGACGTCGTCATATTCGAGGGCAACGACAGCGTCCTATTGCACGGGCTGTTGGCCGGGGCGTGCGGAGGCATCGGCGCATCCTACAACATCATGCCGCAGCTACTGGTCAAGCTCTGGGAAGCCTTCCAGGCAAAAGACATAGATGCTGCGGCCAGTACCCAGCTGACCGTGAACGAGCTAATCATCGCCTTCAGGCCCTGGGACCTGCTGGGCAGTATCAAGCAGATCCTTTCGTGGATGGGGCTTGAGTGTGGGGAGCCTCGAACCCCCAACCGCTCCCTGACAGAGGACGAGACGGCAGTACTGCGGCAGTCGCTTGAGACCGCGGGTTTCTTCGAGCTGAAGTGAGTGCTGGCGCGGTCAGCCGGGCGCCGTGCAGTCGACAACCCCAGATCTGCGTCGCTCTGGCACAGGTGTTCCTGCACCGATAGGCGCAACTGCTGTGAAAACGGGGAAGGGTCGGCGCGAGCGATCTGATACCATTCCGTTT
This sequence comes from Dehalococcoidia bacterium, assembly GCA_965222445.1. Classification (GTDB taxonomy): domain Bacteria; phylum Chloroflexota; class Dehalococcoidia; order Lucifugimonadales; family CAJWER01. Next base: position 534,547 of record CBDCTY010000001.1, on the reverse strand, counting down.
TGAGCGCGCCGTAAAGCCGTCATTCCCGCGAAGAGCCTGCCCCGTACTCGATACGGGGCGGGAACCCAGTCCCTGGCCGCACATATACGGCGGCATCACGGTGACTTGGTATGAGTTGGCGGCGTCTCCACAGTGGGGAGGCCCAACGTGAGCTTGGGGTGGCCAGCGGTCCCTACGCAAGGCAAGAGGGGTCTCCCCGTTGAACGCTGATATGGCAGAGAGAGGCCCGAGCGTCCTTGCCCGGACCCGCGTCGCCCTCGGGCTGTTGGCGGGCCTGCGCGGGCACGACTTCCACGCGGCGTGGACCTTCATGCACATGACGTGGCCGCACGACGCTGCGCCCGTCCGGCTACTGAAGTTTGCGGGCTGGACGCTGCGGCAGATGTTCAGCATCATTCCCGATGCCCTGGCGACGGTGAGCTTCGCGGACCGGCCTTCGAAGGTCTCGCTGTGGCAGGACGCACCGAACCCGCTCGCTAATCACCCGTGGGCAACCCACCCAGATGCCCGGCTTCCGGACGATGTCGATGTCGCCGTGATCGGAGCGGGCTTTACCGGCGCAGCCTGCGCCTACCACTGGTCGAAGCAAGCAGGCGGAACAATGGCCGTCCTGGAGATGAACGAGGCCGCGTCGGGTGCGAGTGGGCGAAACGAGGGGCTGGTGGTGATGGGCCGGTTCTACGCCTATGCGAGAAGTACCGTGCTCGAACACTTTCAACGAGCTCGCAAGGACCTGACCCCAGAGCAGCGAGCAAGACTGGCATCTCAGTTCGCGGCTGCGTACGTGAGAAGTGCCTACAAGAACGCGGACATGATCGAGAGCGCCATAAGAGACGAAGGGTACGACTGCGATTACGCGCGCCAGGGCTGGGTTCAGGCACAGTGGGGCAACGCCAAGAGGAGCTGGACGAGTCGGTTAGACTGGGCGAGGAGGCCGGCTTCTACGACTGGGTGAAGATCTCAGCCCAGCAGGTCCAGGAGATGAGCGGTATGAAGGCCGAGTACCCTGCGGGCCTGTCAAGGCGCGCGGCCTCGTGGCATCCCGCCAAGTGGGTGTGGTCTCTGCTCTCGACCGCCCTCGAATCAGGGCGGGTAATGCTGTTCACCCACACGAAGGTGACGTCGGTCGCGAGCAGAGGAGAGCACTACGAGCTGGACACCTCCAGGGGTGTGATACGCGCTCGCTACGTGATCAACGCGACCGAATCGTATTCCGCACTGCTGCACCCGCAGCTGCGTGGCGTGCTGCACGCGTTTCAGTCACAGGCGGCGTATGCGGATGGCGGTCCGCAATCAATCCAATCGCATATTGGCATGCAGTCGCGGGAAGGGTGGTTCGGCCGAGGCGGCGACGGCGTGCTCTTCGGCACAGACGTCACTCGCATCGGGTACAAGGGGGCGGGCCGCATCAAGCCGTCCCACTTCGCCACGAAGTTCATGCTCGGTGAGGTCCACAGATACTTCGGACGCAGCAGGATGCACGTGACCCACGAGTGGAGCTGCACGGCCGGCTCCACTGACGACGAGTTCCCCATAGTCGGTGTTCTGGATGGCAAGCGCCAGTACATCATCGCGGGCATGTGCGGCTCAGGGTCCGCCGTGCACTTCAACGCCGCCCGCCACGTGGTCCAACGCATCCTGGGCCTCGACGGGCCGGACGACTACCCGGCCGAGTATTTCGCGCCCTCGCGGGTGCTCGATCCAGAGCACCATCCGTGGCCGGAGATCGAAGGCGGGTGAGCCGCCTGCTAATTATACCAATTTATTTTGAGCGCGCCGTAAATCCGTCATTCCCGCGAAGAGCCTGCCCCCGAGCAGTCGGGGGCGGGAACCCACTCCCTGGCCGCACATATACGGCGGCATCACGGTGACTTGGTATTACTCCAGGGCCCTCATGCCTTCTCCACCGTCGGCGGCGCAGTGCCTCTGCCACGCGCCATACATCTCGGCCATCTCTTTCACACGCTCGGGGTACCGGTCCGCAAGGTCATTCACCTCCGTCCGGTCGGCTTCCATATCGTAAAGCTCCCAGATAGTTCTCGGATCCGGTTGCGGTCTGTCTACCGACTTTGCCTCTCTGTCAGGGCGCCACGGGTTATAGTCTGTCCAATAGTCGGGAGAGACGAGTTTCCACTTCCCCATTCTCACGGCACGCCACAGGGTGGGTGTGTCTGAGCTCTGCCCAGCTTGATTCCAGTACAGTGCCCTGTGGCCCTCGCGCTGTTCGCCCCTGAAGATCGGTAGCAGGCTCTTGCCCTCCAGCGGCAGGACCTCGCGGCCGTTGTAGGAGGACGGCCATTCCGCCCCCGCAATGTCTGCGCACGTGGCCATCACGTCGATGACGTGACCGATCTGGTGAGTGATCTCGCCGCCATTCTCGATCACCCGCGGCCAGTATGCGATGAGCGGCGTAGCGATGCCGCCTTCGTGGTTCCATCTCTTGAACTTGCGGAAAGGCGCATTGCTGAGATTGGCCCAGGGCAGCTCCATCGTGCGGTACGACTCCACGGGGCCGGGCGGAATATCGGGCGTACTGTTCCTGTCTTCATCGCTGGCGCCGTTGTCCGACAGAAACAGCACCACCGTATTCTCCTCCACACCGAGCTCACGGACCTTGGCCAGAAGGCGGCCGATGTTCTGGTCCACGCGGTCGACCATGGCCGCGTAAACCGCCATCTTCAGATCCCAGTCGTCCTTTTGCTCGATCTCCTCCCACGGGAGCGAGTCCGGATCGCGCGACGACAGGGCCCAGCGCTCTTCGATCAGGCCCATCTCAATCATGCGTTCGAGGCGCTGCTGCCGGAGCCTGTCCCAGCCGACCTTGTAGCTGCCCCTATATTCTGCGATGTCCTCCGGCCAGGCATGGAGTGGATAGTGTGGCGCGGTATAGCCCACGTAGAGAAAGAAGGGACGCTCCTCACGACCGTACTCGTCTAAATACTTCAGTGCGTAATCCGTGAAGGCGTCGGTGGTGTAGAAGTTCTTGTCTTCGGGCGTGTAGGGCTGGATGACTCTATCGTCGACAGCGAAGGCGGGATTGTCGCCGGGAGTCTTCTTGCCGGGCTCCTTTTCGCCGGGGCGTTTCAGCCCCGGGTTGAAGAAGTTGCAGCCTCCGTCGACGAGGCCATAATAGCGGTCGAATCCTCGCTCGACGGGCAAGTCGGATAGAATCCCGGATAGGTGCCATTTCCCCGCCATGAGGGTGCGGTAGCCGGCGGTCTTGAGCACCTCGGCAATGGTGACGCAGTCCTCCGGGTCCCCCCTGCTGACCTGCTGGGAGTAGAGCCCGGTCAGCAGGGACGCCCGAGTGGGTGCGCAAATGGCATTGTTGTAGAACTGCGAGAAGCGGAGGCCGTTTGAGGCAAGCTGATCCAGGTTGGGGGTGTGGATCTCGCCACCATAGCAGCCCAGGTCGGAAAAACCCATGTCATCCACCATAATCAGGAGGATGTTCGGCCTCGAGCCATTTCCTGCGGGTAAATTTGCGCTCATTTGAAATCTCCTTAGTGGGAAAAGATCACCACGACACTAATGGTGATTGCGTTGGCGGCCACTCGCGATTGTCAACGCGGAGGTGATGGTGTAGCGATCTCCCTCGCTATGACGTTCGGCTCCAAGGCGATCATCGCACACCGGCAGGCTCTTCGCCAGAGTCCCGTATTGAGAGAGACAGAGGACCTGCTGCGCACTGTCCCGGGCGTGGGAGAGCAAGTCTTCCTCACTCTCCTGGCGTACCTGTCGGAACTGGGGACATCAGCTTCGACAAGGCCCGATTTGCGCCATTCGATAAGGTCTCTCTTGACAGCGGGCCATACATATCGAGCGCACAGCTGGTAGTGAATGGGACCGACGGAAAAGAATACCTCTCTACCAATGCAAGTCCCGATTCCATCGAAATCGAAGATTCTGGAACGATGTGTTGCATCGTGCGCGCGGAGGGGCATCACCTGTCAAGAGATGGGCGCAGCCTCCTCAAGTCCATCTTCCGTGTCCATGCGTATTCCGGGTTGCCTTTGATCCGGATCGACCACACGTTCGTAAATGACAACGTGGAAAAACCTTTCACCGACATCGACTCTATGTACCTCGATCTCGGGACTGCTTCAGGAGACAACCAGGAAACAGAGCTGATCCAGACGCACGACGATCGGTCGGTGGTGAAGGGGAAAGTCAGTGACGAGAGGTTAGATGGGAAAGTCAGTGTGGCCGGAATAAACGTGGAGGTAGTCGATTTCTGGCAGCAGTATCCCAAGAGCCTCAGGACTCACGGCGAAGGAATCCAAATCGGCATCTGTCCAGCCATCGGCGACTATGACTATCGTGTTGGAGGCGAGGAGGAATACAAGCTCTACTTCTACCTGAAAGATAGCGTATACCGGCTTCGGGAGGGAGTCTCCAAGACACACACGATGTACATTGGAGAGTCGCTTCCGTCTCTGCCCACGCCGATGGCCCAGGCGCCTGTGGATTGGAACTGCAATAGCGGCGCCTTCGGGGAGGTCTCCCCAGGAAGTGACGGGCTGTTCCCCGAATATGAAAAGAGAGTTGCTGATTCGTTTTCCGGTTACCTGGAGAACCACGAGACCAGCCGCGAATACGGAATGCTGAATCACGGTGACTGGACTTTCGACAGCTACAAGGACTGGGGCAACAATGAGTACGACACTGCGTATGTGTTCTTCCTCCAATGGGCACGATCGGGGGACATGCGTTTCTTCGAAGAGGCGTGCCGTGCATCGATCCACCACCGGGACGTCGACACCTGCCATGCAGCCGAGGAAGCCCTGAGAATCGGCGGTGTCTATCGGCATCGCATAGGGCACACTGGCGACCACCACCCTGGTGGCTACGGCCTTATGGAGCGCGCCATCGCTACCGGAAACTTTCCTGCCACCAACCTTTGGGTGGACTCCGTCACCCCGCGGGAGCTGCGGGCGATATTGACGTGGGGCGGCGAGTTCACCATCAGTCATACGTGGATCGATGGGTTCATCCTCCACCATTTTCTGACAGGCGACCCACGGTCACTTGAAACCGCGCGGATGGTTGCGGACAGATACGACGGCCACTACACGCGCAATTACGACTTCGCCAACTGCCGCAACAACGGCTGGCACCTGGTCCTCACGATGGAGATGTACAAGGCAACGGGCGACGAATTCTACCTGAACGCAGGACGCATCATCGTCGAGCGCACTCTTGAACGCCAGACCGAGGATGGCGGTTGGAGGCGCCTGCTCGTGCCCGCCCATTGTCGATGTGATCCTCCAAGGCACACCGGAAATGCGAGTTTCGCGGTCGGTATCTTACTGGTCGGGTTGAAGTCCTACCATCAGGCGACTGGAGACCCAAGGATTGCTGAGTCGATTGTACGTGCCGCTGACTTCTTGATAGATTCCACATGGCTGGAAGAAGCCCGCGGATTCCGGTCCACATCATGTCCCCATACCAAGGTGTCGTCTGACAACTTCCAAAATGGGCTGGCAGGCATCTGCTACGCCTGGCGGATCAGTCGCAAGCCGAGGTTCGAACACGTCCTGCGTCACGCGACTCCAAAGGCGATCGAAGCGCTGCATTCACATGGACGGAGTCTCTCCAGCCAAATGCGCGCAGCACCGGAGGTGTTGTATACCGTCGGCCAGATTGAAGCTTATACCAATTCATTTTGAGCGCGCCGTAAAGCCGTCATTCCCGCGAAGAGCCTGCCCCGTACCCGATACGGGGCGGGAACCCACTCCCTGGCCGCACATATACGGCGGCATCACGGTGACTTGGTATTAGGATGACGCCGACATCTTACGCCTGGGCGCGCGCCACGGGGTAGGGGAGGCGTTCGCGCCAAGGAGGCTGCCTCACCCCCAGCCTCGCAGCCTGCGGACAGGGGAAAAAGGTCGCGCTTGAGCTATGCTCGTGAGGGTGATGTAAAGAGACGTCGGCGTTCTTTCAACTCATCCAGCAGGGCATCGTAGTCTTTGCGGTCGATGGGCAGCGTCACCGGCTGTCCCCGGCAGCTCGAATAGATGATGGCTGCCGCCAGCTCCAGCGACTTCACACCCTCTTCACCGGGCGCGGCAGGTTCCCGGTCCTCTATGATCGCGCGTGCAAAGTCCTCTATGGTGTCCGCGTGATTGGCGCTGGTGACAGCGAGGCCAAACGGCGCCTCAGACACGTCGGGCGTGGCGGCCGGGCCGCCCATGTCCGAGAACCGCCTCAGGCTCACATCGAGCTTATGGTAGGTGATCTCGTCGTCCGTGAGCACCACCCCGCCTCGCTCACCCCAGAGCTCTATCCTGGTCTGTGAGGGCGCCTGCATCGTATTGCAATGGACCATACCCTGGGCGCCGTTCTCGTACTCCAGCAACGCGCTGGCCGAATCCTCCACCTCGATGTCGTGCATCACCGTGGCCGCGTGCCCGAATACGACCTTGGGCATGCCTGCGAGCCACTGGAACAGGTCCAAGAAATGGATGCCCTGGTTTAGGAGAACTCCTCCGCCCTCGGCGCTCCACGTGCCGCGCCAGGGCGCCGAATCGTAGTACCCCTGTGTCCTTAACTTCGCCATCACTAGAGACGTCCGGTAGAGCTCGCCCAGCACCCCTTCTTCGACTAGCTGGCGGATGCGTATGGCCTCGGGCCGAAAGCGGTTCTGGAACACGACGCCCAGCTTGAGCCCCGCCTGTCGCGCGGCCTTCACCATCTCGTCGGCCTCGGACGGGGTCGCCGCTATGGGCTTCTCGGTGAGGACGTGCTTGCCTGCCGCGAAAGCCCGCAATGCTATCGGAAGGTGAGAGGGGTGGGGCGTGGCGATGGTGATTGCGTCCACCTCGGGGTCGCCCAGCAGGTCGTCGAGCGCGGGACAGAATCTGGTGGCCAGCGAAGCCGCCTGCTGATCGGCGACTTCCGCGTTCACGTCGTGGATGGCGACGAGTCTCGCACTCGTTGACGCGGCTACCTCTCTGACGTGCTTGCGGCCGATGACACCCGATGGTCCGACTACTCCCAGTCCTACTTTTTCCAACGTCCTGCCCCCGCAATGGAACGTGCTTTGATCTATGAACCTCGCGCACTGTCAAAGAACCCGGCGTCGTATTCAGGGGAGCGGATCCGAATCGGAGTAAGGCTGCTGCTCACGGTCGGCAGAGCTCGCGGAACAGCGCAGCGTAGTACTGCATGAACGTATCAGGCTCGTGGCTCTCCGCGCGGATTTCCGCGAGACAGAACCCTTCGTAGCCTGAATCTTGTAGCCCCCCGAAGAGTTCTCCATAGGGATAATCCGGGTTCCACAGGTCGTTTATGTGGACCGACATGATCCACGGCTGGAGCAGCTGTAAGTAGTCCCTCACCGACCCGTCCACCACGTCGGTAGCATTGGAGTTCCAGCACACCCCGACCTGTGGATGATCCGCCACCTCCATGATGCGGCGGATGTGGGGAGGGTGCCGGGTCCCCTCGCCGTGGACCTCCAGCCAGATGGACACAGGCGTGCCCTCGGCGTGCTGTCCGCACTGGCGAATGGCCAGCCCTATCTGCTCCAGGGTCTTCTCCGTGGGCACCCCCAGGTCCTCATGGAGCCCGTTTGGGCGGACCTTCACACCCACGGCGCCGATATCCACCGCCAGGTCTACGAACCGAGCCGTAAGCGCCACGTTGGCCTTGACTTCGTCCGGGTCCACCGAGTCGTATTCGCACGTGCTGCCCAGGCTGAGCTGACGGATGCCGGAGTCCTGGAAGCGCCCCCGCACTTCAGCGCGCTCCGCGGGGCTGAGGGACACCTCCACCCCATGGGCGTGAGTGGTTCGGAGCTCGACCGCCTCGAAGCCGCTGGACTCGCACCGGGATATGATGGTCTCTATGTCCCAACTCTTGGCCAGGTTGTAGGTTACCAGCCCCAGATTCATATGGTCCACCTCGCGGGTGCAACGTTGTGCGGCGGCTCAACTTTGGCCTGGAGAATCCTACCACCCCTTGCATCTGCCTGTCCAAGTGGGGCCAGCATCGACATGCACTGACACAGGCTCCCAGAAAAAGGGCCCCGTCTGCGACGAAGCGTGGTATGGGTTGCTCCGGTGTTCGGAGAGCGTGGGGTACATATAGGGGACGGTCCGCGGCGACGGCGTCGCGCTTGCGGGTGAAGTGGGACAACTTCCAGACGAGGATGTGTTAGACGCAACTGCGACGTAATCAGGCTCAGGGGAATCGGGTTCGGGCGAATCAGGGTCTGAGGAATCGTCGTCGATGGGTATAGCCAGCGTGATGTCCACGTTGTTGTCTCTGTCGATGACGACCTGCTCCACGACCATCTGGAGAATCACCTTGCGCTGCTCCGGGGTCAACTCGTCCAGGCCCTGGCCGACCCGCTTCGCCCACGTCAGGACAGTCTCCATCAGCCGCCGTTTCTCAGTTCCGCTCGCCTCCCGTGCCCGGTAGTCGTCCAGCTTCGCCCTGGCGCTCTCAAGCCGCTCGGTGATGAACTTGCGCTGATGGTCGAGCTGGGCTTCGGTGATCTTCCCTGATACGAACAGCCTGATGGCGCGGTCCTCTTCCATCTGGATGCTCCGCAGGTCTCGCTCGGCCTGGGCGATCTCCTCCTCCAATCCGCCGCCCTCCTGGGAATCGAGGGAGTCGATACCGGCGACGATCAGGTCGGGGTTCTGAAGCACCCGCTTGACCTCGCTCCATATCGGCTCCTCCAACCGCTCCGCCCTGATGTGGGGACGCTCCCGGCAGCGCAGGCGGAGACTCAGCGTTCCGTTGCACATGTAGTATCGGCGGGGAGTGGGCAGGTCGTAGCGGTACTTCTTGCCATTGCGAACGTTGGTGGTCCTCCAGGTGGACTTCGCATGGAAGTTGTGGCCGCACTCGCCGCATTTCAGCAGGTGCTGCAACAGGTAGAGCACCTTCGTGTTCCTCCCGTCCCTCCTGCTCCGCTGCTTCTTCAGCTTCTGCGCCCGTTCCCAGGTCTCCTCGCCCACCAGCGGCGGGGCCGGGACCTCTATCCAGGTCTCCCTCGGCTGGTCGTAGGACTTCGTCCCGTCCTCGGTGGAGATGTGACGCTCCTTTCCGTAGACCCAAGTGCCCGTGTAGGTGGCATTCGCCAGAACGTAATGGATGTAGGACTGACGCCACAGCAGCTTGCCGGTCTGGGTGGGGATTGCCTCGTCGGTCAGCCGCACGGCAATCGAGGGGGACCCCATCCCCTCATTGACGTACATGTCGAAGATGCGGCGGACGACCTCCGCCTGCTCCTCAACCACCTCGGGCCTGCCGTCGTCTCCGATGCGGTATCCGTAGGGGAGGCCGCCGGTGGGCACCCGTCCCTGCTTGGCTGTTCCCCGCTTGCCCAGAGTGGACCGCTCTCGGAAGTTGTCCAGCTCTATCTTGCCGATGGCCGCCATGAGGCCGAAGGTCTTCATGTCGATGGCGTCCATGACGGCTTCGAGCCGTATCTGGTGGGCCTCGACGACCTCCATGAGGGCGGCGGCGGGGTACATCCCCCTGCTGAGGCGGTCGGACTTCCAGCAGACGATGGTGTCGAAGCGTCCGCGCTTGGCGTCGGCCAGCATCCGCTGGAACTCGGGACGCTTCTTGGACCAGCCTCTGCCCACCTCCTGGTAGCGGGCGGTGATGGTCAGCCCTTTGCTCTCGCAGTAGGCTTCCATCTCGCCTTTCTGCTCGGAGATGGAGGTCTTGTCCTCCCCGTCCTGGCTCTTGTCCGACACGCGGGCGTAGATGGCCGCCCGGTTCCCCTCCGTCTTTCTATAGGTGGTCTTAGCCATCGCTCCTCCTTTCCAAGTTCTCCAAAATCAAAAGACCCGCCTCCTGTCGGGAGCGGGTCTGCGAGTAGTACAATCTATTCGCATCACCTGTCCATTCAGGTGGCGCCACGGCCCGGGATGTTTGCTGCATCGCCGGGCCAACTTCTACTCACCATCATACCGCGTTGGGCAGGCCAACGTCAAAGCTCGTCACCCGTCCGGTAGTGCATCAGTCATTGTTCATTCTCTCCGGGTAGCTCTGGCACGCAAAAGAAGTTGAAAGGGTCATCGCGGGCCAGCTGGCCTGCGTACGGCTCCCAGCGGGCGCCGGGGAAGATGGCGCAGTCGAGAACGCGGTCGAACGCGCCCCCGCTCGCCATGAGCGCCATGGCGGAGGACTGGACGCCTGCGCCCAGGCTGATGACGGTGAGCGTTGGAGGGGAGTGCATCAGCCGTCTCCCTCGGCGTGGTCATCCTCATGCGCGGCGGCGTCCCCCTCCGGCTCAGCCTGCCCGTTGCCGGTGGCGTACTTGATCATCAGAGTCACGAGGCGGCGCAGCCGTTCCTCGGCGTCGGGTCCGGGGTTGGAGAAGACCCTGACCACGCCGATCTCGTGGGGGGCCGCCTCCGGCTTCCCCCGTTTGTTCTGTTTCTTGTCGTCTTTCATATCGCTACAGGTCTGGTGAATGGGCCGCCGGCGTCGGACGGACCGGGCGAATGCCGGCGACCCTACGGGCCGGGTCTAGCTCTCCTCTTCCTCCTGGTCCTCCTCGTCCTCCGTCTCATCCTGGTCGTCCGTCTCCCAGAGGTTCATCTGGAAGCCGTCGCCCATGAGGATGTCCAGGCCGCCGGGGAACCGGCCCGCGAAGCGGTAGAGGGACTCCATCGCTCCCCCGGAGGGCTCGACGCCCTTCCTGCGCCAGCGGCGCACCTGCTTGCGGTCCACGCCGATAGTCTGGGAGAAGGCGCTCCAGGTGAGGCCGCTGGCCTCCTTGAGGCTCTCCAGGCGGTCCTTGAAGTCTTCGGACAGCACGCCGCTCTGGTAGGGCAGCACCCGTCCGTGTCCGGCGGTCCGGTCGGTCCCGTCGAAACGGGGTTCAGCGTTATGGTTCGTCATCTGTTACCTCCAATCTGAAAATCCGGTGAAAGTCGTTCACGCCGAGGGCCTTCTGCATCCGTTCGCGGATGCGTCCCGAGGGCGCTCGCCCTTCGTTGACCAGCTTGGAGACGTAACCGGGGCTGACCCCGATCTCCCTGGCGAGCCAGTTCTGGGAGCGGTTGAGCAGAGCCAGCCGCTCCCAGACGGCCGCCGTGTCAAGCCGGACGACGGTCCGTCCTCGACGCCTCCGGGGGCCGCTCGAATCGTCGGTGTGTGGACGCATAGCTCTTCGTTCTCCTATCGGGAGGGGAACGGCGCAGAGGCTCACGCTCCCCTCCCTTCAGCGTTGTTCACTGGGGCGGCAGGGCCTGAGGCGACTCCCAGTCGCCGGGGGTGCGCCAGGCGCGTCCCAGCGGCCCCAGCTCGTCAATGGCCTCCCTGTGGGAGACCCACAGCGGGACCGTCACCCCCCTCGCCCCCATCTCCTCCCGCGCCACGCGCAGGAAGTGGGTGTGGGCGATGTCGTCGTCGAAGACGACCAGGACGTCGGGCCTTGTTCCGTGGTCGTCGGTGGGCCGGTGCGACGAGTAGTAGCGCAGGTAGGGGGCCAGCCGCTCCGACATGGTTGAGGGCCGCACGGCCCTTCGCTCCCACTCCAGGAAGAAGGGCCAGGCCGTCCCGCCCTTGCGCAGGAGGCCGAAGGCGTCGGGGTGGATGGAGCGCATCCCGCCCTCGTGCCGGAAGTACCGGGAGGCTCTCCGGGGCGGGTCGAGCTGGGCTATCTCCCAGCCCAGGAAGCCCGCCTGCCTCGCCAGGGCCGCCGCGAAGGCGTGGACGGCGGCGGTGTGCTCCACGTTCCTGAGCAGTTGCCTGCTTCTCCCGCCCGACACGTTGCGCCAGTCGAAGGGGTCCTTCGGGACCAGGGGCGCGACGCTCCACCGCTTCTTCGCGACGCCCACCGAGGTGCGGTCCCTGCGGGCCAGCACCGCCAGCCCCCGGTCGGTGAGGGTCAGGCGTCCGCCCGCGCCGGGAGCGCGGGTCGCGAGGCCGAAGCCCTCCAGGGGGTTGACCAGCTGGGACGCCCTCGGAGCCGAGACTCCCAGCAGCCCGGCCAGGTCCTTGAGGACGATCCAGGGCCAGTCTGAGAGCAGGTCCAGTGCTCGCTTCTCGGCGGGCTTCAGAAAGCAGGGCAGCATATGGTCGGGGACGTTCCAGCCCGGACCCTCGACGGCGAGGTCGGCGGGCGCCGACGCCTGGGACGGCTCGGGTTCCGCCGGAAGCGTGCCTCCCGGCTCCGCCCGGTCGATGACCGAGCGCAGGTCGATGGCGGCGTGGACGGCGGGCGGGCTCCACACCGGATCGCCGGGACCTGCCGCGACCGCCTCCCGCTCCAGGGCCAGGAAGCAGGGAACGGGGGCGCCGGTGAGCATCCTGCGGGCGTGTCTCAGCCCCACCTCGTCGGGCATGAGCACGAGGACGGCTCCTGGGAGCGGGCCGTCGCGCAGCCGCTGCATCCGGTTGGAGAAGGCCGTGCGGTCGGAGGTGAGACCCCGGCGCACGACGCCGACGGTGCGCCCGTCGGGAAGGGCGAGGGAGGCGTCCAGGGAGCTGGCCCGGTACCACCGGAAGCGTAGGGGATAGGCGACGCCGGAGACGGCGGCGGCCAGCCGGTAGATGACGGCCAGGGCGTCCAGCCGCTCCATCAGGATGCGCCGCCACGCGGCGGAGACGGGATGGCTGAGGACGAGTTCGTCGGGGGTCGCGTTCTCCTCCCCGGCCAGGCGTTCAAGCCCGTCGGCGGTGAGGTGGAACCTTCGCGTCGGGGGCACGAGGTCGGTGGCGTGGGGGACCGATGCGGCGTAGCCGCCGCTCTCCAGCCTCTCGACGGCCTCGTAGACCGCGCCCCGCGACCAGCCGGAGACGGCGACCATCTCCAGGCGGTCGAGGAAGGGCATCTCGGCCAGGGCGCGGAGCATCTCTTCTTCACATCCGCCGGGCTTCATTCCTTCGCCTCCTCTTTCGACGCGTTCCGCCTGCTGACCTGCTTCCTTCGCTCCGGGTCCTGCGGCGGGGCCTGCTCCTCCGCCCCTTCGCCGCCCTTCTCCAGGTCTTCGACGGCCTTGCGGTAGTCGCCCACCTTCTTCTGCGCGCTGGCGTCGCCGTCCGATATGTCGTGGGCCGTCAGGGTGTATCCGGAGGCCGCGGCGCGGATGCGGGCGGCGACGCCGGGGTCTCCCTCCTCCGGCTTGCGCACCATCATCGAGAAGGCGGGCATCCGCTCTTTGCCGACGGTGGCGCGGACGTAGCAGTGGTGCACGGGGAGCGACGTGATGTCGTCCTCGGTCACCCGCTCCTTCCCCAGCTCCCAGACCAGCGTCCTGGCGTCGGACCCGGCCACCTGGAAGACGGCCAGACAGCCGACGTTGGCGAGGAGGGTGTCCCGCATGGTCCGGGAGAGGTCATCCAGCTTGGCGAGGCTCTGGGTGGCCAGGATGAAGGACGCGCCGAACTTGCCGAGCTCCGAGAGCATGCTTTCGTAGTCCACGCCGGGCATGGACTGCATCTCGTCCACCACCACCAGCGCCCCGCGCCGCTTCTCCAGGGGCAGGTCGCCCTGCTCCCGTATGACCGAATCGACCAGGTTGAGCAGGGACGCGCCCACCAGGGCGGCCACGTCCCTGCCCACGCTCCCCTGGGCGGTGGAGACCAGCAGGATGCCCCCGTCGAGGATGGTCTCCCGCAGGTCGATGGTGGAGCGGGACTGGCCCAGGATGGCCCGCGCCCGCTTGGAGGATGCGTAGTAGGAGAGACGGGTCTGCACGGGGGCCAGGGCCTCGGCCTTGTACTGGGGGTGCCAGCTCCCGAAGTCCCTGGCCCACCACTCCAGCAGATAGGGGTCGGAGACTCTCTTGAGCACGCCCTTGCGGAACGTCTCGTCGGAGAGGAGCTTCAGCCCGTGAAGGATGGTGTACTGGCTGCTCTCGTCGGTCTCCGGGTGCTCGTTGGCCTCGTGGAGGGTCTTGACGGTCTGTTCGAGGATGGACTGCATCCTCGGCCCCCACTGCTCCCACAACCCCTTCGCCACGCGCACCACCGAGTCGGCGGTGCGGTCGCGGTCGGCGAAGATGCGGGTGTCCAGCAGGTTGATGCCGGGAGCGCCCCGCCGGTCGGCGAGGTCGATGAGGCGCACCCGGTCTATGAGGGACTCGGGGACGTGCTCCATCAGACCGGCCACCAGGTCGGCGTGGGGGTCTATGACGACGATGGCGTCGCCGTCCCTGCCCTCGGCCTTCTCGCGCATCTTGTGGGCGGCGACGTGGTGCATGAGGGTGGACTTGCCCATGCGCGTCCTCGCGACGTAGAGGTGGTGGCGGCGCAGCAGGTCTTCGGGGAAGCGGATGGGCTTGGGCTTGCCCGCCGTGGTGTCTCCCACCAGCGCCCCGCCCCTGACGCCCTTGGCGGAGGGCAGGAGCGCCCGTGCGCCGGAGCGCTCCACCAGGGGCGTCTCGTCGCCTGCGCCGGGCGGGTGCCACAGGGCTGCGACCTCGCGGACTCCCAGGACGCTCCGCTTGCCGAAGAGACCGGGGCCTGACGGGTGCAACATCGACGGGTCGGGCATGACGGGCCGCACCTTGCCGACCTTGAATCGCGCCCCCGCGGGGTTGTCGAAGTGGCGGTAGGCGGCGGCCACCGGCCCCAGAAGCTCCGTGGCGCGTTGCGGCCCCGTGTCCGGCGGCAGGACGGCGACGACCTGAAGCTCGGCGTCGAAGGCGATGCGGGAGACCTTCTCCTTGATGAGGATCGGGTCCTCGATGCGGTTGCGGGCCTTCTTCCATCGGCGCCAGGCGAAGCCGCCGACGGCCAGCCCAAGGGCCGCGCCGGTTCCCAGGAGCGCCGCCTTCCATATCTCCCCGCCCTGCACCCACAGGTAGCCCTTGAGGGCTGCCAGCGCCCCCAGGCCCAGGACGGCCATCGTCACGCCGTCCATCTGGAGGGGCTTGGTCTGGAAGGTGTAGGCGGGTTCCCTCGGCTCCATGCCCGGCCGCTTGTGGGCCTTCTCCATGTGGGCCTGCGACCAGTCGGGGCCGAGGGAGCGCAGCAGCAGCCGGGCCACCACGCGCTCCCCCTCGTGTAGCTCCGAGAGCGCGCCCATCAGGGCGATGAGGGGGTCCGAGCCGGGGTCGAGCAGGTCGTCGTCCCGGAAGGTTCTCAGGGGGACGAACTCGGGGCCGTCGGCCCGCAGGGTCATCGACCACGCCTCCTCCCCCTCGTCGACGCGCAGCGGGTCGTCCTCTTCGTCCACCTTCCGGATGCGGGCCTGGGGGTAGTGGGCCGAGAGCTGGCTCCGCACGACCGCTCCGTCGAGGCAGCGGGCCATGAGCGTCACGCCGTCCACGTCTCCGGCAAGCTCCAGGGAGAAGGGCTCCGGCACCGCTATGGACTGGAGCAGGTTCTCCACGCCCAGCAGGGTGCGCTCGCCGGTCCTTGGCGGCGTCACCGCCAGCAGCACGGGGCCTCTCTTGTCTTCGTCGGTTCCAAACAGCAGGTTCTTCGGGTTCAGCTTCAATGCTCTACTCCTCTCTATTGGCGCTCTCTCTGCGTGTCCGTCGTTGCGTTCTCTACCTGCGGCTCCCCGGCCGCCACTCGATCACTGCCGTCTCCTCCGGGGTGGCCTCGATGCGGACGGGGAAGCGGTTGCCCTTCGCCAGCAGCAGCCCGTCTCCCCTGGGGCACGACAGCAGCCATCGCTGGAGGTCTTGGGGAAGGTCGAAGGCGTCGCCCACCGTGCTTATGGCGGCTGCGTCCTGCTGAAGCAGCAATTTGAAGGCGGCGTTCTGAAGCAGGGCGCGCCCGGAGTGGCCGGTGATGGCGCGGGAGGTGTCCTCGCTGAGGAGGTCCTGGACGTCCTGGGTGATGAACTGCAACCCCAGCCGGTGCTTCCTGGCCCGCTTCGCCATGCTCACCATGAAGGCCGCGCCCTCGGGGTGCTGCATGATGCTCCACACCTCGTCCACCACCAGCAGCCTCGGCTTGGGGTCCTGGGCCGCGGCGGCCCACACCGTCTCGGTGCAGACCATCGCGGCGGCGGGCCGAAGCTCCGGCTCCAGCAGGCGCAGGTCGAAGACGGTGATCAGGGCCTCGTTGGAGAGCAGGTCGTCGCCCTCGTCGGAGAGCAGGTTGCGCAGGCTGCCCGTTGCGAAGGGCCGCAGCAGTCTCGCCATGTCTTCCCCTCCCGCCTCGTCTCCTTGCAGGTACTCGTAGAAGTCCCGGAAGCCGGTGCGCTCGCGGGGCTGGGCGTAGTAGCCCGCCAGGGCGTGGTCCAGGGAGGCCCTTCGCTCCGCGCCGAGGCTCTCGCCGACCATGACCTCGATGAGCCGTCTCAGGCTGCCGATGCGCTGGAGAAGCTCCTCGGAGTCGCCCCGCTCGATGACGAAGGGGTTCATCCCCTGGTCGGGGACGCCGGGGGAGAGGACGCGCCCTCCGGCGGCGCGGGCCATGTCCGCGTACTCGCCCTCCGGGTCGATGACGTAGGCGGTGACGCCCCGGCACAGGCCCCGGAGCATCCCCAGCTTGGTGGCGAACGATTTGCCGCTTCCAGACCTTGCCAGTACCGCCGTATTCGCGTTCAGGTGCGTCCCGTCCCAGGGGTCGTAGACCACCGGGGCGCAGGCCCGCATGTCGATGCCGTAGAGGGTCCCGCTCCGGGTGTCCAGGTCGGGCGGCGAGAAGGGGAAGAGGCGGGCGATGCTGGACGTGTCCAGGCTCCGCCACTCGGCGACGGCGTTCAGGGCCAGGGGCAGCGTGGACAGCAGCCCCTCGCGCTGGCGGAAGGCCAGGTCGTCGAGCTTGCCCAGGGTGGCGGCGAAGTGGGCCTTGGCCCGCTGGGTCATCTCCTTCAGCGACGCCTCGTCCTTCGCGTGAAGGGTGACGGAGAGGGAGGCGTGAAACAGCCGCTCGCGCCCGCGCTGCACCTCGTCTCTGAGGCGGGTCACGTCCTCCAGGGCGATCTCCGCCTCCGGGGACATGGTGCGTCCGCGCTTGAAGGAGAGGGACTGGGCCGACTCGAAGCGCACCTTCTGCCACTCCAGCGTCCTTGCCGCCTGCTCGGTGGGTATCGGCCCCAGGTGGACGGACAGGTCCATCGGCGCGCCCGCCGCCATGAGGCTCTGAAGGAAGCCGGGGGCCAGCGACCGGGGCCACTTGCCCAGGTGGAGCGAACGAACGAGGGTCTCGCCTATGCGCATGTCGCGCCGGTTGACCTCGACCTCCACTGGCTCGTCCTCGTCGAACTCGGAAGGGGAGCCTCCGAGGGCGGCGGACACGAGGAACATCCGCAGCTGCCTACCCTTCAGCGTGTGGACGGACAGGCCCGCTCTTGCGAGAAGCCCACGCAGGTCGTCGGCCCGCTCGAACTCGCACACGGCGTAGAAGCGCCGGTCGAGGATGCCGTCGCGGGCCTCAAGGTCGGTCAGCAGGCGTCGGAGCGACTCGGAGGCCGCCTTCGTCTGCGGGGGCAGGCTCTCCGGCTCGGCCTGTTGCAGCTTCTCCCGCATCCCTCCCAGGCGCGGCGGGTGCTGTCTGATGAGCAGCTGCGCCGGGAAGTCGAGGGCGTTGAGCGCCCCGGCGAAGGCCCCCAGCTTGGGCTCGTCGATCTCCAGCCCCATCACCTCGCAGACGCCCAGCTTCACCCCGTCCAGTCGCACCGGGCCGTCGTCGTCCAGGTGCGACTGCATGAAGCAGTAGGACAATGGGGGCGGCGGCTTGGGCGTCCCGCCTTCGTGCACGCCGGGTTGGCCGGAGGTCTCGCTCTCGCCTTCCGGCATCTCCTGCGGAACGGCGGCGCTCTCCGGCGTCTTCTGCGCTCCGCGTCTCGTGATTCGTTCAATCAGCTTCTTCAATTCGGTAGATTCCTTTTCTCTAGGGGGTTGGGAAGGATGGGATGACGCCGTGGCTGAGGAGGGCGGCGACGCCCTTGGCCGAGAGCACCAGGACGAGGCCGACCACCGCCATGACGACGGCGGCCTTTGCCCTGCCCCCGCCGCGCTCCTCGCCTCCTTCGGCCATCAGGACGAACCCCGCCCAGACGATGGCGAAGACGCAGAGGCCGGAGGCGGCGTAGGCCATAGCGGTGAGCACGGCGTCGAAGGCGTCAAGCATTTTCTGCTCCTCGACCGGAGCTGCGCCGGTCGTCGCCAGCGCGACCCCGGCCAGTAGCGTCACTGCCAATGCCCGCCTCACCAGGGCCACTCCCATCCCAGCAAGTCGAACCAGCTGCGCAGCCCGTCGGCGGGCTCCTGCTCGGCGGGCGGGTCCTCAGGCTCCGGCTCTGGCAGAACCAGGACGGCGAAGGGCGCGTCGGCCCCTACGCTCGACGCCATTTGCAAGGTCTCCTCGCGGCTCCCGGCGATGGGCGACCGCTCCACCACCTCGGCCCGCACGTGCTCCGGGTGCTGGACGTCCACCGTCACCCGCTTGGCGATGGTGGCGCTGGGGACGTAGGCGTACGCCGTCGCGGTGGCGGACGCCGTGGCGCCGTCCTCGCAGGTGGCCGTCGCCGTCTCACTGTCGGAGTCGCTGTCCCCCGGGCGGTGGAGGTGCACGGTCTTGGTGATGTGTTCGACCCGGGCCGGGTGGTGGGTGAGCTGCGTCAGCGGGGGCATGGCGATCCGAAGGGACGCCTCAAGGCTCACGTCTACGCTCACGGCGTGAATCGCCTCGCCGGTCGGCACGCCGAGCCGGAAGCGGGTCTCGCCGTTGGGAACGAACGGGACGCTCTGACGGGACGCGCCGGTCGCTGCCGAGACCGTCCCCGTGATGGCCGTCACCTCGGCGTCCATCACCGCCCGCTCGGTGACGCTGGCGTGTCCGGCCACCGTATGAAGGCTGACCACGTGGTCGACGCGGGCCTCGCACTCGGACTCGACCACGCCGCTGACCGCTCCGGGCGTCCAGCCCAGGGAGGTCATGCGCAGGTCGCAAAGCTCCCCCTCGACGGCGGGGAGCGGGTACGGGATCCGGTTACTCTTCACCGTGACGGCTCCCGCCTGTCCGAGCGCGTCCTCCCAGGAGAAGGTGAAGGACGGAGACTCGCCGGAGAGGGGCAGCGAGTAGTCGATGCGCTCCCCCTCGTCCAGGCTGGCCGCGCCCCAGAAGCGCAGCGAGCGGCCCTCCCTGCCGCCGTAGGCCCGCACCCGCAGGTCCAGGCCGGTTGCGGCCCGAAGGGTGACGGCGGCGCGGTCGCCGGAGACGGTCAGCCCCTCGACGAATATCCGCCGTCCGGGGACCGGCTCCGGGGGCTGGAACTCAATCTCGTCGGAGCTCCAGCCCCCGTCCTCGTGGCCGTCGGCCAGGGCCGCTTGGGGGACCATGACCGCCGCCGCCAAGACGGCCAGGGCCACGACCGGGAGCCAGCCCATGCGGGGCTTCCTCCGCCTCGTCTCCAGCGTCTCGGCCCTATGGTCGTGACGCTGACCGCTCCCTCCGTCCTTCCCCCTGCGCTTGCCGAACCAGCGCTTCCGCCCGTTGCGGCGCTCCTTGTCGTTGCGCCGCTTCCTGTTCTTGCGCAGCCTTCCCAGCCCGCGCCCGACGCGTTTCGCCATCAGGCTCAGCGGGCCGGGGCCGCTCCGCGCCGGCTGAACCGGCGCGGGCGGCTCGCTTCTCACCAGCTGGGACGCGGACCCAACGTAGAGCCGCGCTCCCAGCCGGTACTTCAGCAGGTCGGCGGCCACCAGGGGCAGCCGCCGACCGCCTATCTTCCCAACGATCATGACGATCCCCGCCAGTCCGAGGACGACGGCCAGGGCCATGCGCACCTCGGACTGGCCGACGGGGGCGTAGCGGTATGCGCCGTAGGAGATGGCGCATACCGCCGTCACCGCCACGACCTGCGGAAACGTGAACCCCAGCAGCACCCGGTCCTCGGCCTGCACGTGAGTCGGCACCTCGTGTTCTCTCATGTCTTCCTCTCCTTCCTCACGTCCGCCTAGCTGCTAGGCGTTGGTTCGGGCAGGACGTCGTCGATGTCGATTCCCGGGTCCACGACCGCGTTCATCACCAGCTCCACGACGCCGTAGGCGACCAGGGCCAGGACGATGCCCGCCAGGGCGGTCATCATGGCGCTCTTGCCGCGCTCCATCTGGTTGGGCGCTCCGCTGGCGGTGAGGTACATGTACGCGCCGTAGATGAAGAAGCCCACGCCCACGGCCCCCACGATGCCCAGCAGGATGCCCACCAGGTTCGATATGGTCTGTGTCAGGTCTTCCATTCGTTTTCTCCTCTCTCGTTTCGCCGGGTGTTTCCTCACCCGGTCCGGTTGTTCGCCTGTCGTTCCGCTCTCGTATCTCGCCCGCCTACCGGCACATCGCTCCACCTCCATTGCTTGGTTGATGGACGCGAACTCCGTCCGCGCCTGTTGGGTTGTCGTTGTCCTGGTCGGGCTACTCGCCGCTGCTCCTGGGGGCGTCGCCGCCGTCTCCGCCTGATGGGGTCGCCATGTCCGCCATCGAGCGGATGCCCGATGCGGCGGACGACAGGCCCGCTCCGGCGGCCATCGCCCCCACCGCCATCCCACCCGGCCCTCCGGCAGCCCCGCCCGCCATCAGCCCGATGGTCCGGGCCGAGCGCATCAGCGACGAGGGCAGGTTCATGCCGAAGTAGAGGGTGGAGAGCCAGGAGTCGAAGGTCCCGTGGTTGCCCAGCATCGACGGCACCTTGGTCGCCATGTAGACGAAGGCAATGGACAACAGCAGCTTCCAGATCAGGTCCTGCACCGGCTCGAAGGCGGCGATGGCCGCCACCTCGTTGAGGAACCCGAACCCCAGGGCCAGCGCGATGAGCTGGACGGCCTGCTGGAACACCGTCGTCATGAAGAGGCGCAGCCAGTGCCGTCCCCAGCCCGCCGTGTGGGGCAGAATCCACAGCCCCAACGCGATGGGGGCCAGTGCCAGGAGGATGTCGATGAGGGCCAGGCGCAGCACCATCTGCACGATCACGTAGAGGACGAAGAAGCCGTAGACGAGGTAGAGGACCGCCAGCAGCAGCGCCATGCCCACGCTCCCGGCGTTCACGGCGGTCAAGAGGGTGCGGAGGGTGGAGCGCAGCATGTCTCCGGGGGTCACGTCGAGGGAGACGGCGACGAAGCCGGACACGGCGTCGGCCACGTCCAGGACCAGGGCGCACCACCAGAGCGACGATGCTGCGGCCACTAAGAGCCTATCCGATAACTCCGGCGGCACGATATGTTATCTGAGCGCAGGCGAGATGAAGCATAGCCAGGTAGTTGTCCATGCGCTTTTCCCAACGGATCAGCAACCTTCTGAACCGGTTCAACCAACTGTGACTACGCTCCACCACCCAGCGGCGGGCGCGGTATCCCGGAATGGTCTGCTTATCTTTACGCTCCTCGCCTCGCCTACGTATATGCGCTGTGTATCCGTAGCTGGCCACCAGCTTCTCGACCTCAGGATAGTCATAACCTCTGTCCAGACACAGCCCCTGAGGCTGTTCGGGTTGTGGGGCTGGGCGGTCTCCCACGATGGCTTCGAGTGTTGGCTCAACCAGTTTCATATCGTGGCGATTGGCGCCGTCCACGCTTATTCCTATGGGAATGCCGTTGCCATCGGTCAGCAGGCTGCGTTTTGTGCCCGTCTTGCCTCTGTCCGTAGGGTTTGGGCCAGTACCCTCACCCCCCGAGCGGAGCCTTCGTCATGGCTCCATCCATTGCCTGCCACTCCCAGTGTATGCCGTATAACTCGTCGTATTCGGCCAACCCCTGTTTCCACAGTCTCTCGAAGACTCCGTCCTTCACCCAACGCTGATACCGGTCATGCACGGTGCTCGGCGCTCCGTACGTTCGAGGCATGGACTTCCATTGGCAGCCGGTGCGCAGCACGTAGAGTATCCCGTCCATACAATCGCGGGCGGACTTCCAGGGTCTTCCCCCCTTCGGGCCCGTCTTCTCCTGGGGCAACAAAGGCTCGATTCTTTCCCAAAACGCATCGGACATGCGCATATCGTCTCCCGCAGCACGTTTTCCTGTCTCCGACATGTCCTTCCTCCCTATAGAACTGGAGAAAGTCTAATCGAAGCATCATACAATGACCAAGGCAATATAAGGTTATCGGATAGGCTCTAAGCCGAGCACCAGGCGGGGCACCATCTCCCGCCAGCCCGCCTGACGGGTCCCCAGGTGCTCGGCGACGATGAAGCTCAGCCCCATCCAGCCCAGGATGACCACCAGGGCGCCGGACGTGATGGCCCAGACGACCATCCACGCCTGCTGCACCAGGTCGTTGGCGTAGGTCAGGTCTGCGGGGGTGCCGGTGAGGATGTCGCTCATGGACAGCTACCCTCCCCGGCAGTTGGCGGCGTCCTCGCCGCTGGCTCTTTCAACCACGCCGCAGAGGGTCCCGTGGACGCCCTCGATGATCCAGCCGGCGAAGGCTTTCGCCCAGCGCGCCGGGCTGAGGGCGGAAAGAATCTTGTCCCAGATGCGCCCCGGCTGGTGGATGGGGATGACGGCGTGGAAGGTGTGGGGGTCGGAGCCGCCGGTCTCCCGCACCAGCATGACCAGCAGGTAGGCCAGGTCCCGGTCCAGGTCGGGCTGCTCGTCCAGGGCCGGGTACTCCCACGAGTACTCCCAGCCGTCGCTCCTCTTCTTCTCCCCGCCCTGCACCCGGTACATGCCGGTGGTCCAGTCGCCGGTGTCGGCGTCCCGGACGCCGTAGTAGAGGACCTCGATCTCGCGGCTGAAGAGGGGGCGGGCTATGAAGTGCCCGTCGTCCTTGCGCTCGATGAAATCCTCGTCCTCGTTGACCAGGGACAGGCCGGGGGCCTGGGCCAGGGCGAGGTTGCTCGATGGGATTGCCAGGAGCGCCGCCAGGAGCAGCGCGGTTGCCAGGGGAATAAGCCGCCTTGCCGACCGGAGTTTCGATTTCAGCGCCAACTTGTTCACCTCCCTGCGATCTGCTGCGGTTCACCGGACCGCGGCAGTCGCAAAAGAGTCTGAACAAACGAAACGCCCTGCATAACTACCTATAGGAGTACTCATATGAGCGCCCCTATAGGCCCTTGGTTGGGAGGCCCCTTTCGTGATGTCATGGGGGTGTACAGAGAAAGGACTTTGGTGACAATTTGTCGGGGGTCGTGGTTTCGTAGCTAAAACAGGAGGAAAGCCCCCCCTACAGGACGTAAAGAGTGAACACTTTGTCGTAAGGGCACGTTCCGCCCGCAGGGTGCAAAACGGGCCATAGTGGTGAACAAACCCAAGCCCGGAAAAACGGCGAAATCGAGCAAACCCCCCCGCACTGGTTGACAAGACGAAGCCCGTGGAAATCGGGGCCGGTGTCTGGGGCTAGGCCGGGGTCCATAGTCTGGAATGGAGGCGTGGCGAATGGAAGCGAGGAAGCCGGTCTTCGGAAAGAGCAAGAGCGTGGAGGACATGCAGCACGTGCGGCTCATGGCGCTGCTCCAAGAGCTGGAGCGGGAGCATGGGCGCAAGGGAGCGGCGGCGGTCCTGGGGCTCGACCACCGGACGCTGAGCGCCAGCCTCGACGAGGGCGTGCTGTCCCGGCGGGTACGCGGCGTGTTGGAGAAGGCGTTGCAGGAGGGCATCGGCTCCGCCGCCGACCGGCAGCGGGAGCGCAACGACGGGCTGGAGAAGCGGCTGGAGGAGCTGGAGGGCGTCGCCGAGGCGCAGGGGAAGGAGATGCGGGTGGGACGCCGGGCCGCCGAGGATGCGGTCAGGGCGGTGCGGGAGGAGCAAGCCAGGGCGCTCAGGGAGTTGGAGACAAGGCTGGCGCAGCCCCGGACCGACGGGGCAGCCCAGGGAGAATCGGCGCCGCCCAGGCCCGGCCAGCCCAAGCGGAGGGCCGCGCTCAGGCGGGAGTTTCCCGATCTCGTGACCCGCGAGCCCGCCGAGGACGACGAGGAGGTGTTCGGGGAAGCCTGGACGCTGATCGTCGAGTGGCGGGAGCTGAAGGACGCGCACCCAAGCCGGGGCAGGGGTCCGTCGTGGCTGGCGGCCCAGGAGCGGCTGCTGACGGTGGAGCTGGCGCTGCTGGAAGAACACGGGATGACGCTGCCCCCGGAGACGTACCCGCTGCGGGGCTTCGCGCGGGACGGGCAGACCGGCTGGCGCAGGACCGCGCTCTACGACACGCGGAGAGCGCGGGCAAGGCGGGAGCTTCTCCGGCGCGTGCTCACCCTGTGGCGCTGGCGGAAGTAGGGGCGCGCCGGAGTGCGTGGGGGTCGCGGTCAACTTTTGTGAACACTTTGGCGGCAATGTGCGGAAGGGGTCCTGCAGGCCCTCTCATCGAGGTTCCGGGCCGGTGATAATGACTTCACTGTTTGGCTTTCTCCAAGGTTTCCGACCATAGAAACCTGGGTGCGTGATCCCTGTTGCACGGGCATGACCGGAGGATGATTCGCTCTCCCCCAGTCTCCCACGAGGGAATGCTGCCGAAGCGGAGTGAATAAGCCCTTCGCAGGCAGCGCGGGCCGAAACGACGGAGTTGACCCCGGTCCTTCGTCCTCGGTCCAGTCCGGCGGTTGGAGTGACAAGCCCTTCTCCCGTTGGACACCCGTTCAGCGATTGGAGTTGATCGCTTCTTTCGCTGGACACCCGCCTGACGGTCGGGGTTGATCGCTCCTTCCGTTGGGAACCAGTCTGCCGGTTGGGGTTGATCGCCTCATCCGCTGGACTCAGGGACGGAACGCGCTCTGCGCCTCGTCCTCACTTGGTCGGTCGGAGTGCGCCTGCCTGTTGCAGACAGGTCTGTCGCTTCGCCCGACTCCTCACGCCTGCGGAACGGCTGACACGCAGCTGGGCCGCATCTTCGACATGCGCCAGGTCTGCTGTTCCGAGCAGGCTGGCCGCTTCCCGTCTCGCAGCTTTCCCCCAACCTGAACGCTATGCACCCTGGGCCGAGCTGCGTCTTCTCTCATGCGCCGGTCTGCGATGAGGTCGTAGGACGGTCGCTCCCCTCGTAGCAGCTCCCCCGGAGTCGATTCCCCGACGAATCACCCTGGGGCGAGCTGCGTCTTCTCTCACCCCGCTCCGTCTTCCGCGTCCGGCATCCGACCGCGGGCGGAGTGCGTCTTTCGTCAACCCATCACCAACGACTCCCGCCACGGACGTCCTGCGCGGGGCAACAACAGAAAGGAGGAGTCCATGCACGTTCCGGCACGGGTAGCAGGCTTCGCGGCGGTTCTGAGGTCTTCGCTCTGAACCTCGGCGGGCTGCCGCTCGGTCGCTGACCGCTGCGGCCCTGTCGCAGCACATCCCCATTCACAAGGGCCGTTCCCATCCGGGGACGGCCCTTCTTCTTTGCCCGCAAGCGGGCGCAACCAAGGCAACACAACACAACAGAAGGAGGACGGACCGATGACGACGGCAACACAGACGACTGGGACTGGGACGACGAGGACGGCGGGAGCGGAGAGCGAGCTGAGGGCTGCGGCCAGGCGGCGCGGGCTCACCATGAAGGAGCTGGCGGCCATGATGGGCGTGAGCGCGGGCTACCTGTCGGGGCTTTCGACGGGGCGTACGCCGTGGACGCCCAAGATGCGGGAAAAGGTCGCGGCGGTCCTGGGAGAGGTCCCCGGTCAGGGGACCGTCTACCGCCAGGGCGGCGTCGTGACCGGCGAGAGCAGCTTCATCAGGGAGCGCGCCCGCACCCTGGGCATGACCATGCATGACCTGGCCGACCGCGTGGGCGTGTCCTACAGCTACATGACGCAGGTTGCCCGTGGCCGCCAGAACATGGGCGTCAAGGTCCAGGCAAGGGTCGAGTCGGCGTTGCACGGTCCGGCGAAGATTGCGCCCGCCACGTGCGCCAACCGCCAGGGCGTCGTCGTGGCCGGGGAGAGCAGCTACATCCGGGAGCGCGCCAGGGAGTTGGGCATGAACCTGCGGGACCTGGCCGACCGCGTGGGCGTCTCCTACGGCTACATGTCAATGGTGGCGCGGGGTCATAGCAACATGGGCGTGAAGGTCCAGGCGCGGGTCGCGTCGGCGCTGGAGGCCCCGGTGAAGGTCGCGCCCGCGCAGCCCGCCTGCATCGACCGGGAGGCCGTGTGGGACCGGATGAAC
This sequence comes from Dehalococcoidia bacterium, assembly GCA_965222445.1. GTDB lineage: Bacteria > Chloroflexota > Dehalococcoidia > Lucifugimonadales > CAJWER01. Next base: position 508,602 of record CBDCTY010000001.1, on the reverse strand, counting down.
GCTCACGGCTTCAGCCAGAACGAGGTCGCCCGGCGAGCGGGCATAAGCTCGGCCCATCTCTCCCAGATCATGAACGGCAAGTCCAGTCCATCGGCGGGCGTGCTGAAGGGGCTGCACGGCGTCCTGTTCCAGCCGACGAAGGCGGAGCGGGTCATGCCCGCCGAGGTGAAGGTGCTGGGCTGGCGGAAGGGCGAGCGGAGCGGGATGGTGGTTCGCGGCGCCGGTGGCCCCGGGCGCGGCGCCAAGTCCGGCGGCGGGACCGTCCGGGTCGGCGGCCGGGTGCCCTGGGGCGCGAAGGCGGAGTTCGCCTACCGCGCCGGGTACGACGGCAGGGGCCGGTTGTCGGTGACGCACGTCGTCGAGCGGGGCTACTCCGCCATGCTGAAGCGGCCGGAGCCGGCTGCCGCGTAGAGACAGGGGGCAAGGGGGAGAACACCATGATGCGGTGTTCTCCCCCTTGCCCGTCCATGTGTGCGTCCCTTTTTGCGTTCAGCCCCTGCGGCCGCGGCCGCCTCGCCGACGTGCGGCTTCCTCCCTCGGACTCCTGCACCGGGGCGGGACGGCTGGAGCGGGCATCTCACGCCGTGTTTCGTCCCGGACGGTCCACGCGGTCAGCAGGTGTCCGAGCCCCAGGTTGTCGGCCAGACCCAGCAGGGCCATCTGGTGCCGGAAATGGGGCCGCACCCCTTCCTTCCACCACCGCTTCACGGTGTGGGGATAGGTTCCAAGGCGGCGGGCGATCTCCGCCCACGGCAGGTCCGACTCCTCCTTGAACCGCACCAGGCGCTGCTGGAAGTCGTCGGGGAAGACGTAGGTTCTTCCGCTGTGGTGGATGCGCTGTCTCGGCATGTCGAGTCGGTCCTTCCAGGGGACGACCGCGAGGCCCTTCCCCCATGGGAGCATCCAGCCGCGCCGGGAACCGCGAGCAGGCCGGCGCGGGAGAATAGTCCTGGGTCTTTGGGCTATCCCTTCTCCCTTCCAGTGGCTAGTATCCTAAGTTCCCCCAACTAACCACCAACGGGGGCAGGCAATCGCGTCCCAAACGCAAGGGGGCATGAGGGGCACCCGTCATTCCGGCGGAATCGGGCCGGCGAAGGCGTGATCCCGCGACGCTGCCGGGGGCCGACCGTGCGGTTTGCCCCGGGTCGGCCCACCCGCTCAGGCTCGGGCGACGCTGCCCCGGCGCTCCCAGTCCGCTTGCGTCAGCCCCTGAGGCTAGTATTGGAATCCCGAGCCCCAGCAGGCGATGGAGCTGTCCCGCTTCACCCCGCAGCTGTGGTAATACCCCGCGCATCGCTGCGCTCGCGCGTCCCCTCCCGTAGACGGGAGGGAGTTGGGGCGGGGTTCCGTACCCCCGGCTACGATTCATCTCCCTCCCACGGCGTCGTCTGGCCTTCCGAAGATCTACCCCAGCAGGCGACGGAGCCGTCCCGCTTCACCCCGCAGGTGTGGCCGGTAAAACTGCGGACGCTTACGCTGACGGAGGCGAACTCCCCGGCCGGCGGCGTGGACTGGCCTTCGAAGTTATCGCCCCAGCAGGCGACGGAGCCGTCGGTCCTCACCCCGCAGGTGTGGTGGTTCCCGGCGCTGACGGATGCGAACTCCCCGGCCAGCGGCGTGGCCAGGCCATAATCCTTAGAGCCCCAGCAGGCGACGGAGCCGTCGGTCTTCACCCCGCAGGTGTGGCGGTTCCCGGCGCTGACGGATGCGAACTTCCCCTCAGGCGGCGTGGCCTGGCCATAATTGTTACGGCCCCAGCAGGCGACGGAGCCGTCGGTCTTCACCCCGCAGGTGTGGCCGGTGGTACGGTTGGAACCGTCGCCGCCTACGCTGACGGAAGCGAACTCCCCGGCCGGCGGCGTGGACTGGCCTTCGAAGTTATCGCCCCAGCAGGCGACGGAGCCGTCGGTCTTCACCCCGCAGGCGTGGATAGATCCGGCGCTGACGGAGACGAACTCCCCAGCCGGCGGCGTGGACAGGCCGCCTCTGTCATAGCCCCAGCAGGCGACGGAGCCGTTCCGCTTCACCCCGCAGGTGGCGTAACGCCCGGCGCTGACGGAGGCGAACTCCCCAGCCGGCGGCGTGGCCTGGCCATCGTTGTCATCGCCCCAGCAGGCGACGGAGCCGTCGGTCTTTACCCCGCAGGTGTGGCTCGCCCCGGCGCTGACGGAGGCCCACTTCACCCCTATCCAGATGTTTGCTCTGTCGATTCGGGATCTCAGGCTGGTCAACAGATGGCCCAGTTCCGGCGGTATCTCCCCGGTCAGCCCGTTATAGTTGAGGTCCAGCGACCGCAGCTTGGCCAAGCTGCCCAACTCCGCGGGTATCTCCCCGGTCAACTGGTTGTTCTGGAGGTACAACCGTTCCAGGCTGGCGAGGCTGCCCAACTCCGCCGGCAGCTCCCCGGTCAGCTCGTTCTCGGCCAGGTCCAGATCTCGCAGGCTGGCAAGGTTGCCCAACTCCGCCGGCAGCTCCCCCGTCAAATAAACTCTCTGCCTGTGCAGGTTCAAGGCTGCGACGCGGCCATTGGCGTTTACGGAAACGCCTTGCCACTCGCCGATGGGCTCCCGGCTCAGCCAGTTGCCGAGGGAGGGCTGGCCCCAGGCAGTATGCAGGGCAATCAGCGCCTCGGTGTCGCCGGGGTGGTCTTCAGGAGTGCATACCGGAATCTCGCCGATGTGGAAGGACTCTGTCGCGTAGTCTCTCAAGAGGTCGGATATACATCCGCCAAGCCGGTTGCTGTCGAGCCTGATCTCTCTCAGGGTGGCGTAGAGGTTATCCAACTCTGGGGGGACCTCTCCGGTCAGCAGGTTGTGGGCCAAGGACAAGACTTGCAGGCTGGCAAGGCTGCCCAACTCCGCTGGCAGTTCTCCGGTCAGTTGGTTGCCGAGCAGGTTCAGACGCTCCAGGCTGGCGAGGCTGCCCAACTCCGGCGGAATCTCCCCGGTCAACTGGTTGTCGGTTAGGTCCAGATATTGCAGACTGTCGAGGCTGCCCAACTCCTGGGGAATCCATCCGCTCAGCTGGTTGCCGCGGAGGTGCAGTCCGGTGAGGTTGGCAAGGCCGCCCAGCTCGGGCGGCAGCTTTCCGCACAACCGGTTGTTGGACAGGTCACGCTCCGCCCGGTAGAAGAAGTTGTCCAGTTCCACCAGATAGTCCGGCTCCCCATAATGAAGCTCCGAGTAGTCCACGCTGCCCAGCGCCAGGGTCGTCAGGTTTCCGAGGTTGCCCAACTCTGGCGGAATCTCCCCGCCCATGCCGTCCAGTGCCAGGAAAGTCAGGTTTCCGAGGTTGCCCAACTCCGGGGGAATCTCCCCGCTCACGCCGCCCAGCGCCAGGGTCGTCAGGCCGGTGAGGTGGCCGACCTCGGGCGGAATCTCCGCTCCGCCCAAGGTGACGATGAGCTGGACGACGCGGCCGGCCTCGTCGGTGGTTACGCCCTCCCACTCCCCTATGGGGGCGCGGCCAGCCCAGGTGCCGCTGTCGTCCCAGCTGGGGTCGTCGGCGGCGTTGAAGATGGCCAGAAGCGCGTCCTTGTCGGTCGCCGCCGAGGTCTGCGCCAGAGGCGGGTTGGGAGCGCGCCCAAGCGGGCTGACGTCCACGTGGTCTTGAGCATACAAGTTGGCTGGCAGGCAGCCTGCCAGCCGGTTCCCGCCTAGGTCGATCTGGGTCAGGGCGGTCAGGGAGCCAAGCTCCGGGGGTACGGTCCCGACAAGGTTGTTGCCGTTGAGGGCCAGGGCGGTGACCTGCCCGGAGGCGTCGGCGGTCACGCCGCTCCACTGGCCGATGGGGGAGTCGCTGAGCCAGTTGGTGTTGTCGGTCCAGCTATCGCCGTTGGTGGCTTCGTAGAGGGCGACCAGGGCGGCGCGGTCGAGTTCGGCGGCTTCATCCGCGGTTAGGGTCGAGGTTGGGTCGGTTGCCGATGTCGGCGTTGGGTCGGTTGCGGAGGATTCGCCCTCCTGCGTCGCTTCTCGCTCAGCTGCCCGCTCGAGGAGCGAGGGGGTTATGGTTGGGTCGGTTGCCGAGGATTCGCCCTCCTGCGTCGCTTCTCGCTCGAGGAGCGAGCCGGGAGTCCCATCCGGGGTCGCCGTCTCGCAGGCCGCGAGCGTCATCGTGAGGGCCAACGCAAGGACGACGCTCAACAGGGTCCCTGAAACTCTTGCCGATCGTGTACTGATCATTTTCTCTCCATTCATGTTGTTGATATCCGGCGTAAGCGTCCTCCCTAACTGGCCGGCAGGAGTGTCGCCGGTCTCGCATCTAGCCTTTGGACCTGTTCAAGCGGGGGATGAGCTGCAGCACGGTCATCGCCATGAAGCACCCTCCCACCGCGAACCAACCTATGTGGGGAATCGTAAGTATGCTGACGTTGGAGCCAAAGTCGGCTCTTTCGAAGGCGTCGCTGAACGCGTCGAAGATGTAGATGTACGAGAGCAGCGTCACCGCCATCCCGGCAACACCGGCAGCTATGACTGCCCACCGGGGCAGAATCACCGATGCCGTGCTCACAGCCGCCACGGCCGCCAGGACGATAAACAGTATTCCAGGAATGCCGTCATCCAACTCTTCATCGATTTCCTGGGACACCTCTAGGAAGGTAAAGCCCTCCGATTCCGACTCGGACTCTCCGCGGTACTCTACGCTTGCCACCAGGGCGACATAGGGCATGGTGAAAATGCTGAGCAGCATGAGCGCGCCCAGAACTGAACATCCGATGCCGCCGACGTTTACCCTCAGCATTCTTTGCAGTGCGCCAAGCCCCTGCAATGCGGCGGCGGGAGCCGCTGCGCGGGTTTCACCCGAGGCATCGGTCTTTGGGGGCGTCTCACCGGACCCATCGCCGCCGTCGGACTCGGACTCGACGCCTGCCGTTCCCGCCGCGCCCCGTTTACCCAGCAGCGTCTTCACATATGCGACGGTGTGTTGGGGAGGCATGCTCAGCGTAGCGCCATGGCGAATCTGAGACGCTCCCATCGCCCCGAACGCCAGCAGGGCCAGCCAGAAGGACACGGAGCTGAAATAGAAGACCAGGATCATCAGGCCAAGGACGGCTATCGCTATCCGTATCTCCACCTGGACGGCGGCGGGCAGGAAATATGTCCCCACCGCCGCCAATCCGAGAATCCCCAGGAGCACGGGGTAGATCGGCGAAGCGCCGCCCGTCGCAAAGCCAAAGACGGACAGCAGGATAATCGCTCCCAGACCCGGGACAATGTACTCTTCCTTGATTCTCACATCGCCCACCTTGCCCGCTTCCTCATGGCGCTATCCCCAGGGGGAGCGTTCGAGCGGGGAAGTGAGGCGCAAACGGGCTGATCGCCGGACGCGCGGATACGCCGCCCGGGGACCGGAGGAGAGGGACGGGCCTGAAGCGGCAGTGGGGCTAGAGGAGAGGGAAAATCGGGGGGGGGGGGGGGGATAGAACGTGCGTTCTCACGCTGTGCGGCCGGTCAGGGGCGATGAGGCGAACGTCGGCGGAGCGACGGGGCGCTGCCTTGCCTGGAGCCAAGCAGCCCATCGGCGACGCTGCCGACCGGGGAGAACCCCTCTGAACGGTTACCATGCTCTCATCGCTTTCGTCATGGCGCTCAACCCAACACTCAATATAGCAATACAACAAGACGCGGCACTGCACCGACGTTACTATACGCCAACTATGGCACGGCGCGCAAGTGAGGCCTACTTGAATAGCGCACAGATAACCCGTAATATGTATATGTATTATCCGTCTCAACGACAAGTGACTTGCCAACACTGATTGCCAAGGCTACACGATATACATAGCTTAGACCTGTGTAGCTCGAAAGAAAAGCGACGATGCCAACTATCAAACACGACACGTTCTTTCGCCGATATCCGGTGTTCACCGCAGAGGAGTTGGCTTCGCATCTCTCCAGTGGCGGCCATGCAGGAGCAAGAACTCAAGAATCACTCGTTGCCTACCACACCCGGACGGGACGGCTTGTTCGCGTTCGGCGCGGGCTGTTCGCCGTCATCCCGCCGGAAGCCGGCGGCGACGCCTATCCAATAGACCCTTACCTGATAGCGTCCAGGCTTACACCAGACTCGGTTCTGTCGTACCACACGGCGTTGGAGTTCCACGGGAGAGCCTACTCGGTATGGCAGCATCTGACGTACTTGGCGTCGCGCCCGCTGGAGCCGCTGACGTTCCGCTCTCACGTCTATCGGGGAGCCAGATTCCCAGAGGCGCTTGTCCGTTTAGGGAAGGAACATTTCGGCGTCTCGCAGGCGGAGCGCGCCGGCATGTCTTTGAGAGTCACAAGTCTTGAGCGCACCCTGGTGGATGTTCTGGACCGCCCCCGCCATGCAGGAGGCTGGGAGGAAGTATGGCGCTCTCTGGAATCAGTGGAGTTCTTCGACCTCGACAAGATAGTGGAGTATGTCCTCCTGCTTGGAAATGCGACGACCGCATCGAAGGTGGGCTTCTACCTGGACCAGCACCGCGAGGCGCTGATGGTGGAGGAGCGCCACCTGACGGCACTCCGCAGTCAACGCCCCCGGCAGCCCCACTACATCGACCGGAGAGGAAGTAGGGACGGAAGCCTTGTCGACGAATGGAACTTGGTAGTCCCTACCGAAGTGGTTGAGCGGTCCTGGGCGGAAGTGACATGAGGGTTTCGCCTGAGAGGTTGGCAGCAGACGCGGAGGCGACCGGGTTCCGTTCGGACGTGCTGGAGAAGGCCATCCAACTACTCGGACTGCTCGAAGCCATCCGTAGCCATCCCTTCTTAAAGGGGAAGCTCGCCCTCAAAGGTGGCACAGCATTGAATCTGTTCGTGTTCGACGTGCCCAGGCTGTCCGTCGATATCGACCTGAACTATGTGGGCGCCGAGAGCAGAGAAGCCATGCTGGATGAGCGTCCCAGGATCGAGGAGGCGATGCAGGCAGTCTTCAGCCGAGAGGACTTCGGCATCAGGCGGATTCCTCAAGAACATGCGGGAGGCAAGTGGTCGCTCCGCTATCCCACGGCTTCTGGGCAGAGCGGCAGGGTCGACGTGGACATCAACTACATGTACCGCGTGCCTCTGTGGCCCGCTGCGACCATGGACTCCCATTCTCTGGGCGGCTGGCGGGCAACCGGCATTCCGGTGATGAACATCCACGAACTCGCCGCAGGGAAGCTCACGGCACTGTTGGCTCGCCGCAGGGCCAGGGACTTGTTCGACAGCCGCTTGGTCCTCTCCATGCACGGCCTCGACCTTGCAAGGCTCAGAATCGCCTTCGTCGTATACGGAGCAATGGGTAGGAGAGACTGGCGCACAGTTACAGTCGAAGATGTGGCATTCGACCCAGCCGAGTTATCCAGCCAACTCGTGCCTGCACTCCGAATGGGCGGAGTTCGGGGTCTTGAAACGGTCGGCTATGGAGAAAACCTGGTAGACGAATGCCGCCAGGCGCTACATGGGTTGCTTCCCTTCAATGAGGCGGAGCGGGCATTCCTAGACCTGTTGCTCAACGAAGGGAAGATTGATGCGACGCTCCTGACCCCCGATGGGATGCTCCAGGAACGCATCCAAGCTCAACCTCTACTTGAGTGGAAGGCCCAGAATGTGCGGCGCCACAAGGGAATGTCTTGATGATGTTGAAGAGGACAAATTCTGTTGGATGGATGGGGTTTTCAACTCCATCGCGGTCGGAGCCCCTTGTGGTGGGAGACCTACCATTGACTACCCCCAGCACAGAGTGACGCTGGCCGGACGCCCGGTCCATCTGACCCCAACCGAGTACGACTTGTTCCCCAAGTATTCGGTCAACGCCGGTCGGGTGCTGACCCACGACGAACTGCTGGATCGGGTCTGGGGGCCGGAAAGGGCCGGCGAACCCTGGCTGGTCCGCAACGTTGTGAAGAGACTCCGCCGCAAGCTGCGCGACGACGCCGACAACCCTACCTACGTCTTCACTGAGCCCCGCGTCGGCTACCGCATGCCGAAAGGGGAGAAAAGCGAATAATGAAACTCACCTTCGTTCGCGATGCTTACAAGGAATTCCGTCCTCGGCTCCCGGGTGTCCTTCTGGTCAGCGTGATTCATTGCGTTCCAATCTACGCCCTTACTTGGTACTTCAGCGTGATTGATGACTTGTCTGCCCGCATCTCGATAAGCCTGCTTGTCGCCATGTTGCCGGTGGCAGAGCTCTTGTCTGAACCAAGACCCTTGAAGTCGAGAAGTGAGCAATTCTGGATCGCTGCGTTCTTTGTGCTCGCATTGCTACTTGTAGCCAGCGACGAGTTCAACTGGCAATCACTGGCAGGCAACGCGGCTGTTTCACTGGTCATACCCCCATACGGTTGGCTGGTTTGGAAACTGATGCGCCACAACTGGTTGTTGCTTACTGCGTTGATGCTCGCGCTAGCTTTGATGATGATCTACTGGACTGCGGCATTGGCCGGGGATGATAGTTGGTTCGACCTTCTGTTGTTGCCACTCCCGGTGGTGATTCTCGGCGGAATTATCTGGGTACCGGTTGCGAGGCAGATATGGGACACCGCCGGACGACGGAAAGATTGTCCGTTGAGCGGTCCAGGGATGCAGGCGCTTGCAATGGCCATTCTGTTTCTGCCGATCATTGTTGTCGCAGTAGCCGTTCCTGGGATGCTCGACCTCAGTCCAGCCTGGTCGGCGGTATCCCTGACCATCGCCGGAGTTCTGCTTAGCTCCGTGGTTTCGGAACCGTTGAGGCGCTTTCTGCTGAAATGGGGAAAGCTATCGCCGAATCTAAACGAATGCCCAGAGCAGCGGCAGAACACCTCTGGAAGGGAGGACTAGATTGGGTCACCACTCTACACGGATGGACTCGTTCTCGACGGGCCATAGCCAGAGGACGTGGGAGGAAAGCAAGTGGGCCTATGGCCTGCCTTGTAGTAGACACCTGGAACATGCGGTATGGGGATCGTTCTGACGGACATTGGGAATGATGGCGGCTCCTGTCCCCACAGCTTACAATGAGAGATAGGCTAAGACCCCTTGTAGAAGTATTATTCCTCAACACGTCCTAAAAGAGGAGTACCTGTCTTGGCCTAAGTACCAGCGAGGTCACCTACTGGACTCTGTGACGATAGTGGCGAAAAACGTAGGCTTGGAAGGCCGCAGACACTCTTTCTGGAAGGTACTCAACATTGGAGAAATGGGCGTTCGGGAACCATCGTTCCAACTCAGGAAGCGTCGATCATCCCACTAAACCGGACATGACACCGTGAACAAGCCAAGACTCTCCAGCCTGATTGCCATAGGCGAGGGATTCACCTCCGAGTTCAAGCGGTCGATGCCCTCCGACCTCGGTAGGGAGATATGCGCCTTTGCCAACGCCACCGGGGGGGTAATCTTGATCGGGGTTGACGATTCCGGAGCCGTGGTCGGCGTAGGGGACCACAATCGACTAAAGTCCCAGGTCCAAAGCGTTGCGCGTTCGGCGGACCCGCCCGTGGCTGTGGAAGTGGAGAGTGAAGGAGACATACTCTGCGTCACAGTCCCGGAGCAGCACGGCAAGCCTTACGCCTTCGGAGGCAGGTTCTACATACGAGAGGGCGCGACCTGTCAACAGATGTCCCGCGACGAGATTCGGGAGTTCTTCTTCAAGGAGGGCCTCATCAGACTGGACGAGACGCCCTGCAACGCCTTCGACCCGTCCGTCGAGGTCACTCCCCAGCGTTGGGCCGAGTTTGCGGAGCGCGCCGGTATCGACCCTGGGCTGGACCCGACGACGGTCTTGGAGAACCTGCACCTGCTCAAGGATGCCGGGATGACCCACGCAGGGGCCTGGCTGCTGGCCGACGACATCACCCGTTTCACCCTTCAAGCTGGCGTAACCTGCGCCGTCTTCCGTGGCGGCGCCAAGACTCACATCCTGGACCGCAAGGAGTTTCGCGGGAATCTCTATTCCATCTACCAGGAGGTCATGGCGTATTTTCAGGCCAAGCTGAACTCCGCCCTCATTCCCCACGCCCAGGGACGAGACGAGCGGTTGGAGCTGCCCGAGAGCGCCCTGCGGGAGGCCGTGGTGAACGCCATCGCCTACCGCGACTATCGCAGCACGGCCAACGTGCAGGTCTACATCTTCCAGGACCGGGTGGAGATCGTGACGCCGGGCGGACTTCCCGCCGGGATGCGGGAAGAGGACCTGGGCAGCAAGAGCGTCCCCCGGAACCCCCTGCTCTTCAGTATGCTCTACCGCATGAAGCTGGTGGAGCAGATCGGCAGCGGCATCAGGCGGATTCACGACGCCTGCCTGGAATACGGCGTCGCAGAACCGGCTATCCAGGTGTCCCCCGATTGGCTGACGGTGACCTTCCCACGCCATGAAGCGGGCGTCGCCCCTCATGTGACACCCCATGAACCCCCCCATGTGACACCCCATGTGGAACGGCTCATCGCAGCCTTGCAGGGGGAGATGAGCCGGGCGGAGCTTATGGACGCATTGGGATTGGCTGACCGCAGGCACTTTGCCAGAACGTACTTGCAACCCTGTTTTGATGCGGGCCTCGTAGAGATGACTCTACCGGACAGCCCAAGAAGCAGGACGCAAAGATACCGCTTGACCGTTCTGGGTAGGCAGGTGCGGGATTCCCAACAGGACGCCGAGGACGCCTGACCCGCTTCCCGTCATAATCGTGGGGTAGCAGACCCAGGTGAGCCTCAGAATCCTCCCAACCACATCTCGAAGATGGTTCTGTCTATCGTCAAAATAGGCCCAAGTTGCCAGGGATCGAACCAGCCATGGGGGAGCCGAGTCGTCCATCCCGCCTCGCTAGATCGAGCCCGTAAGGCCTAGTCGGCCTCGGTGTGCTCACTCGGTCGCGCGCCACGCCCCTTCCCAATGGCCCCACCCTCTCCGGCAGGCCGTTGTGGGGCACGCTGCTGTCTGGCGATCCGACCTAGCTTGAATGGACCCAAATCGACCGCCCATGAGTACCTGAGTTTTCCGTTGCTATTGTGTCCGTCGGATGAGGATTGCCCGGAAGGGAGCGTTGGGCTGACTGCCCTCCTCGACAAGGAGGACAAGGAGATCGTAGTCGTGCCCGGCAACGCGGTGGCGCGCTACACTGTCCCCATGCCCGACGATAGCCGCATACCCGGCAGGAACGCCGAGGAGATGGCGCTGAACGGCTCAGTTCTGTCTACCGTCAAAAATGGTGGGCCAGCCTGGACTCGAACCAGGGACCTCAGTCTTATCAGGACTGCGCTCTAACCGGCTGAGCTACTGGCCCATGAGAGGACTTGCTATGGTTGGATCAGGACGCGCGTGATTCCGTCGGGGTCCTTCCGCTGCGTGAGCACGCTGTGGCCCCCATTCTCGGCCCATACTAGCACATCGTAGGTGTTCAGCACGTCCGGCATGACGACCTCGACGAACGACCCCGAGTCCGCCTCCACCTGGGCCGTCAACTCCGCAAGGATGCTGGCGCACGACTTCCCGGTCCCGTCTATGACGATCCAACCGCTGGCGGACCCGTTGCCGGAGGCGGCGTGGGCCCCATCCCGCACGTCGATCTCGCCCGTCCGCCTGGCGTCGAGCTCGCGCTTGAACTCGGCCACGGCCTCCCAGTAGACACCCTCGCCCCGGTCGCCCTTCGCGCAAACGGCTCCGCGTACACCCACGATATCGGGGTTGATCCGGGCAAGCTCGTCGAGGTCGTCGAGCTTCAGGTGGCCAGACAGTGCCGTGCTCATGCCCACCTCCTTGCCCTCGAACACCATCTCCCGCAACTCGACCTCCGGTATGAAGTCGAACAGGTTCCGTCCATCCTTGGTTAGAGTGTCGATGAGCCAGCCGTCGCACTCGCTGTCCTTCGCAAGCTCGACCATGCGGCGCGGCTCCAGGCCGTCGTACAGGTGGTTGTCGGCGAACAGGGAGCCTATGAGCTTCGTTTCGAAGCCGTCCAGGGCCCTCTTGGATGCCTGCAGGACTTCCACCGCCTCGTCGTACTCGGACTTCATGAAGCCGACCTTCACGGACGTGGCATCGAGCAGCCCGGCGGTGTAGACGGCCATGGCCACCGTGCCCGCCTGGTTCGGCACGACGCCCAGCGTTACGCTGGCGTGATGCGCGGATGGCACGGTCTCGCGGATCTGCTTGACCAGGCCCGGCTCAGCGGAGCCGACCAGGGCCTCCTGCAGGTTCTTCACGTCCACTATGTCCGCCCCACCCTTGAGGGCCTGGTGGGCTTCGGGAAGGTTCTGGACACTGACCATCAATATCATCTATGCACCACCTACGGCAGCCAGCCGTTCTCTGTTCACCCCTGCGAGGTCGGCCTCGAGCTCCCTCTTTTCGTCATCCGTCATGTCCATCAGGGGGGGCCTGACGCCACCGCCGGCCATACCCATCAGCTCGCCCCACCGCTTCACCATGGGCACGGGCAGCGCGCCTTTCTGCTTCTGCATCGTGCGCTGCCACCACCGGTCCGACAGCGCCTTGAGGGGCTGGATGTGCTCTGCGTACATCTGGTCGTCGATGTCGCCCCGGGTCGCCCGGTCTATGAAGTCGACGTAGTGGGTCGACCCTGGCGCGTCGAAGCGCCAGTCGGACGTGTTGGCGAACATCACCTGCTGCTGGAAGCCGAGCTCGCGCCCCGAGAAGAGCACCCACTCGTCCGGTGCGCTGACTATGGCCGTGTCCCCGATCAGCCGGTGCGTCTCGACGGTCAGGTCCCTGTCGAAGCTGGCCTCCTTCACCCCGACGACGTTCGGGATGTCGCAGAGGTCCTTCAGCCCCTGGGCGCTCATAACGATGCCGAACTGGGGCGAGTTGTAGAACATGATGGCCAGGTTGGTATGGTCCGCCAGGATGTTGACGAAGTTGACGACCTGCTGCTCGGTCTTCGTCACGAAGTACGGTGGCGCGGCGATGAGCAGGTCGAACCCTGCCGCCTCGGCGTGGTCGGCCAGCGCCAACATATCGGCAACGGACGTATGGGTGACGTGCGCGCCGATGTTCCATCCGCCGCCGGCCTCGTCGGCCACTATGTCGTAGACGCGAGTCCGCTCTTCACTGGTCAGCGCCCAGAACTCCCCCATGCCCCAAGTGCATCCGGCGCCCGTGGCGCCGAGTGAGCGCACGTGTCGGATGTTGGCCCGCAGGCCTTCCTCGTCCACGTCGTTGTAAGGAGTGAAGGGCGTAACCAGGGTGGACCACTGGCCTCGCAGGGTCTCCCAGGCCCAATCCTGAGCTTCGTTTTTCGTGTATCGAGCCATAGGGCAGGCTCCCAAGCGTAGGACAAGGCACTTCGTGACTGGTGCCTAGTCAATCATAGTGACGGCATACACAGGTGTCAACGAGGCCGGGCACTGCACGCTGTCGAGTATGCAGGCGTCGTCGCCCTACACCGGCGGTCTGAGCGAAACGCCCAGGGCATTCTCGCACCACGCCGCCGCCGACAGCAGGCGCGGCTCGGCGAACGGAGAGGCCACGAGCTGAATGCCGAACGGGAGCCCGGACGCCGAGAGCCCCGACGGTAGCGAAATTGAGGGAAGGCCGGCGGTCGTCCAGGGCGCCTGGAAGGATGCGTCGCCGGTGGTCGACAGGTCGCGGGGAGCAGGCGTGGGCGTAGACGGCGTGAGCAGCACATCGAATCTGTCGGCCAGGCTCGCAACCTCGCGCCTGAAGGCGGCCCTGTGCCGCTGGGCCTGTATGTATGCCGTCGCCGGCGCCAGCAGGCCCCACTCGACGGAGCTACGCACGTTGGGCGAGAAGTCGTCCGCCCTCGCCTCGAAGTCCTTGCCCCGAGTCACGGCGGACTCGACGTTCATGACGGTGCGGTGCGATGCGAGCAGTACGTCGAAGTCGGTGGACGGCGCCGCCTCGTCGACCGTGGCGCCGGCGGATGTCAGGTGTCCTAATATCTCCTCCGTATGCGCGGTCGTCTCGTCGTCGGCCCGCTCGAAGAAGAACCTGCGGACCACGCCTATCCGGGGGGCGGACGGAGTCCCCGACGCGGCTTCCGCGTATCTCGAGACCGGCTCCGTAGATGACGCGGCGTCGAGCTTGTCGCGGCCCGCCAGGGCGTCGAGCATGATTGCTGCGTCCTCGACCGTTCGCGTGAAGTAGCCGACCGTGTCCAGCGACCACGCGACAGGCGTCACCCCGTAGCGGCTGATGCGGCCGAAGGTTGGCTTCACGCCCACGACGCCGTTGTAGGATGCCGGGCGGAGCACCGACCCGGATGTCTGGGAGCCGAGGGCTGCAGGGAAGAGGCGCGCGGCCACTCCGGCTGCCGAGCCGCTGCTCGACCCGCCTGGCGTATGTAGCGCATTCCAGGGGTTGCGGGTAGGGGAGGGGTCGAACGACGCGAACTCTGTCGTCACGGCCTTGCCCATCATGATCGCGCCGGCGGCCTTCAGTCGCGCGACAGCGGTCGAGTCGAAGTCCGGCACGAAGTCGTCATATATGGGCGAGCCCGAGGCGGTGCGGACGTCCTTGGTGTTGAAGATGTCCTTGATGCCTATGGGGACGCCGTGGAGCGGGCCGCTCGGGCCGTCGCCCTCGATCTCGGCCTGGGAGGACCGGGCCGCGGCGAGGGCGGCCTCCTCGTCGAGTGTCTCCCAGACCCGCAGCCTGGGGTTCAAGGCGCGCGAGCGGGCGAGCAGGGCCTCCATCAATTCGACGGCGGACACGGTCCCCGCCCTGATGGAGTCCGCGGCTTGTGCGATGGTCAGGTCGTGCATGGCACCCTCATTACAGTTAGTCAAAGGTAAGGGAGACTTTGAGCGCGCCGTCCGATTTCGAGTCGGCAAGGTCGAAGGCGCTGTCGACGCGGCTGATGGGATATGAGTGTGTGACAAAGGGAGACATGTCTATCTCCCCATTCGAGATGAGGTCGACCGCGGCCCTGAAGTCGGGCAAGCCCGGCACATCCTGCGCGCCGTGGATGGCGTGCATGGTAAGGCTCTTGCGGAATAGGGACGCCCAGTCGAAAGGCACCATCTCGGCCGTCGTGGGCAGGCCGAAGGCGGCGACTCGACCCCACTTGGCGGCGACCGCCAGGGACTGGTTCAGCGTCTCGACGCTTCCCACGGCGTCTATCACCACCCCGGCGCCCTCGCCATCGGTGAGGTCCAGGACCGCCTCGGTCGCCGTGGGGCCCGTCTCGGGGATGGTGCCGTCGACGCCCATGTTTCTGGCGGCCTGCAGCCTGGCAGGGATGGGATCGACGGCGATGATGCGCTCGGCGCCGAGGCGGCGCAGGATGAAGTCGTGGAACAGGCCCACGGAGCCCTGGCCGATCACGACGACCGTCTTGCCATCCAGCGGCGGCAGGCGGCGGCACCCGAATATCACGGTGCCAAGCTGCTGTGCCATGAGCAGGTGGGTGAGCGGCTTCGTGTCCGGGAGCGCGAGCAGGTTGCCGGGACGGAGGATCTGGTACTCGGCGAAGGTTGCCGAATCGTGTATGTTGGGGACCGTGAGCACGACCTGGCCGGGCTCGAACCCCGCGCCGCCGCCGTCCACTACCTCGCCGACTCCTTCGTGCCCCGGGCGGCCCGGCGGGAGGGGCAGGCCGGTCACGCTCCAGCCCTGGTAGGCGATGTGCAGGTCGCTCCCGCATATTGAGGCGAGGGACGTCCGGACGAGAACGCGGCCGGGTTCGGGTCCCGGCGCCGCGACGTGCGCGCACTCGACACGTCCCAGTTCCCGCACGACTGCTGCAGCCATATTACGCATTCACATGCCTCTCCCGACACGGATACGGGCTCTGCCGAATTCTCGCGCCGGGCCGCAAGCATGTCAAGGAGCGCCTTGGCGCGGGGGCTGGGTCGTCGTTGACTATGAAACCGGCGCAAATTACACTGCTTCGCAGGCTTCTCCTGTCACGGGGTGTCGATGAAGATAGTCGACGTCACTACTACCGTCCTGCACTATCCGCACGTTCCCGCGGTGCAGGACTCCACGATGCGGGCGGGGCAGGAGGTCGGTAGGGGGCAGCTGTTCGTCCACATCGCGACCGACGAGGGGGTCGAGGGGCTCGGCGTGGGCGTGTCGTCGCCGGGCGTGCGACAGGTAGTCGAGTCGGGCCTGAAGGAAGTGCTGCTGGACCAGGACCCCTTCGATATCGAGCGCCTCTGGGCCGACATGTACTGGCGGCTGCGCAGCTACGGCAACAAGGGCATCGGCATCTGCGCGCTGTCGGCCGTCGACACCGGCCTCTGGGACCTGAAGGCGAAGGCCCTGGACCTGCCCCTGTACAGGCTGCTGGGAGCGTACACGGACACGGTGCCCATATATGGCAGCGGGGGCTGGACGAACCTTAGCGAAGATGAGCTGCTGGCTGAGATGAGCAGCTATGTCGCCCAGGGGATCCCGCGCGTTAAGATGAAGGTGGCCAAGGACTTCGGCGAGTCGGAGCGGGAGGACATCGAGCGCGTGGCGGCCGTGCGCAAGTCGCTGGGGGACGACGTGGCCATCTATGTCGACGCCAACTACGGCTACTACCCAAAGCAGGCCATCTACATGGCCCGCGAGTTCGAGCAGTTCCAGGTCGGGTGGCTGGAAGAGCCCGTGCTCACAGACGACGCCTCCGGCATGGCCGAGGTCAGGCACGCGACAACCATCCCCATCGCAGGCGGCGAGCTGGACTCGGGCAAGTACAGGTTCCGGGAGTTGATAGTGGGAGGCGCCTTCGACATAGTCCAGCCGGACGTGGGCAGGATCGGGGGCGTTACGGAGTGGATGAAGGTCGCCCACCTGGCCCACTCGTTCAACCTGAAGGTGGCGTCCCACGCCTTCCAGGCCGTCCATCTCCACCTGGCCTGCGCCACTCCGAACCTCAAGGTCGTGGAGTACCTGGGCGTGGTCCACGAGTGCGAGGCGGCATGGTACACGGAGATTCCCGCCCACAGGGACGGCATGTGGTCTCCATTCCCCGACAAGCCGGGGCTGGGCCTGGAGCTCGACCCCTACGCTGTCGAGAAGTGGTCGGTATGATCGGGGGAGCGATGGCCGATTCATACGCCGAGCCCGACGTCCTCGTGTCGACGGACTGGGTCGCCGAGCATATCGGCGACCCGTCGGTCGTAGTCGCGGAGGTGAACGCGGACCTGGACGAGTGCTACACCGCCGGCCACGTGCCGGGCGCGGTCGGATGGAGCCTGCACGTCGATCTCGAGGACAGGGTGAAGCGTGACATACCCGGCGTGGGGCAGATCGAGGCGCTGCTGAGCCGTTCGGGCATCGAGCGCGAGACGACGGTAGTCCTTTACGGCGACGGCAACAACCGCTCGGCTACGTGGGCCTTCTGGATTCTGAAGATATACCGCCACCCCGACGCCAGGATAATGAACGGCGGCAGGACGAAGTGGGTGGACGAGGGCCGCCCGCTTTCGACGGACCCTTCGACCCGGAGATCGACCGATTACCGCCCCTCGGCGCCGGACCGCTCCCTGAGGGCGATGAAGGACTACGTCGTTGCCAATCTCGGCAGGCCGGGATTCAGGCCGCTCGACACCCGGTCGTTCGAGGAGTTCGTCGGCGAGCTCACGTCCGCGCCCGGCACGCCGCAGCCGGACATATACCGGAAGGGCCGGATACCCGGCGCGGTCCACGTTCCGTGGGACGACGGAGCGTCCGAGGACGGCTCGTTCCTTCCTGCCGCGGAGCTTCGACGGATGTACGAGGCGCAGGGGCTGTCGCCCGACGACGAGGTAGTGCCGTACTGCCGGCTGGGAGTCCGGGCGTCCTACTCGTGGTTCGTGCTGAAGTACCTGCTCGGCTATTCGCGCGTTCGCAACTACGACGGCTCCTGGACCGAGTGGGGCAACGCCGCGGGCGCGCCCGTCGAGACGGGGCCGCCTGGTGGCCGCCTCTAGCCGGATCATGGCCGCACCGGTGCCATTCGAGGAGTGGCGCAAGTACGTCGAGCCGCTCAGGAATAGCGGCATCGAACCCATACTCGTGACGTCGCCGGCGGACCTCGACTCCGCCGCCCCCGCCGGTCCGTCGTCCGTTGCGCTCATTCAGGCGACCTCCATGCCGGGCCGCGACTTGGCGGCGTGCCTTCGAGCCTGTGCGGAGCGGAAACTCCCGTCGATCGCCCTCGTTCCGCAGGATGGCGCGGGCCGGACCGTTGAGCTGTTGGAGGTCGACGACTTCATAATTGGTTCCCCGCGGGCTGAGGAGCTCGTATTGAGGGCCGAGCGGCTGATCAGGCGCAGGGAGACCCCGGACGATGAAGACGTGGTGCGTGCGGGTGATCTGGTCATCAACACGGCCAACTTCGAGGTTGCGGTGGGAGGGCGGCGCGTCTCTCTGAGATACAAGGAGTATGAGCTGCTGCTGGTGATGGCGAGCAACCCCGGCAGGGTTTTTTCGAGAGAGGCCCTCCTGAATCGGATATGGGGTTACGACTACCTCGGCGGAACGCGGACCGTGGATGTCCATATCAGAAGGCTGCGAAGCAAGATTGAGGACGCCGAGCATACCTTCATAGAGACGGTGTGGCAGGTCGGCTACCGGTTCAGATCGCCTTCCAGTTGACTCGGGATGCGACGCCGTGCCCAGGCGCTCGGCAATAGACTCGCTGCGACAGGGCGAGTAGCTGGACTGCGAATGTCCATCGGCCCCGCCGGGAGGCTGTAGAGTTACTAGGGTATTGACGTGGCAACGAATAGGGGTTAGGCTTGCGCCCGAAACCACACTTGGAGGAGGTTAGTGCATGATGACTAGTCTAAAGAGAGGAGCGGTGCTGTGGGTAGCACTGCTGGCGGTCATAGTGCTCGCCGGCGTGGTCGCCTGCGGCTCCCAGCAGGAAGCGGCGTCGGCAGAGGACATCGCTGCGGCCGTGCAGCAGTCGATGGGCCCTCAGTTGACCGCGGCAGACGTGCAAAAGATAGTAGACGCATCGGCTAGCGGCGGACTTACGGCCGCCGACGTGCAGAGGATAGTTAGCGATTCGACAGGCGGGCAGCTGACTGCTGCCGACGTGCAGAGGATCGTCGATGCATCTGCGGGTGGCGCCCTGACGCCTCAGCAGGTGCAGGACATAGTCAACAAGGCTGTGTCTGATGCGGCCATGGCGGCTGCAGCGGCGGCCCCTCCAGCGGCTCCCGGTGCTGCGGAAGAGAAGGTTCTGACGGTCCGCATGGCCAACATGTCGCCGCAGTTCACGCCCCACACGCAGGGCAGGGGCGACATGGCCCAGATCGGCGCATGGATATGGTCCCGCATAGCCCAGGCCGATCCGACCGCCGGTCAGTGGTCTCCCGACCTGGCCCAGAGGTGGAAGTTGGCGGATGACTTCTCATCGATGACCTTCCACCTGCGCCCGAGTGCTCTCTGGCACGACGGCACGCCCGTGACCACGGCGGACATCGAGTACACGATCCGGTCGTTCCTCCATCCGGAGGAGTCCAGCTGGATGCTCGCGACGATGACGGCGGTCAAGGGCGGCAAGGCCTTCCAGGAAGGCTCGGCCGACAGCGTGGCGGGAGTGAAGATCGAGGACGACTTCGTCATCACGCTCGAGTTCGAAGCGCCGAGCATCAACTTCCTGGACGACCTGAACAACCTGTGCGGCCTGGCTCCGGTACCGGTGCTTCCGGCGCACAAGTTGAATGACGTCCCGGATGCGGAGCTGTTCGAGCATTCCTTCTGGAAGGAGACCATGACAGGCTCCGGCCCATGGGAGTTCGTCCAGTGGGTTCCCGACCAGTTCCTCGAGATGACGGCGTTCGACGAGTTCTACTTCGGCAGGCCCGGCATCGACAGGATCATCATGTCGATTATCCCGTCCAATGACGCGACGCAGATCGCGTTGCAGCGGGGTGAGGTCGACACGAACGTCCGCGGCGGCGTGAGCGTAGAGGCGCAGGAGGCCCTGCTGGCCGACCCGCGGTTCGACGTGTGGGCCACGATGGGCACGCACTCCGGCGGCTGGTCGTTCAACATGCGTGTGCCGGTCATCAACGACCCGAGACTCCACCAGGCATGGGCACACTGCATGGACCGCAAGACCATGTTCGAGGAGTACGCCAATGGACTGGGCAAGTTGGTCCAGACCCCGCTGACTCACTCCTGGTACCAGAAGCCCGAGTGGGAGAGCAAGTACCCCTTCGATCCCGACGCGGGCCGCGCTCTCCTGCAGGAGATGGGCTGGGACACCAACCGGGTCATCACGATGCTGACCGGTGAGTTCCGGAACGAAGAGGGAAGGGCACGCGCGGCGGTCGTAAAGCAGTACGCGGCAGACTGCGGCATCAAGATCGATTACGACGAGCAGTCCGGCGCAGCCTGGTCGAAGTCCTTCTACACGGACCACGACTGGGAGATGTCCAACGGCGGCGGCGGCGGTACGCAGGGCGGTCCGGGCCAGTACCTCGGCGGCAGGTGGGTTACCTGCGACGCGCCCAGCTGCGACCCCTGGGGCTACTCCGCCTACAGCGGTTGGGACGACCTGATCTACGAGGGCATGAGGATCACCGATCGTGTGAAGGCTGCCGAGCATTGGCAGATGATCCAAGAAGACTACCTGATGCACGACCTCCCCATCGTGGGGACCTGGATCAGCGCCGGCGTGAAGCTGAAGAACAAGCGGTTCGTGATGCCGATCCTCGAGCCCATTCCGAAGCCTCAGCAGTTGAGCCAGATCAAGGTCTACCCGGTCCACATCGGCCGAGACGACAACTGGGCATTCCACCCCGAGCAGTGGAAGATCCAGGAGTAGGTTGCCAAGCTAACGTCTCGCCTGCCTGCAACTGAACAGGAGCGGCGGGCGAGTAGAACAGAAGCGCTCGACGGTGGGGAGAGAGTTTGGCGGGACATCCCGCCAAACTCTCTCCCACCGGAGGGCTCTCTTTGCAAGAATGGGGTCTACTTTCTCCTCTGTAGACGAACGGGTTCCGGCTTCTCTTGCCTCGGGTAGAGACGAGAAAACAAGGAGCAGCATCAAGTGACCAAGTACATCATCCGTCGCGTCCTGATAGCCATACCGATGCTGCTGGCTATCTCGATCATGACGTACACCTTCATCAACCTTGCGCCCGGCGACCCCGTGGACGCGATGATCGACCCTGAGTTCTTCGTCGGTGGGGCGGGCGACAAGCTTCGGGCCAGGATGGGGCTCGACAAGCCAATACACGAACGATATCTCCTATGGCTGATTGAGGTGTCCCCGCTTTCCTCGTCGTGCGCCGATAGGGACCCGGCCTGTGACACACTGAGACTCGACAGCGTGCCTGGCACCGACTCTTGGCCTATTCCCACTGACATCATCCCCACAGCCTTGAACCTCAAAATATGGCCCCCGGACGTGAACTTGGGTTATTCGTACCAGTTCGGGGTTTCTGTGATGAGCATGATTCGGAACCGTATCGTCCCCACCCTGGAGTTGACGATAGTGTCTCTGTTGGCTGCGACCGTGATAGGCACGGCGTTGGGTGTGGTCCAGGCCCTCCGTCAGTACAGCTTCCTCGACTATTCTTTCAGCGTGGGCGCCCTATTTGGAATCTCCATTCCGGGCTTCTTCTTCGCTCTGCTTGCCCTGTATATATTCGTCGCCATACTCGGCTGGTTCCCTTCTTACGGGATGCGCGACTACACGATAACCAAATTCGAAATCCTCAACCTCTCCCATCTCCTCAATCACGCCCATCACTTGATGTTGCCCGTGGCCGTAGTGATGATCGAGTCTCTGGCGGGCAATATGCGCTACATGCGCACCGCCATGCTTGACGTGATGCGGTCAGACTATGTGAGAACGGCCCAGGCCAAGGGGCTGTCCAGCTGGCTGGTCTTCGGACGGCACGCCTTCCGCAACGCCCTGCTGCCCCTGGTTACTATCACTACTCTTCGCCTGCCGGGCCTGATCGGCGGGATCATCATCATCGAGTACATGTTTGCCTGGCCTGGGATGGGCCAGCTGGGGATCCGAGCGATCAGCGACCGCGATTACACCATCATCATGGGCCTGGCGATGATCACGGCCACCCTGGTGCTCTTCTCCAACCTGCTTGCGGATGTCCTGTATGCGTTCGTCGACCCGCGTGTCAGGGTAGAGGAGCAGGGTTAGGTATGGCCGTCCGCAGTGTCTTAGGAGGGTAGAGTGGCGACAGCCGAAGCATTGGCCGGAGTTATCGAAGAGGCCCCACGACGTGCGAAGATGAGCGTATGGTGGCGGTTCCGGCGCCACAGGCTGGCCCTTTTCGGGTTCGTCGTACTCGGTATACTGGTGATGATTGCGGTCTTCGCTCCCCTGCTCGACAGGAACAGCTTCAATTGTTTGGAGGGCATCGTACGCGATCGCGGCCTATTCCCGCTGCTATTCCCCGAAGTGGATTCCCGCAGTTGCGCTGCCTACGGCACAGACATCGGCAACACGAAACAGAACCCGAGCCTGACCCATCTCCTCGGGACTGACAAAGCCGGCCGCGACGTGTGGTCCAGAATCGTGTTCGGCGCCCGAATCTCCCTCGCGGTTGGAGTGGTAGCAGCCCTCATATCATCCGCAATAGGCACCCTGATCGGGCTCGTTGCCGGCTACGCAGGCAGATGGATCGACTCGCTGCTAATGCGGTTCACCGAGATCGTAATGACCCTTCCCACCCTCTTCCTCCTGCTCATCGTGTCGTCGCTTTTCGGCCGGAGTGTCGTTCACCTCATGATAATCATAGGACTGCTGGGGTGGACCGGAAAGGCGCGGCTGGTGCGCGGCCAGGTGCTATCGCTGAAGGCGATGGACTACGTGACGGCGGCCAGGGCCCTGGGCGCCAGCGCCAAGAGGATCTCGTTCATTCACATCTTCCCCGGCACAGTCCCGTACGTCGTCGTGTCGGCCACGCTGACGGTTGGAGGAGCCATACTCCAGGAGGCCAGTCTCAGCTTCCTTGGCTATGGCGTCGGCTTCGAGGTTCCAACATGGGGAAACATTATGAACTCCGCGCAGTCGCTGCACATATTGCAGTACGAGCCTTGGCTGTGGGTTCCGCCAGGTCTGGCTATCGGGATGACGGTGCTGTCGGTGAACTTCGTTGGAGACGGGCTCCGCGACGCGCTCGACCCGAGGACCAAGATCGACTAGCGACCGGTCCGGTTGCACTTCGAAAGTGAGGCCGGGCGCGGGTGCAACGGAGGCCGGTATCCTGTACATCCAGGAGGTCTGCAGACTATGATCCGCTACTTGGGCGAGATAGCGAAACCGGGGCTGTTGTTTCTAACGCTCTCCGTCCTCGTGGTTGCCGCGGTTTCGTGCGGCTCATCGACCGAAGAAGAGGTCAAAGAGCAGCCGGCAACAAAGCAGACAACAAGGCCGACGGCTGCCGCTGCCGTGAGCGCTCCGACTCCCCAGACCGAGACCAAGCCGGCTGGGCAGCCTACCGAGGCTCCCCCCACGGCTACGCCGACCGCCGCGCCCGAGGGTCCGATAGTCCTGCAGACCGAGACGTCGGGGATCGATCCATCCAAATACATCGGGTCCTGCGAGGGGCTGGAATACGACGCACAGAAGGCCAAGCTGATCGAGATTGGCAACGAGATATTCGCCGGTGTGACCGAACACGACCCCGAGATGACGAAGCTCCACAATCCGCCCGATGCCAGGGACAGGAGACAGGGTGGCATCTGGCTCGTGATCGAGTTCAATGGAGACGAACGGGCTAACGTTCCCCAGAAGAAAGCACGCCTCGATGTGCAGATGCGCGATGCCTTCGAGTCCTTCTATCGCGCCGGCTGTACCGACCTGCAGGAGGTCCACATAGCGGCGCGCATGGTAGCGTTGGGCGCGGGGGTGATTGGGCCTATGACGCAGACTCTCGCCTCGGTCTTCAAGACCAAGCTGAAGCCCGATGTTGCGGAGACCATAGACTGGGACAACAAGGACAACCTGGACTTCAACGAGATATGGGACACCATGCTGCTTCACACTCGCTGGAGGAAGGCGATCCAAGAGTTCCAGGATCAATAGGCCTGCCGGCCGCAGGCTGGGAGTTTTGCAGATGAAGAGCGGACGTTGCACCTGGAAGGCTTACCTAGGCAGGACTAGGGTGGCCGCGATTGCGCTCCTGGCGGTGACGCTGCTTGTATCGCAGGCGTGCGGCGGTTCGGGTGGGGACTCGACGGAGCCAGAACCTACGTCTGCGCCTGCCGCGCAGCCCACAGTCGCACCACTGCCCACATCTGCCCCTGCTCCCACACCGACGTCGGTGCCTGCCGAAGCCCAGACGCCGGCTGCCGAAGCCACACCGCAGGCGGAGGCTTTGGAAGAGGAGGAGATACCGGCGTGGGCGCATACGTCCGGCATGGACCCATCGAAACACGTTGGCACGTGCACGGGGCTCTCCTACGACGAACAGAAGGAGAAGCTCGTCGAGATGGCCTACGACCTCTTCGCCGGGACCACCAACAGCGAGGAGCGCAACCGACTCCAGCAGATCCCAAATGCCCGCGACAGCCGGCGCGGTGGCATATGGATGGTGGTTGACTTCAATGGCGACGAGTTTCACAGCATGCTGATAAAGAAGACTCGCCTCGACCTCCAGATGCGGGATGCCTACGACGCCTTCTACAACGCCGGATGCGCCGACCTGGGCGAGGTCAGCATCACTGCCATACAGAAGGAGGTAACGACGCGAGAGATCGGCCCCTCCATCGTCCTCCCAATCGTCGTCTTCAAGACCAAGGTGACCAAGGCCCAAGCCGACGAGGTCGACTGGGCCAACAAGGACTCTATCGACTTCAATGAGGTATGGCGGGTCGAAGTGCTGAATCCTCGTTGGCGAAAGGAGCTCAAGGAGCTTCAGGAGGGCGGATGACGGCTTTGACAACCTCTTCAAAATGCGGAAGTAGGAGGCGCCGTGCGCCACTGGAGGTCTGGAAAGGAGTTGGTGTAATGGTATTGAACAATACTCGGGCCCGGATCGGCCAGGCAACAGTTATGGCGGTGCTGGCGGTATTGGGGCTAGGCCTCGTGGGTTGCTCGGGCAGCTCGGAGGAGCCCGTTGCTGCATCCGCATCCACTCCTGTGGCCGCAGTGGCACCGACCGCCGCTCCCCAACCCACCTCTCCGCCTTCGGCCGCGCCCAAGGCCGCGCCGACGGCTGCCCCCGCACCCACTGCGGCCGCCGGGCCCACTCCGTATCCCACGCCAGCCCCGGTTGCAACAAGGCCCCCTGTCGTAGTGGAAATGCAGCCCAAGTCCGACCTGCCGTTGGACCAGCAGATTGCCAAGCTCTCGGAGCTGGTGCTGGGCCACCTGACCGGCATTAACAATATCGAGAGGCCGCGCCTCAACCTGCCCCCGGACGTGCGCGACGACAGGCGCAGGGGCGGGATCGTCGTGAACATCGAGTTCAACGGCGATGAGTACGAGACTACGACCGAGAAGAAGGCCGGGCTGGACTTGATGATGCGGGAGATGTATCACGTGCTCTACGCGTCCGGCTACGACATCGCGGAGGCGACGATGTCCGCGGTAATGATGGGCACGGCCCACCGGAACGTCGGCGGGGCTTCCACTGCGCCCATCACCGTCTACAAGAGCAGGCTCAAGCGGGACGCGGCGGAGGGCATCGACTGGGGCGACAAGGAGAACCTGGACTTCAACGAGATATGGGACACGGTACTCCTCAGTCCCGTATGGAAGAGGGAGCTCAAGGCGGAGAGCGGGGGTTAGGCGGAGCCCTGTCTCGCGGCTTGCGCCGTTAGTCTCGCCGCGCGGAGAACCGCCCCTGATCTCCGAAGGGAGGTGGTGTGTTGCTGAGAAAAGCTCGTGGCATCGGAATCGGCTTCGTCATCCCCGTCATGGTGATGGTGGCCTTGGGTGTAGCTCTGGTCGGCTGCGCGGGCAGCACCGAGGAGCCCGCCCAGTCATCCGCGGCGGTCGCCGCCTCGGCTCCCACGCCCGCTCCCAAGATCTCGTCGGCTACGCCCGCTCCCAAGGCCGCGCCGCCCAGGGCCGCCTCCGGGGCCGCGCCGACCGTTGAGCCTTCGCCCACGCCGTATCCCACCCCGGCCCCAGTGGCAACGAGGCCGCCGGTGGTCGTGGAGATGCAGCCGAGGTCCGACCTGCCGGCGGACCAGCAGATCGCCAAGCTTTCGGAGCTCGTCCTGGGGCGCCTGACCGGGATGAACAATATCGAGCGCCCGCGCCTCAATATTCCGCCGGACGTGCGCGACGACAGTCGCAGGGGCGGGATCGTGGTGAACATCGAGTTGAATGGCGACGAGTACACTTCAATCGTCCAACGCAAGGAGGAGCTCGACAAGCTGATGCGGGACACCTACCACGTGCTCTATGCTTCCGGCTACCACATTGTCGAGGCCACAATTTCCGCGGTAATGATGGGCAAGTCCTACCGACGCCAGTCCGTCCAGGCGCCGGTCACCGTCTACAAGACCCGGCTCAAGCAGACCGCAGCCGAGGGCATCGACTGGGACGACAAGGAGAGCCTGGACTTCAACGAGATATGGGACACACTCCTCCTGAGTCCTACATGGAAGAGTGAGCTCAAAGAAGCCCAGGGAGGCGGTTAGGGCAAGCACAAAGCTCCGCCCAAGAACCAAGGGCACACCCTTGGATGCTGCCTGGGGCTGTAGCTTTCCGAGGAAGGGGGCGCATGTTATACCAAGTCACCGTGATGCCGCCGTATATGTGCGGCCAGGGAGTGGGTTCCCGCCTTCGCGGGAATGACGGCTTTACGGCGCGCTCAAAACGAAATGGTATTATGTTGCTGAGGAGAGTTCGGCGCGCTGGCCTTGCCCTGGTGGCTCGGTCACCATGCTGGTGGCTTTGGCGGTAGCGCTGGCCGGTTGCTCCGGCGATACTGAGGAGCCGCCCGCGCCGACGCAGCCTGCCTCAGCGCCATCGTCCAAGACCGAAGCGCCGACTGCCGCGGTCGGTCCGACGCAGGCTCCTGCAGCATCTGCCGCGGAAACACCAACTGTTGCAAGGCCTACGGTCGCTCCTGCTCCGACCCCGTCCAGGCTGGCATCCGAACTGCCGACGGACCCGAACTTCCCGGAGCTCAGCAACATCGTCATCGCCCACCTGTCCGGGATGAACAACATCGACAGGCCGCGCCTCAACCTGCCGCCAGACATCCGGGAGGACCAGCGGAGGGGCGGTATCGTCGTAAACATCGAGTTCAACGGCGACGAGTACGACACCACCACCCAGAAGAAGGCAGAGCTGGACAAGCTGATGAGAGACACCTACGAGGTAATCTTCGCTTCGGGCCATGAAGTCGCCGAGGTCACCATGACCGCGATCATGATAGGGGCGATCAGGCGCGTGGTGGGAGGGACCGCCGATGGGCCCATCGCGGTCTACAAGACAAGGCTCAAGCGAGACGATGCGGAAGTCGTAGACTGGTCCGACAAGGACAGCATCGACTTCAACGAGGTTTGGGACACCCTCATCTTGAACCCCGCATGGAAGAGGGACCTTCGGGAGGGCAAGTAGGGGCAGTGGCGCCTCATGTGCTTCCTGAGCGTCCTGGACGAGTCAGCCGACGCCAGGGGGTTCTTGGTTTCCTGTGGGGAATGATCCTGCCCATGCTTGCCATTCCTCTCGTGGCGCTGGGATGCGGAGGCGAGACCGGCGCAAGCGCTTTGCCCACCCCCAACGGCAGTCCTGCAGAAAACCTCCGAAGCTCCGTCCCCCCAGGCTGACGGGGACTCGACTCCGTCTATCGACCAGCAGAAGGAACGCCTCATAGCCATCGCGAAGGAGTTATTCGCGGGTGAGACGGACGAGGGGCTTCCGAGACTCGCCATCGAGCCGGATGCCCGCAATCATCGACAGGGCGGAATCCAGCTGGTGATCGAGATAAACGGGGACGAGTTCCAGGACGTGACGAAGAACAAGGCCGAGCTCGACCGGTGGATGCGCGACGCCTACGAGGCGGTGTTCACTGCCGGCTATGACCTGACCGATGCCACGATCAGCGCGCGGATGAGGGCAATAGACGGGAGGACAGGCGTCACCCAGGCGGTCGTGTATCGAACAAGGCTGGGGAAGGACGCCGCCGAGGGCATCGACTGGGCCGCCAAGGACACCCTCGACTTCGACGAGATATGGGATATACTCCTCCTGAACAGGAGATGGAGGGAGGCGCTGGGGGAGAGGTCGGGACTTCGATAGTCTGATGGAGTGCGGCACAATGAGATTGACGAAGCAGCAGATGGGGTACTTCGAGACGTTTGGCTTCCTGGCATTCCCGGGGCTTCTTGCGAACGAGGTCGGCGAGATCACCCGGCGTTTCGAGAAGCTTTGGGCCGCTCACGGGGGAGGCCATCACGGCCACGAGCACGACCGGGAGCAGCGGTCAGCCCTGCTGCCGTTCATCGACAAGGACGAGTACCTGTCCGCGATGCTCGACAACCCGCGCATCGACGGCATAGCGGCATCTATCCTAGGCGACGACTACAACTACACGTCCAGCGACGGCAATTTCTATGTCGGAAACACGGGCTGGCACTCCGACGGGTACGGGCTCAGCAGGTACAAGTCCATCAAGATGGCAATGTACCTGGACAGTGTGGGCAATGACACAGGCTGCCTCAGGGTGATACCCGGCAGCCACCACGTAGGCGATGTCTTCGGAGATGCGGTGCAGAAGGGAGCACCGAGGTCGAAGGTGTCGAACCAGGAGGAGCTGTGGGGCATCACCGGACCCGACGTGCCCGCGGTGCCTCTCGAGTCGGAGCCCGGCGACCTGGTGGTCTTCAACCACTCGCTGAAGCACGCCTCGTTCGGAGGCGGCGACCGGCGGCGCATGTTCACGCTGAACTTCCAGGAGCGGTACCGCGACGAGCACATCGACGAGCTCAGAGAGGAGATGGCGGGGATGGCGAGATTCTGGACGGAGAGCGCCTACGACCCGATAATGGTCGAGACGGCGGGTCCTGCGCGCATGGTGCACCTGGAGCAGCGCATGGCGAACGACGACCATCTGCCGGAGCTTGCCCGAAAGGCGAGGGAGGAGATGGAGGAGCCGTCCAGGAGCTAGAGGCCCGGCGCGCTGCGAGTGCGCTTCGTGCTAACCTCCAAGCCTCCGAGCCCGATGGGGACGTTCTTCGTCTCGATCTCGTCGTAGGCCATGAGGAGCGAGCGGAAGTGCCTGGACCCTTCATCGTTGATGTCGACGTTGTCCGTGGTCATCAGGCCGCCCTCCCGGAGCAGCGGGATCACGTGCGGGATGATCTCCGGGTACAGCCTGTCCCAGCAGTCCAGCAGGATATAGTCGAACTGACCTTCCAGGCTCGTGAGCGTCTCCCTTGCGTCCCCGGGCACGAAGTCGACCATGTCCAGGAGCCCGGCCTCCTCGAGGTTTGCGCTGGCGATCTCGATGCTCTTTTCGCTTATCTCGAGGGCGGTGAGCCGCCCACCCGTAATGCGGGCGGCGTGCGCGAGCCACAATGTCGAGTACCCGTGAGACACGCCGACCTCCATCATGCGCTTGGCCCCGACCGTCTGCACGAGGATATGGAGGAGGCGCGCAGTGTCGGGATGGAGCGCCCAAAGGCCGTCTTCCGGGTCTTTCTGGAGGCCCCTGGCGCGTCGATCCCGATCTTCGACATCCATCTTCTCCAATCGAGTGACCACTCTCGAGAACTCAGCTTTCATGGGAGCTCCCCTCCAAAGGATCAAGTAGTCGACATATTACTGCCTGGCATTGCCTGAGGGCCATAATCGACTTCCAAGGTCCGCGGGAGCGCAGAGACCGATAATGCCGAGGATAGGAGATTGAGCTATGACCAGACCGCCTGACTATCGCATCATCTATAACTGGGACGGTGCGCCTCATGGCTTCTCTGAGGTGCCGCAGTCGATGGACGCATTCCTGGACAAGGTGTACGCGCCTATGACAAACACCCAGGTGGGCGCTCACTTCTGGTGCGTCGGCGAGGATACGGCGCGCTGGGAGAGCGAGGTCATGGAGATGGAGGGCGAGCGCCACGGTCGCGTGTACGAGAGCGCCGCCAGCTATGTCAACAGTGAGAACATCCGGCAGATGCTCGACCGGGGCGAAGATCCACAGGAGGGCGTCGTACGTCGAGGTCACGAGCTGGGACTGCACGTGTACGCCTCGGTGAGGATGAACGACAACCACATGGACGGGGCGCAGCCGTCCGACCTTGCGACCATGCGCCACAGCGAGGTCACGGCGCTTCGCGCTGCGCATCCGGAGTGGGTGCTGGGCGACCGGACATCCGAGTGGTTCGCTGCATCCTGGAATTTCGAGATACCCGAGGTCCGGGAGTACCGGCTCGCCCACATCAGGGAGGTGTGCACCAGGTACGACTGGGACGGAGTGGAGGTGGACTGGCAGCGTCACGGCTTCCACCTTCCGAAGGACTACGCCTACAGGCTGCGGTATGTCCTGACGGACGTCCAGAGGGCTGTGCGGCTGATGGCAGACGAGCTTGCAGCCGAGCGCGGCCGGCCCTTCTACGTGGCGGCCCGCGTCGCACCGACGCTCGAGATGAACAGGCTGATCGGTTACGACGTCCCGACCTGGCTGGACGAGGGGCTGGTCGACATCCTCATACCGGCGGGAGGCTATGCGACCGACCCGTCGATGGACGTTAGGGGGTACGTGGACCTCTGCCGGGGCACGGACGTTGCGGTATACCCGGGGCTGGACGTGTGGCTGGAGACCATCCCCAGCGGCGAGCACGCGGGAACCCGCTATTTCGTCGGCCCCGAGGACGTCGTCACGAAGGAGAAGATGCGGAACAGGGCGGTCGCGAGTGCCAGCCATGCCACCGGGGCTGCCGGCATGTACATCTTCAACTGGTACGCGGACGGCGACTCGCGTCGTGAGCTTCTGAGCGAGATCGGCAGCGCCGATACGCTGCGCCGAAAGGACAAGGTCTACGCGGCGACTCACAGGTTCCTGCGCAACGATGGGCCCTGGCGCGGGGCCCTCGACAACGACAGGATCTACGGAGAAGTGGATGTGCCGCTGAAACGTACGATCACCGGTGAGGGGCCCACCGTCAGTCTCGACGTAGCCGACGACCTGGAGGCCGACAGGCCGGAGTGCGTCACCCTGAGGGTGAGGCTCGACCAGTGGGTCAAGGGCGATGCGGTGAGTGTCCTGTGGGACGGCGTCGAGCGGACGGATATCGAGGTGCGCTACGACATCGACGACAGCAACGCGGCCAACCCCTTCGGGGCGAGGGTATACGACGTCAACAGCGCGGTGTGGCTGACCGCGGACCTGGACTCGACGGAGGTCCAGCGAGGTCGCCACGACGTGAAGGTAGTACTCGTTGAGCGCCACCCGCAGCTTGCGAACGACATCATACTGACCGACGTCGAGCTGCTGATCAGGTACAGCCTGGGAGACTAGCGGAACTGTGCCGAGGTATTGGTACCCGGTATGTCTTGCTCCGGGTACAATACCTACCCTGTCCAGAGTCCTAGGCGGTTGCGGAGCGGTCCTGGTGGATAGTTCGGCCAACAGCCTCGCCGCCTCTAGCCAGACGCGATTTGAAGAGCTCCGGGCCGCATTCACAAACTAACAGACAACGGCCTCGTTCATGGACAACGACAAGTCGGGCTCTGCAACAGAACCCACGCCTCCCGTGGCCGGGGAGCGGCCGTATAGCTTCACCCATCACGGCGTGATGATCGAGGACCCGTGGCACTGGCTCCGGGACGCCGGATACCCAGCCGTGGAAGCCCCCGACGTGCTGGCGTATCTGGCCGCGGAGAACGACTACTTCGACGCCATGATGTCGCCGCACAGGGAGCTGACCGACACGATCTT
This sequence comes from Dehalococcoidia bacterium, assembly GCA_965222445.1. Classification (GTDB taxonomy): domain Bacteria; phylum Chloroflexota; class Dehalococcoidia; order Lucifugimonadales; family CAJWER01. Next base: position 476,884 of record CBDCTY010000001.1, on the reverse strand, counting down.
CGAGGAGATCAAGGCGCGTCAACAGCCGGACCTGTCCAGCGTTCCGTGGAAGCGCGGCGACTGGTACTACCAGTGGCGTTACGAAGACGAGGGCCAGTACCGCGTGTGGATGCGCTGGCCTGCCGCCGGATCGAATGCCAGGGAAGCGCCCACAGCCGATGCTCAGACCATACTGCACGAGCCGGCTCTGGCGAAGGACACGGAGTACTTCAGCCTCGGCTCGGTGTCGGTGAGCAACGACGGCTCTCTGCTTGCGTACAGCACCGATACCGACGGCTCCGAGCGCTTCAGAATGGTGGTCAAGGACCTGGGCACCGCTGAGCTGCTTGGAGAAGAGATCGAGGACACCATTGGAAGCGTGGTGTGGGCTGCCGACGACGCATCCTTCTTCTACACCGTGGTGGACAAGCACTGGCGTCCCCGCGAGGTCCGCAGGCACGTGATCGGCGGACCTGTCGAGCAGGACGCCGTCGTCTACGTCGAGGACGACCCTGGATTCTTCGTTCGCGTATCGGCCAGCGCGTCCAGGGAGTACATCATCATCAGCGCGGGCGACATCGTCACTTCAGAGGTCCGGCTTATCCCTGCGTCCGATCCTGGCGCCGAGCCGGTGCTGGTCTCGCCGCGCCGGATCGGCCATGAGTACTCCGTTGATCACCAGGGCGACCGATTCGTCATCCGCACCAACGACAAGCACAAGAACGCCCGGCTGGCGACCGCGCCCGCGCACGACCCCACGGAGAAGGCCTGGGCGCCGTTGGTGGACGCCTCGGACTCCCACTACATCCGAGGCTTCGAGGCCTTCCAGGACTTCATAGCCGTGGAGGAGCGAATCGACGGCCTGGACCACGTGCGCCTGATCGATCGTGCGGACGAGTCGACATACATAGCCTTCCCGGAGTCGACGTATACCGCATACGTAGGCACCAATGAGGAATTCCAGACGGACACGGTTCGCCTGGAGTACACGTCGATGGTCACGCCAAGCACCGTGTTCGACTATCACCTCGACACCGGCGAGCTCGAGGTGCGCCAGGTCCAGCAGATTCCGAGCGGATACGACGCCTCGCAGTACGTCACGGAGCGGGTCGTGGTCACGGCACGCGACGGCGTCCAGGTCCCCGCGTCCCTGGTCCGTCGCAGGGACACTTCGGTGGGCGGAACGGCGCCCCTCTACCTCCTTGGCTATGGCTCGTATGGATATGCCGTGCCCCCGTCATTTTCGGCTTCGAGGCTGTCGCTGCTGGACCGCGGCTACATCTTCGCCATCGCGCACGTTCGCGGGGGAGATGACCTTGGGTACCACTGGTACGAGGCTGGCAAGCTCGACAGGCGCACCAACACATTCAACGACTTCGTGGATGTTGCCCGTGGTCTGATCGAGCAAGGGTATGGCAGCGAAGGGCGCGTCGCCATCTCCGGAGCCAGTGCGGGCGGTCAGCTCATGGGCGCTGTGGTGAACCAGGCGCCGGAGCTCTGGGGCGCCGTCGCCGCGCATGTTCCCTTCGTGGACGTGCTGAACACGATCCTGGACGACACGCTGCCCCTTACGCCCATCGAGTGGCCTGAGTGGGGCAATCCAATCGAGGACGAGGCCGCGTTCGAATACATCCGCTCCTACTCGCCGTACGACCAGCTGGAGCCGCGCGACTACCCTCCGATGCTCGTGACCGCGGGTTTGAACGACCCCAGGGTGACCTACTGGGAGCCCGCCAAGTACGTGGCGAAGCTGCGGACGTTGAAGACGGACGACAACGCGCTGCTGCTGAAGACGAACATGGGCGCAGGCCACGGCGGCAAGTCAGGAAGGTACGATCAGCTGTACGAGGTGGCCGAGGAGTATACGTTCTTCCTCGTTAACATGGGGCACTTGGAGTAGCCGTCGACTGGAGACCCCCTCGCCGCTATCCCATATAATGCAGTCCCCTGATCTGGCAGGCAAGTGCCTTCCGCTTGCCGGACTAGGCGGTAGACTTGAGCGAGCTGTTTCAGAGCACTTGTAGATAAGGAGTCGACATGACGAACAATATCCATCGGGTTGCCATCATCGGGTGCGGCAGGCTTGGACAGCACTACGCCGAGGCCTACTCGACGTACCCTGACACCGAGGTAGTTGCCATCGCCGAGCACAATCCCGACCGCCGGGCGGCAGTCGGGGAGCGTTTCGGCGTGAAGGCGCTCTACCCCGACTACGAGTCGCTGCTCAGGGACGAGGTGCCGGACCTCGCCGCCATCGTCACGCCCACCAAGTACTACAGGGATGCGGTCATAGCCTGCGCGGAGGCGGGCGTCAAGGGCGTCTCGACCGACAAGCCCATTGCGGCCGTACTTGCGGACGCCGACCGCATGGTTGAGGTGTGCGAGTCGCGCGGCATCGTCTACGCGGGCGGCAATCTCCAGCGGGCCATGAGCGAGGTGCAGGAGGCCGCCGCGATGATCAGGCGCGGCGACTTCGGCGAGATCATCGGGGCCGCCGTCCACCGATGGGCCCTCGAGATATCGGGCGGGGGATGCCAGCAGATCTCCGTGCTGCGCCTCCTGGCGGACGCGGAAGTCGAGCAGGTGGTCGCGTGGGGGACGCCCCAGGATGCCCTGGACGGCGATACGGACGAGGGTCTTGCGATAAACGGGTTCTTCAGGCTGAGCAACGGGATAGAGTGCCCCGTCTTCGGCACGGAGACACCCTACCGCGGTGTGGACGTGTGGAGCGCGGATTCACTGGTACGGTGGGACTGGGCCCCGCCCGAGATATACCGGGGGTTCGACGAGGCGGGCAACCGCGTCCGGGTCGACCACCAGTATGCTCCGTACGAGTGGAGCGAGTTCAGGTACCTGACGACATCCATCCGCTCATTCATCTCGGCGGTGGAGACGGGGGGCGAGCTAGCGATATCCGGCCACGATCTGCGCCAGGCGCTCGAAGTGGCGATCGCGGCGAAGTACTCCGCCAAGTGGGGCAACGTGCCGCTCTCGCTGCCGCTGGAGGACAGGTCGCTCTCTCTCCATCCGCGGGCATACCGGTGGCTTGGCGGCGACGAGTCAGGCCGCCCGCAACCGGTGCGGGAAGCCAGGAGTGGCGTTATCGAGTCCTGAGGCCCGAGGCGCCCCGAGCCAGAGCTTCCTCCAATAGAGACCTTCTCATAACCCCGCCATTCCGGCGAAAGCCGGAATCCAGCCCCGCCTGGCGTAGGGAGGCAGCTTGCGGGAGCCTGCCTTTCACCCTCACCCCAACCCTCTCCCGTCGAGGGAGAGGGGGTTACGCAGGGTTTCCGATGCGGTGATTGACGCGGGTCAGCTGCTGCCGTTGGCTCCGATGGCCTTGCGGATGGCCGGCGGGTTCATCGGAAGCTCGGTCATCCTCACTCCCGTAGCGGCGTAGACGGCATTCGCGACGGCCGCGAGCGGCGGGACTATAGACACCTCGCCCACGCCACGGACGCCGAATGGGTGATTCGGGTTGGCCACCTCGACAATGACGGTGTCGATCATCGGCAGATCGAGCGAAGTCGGCATCCTGTAGTCGAGGAAGCTGGTGTTGCTCATGCTGCCGTCGTCGGCCATCACATACTCCTCGTTGAGCGCCCAACCGATGCCCTGGACTACGCCGCCCTGGATCTGGCCCTCGACGTAGCTGGGGTGGATAGCCTTTCCGGCGTCCTGGGTAGCCGTGTAGCGGAGGATTTCGACCTTGCCCGTCTCGGCGTCGACCTCCACGTCCACCACATGGGTGGCGAAGGCGCTGCCTGCGCCCTGCGGGTCCAGATTCGCGCTGCCGACGACGGGGCCGCCCGTGGAGGCCAGCTCGGCGGCCAGCTCCTTGAAGCCGATGCTCAGCTCGGGGTCCGACTTGTGCTGGAACACCCCGTCCGCCAGCTCGATCTCCTCGGCAGGCTGGTCCCAGAGCAGCGCGGCTCGGTCTATCATCTGCCGCTTCACGTCCTGGCCTGCCTCGTAGCTCGCCCAGCCCGTCTTGAAGGCCGCGCCGGAGCCGCCTGTCATCGACGTGTAGCCAATCTCCTCAGTGTCGCCGATGTGCGGGTTCACGTCTTCGACCGGGATGCCCAGCACCTCGGCGAACTGCTGCGCGGCTGCGGGGCGGGTCCCTCCGATGTCGACCGAGCCGATGGTCAGGCTGACAGTGCCGTCGTAGTTGACGTTCGCGGTGGCGCACGCCGGCCCGGAGCCGTTGACCCAGAATCCCGACGCCACGCCGCGACCTCGGTAGGGACCTTCCAGGGGTGTTGAGTAGTGATCGTGATTGAGGGCCGCCTCCGCCGTCTCGATGGCCCCGATCACGGGGTTCACCATGCCGTTGGCCCGGCGTGTGCCCTCCTTCGCGGCGTTCATGATGCGGAGCTCGAGGGGGTCTGTCGACAGCTTCTCCGCGAGCTCGTCGATGATGGTCTCGGCGGCGAAGGAGCCGATGGGCGCTCCCGGGGCGCGGTATGCGGTCGACTTGGGCTTGTTGTCCACGACGTCGTATGCGTCTATGAGCACGTTGTCGATGTCGTACGGGGAGAACATGCACTGGGCGGCGGCCCCGACGGGGGAGCCGGGGTAGCCCCCCGCCTCGAACCGCAGGTCCGCCTGGGCCGCCGTGAGCTTGCCGTCGCTCGTGGCGCCCATCCTCACCTTCATGTAGGAGCCCGACGTGGGCCCGCTGGCCTCCAGGACATCCGCGCGGCTCATCGCGATCTTCACGGGGTGGCCCGTCTTGCGGGAGAGTAGGGCGGCGACCGGCTCCAGGTGGATGGTCGTCTTGCCCCCGAAGCCCCCTCCGATCTCCATAGGCACGACCTTCACCGTGGACGAAGAGATGCCCAGTGTCTTGGCAGTGCTCTCGCCGATCTGGAAGTGGCCCTGGGAGCTGCACCATACCGTCAGCTTGCCCTCGGGCGTCCACCAGGCCGTGGCGCTGTGCGGCTCGATATAGCCCTGATGCACGGTCTGGGTGCGGAATTCGCGTTCGACCACGATGTCCGCCTGCTCGAAGGCCGCGTCCACGTCGCCCAGCTTGAGCTGTGTGTGGTCGGAGACGTTGCCGGCGTACTCGGGATGAAGCTGCGGCGCGCCGTCCTCCATGGCCTCCTCGGCGCTGGTGACGGCAGGGAGCACGTCGTACTCGACGTCTATGAGTAAGAGGGCTGCCTCAGCTGCGTGCGCGTTGGCGGCAGCGACGGCGGCTATCGCGTGGCCCTTGTACACGACCTTGTCGGAGGCGAGGACCTTGTTGCTGAGATGCCGGTCTCCGATGTCCCAGCCGCTCGGGTCCGGCAGGTCCTTCGAGGTGACTACCGCCCGGACGTCCGCGTGGGCCTCGGCCCGGCTGGTGTCTATGGACCTGATTGCCGCGTGTGCGTGCGGGCTACGCAGGACTGCGCCGTGGATGAGTCCGGGCAGATCGATGTCGGCGCTGTACTGGGCCTTGCCGGTGACTTTGTCGTAGCCGTCGTGCCGGATCGGGCGCTTGCCTACGGTCTTGTACTCGGTATTGGAGAGGACTATGTTCGACGTCATTTGAGGGCCTTGACCTCCCTGATCTCGTATTGGCGCCTGGATTGTAACACAGTGGCGGGCCGCTACCCCGATATGCTGTCCTCATACTCCGTGGACAGTATGCCCATCACGACGGAGTCGAACCGGGAGCCCTCGTGGGGCCGGCTCTTCCGCAGCGTTCCCTCGTGGACGAATCCCAGGTGCCTGAACATGTTCAGGGCGAGTTCGTTGTACTCGGGCACATCGACCCAGAGCCGGTAGAGGCCCCATACACCGAACGCAAGGCTCATCGTCGCGCGTGTGGCGGCGGTGCCGTAGCCGTGGCGCCAATTCTCCTTCCCGCCTATGAGTATGGAGAGTTGACCATCCCCCAGCGCCTCCTCGATCGCGACGTGCACCTCTCCAATGTGGTCGTCCCCGACGTAGATCGACAGGATGCGGTGCTCCGGGTCCTCGAAGGTGCGCTGCCATTCCTTGTCGGAGACGCCGTCCATCTCCTCGGGGTGGTATCCGAGGTGGGCGGGGTCCCCATAGGAGTAGCGTCCGAACCAGCTCTCGGCCACGTCCTCGTCCTGTAGCCAATTGCTGATTCGCGCCACGTCCTCCCTGGTAACCGGCAGTAGCTTTATGTCCATGTGGGGCATACTCATTGGCCTCCGGCCACTATGCTTCAGGCCATACTCTGACGGAGCCATACCGGCCGTCGTAGCCGGGATCGATCGACACCTCGCCACGTCTGACCCTGGCGACGCCATCGGCCACCCGCTCGCCCGCGGATCGGTCGATGACTTCTATCGGCGCGTCGATCAGTATATCCATCTCGCTGCCTATGGCGCCAATCAGCGCGGAGTACGCCCGGCTCACGGTCTTGGTATTGGGTCCAAACCCCAGGGCCTCCGCGATAATCTGCCTGAGGGAAACGAGCATCCTGAAGGGCGGGCGCCCGCCCTCGCCGCGGACGAGGCCGTCCGAATCCATGCGCGTCTCGACGCGCCGGCAGGCCAGCTCCTCTACCCTGTGCAGCACCCCCAGCGTGACCTTTCGACCGCAGGCGGGGCATTGGGGGCCGCGGGCCGCCACATCCTGGGGCGACATGCTGACGCCGCACTTCCTATGCCCTGAGTTGTGGTACTTGCCCTCTTCGGGGAAGAACTCTACGGTGTAGTCGATGGCCTGCTCCTTTATCGCGGCTACAAGGCCCTCGTAGCTGGGCTCACCCGACACCACCGTGAGCTCGCGTCCCAGGTTCTCGGGCGAGTGGGCGTCCGAGAAGGACATGATCGATACGCCGTCCAGCGACGGCACGCGCCAGTTCATGGCGGGCTCGCTGGACAGCCCCGTCTCGATGGCGTGTACGTGGCCCGCCATGTCCTCGAAGCATTCGTCGAGCGAGTCGTAGCCTGACTTCGAGCCGTAGAGGCCGAAGTAGGGCGTCCACAGGTGGGCGGGGATGATGAAGCATCGTTCGTCCACTCCGAGCAGCACCTCCAGCAGCTCCTTTGGCGTCATGTGGAGCGTAGGTCGCCCATCCCATTTCAGCTTGCCCCTCGTGGACAGGGCGGCGGTGACGCGCGCTGCCGCGTCCATGCTCGGTACGAAGATGAGGATGTGCACCCGCCGGCGCCGCCCGGCGTGGAGCGCGCTGCAGTTGACCTCCGTACCCAGGATGAAGCGCACGCCGCCGTGCTCGAAGAGGCCGTCGCCCAGATCGCGCAGCTTCGCCCTGGTCTCGGCGGCCCACACAGGCTGGGTGAAGTCGCCGCTGGCAAGCAGGTCGATGCCCTTGATCCGCGCCCACCTCGCCAGGTTCTCGAAAGTCAGGCGCTTGCTGGTGCCGTGGGCGTATGGTGAGTGAGTATGCAGGTCTACGGCGTAAGACACGGTGGCGACTATTCCGGAATCATCGTTGGCCGGATGCTCCTCGCGTCTGGTCCCCTGCCGTCGAGCCCAAGGATCGTCGCTATCCGCTTGATGCTGCGTGATGATGAGGCAGAGAACAGACCGAAAGGGATATGTTCACGCCGCTCAGGAGTCTCCGCAGGTCTTCAGATCCAGTCTGCTGATGTCGGTGTTCGGCACCTTCGCAAGATTTGCGGGTATGCACCCCGCGAAGACGTTGCCGCTGAGCCGGAGGCGTTCAAGGTTCGACAGATTGACCAGTTCGGGAGGTATCGTACCGGTAAGCCGATTGCCCCTAAGCCACAGGTTGGTCAGTGCAGCAAGGCTGCCCAGCTCGCTCGGTACAGTGCCGGTTAGCATGTTGTCATGGAGGTACAGGTGGGTAAGGTTGGTCAGCTCGCCCAGCTCGCTGGGTATCGTGCCGGTCAGCGAATTTTTGTTGAGGTATATGTGGGTAAGGCTGGCGAGGTCCCCCAGCTCCGAAGGGATCTCGCCGCTCAGTTCGTTGTCGCGGAGGTCCAGCTGGGTGAGTTCGGAGAGGTCTCCCACCTTGGGGGATATTGTGCCGGCCAAGGGGCGGTTCTTGAGGCTCAGCCGCGTCACACGCTTAGGCGACCCCGCCACCCTGACGCCGTCCCAGATTGCGATAGGAGTTTCCGCGGTCCAGTTCAGCGTCGCACCCCCCTCAAAGGAGTCGCGCACTGCCAGCAACGCCCTAGCGTCCGACGCGAGGCCAGGTTGCTGTTCCTCGTCGGTAACTGCATTCCCCTCGTACCAGACTAGGACAGGGAGTAGGACAGACGCGACTATTAGCGAGCCGAGCACCCTATCGTCCAGGAGGCCCTTCCATATGGCGTGCCTACCGACTTTCGTGCCCCCCAATGAAGCGGACCTGACCGTCTTGTGAGAGAATCGTACTCGTTAGGAAGTATACCATCGCCGTGGGATGCAGAGGGCTGATCTGTGAACAACAAGGCGGGACCGGCTGGCAAGCTGGCTTCTGTCACGTATATGCGAATGCCGTACTGTGCTAAGCACTGAAGCCCGGTCGTTCGTCTTGAGGGCAGGCGTGCGCGTACTGGCCGTGCTCTCTTTCCTGTACTTCCTCAACGCATTCATCCAGACAGGCTACGTCGCCCCCTTGCACATTGTCGTGGGTGTTGCCTGGCTTGCCCTCTGTTACGCTTTGAGCCGAACCCTCGGCGTCATGACTGTACTGGCGCTGAGCTTTGCAGCCATGGTTCTCTGGGGACTCTTCCTCGAGAGTGCGCCGGTCAGCGACTTCCTGCCGTACTACGTTCATGCAGCCAGACTGAGCTCAGGCGAGTTTTCCGAGCTGTTCAGGACGAAGTCGCCCCCAACCGTAGCCTACTACGCGGTATTCCACTGGCTGCTGGGGCCTACCTATGCAACCAACTACATAGCATCCGCCGCAGCCTGGACGGGCGGCGCAGCATTCGTCTATCGGGCGATACGCCCTCTCCTCTGCGAAGAGTGGAAGGCCAGGTTTGTATGTTTCGCCCTGGCGTTGTGTCCCGCGTTTGTAGTCTTCTCCCCAGTGAACAGCTCGGAGTCAGTGTACTTCCTCCTGTCGGCAATCTGTGGATGGCTGATCGCGAGACATCTGACCGGCAGCGGCCCGTTTCCTTACCTGTACCTGGAGATGGGGTTCGTGACGGCTGGCCTGTTCCTAACACGCGCAACCGGGATACTTGCTCTCGTGATATGTCTTGCCATAATCTGCATGGGGAACGCCGCGTTTCTCCGAAGGGTCGATGAGGCTCCTGCAATACCCGATCCCAGGCTCTCGCGTCATCCGTTGGCGCTATCTGCGATCCTGGTCGTCGCGTTTGCTGCAGTATGGTTCTCCTTCGGTTACATGTCCTGGTCAATTGGGCCAGAATTGAGGATTACAGCGTCGCCGTGGGGAGAGGTGAGCCTCCTCTTCGGCACGAATTTCGATTCCAAGGGCAGGTACAACATTGCAGACCTAGAACTCGCAGGATACCTGGGACAGAACCATTCGACCCGCGACGAGGCCAATGAAAGAGCGCGAGAGATTGCAATGGAGCGAATATCGGGCGACCCCGTAGGGTTTGCACGGTTCGCTCTGTCGGAAAAGGTGGCCCAGCTTTGGGGCAGTGAACATAGTCTCTACGACTGGGCGTCTGGAGGCAGGGAACGTAGTGAGCAGTTGAACCTGAGGGTTCGAACCCTCGCTCTTGCCAGTCTCGACGGGGTCTACCGGTTTACATTCTTGCTCTTCCTGGCCATGCTCATCAGAGAAGTTCGTCGCCCAAGCCATCTCCTGGTTCTGGGAGTGGCCGCACTCTTGTTTTCCTTGCCGCACGTGCTGCTCGAAGTGCAACCGCGCTATCACCTGGCAATGACACCCTTCATCATTGTCGGGTCGGCGCTTCTCGTGCTTGATTTCGAAAGACGTCGAGATGAGTGGCTGCCGGCCGCCCGCTCGATTATGCAGCGCTGGCTTGGGCGATGAGACATGTCTTGGACAAGTACAATAACTGGAATTGTTTCCGGTCCCCATGCTAGGATGGGCGCATCGTGGGCGATAGTATCGTGAACCCCAAGGCACCCGAGCCGCGCCTTGCCTATGGCGGGCAGCCCTCCATGGCAGGCAGTTGGAATTGAGGTCTTCGTCAGTACGAGTCAATTCGTCACAGTCCGGATTTCTTGACGGGGTAGACGACGTGGTCCAGTCGTTCGCCAGCCCGCCCCTGTGGGTCACCCTTGGCTGGTACGACTTCACACTGCGTTACCGCAGGACCTATTTGGGGCCGCTGTGGGAAATCCTGGTTGTAGGGATCTGGATCGCTGGACTGGGCGTACTGTTTGGGCGGCTGCTCGGACATGCGGAAGAGAACTACCTCGTGTACCTGTCGGTCGGCGTGATTCTCTGGTCATTCATCTCCAGCACCCTCACGACCGGTGCGGGGGTGTTCGTGTCGAATGCCAGAGCTATCTCGTCCATCAACAACCCTCTCTTCACATACGTGCTGAGGAACGCCGTCGAGCACTGGGCGAAGCTGGCGGTCCACTCGCTGATACTCATCGGCGTCCTGGTCTGGAGCGAAGTGCAAATAGGCTGGCAGACGCTCCTGGCGGCGCCAGGGCTGCTGTTGCTGTTCCTGGGGGCGATGTGGGCGGTGCCGCTGCTCGGGTTCGCTGGCGCCCGATACAGGGACCTTACGCACCTGATTCGGGCAGGAATGAGGTTCCTCTTCTTCGCGACGCCGGTGTTCTGGTACGTCGACGGCCTCGGCGACCGCGAATTCATTGCGCTCGTCAACCCTTTCACCCACTACCTGGAGATCGTCCGCGCCCCGCTGATGGGTGAGGCCGCATCCATGTTCTCGTGGTCGATCGTCCTGGCGATCGACGCAGTGGGACTCATGCTCTTTGTGGCCACATATAGCCCGCTCCGGCGGCGCCTGGCTATCTGGATAGGATGAGAGAAGACCTGGCGATCCGCCTTAGGGACCTGACCCTGGAGCTTCCCACGTACCGGAGGGTCCCGAGACGGCACCCGTCGAACGGCTTCGGGTCGCTTCAGGCCAGCGTGGGCGGCCGGCTGAACTTCTCTCCCGGCTCGGCAATGACAGTGACGGCCCTCGACGACGTGAGCCTCACCATCGCCCGCGGGGAGAGGGTCGGTCTGATTGGGATGAACGGGGCAGGCAAGAGCACGATGCTGAAGGTCATGGCCGGGATACTGCACCCCACGCGCGGCACCGCAGAATCGCGGGGCAAGATTTCCACGCTGTTTGCCGAGTCTCTCGGCCTCAAGCCCGAGGCCACCGGCATCGAGAACATCTTGCTTTCGGGCGTTTCCCTTGGCCTTACTCATGGACGCGTCAGGAAGATGGTCCCAGAAATCGTGGAGTTCACCGAGCTCGGCGACTACATCTACATGCCCCTGCGTACCTACTCGACGGGGATGCGGGCGCGCCTCGGATTCGCGGTGGCCACCTCGATCAACCCGGACATACTGTTGATCGACGAGATCATCGGCGCGGGGGACCTGCGGTTCCAGGAAAAGGCGAAGGAACGGCTCGATGATTTCATGAAATCCGCAAACACCCTGGTCGTTGCATCGCAGTCGGAGCAGATCATAACCGAGTTCTGCGAACGTGCAATACTGCTGGAGCGCGGAAGGATCCGCGCAACCGGAGACGTGGACGAGGTTCTAGAGGAGTACAGGGGCAAGCGGGAGTCCGGCGGGAGTAGGCCGTCTTGACGCATCAGCATCCGGATACCGACAGCACAGTAGACGGCCCCGAGCCGCAGGCTGGGGAGCATGTCTCACAGGTATATCTTGGCCTGCTCGACGGAGGACCGACCGGCGACTGGCTCCGCCGCCGTATCGACTGGATGGCCGACCAGGCCAGGGGACCGCGTGTTCTGGACGTGGGCTGCAGCGAGGGCATCCTGGAGTTGCTGCTGGCACGCCGAGGAATTGCGGTCACCGGAGTAGACATCGACGGCGATGCCCTCCAGTACGCCCGCGAGTTGCTTGCCAAAGAGCCGGACCATGTGCGCGAGTGCGCCGATCTGGTCCACGGGGACTTCCTGCGAACACGGCAGGTGGCCGGGCTCTTCGACACCGTGCTAATGGGAGAGATCCTCGATCGCCTCGAGGACCCGGGCGCCATGCTGGACAGGGGACTGGAATATCTCCTGCCTGGGGGGAGCGTCGTCGTCACGACTCCCTTCGGAGCGTATCCGCTCGAAGACCACCGTCGGGCCTTTTGCCTGACGGATCTGATCGACCTGCTCAAGCCGAGGTTGGGGTTGGAGCTGCTGAGCGTGGAGGACAACTACATCCGTTTCGTGGGCCGCCTGTCGGAGGACCGCGAGGTCTCCTGGCAGGGTCTGGACACTGAGGCGGTCCAGTCCATGACGGACGCGGCGCTGGTAGCATCCCAGACGCAAATGTACGAGATGCTGGAGAAGCACGGGAGCCGGATCGAACGACTGCAGCGACGGCTTCAGCAACGGGTGGAAGCGGACCGGGACACCCAGCGCAAGGTCAATGCCAGTCACGAGAGGACCAAGGGAATCGAGATTAGGAACAGGTTGGACAGAGTCGCACTAGCGCAGCACAAGAAAGCGCTAGCCCAGCACAAGAAGGCGCTAGCCCAGCACAAGAAGGCGCTAGCCCAGCACAAGAAGGCGCTAGTCCAGCACGAGAAGGCGCTAGCCCAGCACAGGAAGGCACTCGACGACAGCCACGAGAGGATCAGGAAACTGGAGGTCCGGGGCCAATCGCTCAAGAAGAGCCTCGATGCAAGGTCGGGAGAAGTGCGAGTGCTGCGGCATCGACTCCAGGCTGCGCGTTCCAGCACCTCGTTTCTCGTGGGTTCGGCGCTTGTGCGCGCAGCGAAGCAGCCGATAACAGCGTGGAAGCTGCCCTTCCAGCTCCTGCGAATATACCGATCGAGGTCCACGCTTGCCCCGCTGGTGCAGACAGTTGCCCCAAGAGAATCCAGCGCACCGCAGTCCTACGTTCGCGAAAAGCCTCCGATCGTTCCCGAAGAGCCTCCGATCGTTCCCGAAGAGCCTCGAAACATTCCCGAAGACACCTATCTGGACCCATCCAGGTTCGTAACCTTCCCGCTTCTACCCGTTCCAAAGGCTCGATCCGGTGGCCCGCCGGTGGCGGCCATCCTGGACACTTTCACGGAGCACGCCCTCAGGCACGAGGTTGATCTGGTGCTGATGTCCCCCAAACACTGGCGCGTCCAGATGGAGAGGACGCGCCCTGTGTGCCTGCTAGTAGAGTCGGCCTGGAGGGGCAACAACGGGGGGTGGCAAGACCGGATCGTCGGTTACGAAGAGTTGGATGACAACCCGCTGCGGGACCTGCTTCGGTACTGCCGTTCAGCCGGGATTCCGACCGTGTTCTGGAACAAGGAGGACCCTCCGCACTTCGACAGCTTTCTCGGTGCCGCTAGGGAGTTCGACTTCGTATTTACCTCGGATTCGGACTGCGTCCCGCTGTATAGGGGGGCCCTGGGGCACAACCGGATATTCGTCCTGCCGTTCGCGGCGCAGCCGCGAGTGCACAACCCGTCCAGGGAGAGGGACTGGCCCAGATATCCGGTCTGCTTTGCCGGGAGCTGGGTGTCGCGGAGGTACCCTGAGCGGGCCGAGGCGCTCAGAAGCCTACTAGACGGCGCCATGCCCCACGGTCTGCACATCTTCGACCGGAACCTCACGCGGCCCGAATTCGGTCAGGACTACCGCTTCCCGGACAAGTACAGGGAGGCGGTCAGGGGAACGCTGACCTACGACGAGATGCTGACCGCCTACCGCTGCTACGACGTGATGCTGAACGTGAACACCATAACCGAGTCTCCGACGATGTTCGCCCGCCGCGTGTTCGAGAGCCTGGCTTGCGGAACGCCGGTGGTCTCCTCGGAGTCCGTCGGCATGAGCCGGATGCTCGGAGAGCACGTCAGGGTCACACGGAGCATGGAGGAGACTGCCGGCCATCTCCAGGAATTGCTGGGAGATGAAGAGGCGCGTGTCCGTGAGGGGCACCTGGCTTATCGTCACGTACATGAGAACCACACGTACCGGCATCGCATGGACGAGGTCTTCCTCAGGATTGGTATCGAGTTGCCCGAAGTGGAGCAGCCAGCCGTAAGCGTCCTGATGCCTACCATGCGTCCGGAGAATGTCTCGCGGTGCCTCGAGAACTTCACGAAGCAGACGTATCCCCACAAAGAATTGATCCTCATCCCGAACAATGCGGAGTTCGACCTTGACGCCGTCCGAAGGGATGCCGAACTCATTCCCAACGTTCAGGTGCTCCACGTTGACGGTCGCACTACCTTGGGGGACTGCCTGAATCGGGGTGCGGAAGCGGCGTCGGGCAAGTACATCGCCAAGATGGACGACGACGACCTCTACGGGGAGCGGTACCTCTCGGACAGCGTTCTTGCAGCCTCGTTCTCGGATGCAGAGGTCGTCGGGAAGGGGCTGTGCTTCGTATATTTCGAAGCGGACGATACTACAGCCTTGAGAGAGAACTTCGCGGAGCACACGTTCACGTCCTCGACAATAGCGGGCGGTACGCTGTTTGCCCAAACCGACGTCGTCAGGGAAGACTTGTTCGCCTCCCTTTCACTAGGGGAAGACACGAACTTCCTGCGAGCCGCAGTACGGGCCGGATGCCGGGTATACTCGGCTGACCGGTTCAATTACGTAAGGGTTCGGGTTCGGATGCATCAGTTGTCCAGACATGCCTGGCAGATTCCTGATGCCGAATTCCGAAAGAAGTGTCGTGACTTTACGCCCGGCCTAGACCTCGGCCGCGCAATGATCTAGCGTTGCGAGTTCTCTCTGTAGTCGGTACGCGACCGGAAGCCGTGAAGATGGCCATGGTGGCCCGTGCCCTGGCGGGGGCCGACGGCATCGACCATAGCCTGTGTGTGACCGCCCAGCACAGGGAGATGCTCGACCAAGTCCTCCGTCTGTTCGAGCTGGAACCCGACTACGACCTCGACGTCATGTCCCCGGGCCAGCACCTCGCGGATGTCACCAGCGGCGTGCTCCTGGGCATGAGGGGCGTTCTCGACGAGGCCCGACCGGACCGCGTGCTGGTCCAGGGCGACACCACGACCGTCCTGGCGACGGCGATGGCGGCCTTCTACGCGAAGATCCCGGTGGGCCACGTCGAGGCCGGGCTGAGGACCGGCGACATGTCGTCGCCTTGGCCGGAGGAGATGAACAGAAAGGTGGCCGACGCTCTCAGCGACCGCCACTATGCGCCCACGGAGACGGCGAGACGGAACCTGCTCGCCGAGGGGATACCCGATTCGGGTATCAGGGTCACCGGGAATACCGTGATAGACGCGCTGCTTCACGTAGTTGGACGCCTGGAAACCGAGCTTGGGCTGACTGAGCGTGTGAGGTCCATGCTGCCTGACCGCGACCCTGATCGCCGGCTCCTGCTGGTCACCGGCCACAGAAGGGAGAACTTCGGATCGGGGTTCGAGCAGATCTGCCGCGCGCTCGCCAGGATCGGGTCCAGGGACGATGTGAAGATCGTGTATCCCGTCCACCTGAACCCGAACGTGCGAGAGCCGGTGTTCAGGCTTCTCGGCGGCCATCCCAACATCGAGCTGATCGAGCCCCTCGACTATCTCGCGTTCGTCCATCTCATGACCGAGGCCCATATCATCCTCACCGACTCGGGCGGCATACAGGAGGAAGCCCCGTCGCTCGGCAAGCCGGTGCTTGTGATGCGCGGTACGACCGAGAGGACGGAAGCCGTGGCGTCGGGTACCGTCAGGCTGGTCGGGACGAACGCCGATCGTATTGCGGACGAGACCGCCCGGCTGCTCGACGACGACGATGCCTACTCGGCAATGGCACGGGTTCGCCATCCGTATGGCGACGGCCAGGCCAGCCGACGCATTCTCGAGGACCTGGCCCGTGGCTGAGAATATGGGCCCTTCGACAGGCTCAGGACGAGGCAGGGTGTGCGTGGTGGGGCTGGGATACGTGGGCCTGCCGACAGCCGCGCTCCTGGCGGCCGGTGGGATGGACGTCCTCGGCGTCGATATCGACCCGCAGCGGGTCGAGGCCGTCAGCTCAGGGGTATCTCCGATCAGCGAGCCGGGCCTGGACAGGGCTGTCGCCGACGCAGTCGCCTCCGGCAGGCTCCGGGCTGGGAGCGAACCCGAGGCCGCCGACGCGTTCATCGTCGCGGTTCCAACCCCCATCGGGTCCGACCATAGCCCGGATCTCGGCGCCCTCCACAGTGCCGTCGACAGCCTTGCGCCGAGGCTTCGGGCCCGGGACCTCGTTGTCGTCGAGTCCACCTCGCCGGTTGGCTCCACCGAGTCAGTGAGCGCCCGCCTGGCGGAGCTGCGGCCCGACCTGTCGTTTCCTCACACACACGGCGACGGCAGCGATGTCCGAGTGGCCTACTGCCCGGAGCGGGTGCTGCCCGGCAATGCGCTCGGCGAGCTGGTCGGCAACGACAGGGTGATCGGAGGGATTTCGCCTACATGCGCCCGGGCTGCCCGGAGGCTGTACGAGACGTTCGTCAAAGGCGAGGGTCATCTGACGGATGCCCGCACGGCTGAGATGGTCAAGCTCTCGGAGAATGCCTTCAGGGACGTGAACATCGCCTTCGCCAACGAGCTGTCCGTCGTATGTGATGCGCTCGGCGTCGATCCCTGGGCGATGATACGGCTCGCCAACAGGCATCCCCGCGTGAATATCCTCCAACCCGGGCCGGGCGTCGGCGGCCACTGCATACCGGTCGACCCGTGGTTCATCGTGCACTCGGCACCGGAGCATACGCCCCTGATCCAGGCGGCGAGGATGGTGAACGACGGAAAGCCGGAGTGGGTGGCGCGCAGGGTGGTCGAGATGTGCTCCGACCTGGACGGTCCGGTGGTCGCCTGCCTCGGTCTGTCATACAAGAGCGACACCGACGATCTTCGGGAGAGCCCATCCATCACCGTGGTCCGGAGTATTCGCCGTATGTTCCAGGGGTCCATCCTGGTCGTGGAGCCTCACATCGACGCGCTGCCGGCGGAACTGCTGGCGTCCGGTTCGTGCGAGCTGGTCGAGCTGCAGCACGCGCTGGATATAGCCGACGTGGTGGTACTATTGACCGACCACAGCAGCTTTCTGGAGATCGACCCTGGCAGCCTGAACGGCAAGAAGGTCCTCGACTCACGGGGTGTCTGGGCCCAGCCATGACCCCGAGCGGCCATGGCTGCCCGACACTCGTCCGGATGCTTGCCGCTCGCTCCGGTGCCGCCCCATGAAGATCGTCGTACTCACGCAAAACTTCGCCCCAGAGATGGGCGCGACGGCGACCCGCCTGTTCGAGCTGACCACCCGGCTCGCCGCCCGCGGACACGCCGTTACCGTGATCACGGCGATGCCGAACTACCCCACGGGGCGCGTGTTCGAGGGCTACCGGGGAAGACTGCGAGCCGAAGAAGAGGTGGCCGGCGTTCGCGTAGTCCGCACCTGGATACTCCCGTCCGAGTCGGTGAGGCCCTTCCCCAGACTCCTCAGCTACCTGTCGTTCATGTTGTCGAGCATGTTCCTCGGCTGGAATGGGCTGGGACGCCAGGACGTGGTGCTGTTCGACAGCCCCCCGCTCTTCCTTGTCCCTGTAGGACTGGCGCTCGGCCGGATTACGAGAGGGCGTCTGGTCATGAACGTCTCGGACGTCTGGCCCGATGTGGCCGTCCGATTGCGGCTGCCTATGGGCAGGTTGACGCTCGAGCTCCTCAGGGGCCTCGAGAAGATTGGATACGAAGCGTCGGACGTAGTGGTGACGCCGACAACTGCCGCTCGCGACCAGATCAGACGGCGCTTCCCTCACGTCAAATCGACGGTCGTTTCCAACGGCGCGGACCTGGGCCTGTTCCGCCCTTCGCTCAGAAGTGAAGAGGTCCGCAGGTCGTTGGGGGCCGGCCCGGACGACTTCCTGGTTGGCTACTGCGGTCTGCATGGGCTGTTCCAGGGACTGGAGGTCGTGGTCGAAGCTGCGGACCGTCTTCGGGGCCACCCCGCGATCAAGTTTGTCATGGTGGGCGACGGCCCGTCAAAGCGGTCGCTCGTATCCCTCGCGAACGACAAGGCCTTGACCAATCTGCGGTTCGAGGACACCGTGCCTCGCAACGTGGTCGCCTCGATACTGGCTTCCTGCGACGCCGCCGTGGTGCCGCTGGCGGCGGAGCTGCCCGACACCATGCCTTCCAAAGTGTACGAAGCCCTCGCGTCGGGCGTCCCATTGATTGTCAGCAAGGGCTGTGAGGCCGAGGCCCTTGTGAACGAACATGGAGTGGGACACGCGTTCGCACCGCTCGACTCCGCAGAGCTGGCGTCCACCGTCCTCGAGCTGGCAAACCGCTCGGGCGGCACGGAGGAGATGAGCGGCAGGGCCCGGGAGCTGTCTCGACAGTTTGACCTGGACCGAATTGCGTCACGCGCCGAGGCGGTACTGGCAGCTGTGGCGAGCGGCAAGCCGCTACCCGCTTGGGAGCGCTGACGGCTGAGCAGTCGCTGAAGCCCCTGACGTAGGGCCTTTCCAAAGTTGGCTCCCTGCGGAAGGGACATACCCTACCGCCCACCTGCATTCCCGCCCCCGACTTCTCGGGAGCAGGCTCTGCGCGGGAATGACGGTATGTGGTTTATAGGACAATGGAAAGGCCCTGCCCTTGATGCTCGAATGGCGCCCATAATGGCGTATCATTGGGGTATGAGTGCCAGGACTCTTGCGTCGGTCGCAGTGGCGGCGGTTGTCGCGGTGGCGTCGCTCGCCTGCGGCGGGCGAACGGACCCGCCGGAGGTTCAGGCGCGGCTAGAATACCAGAAAGGCAGGGTGCTCCAAGAGCAGGGCAGCGTCAAGAAGGCCGGCGACGCATACGCCCGTGCAGTCCACCTCGACCCCAACTTTGCCGCTGCCTACGTGGGGCGCGGGTACGCCTACCTGGAGCACGAGAACCTGCACAACGCGCTGGAGGACTTCGACAAGGCCATCGAGCTGGACTCCAGCCTGTCGGATGCGTACAACTACCGCGGGCTGGTATCCCTGGGCATGGCAGACCCCGAGCAGGCGATGCTGGACTTTTCCAAGGCAATTGAGATTTCGCCGGACTTCGCGGATGCGTACGTGAACCGGGCGAGGCTCCACTTCAGCCGCCGAGACTTTGCGAGCGCCATCGAGGATATGACGGAGGCCATTCGGGAGGAGCCCGACGAGACGCAGCACTACCTGGCCCGGGCCCAGATGTACCTGTTCAACAACGACGCGGCCGGCGCCGCTGCGGACCTCGACCAGGTCCTCTCGCTGACCGATGACCCCGACCTCGAGCTCGCAGCCAAGCGGATGCTTGCGCAGATAAGGGGCGGATAGGGAAGGCAGACCTGATCGTCATTGACTCTATGGCGGGCCGCTGGATATAGTGCGGCTCTCATGGTGAAGCCGGGCCCGCATGACGCATCGCCTCAGCGAGGTCCGGGCTGGGCTGGGCTGGGGGACACGGCCTGGCTGTTCCTGATGTCGGCGATGCTCTTCGTGCTGCTCCTGCCGATCTCGAGCTACGTCGCGGCGCTGTCCCTGATCAGGGAGGAGTGGGGGCTCAACAACACGCAGGCCGGCGCGATCTACTCCGCCTATCTGGCCGGCTATGTGCTGTCCGCCCTGTTCGTAGTGCCCCTCACGGATCGCGTAGGCCCCACGCGCATCCTCATAGCATCCGCGGCGTTGTCCACAGGGGCGCACGTGCTCTTCCCCCTGGCTGCGGAAGGCGTGGTGTCGGCGGTACTACTCCGCGCGACGGCCGGAGCGGGGCTGGTTGGACTATACATGCCGGGGCTGCGGCTGATAGCGGAGCGGTTCGATGGAAACCGGCGCGGGGCTGCGATGGGCCTGTACGTGACTGCCCAGTACGCGGCCAACAGCGTCTCGCTCGCCCTGACCGGCCTGCTGATGTCGGGGCTGGAGTGGAGGGACGCGTACCTGTACGTGTCAGCGGCGGCGGCGGCGGGACTTCCCCTGGCAGTGGTGCTGCTTCGCGGCAAGACTCTCCGTGCAACCTCAGGGGCAAAGGGGCGACTCGACCTCTCCGTGTTCCGCAACTCCGCGGCAAGCTACCTGATACTCGGATATGCGCTGCATGCCCTGCAGCTCTTCGCGGCCCGCGTCTGGCTGCCCGTGTTCCTGGTCGGCGTCCTCGTCGGCCGGGGGATGAGGGCCTCGGATGCTGCCGTCGAGGGAGCCACGCTGGGGGGGCTAGCGCTGATGGCAGGGTCGGTGGGCCCGCTCATGGGCGGCGTGATCTCCGACAGGTGGGGAAGGGCGGTGTCCGCCTCGGCAATCTTCGCCCTCAGCGGCGGCTGCGCCTGGATCATCGGATGGACCGCCGGGCTGCCTCTGCCGCTCATTGTAGGCCTCAGCACCGTGTATGGGTGGGCTATAGCGGCCGACTCTGCCGTATACTCTACCGGCATAGTCGAGGTGACGCCGCCCGCGAGTCTGGGCTCGACGATGGCCGTCCAGGCGTCGGTGGGGCTGATCGGAGGCGCGGCTGGGCCGGTCATGTTCGGGGGCATTCTCGACCTGGTGCCCGCGCACCTGGAGTGGGCCGCCGCCTTCTCGGCCCTGGGGCTGCTCGCCGTAGTTGCAATCGTAGCCATGCAGCGTCTCCGCCGTCTACCTCCGCAGACGCTGCTGGTCGCGCAGGGGGCGTCTCCGCCCGGGCCCGGTACAACTGCAGGGAGTATGAACAATGACGACAGTCACAGTGAAGAGCGTTGAGAACCTCCAACAGCTGGTCGTAACGGGCGACCACGCCTTCGTTGCGGATGAGCCAGAGGGAAAGGGCGACGGCCTGGGACCGACGCCGTACGAGTTGCTCCTGGCGGCGCTGGGCACCTGAACGGCCATGACTGTCCTCCTGTATTCTCGGAGGAAGGGTTGGCCGATCGAAGGAGTTACGGTCGAGAGCAGCCACCGGCGTGTGAGCCGCACCGGAAGCGAGTCGGGGGCCGGGTACGAAGAGATCCGGAGCCGTATCGTGGTCGAGGGCGACCTTTCCGTTGAGCAGCGTGACCGGATACTCCAGATCGCGGGGCGCTGCCCCGTCCACCGCACACTGGAGTCCAAGCCGCGGATGATCGAGGAGATAGAGGTCGTCCGACGAAAGGAGGGGCAATGAGCCAGAGGGTCCCGATGCTCGTCTACCACCACGTCTACCCGGACGGCGACCCAGGCCTCGCCGAGCCGAAGCGCGACAGGGCCACGGGCACGATAGCGCAGTCCGAGTTGCGGCGGCACCTGTCCTACATCGCCGACAACGGCTGGGCGGTCGTGAACACCAGCCGGGTCGTTGACTGGCTGGAGGGCCGCGAGGACCTGCCTGAGCGGGCGGTAGTCCTCCACTTCGACAACGGGTGGCTCGATACGCGCACGATATCGATGCCAGTGCTACGTGAAATGGGCATGACGGCCACCTGCTACGTGATCAGCGATGGCACGGAGGCGGCCGCGCGGGGGCTCCCGGCGGCCATTCGCACGTCGACCGAGGGCGCCGTGCAGAAGCCCTGCATCACGTGGCGGCAGGCCGAGGACCTGCTGCGGGAGGGCTGGGAGATCGGTGCACACACGGCCACTCACCCAAAGCTCGCGGAGGTCCTGGACACGCAAGGGCCAGAGGCCGTGATGGACGAGATCGAGCGGTCGAACGATGCGTACTGGATCAACCTGGGCTTGCTGCCGGAGCACTTCGCATACCCCAGCGGGTCGCGGGACGGCCGGACCGATGCGATGCTGGCCCCGCACTACCGGTCGCTGCGGCGCTGGACCTTCAGCCATCCGCCCAGGTGGGAGTTCACGGACGGCCGGACGCCGCCCCACGCGCTGGAGTGCCAGAACATCGACAACACGGTGGCGTTCGAGGACTTCGTCCGCATATTCGACGAGGCGGCGGCTTAGAGGTCACACCTCAGGAGGTGCTTCGACAAGCTCAGCACGAACGGGGCTATACAATATCGTCGCCCTGAGCCTGTCGAAGGGCAGCTCTCCATCCAATGCTGATTCTTAGCGCTGCAGCGCGGGCAGCGCGCGCCAGTCGGCGAGGATGCGGTCGTCGTGGGGGAACGGCAGAGGCGGCAGCCGGTCCGGGTCGAACAGGGCCGCGTCGGTGGCGTCGTGGCCGGCTTGCAGGCTGCCGACGACGACCGCGGCCTGGTATACGACTAGCACGACGGGGCTGTCCGTATCGGAGTAGACGCCGATCAGCCTCTCCAGCCTGGCGTCGAGGCCGGTCTCTTCCTTGAACTCGCGGATGGCTGCATCCTCCACGGACTCTCCGCGGTCGACGAACCCGGAGGGGAAGGCCCACCTGCCAATCTGCGGCTCCATTTCGCGCCTGACGAGGACCAGCTTGCCGTCGACCAGGGCCAGCACCACGGCGGCAACCTTCGGGTCGAGGAAGACGGTCAGACCACAAGGGGCGCAATGGCGGCGCGTCTTCCCGTCGACCAGCCTGTCGCCCAGCTCGCGGCCGCAGAGCTGGCAGAACCGGACCCCCTCGTTCATGACGAGAGGGTACAGCGTTCCGGCGCAGAGCGCCAAGCTCGCCTCGAATCCCGGCGCCCCTGCGTTTGACCGGCGATGGGGCCGTGTCTATAATCGGGCCGCCTCAAGACGAAAGGGAAGGTGCACCAATTGGCTGAGCTCAGACCGAACAGAGTGAAACGGAAGCTGGAGAATGGCGAGGTCGCGCTCCTTGTGCAGGGAGAGCTGACTCCCGACCTGGTCGAGTTCTTCGGCCCGATGGGGTTCGACGGTATATGGATCGAGGGCGAGCACGGGCCCGTGGACTTTGCCGACATCCGCGACTTCACTAGGGCCGCCGATTTGTGGGGCATGACCTCCGTGGCCCGCGTCAATCTCAACCTCCCGGGCGTGATCTACCGCACCCTCGACCAGGGCGCCCAGGCGGTCGTCGTTCCCCACGTCAACACGGCGGACGAGGCCCGGGCGGTGCTGGACGCGGCCAAGTTCGCCCCTATCGGCTCGCGGGGCTCTTACACGAGCCGCCAGGGCATAGGAGTCGACGGTTACTACCGGAAGGCCAACGACGAGGTCCTGACAATGATACTGATCGAGGACATCGTAGCCGTCGAGAACCTCGACGAGATACTGGAAGTCGACATCGATGTCTTCTTCGTCGCCCCCGGCGATCTGGCCCAGAGCATGGGCCACCACGGCGACATGGCGCATCCCGAAGTGCAGCGGACCATCGACCGGGCCATGGCGGAGATCATTGCGGCTGGCCGTGTTGCGGGCGCCCTGGCTACCGACGCTTCCGTGACGAGCTACATCGAGAAGGGCGCTCGTCTGGTCAGCACGGGCTTCCCCCAGTGGCTGACGGCCGGCGCGCAGGCGTACCTCGACACGGCCCGGGCAGCCATCGCCGAGCGAGAGGGCTGATACCGCACCTGACTGCCGAAGAGGCGCGGCGCTTGCGTCTCCGGGCCCAGCGTCTGGATACCAGAGGGCAGGTGGGCGTTCGGCAAGTCGTGGCGGACCTGTGCGGCATCCAGGCCCAGGACGCCGTCGCCGAGGTCCTGTCGGTCCGCGTGCGGACGTCCGGGCTCACGGCCCGTAGCGTCGACGAAGCACGCACGGTTCATCGATCCGTCGTTCGCACTTGGGCTATGCGCGGCACCATGCATCTCGTGGCGTCCGAGGATGCCGGGTGGCTGGTGTCCCTGCTCGGGCCCGTGATGATCAGGAAGAGCAGGAGCCGCCACAGGGAGCTTGGGCTGACCGAAGACGTTGGCGCGAGGGCTGTCGGTTTCGTGCGGGACATCCTGGAGGCGCACGGCCCCATGAGCCGCGCTGAGATTGCTGGCCGCCTGTCTGAGAAGGACATACCGGTCGAAGGGCAGGCCATCCATCACATCGTGAGGCTCGCTGCCCTCGAAGGGGTCGTCTGCTTCGGCCCGGATGATCGCGGCGAAAGGACGTACGACCTGCTCGACCGCTGGCCTCCCGCCCGGCGCGTGGATGACCCTCTGGCTGAGCTTGCCCGCAGGTACCTCAGGGCCTACGCGCCTGCCGGACCTGACGACCTCGCGGCATGGTCCGGGCTTCCCCTGAAGGATGCGCGGGCCGCGTTCCAGAGAATAGTCGGCGAACTCGTGGAGGTCTCCGTCGAGGGCTCCCCGTCCTGGATGCCAGCGAGCAGGGCGGGCTGGCTGGACGCGCCGGGCCCGCGCATCCCGGCGGTGCGGCTGCTGCCGGCATTCGATACGTACCTGCTGGGTTACAGGGAGCGCGACCTGGGCGCTCCGGAGGCCTATGCC
The DNA here is from genome assembly GCA_965222445.1 of Dehalococcoidia bacterium. Lineage (GTDB taxonomy): Bacteria > Chloroflexota > Dehalococcoidia > Lucifugimonadales > CAJWER01. Next base: position 452,611 of record CBDCTY010000001.1, on the reverse strand, counting down.
CGCCGGGTCCACCCCGGCGGCGGTATAATTCGTCCGACCCTGATGATCGACGGTAGGGTTGTAGGCGTCTGGGCGCGGAAGAGGACGAGGCGGGGAATCTCCGTAACCGTGACCCCGTTCGAGCACTTGCCGCCTGGGACTCACCAGGCCGTCGAAGAGGAGGCCGCCGACGTGGGACGATTTCTGGGCGCCGACGCAGCGTTGAGCATCGTAGGTACCTGAGGGGGTGCTCGGCCCAGGTGCGGCTGTCCAGAAAGAGAGGCGGGGCGAATTGGCGACGGTTCTTGACAGGCATCTGAGTCAGGAGCACCGGGCGTTCCTCGAGCGGATACCGGATGCCGCCGTCCGTTCCGGCGTGAAGGTGCATCTCGTCGGCGGCTCTGTCAGAGATGTTCTCCTAGGACGCACACCCACCGATCTCGACCTTGCGGTCTCCGGCGAAGTGGACGATCCTGTGATGTCGCTGATCCACGCACTCGGCGGCATGGTAACCGCGGAGTCGCAGTTCGGCACAGCCAGGGGAGAGGTGGAAGGGGTCGAGTTCGACGTAGCGCGGACGCGCCGGGAGAAGTACGGCCGCCCCGGAGCTCTGCCACAGGTGACCTTCACGGACTGCATCGAAGAGGACCTGACGCGCCGGGACTTCACGATACACGCGATTGCGGCCTCTCTGAACCGCGGCGACGCTGGGGCGTTCCTCGACCCGCTTGGCGGGAGGCGGGACCTGGCGGCAGGGCGAGTCCGCGTCCTTCACCCTCTGAGCTTCGAGGACGACCCCACTCGCATCCTCCGTGCCGTCCGGTACGCCGGCCGGCTGGGTTTCGAGATCGAAGGGGAGACCGCCCGACTGCTGGCCGAAAGCCTGCGCTGGCTGGACTCGGTCAGCGGCGATCGGATACGCAGCGAGCTCGAGCGCACAGCAGCCGAGGAATGTCTAGGCGACGTCCTGGAGCTGGCAACGAGCCTGGGGGTGCTGCGGGCGGTCCATCCGGCTCTCTCTCTGGCGGCCGGGCTTGCAGACCGTCTGCGTGAGGGACCGGCTCCGTCCTTCCCGGGTCTCCTTGCCGCCTTGGCGGTGAGCGCGGGCGACGCAGCCAGAGATAGCCTCGTGCGGAGGCTGAACCTCGCTCATGGTCACGCACGGGCCGTCAGGGATGTCGGCAAGGTGAGGTCGCGGCTCGCCGCTCTGCGCAGGGACTCGGCGAGCGCGAGCGAGACCTACGGGCTGCTGGAGGATGCGCACCCTGGGGCTGTCGAGGCGTGGGGCCTGGTGCACGAGGACGATCGCGTGCGCTGCCGACTCTCGGACTACCTTCATCGAATGCGCGGCCTCAGGCCCATACTGGGCGGACGGGGCGTCATGGCGCTCGGTGTCGAGGAGGGGCCGGCGGTAGGGGAGATGCTGAGGGCGCTGCTGATGGCTAGGCTGGACGGCGAGGTTTCGTCCAGGGATGACGAGGAGCGTTTCGTACGGCTCAGGCTCGAGAGCCGGCCCTAGGTTGTAGGGGCGGGTTTCGAACCCGCCCTCGGCCTCCTAGCTGGCAAGGTCGTTTCACAGAAGAGTGGTTAGAGAATCCCTGTTGCGTACAGGTTTGCCGGTTAGGTCGCATTTGGTCGAATCTGCGGTCTCACAGCCCCTGAACGCGTACGGTTTCAGGGACGTCATGGCGTTTCGAGGCCACGGGTGCGGGGAGGGCGGGTTGCAAACCCGCCCCTACGGCGGTCGATTGGGACGACAGATGAGGTTTCGGGCGAGCCGTAACCCGGTGTTCCTTCTGTGTGCTAGTATGGATAGGAACGTTTCGCAGGTACGATGGCCGAAGTCAACAAGAACACAGCCCAGCCGGAAGACGTGGATGGTGAGTTGGGCCGGGGACAAACCGGCGAGCTTACCATCCAGGTCGAAGGCGTAACCAAGCAGTTCGGCCCCAACATTGCCGTCGACGACGTATCGTTCGACGTGAGTAGGGGCGAGGTGGTCGGCTTCCTGGGCCCTAACGGGTCGGGGAAGACTACTACCATGCGCCTCATCACGTCCTTCTACACGCCCGACAAGGGTCGGGTAATGATAGAGGGCCTCGACAACCAGCAGCACGACGTCGAGACCCGGCGGATGATTGGATACCTGCCTGAGAACAATCCCGTATACGGCGACCTGCTCGTGTACGAGTACCTCCAGTTCGTGGCGAATCTCCGGGGACTGAAGGGCGCTGCGAGACGGGAGAGCATCGCAGGGTCCGTCGAGGAGACTGGCATCCAGGAGGTCTACAACCGGCCCATAAACCAATGCTCGAAGGGCTTCAGGCAGCGAGTGGGCTTGGCGGCGTGCATCCTGCACAGGCCGGACATCCTGATCATGGACGAGCCGACAGAGGGCTTGGATCCTAACCAGCGCATCCCCATCCGGGAGTTGATCAGGACGGTGGGCCAGCAGCGTACGGTGATGCTCAGCACGCACGTGCTCCAGGAGGTCGAGGAGACCTGCGACAGGCTGCTCATCATCAGCAGAGGCCGCATCGTCGCCCAGGGGACGGTCGATGAGCTGACTACGGCGTCCCACGGCGAGCGCTACGTCAACCTGGAGGTCGAGGGCGACACTGTCGAGCCCGCCCTGGCCAATATCAGGGAGATTCGGGAGGTGCGCCGCCTGACCCCCGTCAGCGGGCGCCAGAAGTTCGTCCTGTCGGTAGATCCGGGGGACCGGGACGTCCGGCCCCAGGTCTACAACCTCGCCAAGAAGCGGGGATGGGTGATATGGGACCTTCACCAGGAGGCAGCGCGCCTCGGCGACCTCTTCCACCACCTCACGCACGAAGACCAGGGGCCGCGTACCGAAGACGAGGACGACGAGGGATAGCATGAGGACCTTCGCCGCCCTCGTCCGCAAGGACCTGAAGGGCTACTTCGACCAGCCGACCGGCTTCATACTGCTCGTCATCTTCGTGAGCGTCGCCGCCTACATGTTCTTCCGGACGGCGCTGATCACCCAGGAAGCCTCGATGAGGCCGCTCTTCACTCTGCTGCCGTGGATCCTCGCGGTGTTCGTCCCGGCAGCCACGATGCGGCTGGTCGCCGAGGAGCAGCGGGACGGCACGCTGGAGATACTGTTGACCCAGCCCCTCAGGACGTGGACGGTGCTGCTGTCCAAGTTCCTCGCGGGGTTCGTTTTCGTGGGCGCTGGAGTGCTTGCGACGGCGGTCATCCCCATATCGCTCCAGACGGCCGGGGACTTCGATAACGGGGCGGTCATCGCCCAGTACGTCGGCACGGTCTTCCTCACGGCTTCCTTCGTGGCTATCGGCCTCTTCACGTCGAGCCTGACGCGCAACCAGATCGTCGCCTTCGTGATCGGGCTGTCGATCATCGTCGCGCTCATGGTCGCCGGGATGCCAATCATTACACTGGCGATACCGCCGTCCGCCGCCGTTCTCGTCCAGGATCTGAGCCCGCTGACCCACTTCGAGGGTATAGCGCGGGGAGTGCTGGACCTGAGGGACGTGGTCTACTTCGTGGGGCTCGTCTCGACGTTCCTGAGCGGGAGCTACCTGATGATCAGGGGCAAGAGCGTCAGCCACCGCTCGGCGCTCTACCGCAACCTCCAGCTCGGCGTCGGGGGCCTTGTGGTGTTGAGTATCCTGGTCGGCTGGTCGGGGAGCTCGATCGGCGGCAGGCTGGACCTCACCGAGAACAGGCTGTTCACGCTCGACGACGCGACGGTCGAGTTGCTCCGCGAGCTGGACGACATCGTCACGATCAAGCTCTTCGTGTCGGAGGACCCGCCCGTCCAGGTGGCGTTGACGCAGCGCGACGTGGAGGACCTGCTGGAGGACATAGTTAACGTATCGAACGGCAACGTCAAGCTGGTCAGGTACCTGGCGGACAAGGACGAGGAGTCGGCCGAGCTGGCCAGACAGAGCTTCGTGCCGCCGATCAATTTCAGCGAGCAGTCCGGCGGCGAGTTCAAGGTCAAAGTCGGCTATCTCGGCGTGGGGATGACATACGCCAACCGCCAGGAGAACCTGCCGTTCGTCGAGACGACCGACGGGCTCGAGTACCGGCTGATGGCGAACATACGGCGGATGGCCCAGAAGCGCCCGAGCACCATCTCGTTCATGCACGGCCACGGCGAGTGGACCAGGGACGCGGACCTGCAGTCCTTCCGTGACCAGCTCGAGCGACATCACCTGGTGCAGGAGATCGACGCTGATCGAGAGGATGGGCTGATCCAGGGCTCCGCCGACTCCTTCACCGGCACGGATGTGCTGGTGGTGCCCGGTTCGCGGGAGGAGGTTCCGCCCTGGGTGCGGGCGTCCATAGACGAGTACCTGGCCGAGGGCGGGAAGGTGCTGATGCTGGTCGACTCCCTGGAGGTGGACGACAGGGCGCTGCGCGCGAAGAAGTCCAACACGGGGCTGACGGGCTGGCTGGGGGGCTACGGCGTGCTCGTCCAGGACGACGTCGTTTTTGACACACGCTCCCATGAGACGCTGATGTTCAACACGCAGTTCGGCGGCGTCAACCTCGCATACCCCTACTGGCCCCGCGTCCAGACGCAGGAACAGGCCATTTCTGGGGGCGTCAACAGCGTCGTATTTCCCTGGACAAGCTCCATCGAGATCGGCGAGGCGACGGGCGAGACGATAGAGACGGAGATCAAGCCTCTCGTAGTCACGTCCGAGTTCGCAGCAGCAGACACTACGTTCAGGGACCTTACGCCGCGGTCGCCGACACTCGAAGAGTACACGGAAGACGACCTCGGCCGGAGGATACTGGCCGTTGCCGTCACCGGCACGCGGTGCTCGTACTACAAGCCCCAGTGCGAGAAGAACCCGGAGAATACATTCCGCATGATAGTGGCGGCGGACTCCATGTGGTTGACTGAGCGCATGGTCAACGGGTTCCCCGAGCACGTCGTCCTGGCAGTCAACTGGATTGACTGGCTCAGCCAGGAGGACCAGCTTGCCGCCATCCGGTCCAAGGGCACGGTGATCCGCCAGCTGGTGTTCACCTCGGACCTGCATCGAGACATCATTCAGTACGGGAACATCTTCGGAGTGTCGGTGGCCCTTATAGTCTTCGGCATGGCGCGATTCTTCTTGCGCCGCCGGACGACCAGAAAGGCATACACGGTTGAGCGGTAAGTACGTCGGCTTTGTTCTGCTTGTCGTGATCGTGCTGGGCGTGCTCGGCATCGCCTTTCGGTTGCTATCCGCCGAGGGTGAAGGAGTGAAGCGGCTCGGCGGCGTCAGCCCGCTCGGTCCCGACGTCATAGACCGCGTGGTTATGAGGGACGCGGAGCAGCAGACTATCGTGACCAAGAAGGACGACGGCTGGTGGGTCGACGCCTACCCCGCGGTAGCGATCAGATTGGAGATGCTGTGGGAGACGGCTTCAAGGATCGGCGACGCGGAGCTCGTCGCGACGAACTCGACCAACCACGACCTGATGGGCGTGCACCCCGATAACCACACTGTGCTGGAGTTCTGGAGCGAGGGCGAGGTGGTGGAGAGGTTCATCGTCGGGGACAAGCAGTTCGCCCCCGTGGGCGAGCGCGTGATTACGCCCTGGACCGCGACGGTCCAGCTGTGCTACCTGAGGCGGCCCGACGAGGTCGAGGTATACGCGCTGTTCTGCCAGTTCCCGGAGCCCTTCGGCACTGACTCCGACTACTGGAGGGACCCAATCGTCGCGGCGGTGCCGCCCGACGAGATCGAGTCCGTGACGTTCAGTTACGCCGACGACTCGTTCTCGATCAGGCTGATCAACTCGGCCTGGTTCCTCGAGTCGGAAGAGGGGAGCGAGCCCGCAAGCATCGAGGCGGTGGGCAACCTGCTGGTGGAGCTCAGGCAGATCGTGACGCGGGCGTTTCCCACGGAGGAGGAGGCCGCCGGGCTGAATTGGGAGGAGCCGCACGCGCTCATCTCCGTGGGCGTCAGGGAGGGCTCCAGCGCGGACGGGGTGCTGCTGCTCTTCCTGCAGAAGGGCAGGGAGCCTGAATTCTACGTCAGGGAAGCCCAGAAGGCGTGGCCCTACTTCCTCGACGAGGAGACAATCGGATACATCCTGAAGAGGCGTCAGGACTTCGTGGTGGTCCCGACGCCGACGCCGACTCCATTCCCAACGCCTCGGCCCGGCACGTAGGGCATACTTCCCCGGGAAGGACGGTTCCTTCGGTGCAAAGATACGCCGACAGATTCCAGTACCCGCGGGCATTCGTCCTGTCGCTGGCGGCGCTGTTGCTGTTAGTCCTGGGCTGCGGCTCGTCGACGCCCGCGGCGGAACCAACGCCCACCGTCGACAACTCGACCATGTCGCGGATCGCCTTCATCTCCAAGCGGGACGGCAACTGGGAGATATACGTGATGAATGCCGACGGGTCGGACCAGCGGAACATCACGAACAACCCGGGGCTCGACAGCCATCCTTCCTGGTCAGGCGACGGCTCCAGGATAGTGTTCGCCTCCGACAGGGACGGCAACAGGAACATATTCGCGATGGACCCGGACGGCTCCAACGTGGTCCGGCTGACGGCCGGCCCGGGAGTGGACCACATGCCGGCCCTTTCACCGGACGGGGCGCGGATCGCGTTCGTCTCCGACCAGGGCGACCGGCCGAACCTGTGGGTGATGAACGTCGATGGGTCGGAGTCCAGGAACCTGACGCCGAAGCAGGTGAACACCCGCTGGCCGTCGTGGTCACCGGACGGGCTGTTGATCGCGTACGAGCACAGCTCGGCCATCTACACCGCTGCCGCGGCGGACGGTGCACAGGACAGGCTGGTCCGCAACAGGACGGACATCGACGGGTATTTCGTGGGATGGCCTTCTTGGGCGCCCGACGGCCACAGGCTCGCTCTCACCATTCGATACGGCCTAAAGGGGTCTCCTCCCAGCTTGTACACAATGGCATCCGATGGCGACGACATCCAGCCGATCCAGCGGAAGCCCGGGGAGACCACTGAGGAGCGGCCCACCTATTCGCCGGACGGCAGGTACCTCGTGTACTCGGAGTATGGGGCAGGGGGCGAACCGGACGTGTACGTGGTCGAGATCGAGACCAACCAGCGCGTCCGCCTCACCGATGACCCTGCGCTGGACGCGTTCCCCGCATGGGAGCCGCGCGGCTTCGTTCCGGAGTACCCGGAGCAGCCGGACGAGTAGGGCTGGACGGAGTCTCCTAGCCCGCACTCCGAGTCGCTGCTCCGGCAGGGCCTCGCGTACCAGGCCTAACCTCTACCGGGCGCGGGATGATCCAGTCCCTGCCGATCTTGCGCGCGCCTTCGATCCGTCCCTGAGCGGCAAGCTGCCTGACCCGCGCCTCGGTGACGCCGAGCTCTTTGGCGGCGCCCTTTACCGTGAGGTTGTCCACGGTGCCGGTCGGCTTCTCCGGCCCCAGGTCAAGATCGATAAAGGTGCCCTTCATCGACCCGACTCCCTGCACCATGAATCCGATGACCTCGCCCTCGAGGTTCACCCGTTTGAGCACGCGCTCGTCGTCCGTTTCGGTGAAGTAGCCCTTCTCGACGCTCCAACCGACCTCCAACAGGTCGCCCTCGGAATCAAGCCAAATGTTGAGAGTATTGAAGAAGTTCAAAGTGTTTGATCCTATTTGATTTTGTGAGTAGGGTACGCAGTGACTATGAAGCTGTCATCCTCTCCTTCCTTGACAACCACACATAAGTATTTCGTACCTAGATCTTCAAGATTATATTTGCGATAGTAGAGCGATACAGTTGTGTCGCTCGTGGACGGCGTAACCGCGTCGGGCTGCGCGACCGTCTCCATGATCTTTTCAAGATGGGGCTCCATGTAGGGATGCCGCTTCAGTATATGGATATGCCGTTCTCGATTGAACCTTGGGTCCATATGTGCAGGCCCTCTCTCTGTGTTTTGTATCCGTAGTTGTCATCGTTTGCTCCTTATCCGTGTGAGAATTGACCGAGTCCTACTCTCCACAAGAATTATGTCAAGTGTGGGCCTCCTTCCTTACTATAACTGCCTTCGCCACTACTATATCAGATAAAAAATAGTAATGCAATATAGTAGTGGCCTGCCTCCAGAATGGCTTCATGGAGTGCGGAGGCCTTGCAGGACCTGAAAGGAAGTTTGGTCGAGACTATACTGGGCACCATGAACACGATATCAGTCTCGGAATTGAAGGCTAATACCAATTCGCCGTGATGCCGCCATATAGGGGGCTGACAGAGTGGCAGGCTTGTCATAGCCACCCGGTCTGTATACAATCGCCGGGGACTGGATTCGCCGGAATGACGCATTGCTAACTGCGTCACGATCAATCAACGGCGTAGTCAAAACGAAATGGTATAACCCCACATTTCCCATATCAAGCCTGCAGGGCTTACCGCAATCAGCAACAAAACTGCCCGATGTAGCCGAATAGCAGAGCACAGTGGTTATCATGAGTGCTAGACTGGTCGTGATCGACTACTTTAGCTCTTGATAACGTACTGTCCTCGGAGGCACCCAATGGGTGAAAGCACAAACGCCCGCGCCAAGCTCCGTTTCGACCGCCGTATACGGTTGGAGTTTCGCGGCGCTACCATCACCTCGAACGCCGGACTGCTGGCCTGTCGCGAGTTGGACGATGCACTGGGACTGACGGAGACGGCGAGTGAGTGTCTGCAGGAGAGTCGGGGCGGTCGCAACGTGCAGCACCGATTGGTGGGCCTTCTCAGGCAGTCGGTGTACAGTCGTCTGGCGGGCTACGAGGATACCAACGACGCTGAACGGCTGGCCCAGGACCCGACGATGCGGATCATCGTTGGACGGCGAGGTGGTCCTGAGAGACCGGCCGCCAGCACCAACACCATGAGCCGGTTCGAGACCGAGGTGCTTACCCAAGACGGCAATGTCGAAGGGTTGGGCCGAGTGAACGCTAAGTGGGTGGACCGGGCGATGACGCACACAGCGCACCGGCGGGTGATCTTGGACATGGACAGTTCGGAGAGTCCGGTACATGGAGAACAGGAGGGAGCGTCGTACAACGGTCACTTTGGGAGCACGTGCTATCACCCTTTGTTCGTGTTCAACCAGTTCGGTGACTGCGAGGGGGCGATGCTCCGTGCGGGGAACGTACATAGCGCGCACAGGTGGCGTGATGTATTGGATCCGATCCTGTCCCGCTACGGGGCGACAGGAGTGCGGCGGTACTTTCGTGCCGATGCCGCATTCGCTAAGCCGGACATCTATGAGTACCTCGAGGAGCGGCATGTCCTTTACGCTATAAGACTCCCCGGCAACGAGGTGCTGCAACGGGAGATCGTCCCTCTGCTCAGGAGGCCGGTGGGCAGGCCGCCGAAGCGTCCAGTGATCCTATACGACGACTTCTGGTATTGTGCCGGGAGTTGGGAGCGCGCACGGCGGGTGGTGGCGAAGGTGGAGTGGCATAGGGGAGAGCTGTTCCCTCGGGTGGGCTTCATCGTCACGAACATGACGGCTGGCCCCGAAGGAGTGGTGCGATTCTACAATGGTCGCGGGACAGCCGAGCAGTGGATCAAGGAGGGTAAGTACGCCCTGAACTGGACTCGGCTGTCGTGCCATCGGTTCGTGGCCAACCGGGTGCGTCTGTCTCTGTTCGTCCTGGCGTACAACCTTGGGAACTTCCTTCGCCGGCTGTGTCTGCCCAAGGCGGTCAAGCACTGGTCGCTGCGGAGCGTGCAGGTGAAGCTGATCAAGATGGGAGGCCGTCTGGTGCGGCACTCCCGGTGGTTGATCTTTCAGTTGTCCGAGGTGTCGGTTCCTCGACGGTTGTTCCAGGGAGTGTTGGATCGTATCGGCCGGTTATCGCCGGCCCCAAGCTGAGGGAGAATGCAACCACGATCTTGTCAAGAGGGAGAGCGCTCCAGGGAGTCGGCTTGTCTTCAATACGCTTTCACCCCATTGGCGGGGGCCCGAAGACGACAAAGATGGACAAGAAACATGGTTCACGGCAAGAATCGCATCCCTTATCGGATTGACCGGAGATTGACTGGCCTTGCAGGACCTGACTATGATGCTCCCATCTCGTTTGGGCTGCCCCTTGAGCCTGAAGACTCCCAATATGGGAAATCCCGGATAACTTGAACCGTTACCTGCGGGAGGCTCGGCGCGGAGGCGAGGTCCAGATCCTCGATGGGGGCACACCCGTCGCAAGGCTCGTCCCTCCTGCTCTGGAGCGTGATCTGGGAATTCGCGAGCAGTTGATCGCTAAAGGGGTCTTGCGACCCGGCAGCGGGCGTGCCGCGGCTATCCTTGAAGAACCCCCGTTGAAGTTGCCGGTCAGCATCTTGGATGCGTTGTCCGAGGACAGATTGCCAAGGTGGTGAAGTCGAGTGGAGGATCAGATAGGTGGATGAGCTGAGAATGACCGTATCTACTCTTCGTTCCCGCTGTCTGGCAATACTGATAGCCCTGACTATCGCCGTCGTTCTAAACGCCTGTAGCGACCGCCCGACGCCCACGCCAAGTCCGACCATGGCTCCCACAGCCACTCACACACCAACACTCGCCCCCACGATCACTCGGACTCCGAACTGCCATACGCACGCCCACGGCTACACCCACGGATACACCGACACATACGCCCACAGTCACGACTACTCCGACTCCAACAGCTACTCCGACACCCATACCGACACCGACGCCTACCCCTACAGCAACGATCACTCCTACGCCCGCACCCCCGGCTACACCAACAGCCACGGCGACGCATACACCGACAGCCGCGGCGACGCATACACCAACAGCCACGGCGACGATTACTCCTACGCCCGTGCCCACGGCTACACCGACAGCCACGGCGACGCATACACCGACAGCCACGGCGACGCATACACCGACAGCCGCGGCGACGCATACACCAACAGCCACGGCGACGATTACGCCCGTGCCCACGGCTACACCGAAAGCCACACTGACACCCATCGTAGTTTCTTTGGAATCAGCTGGCCCACCCGCGGCTCTCGGGCTGGATCCGTTCTACGAGAAGTACGTGGATGCCGACGGACTCCCGATCGTCGCCTCTTCACAAGTGACTGACGCTGCGCTATTCAGGGCTCGTGACATTATTGACGAAATGCTCAGAGTTCGGGCAGACCTCCGGTCAACGATTGCCGCTCAGGATATTCGAGTGGCAATCATGGCGGCGGGCTCAGTCCTCACGGACATTCCGGAGCTCGGTGACCTTAATGAAGTTTGGCCGGACGTAAACTGGGACGAACGGCATCGTGGAGGCGGTGTCGGACCGACAGATGCCCGGCCTGTAGTGGCGATAGCGGAAGAGAACCTTCTGTGCTACGGAAGTGACGTCTTCCCTTACGAGGATATATTCGTCCACGAATTCGCCCATGGGGTGCTCACCATGGGTGTCGAGCGGCAGTCTGGAGGCAAGGAGTTTCGCAGCAGGCTCGAAGAGGCCTATGAAAACGCATTGGCCGCCGGGCTCTGGGAGAACACCTACGCCGGCGAGAACCCAGACGAGTATTGGGCGGAAGGCGTGCAGTCCTGGTTCGGACTGAACGATCCGCCCGGGCCGATTCACAATGAAATTAACACACGCGCCAAGTTGGAGGCATACGACCCGGTGCTTGCCGGTCTAATCCAGGAGACATTTGGCGACGTTACTGTTTCAGCTTCCTGCCATGCAACCATTGACATCAATAAGAAGTTCAGAATTAGAGGCACCGTGATTGGTCCTAGTGGAGAGCCTTTGGAAGGTGTGGGAATATGGGCTTGGCAAGGGGAAGCAGCGCAAAGCGGATACGACGATACGGGGGCGGATGGTGCCTTTGATATACGAGTGCCTGACGGTTCCTTCACACTGGATGTTTATGCTATCAGCGGCGAATGCAGTTTCGTCGGCTGGTACGACAGCTCCGACAGCATTACGACCAACCGCAGCCAGGCTGTTAAGATAGTCGTTAATGGCGCCAACATCGAAGGCATCGAGATAAGACTCCCTAAACGCCCCGATCAACTGACACCCATCGAGTGGTGTTCGTAATCTGCAGATTGGTCATGGCATCCTCCTTTCCGGCACAGCCTCGACTAGGCCAACTGGTGGGGTGCGCACGCTCGTTTCAAGGCGGCAACCACCCAGGACCCCAGGACGATGGCCTCCGACGACGACACCCAGCCAATCCAGCGGAAGCCCGGAGAATGCACTGGGCCAAGAAGCCATCACGCGGTCATGCCCACTCCAGGATCACGGCTAGAGCTTCGCCGGGATTACTGTAGAGTAGGTGGTAGGCGTCCGGGGTCTGTTGCCAAGGCAGGCGATGTGTCACGAGATGGTCGACGGCGATCCTCCCGTCCTCGATCATCTGGATTGCCGAGTCCTGGTGGTAGCTCCTCGGCTCCGCGGTCCGGATACCCGAGACGAGCATCTTGTCCATCATGATGTTCGAGTCCAGGGGCAGTATCCCCGCGCCGGGCCTTGGACCGCCCTGATAGGCGGCGATCAGGTGAATCACGCCGTCCCGTTTGAGCATGCGCTGGGCTTGTGCAAAGGACTCCACACCTGCCGGCCCGCCGACGCAGTCAACAACAACGTCCGCGCCGCGTCCGCCGGTCAGGCGGAGCACCTCCTTGACCGGGTTGGCCTCGGACGCGTCCACCACTATGTCAGCGCCGCTCTGCACCGACGCTGCAATGCGCAGGCTGAGCGTGTCCACGGTGATGACTTGCCCGGGGAGGCGTTCTCGCACAGCCTGGCTGTAGAGATTACCTACAATCCCCTGGCCGAGCACGACGACATTATCGCCTGGCTCCACGGGGGTCGTCCGGGCCCAGGCCACGGCGCTGGTAGCCAGCGCTATGAACGGGGCCCTGTCGTATGAGATGGAATCGGGGAGTCGGCGAGGTTGCCCGGTCACATACTGTGCGTGGGGGCCTCCCACGAAGACACGGTCTCCCGGCTGCACATCCTCCAGCCCCGGCCCGGACTCGACGACCTCGCCCGCGTCCGAATACCCCATCATGAACGGGGGGACCGGCTCCTCGAGGACGTAGCGCCGGAACAGCTCGGACCCACGGCTGATGAGACTGCGATGGACGCGGACCAGGGCCTCGCCGTCGCCCGGCTCAGGCAGGTCCGCCTCCACCATGCGCACGTTGCCGAATCCGGCGAGCTTCTCGAGCCTCAGCATCTCTCCACGTCCTCCCAGGACCGCCGGCGCGGTCCATCACCAGGCGTCGGCCTACGACCCTGCTGCGGACGGCGCGTGGTGCTGCTCGTAGTGGGCCTTGAGCAGGTCGAATCCGAAGTCGTGCTCGACGTCGCGCCAGACCGAGTGGATGTGGTTGGCCATGTCCTGGATGTTGTCGTACTCGACGAAGAATGTCGGGCCGTGGAGCCGGTAGTAGTGGGGCTGGCCCCGGCGCTTCGACCCGGCCCAGGCGAAGTGAATCCCGCCGATGCCCCCCGCCTCGATCCTGGCCATCGCGTTGGCGGCCAGGTCCTCGGCATGCTTGTCGACATGGAGCCTGATGAGCCGCATCAGTATCGCGCGCTGGTCGCCAGTCATGGACTCGGCGGGCAGTCCGGCCTGCCGCCCGACCTCGACACGTGGGCTGGACCGCGAGATGATGTCGGAGGGCGTAACCGGGTAGATGTTGGCCGTCGCTTGCTGCTGGTCGTCGAGGCTCAGCAGGAGCTCCCTAGCCGTGTCCTCCTCGTCCTTCAGTATCCGCAGCCCCTTCTCGGCCCCGCTCTTGACTTCTGCGGGGTTCGCGCCGAAGAAGGACGGCGTGGATGCCACCGTGCCGCCGTCGACGATGGTGTAGTTGAGCGAGAGGTGGTGGCCCTCGGCGCGCCAGCCCCAGGGAGCGACCCCGGAAGGGTCTCCGAACAGCGCATGGTAGTAGCGGCCGGGACTCCGGTCGAACCGCGTCCCTCCCTTCACCTCTTCGATCCTGTCCAGGATGCTCTCGTGGGCGATAATCGCCTTCGCCTTCTCGAAGCCGATATGGCTCAACCCTGAGGCCATCAGCCTGTCGGCCGCATCCAGCTGGGCCGCCTCCAGACGCCCGCGCATGACACCGCCCCTGACCTTCGGGATGTAGTGCCACGTGTGCCGCTCCTTCGAGTCGAAGTCGAAGGCCGCCGACGCTCTCAGCTCGGGCGAAAGGACGGGCAGGAACGCCTTGGCAGCTTCCGTCATTGCTCTAGCGGATGCCAGATTGCGGCCCATAGGGGCACCTCCCAAGGTTCGTGTGGTGAATGGCTCCGAGTATAACCCCGGCGCGACGCCGTGTCATTCGCCCGAAGCCGGATTAGTGACTTCATGGGGTATAGACGGGTCTCCTCTTCGTCAAGCCGAGAGCCCCCATCCCTTCGACAGGCTCAGGGCAGGCTCAATCTTCCCCCTGGGGAGACCTTTGCGTAACCCCCTCTCCATTGACGGGATAGGGTTGGGATGAGGGTGAAACGCCGGCTTCTGCAAGCTGGTTCCCTTATTCAGGGCTTGGACTGCGGCCCCGTATCGGGGTACGGGGCAAGCTTTCCGCCGGAATCACTATGGCCTTGCGGAGGCCACATAAGGGTATGAGAATGGGCGCGGGATTCTCCGTTGCCACATGATCGGTGGCAGCGACCGGGGATGGGTTCCCGCCCCCGACTGCACGGGGGCAGGCTCTGCGCGGGAACGACGGTGTGGGGGCGTGCAGTTCATTTTCATAGCCATGACGGTTGTGCAAAGGTCTCCTCGGGGGAAGAGGCCCATCCCTCCCCCTCTAATTCCGAAAACAACACCCGGTGCCGCGCGGGATGACTTGCGGCTTCGCGGGTGGTATGCTCCGCACGGCTGGAGGTGCGCTATGAGTATCGAGCAGGCCGTTACGCGGGTCAAGGAAGACGGATGGGCGGTCGTCGGCGGGATCATACCGGACGACGAGGTGGCGGGAGTCAGGGAGAGCGTCCTTGCGACGATAGAGAAAGCTGAGTCGGCCTCAGCGGAGTGGAAGCGCCGGGTCGCGGGCAGCTTCTTCACCGTCAACCAGGCTCTGGCGCCGTACGTGAGCGACCGGCGGATAGTGGGCGTTGCCGAGGGGTTGTGGGGCAGGCACGTGAAGATTACGGTGTCGACGCCCGTAGTGCGGCATCCGGGCAGCAATCCCCAAGGGTGGCACTCCGACTGGCCGTTCAATCAGAAGCACGCTGCCATCATCGAGGCGCCCTATCCCGACACTCCGATGCTGCTGACGGTGATATTCATGCTCTCGCCCTTCACGGAGGAGAACGGCGGCACGTGGCTGGTGCCGGGAAGCCATCGCATCGCGAACAACTGGAGCTCGGTCTACGGGGATGACAATCTGTCTGCCCACCCGAGCCGCATTCAGGCAACCGGGGACGCGGGCAGCGTGCTGATATTCGACAGCCGGATGTGGCACGCGGTGCCCACCAACGATACGGACGAGGTACGGGCGGGGCTGACGGTCCGGTACGCGCCGTGGTGGCTCAACGTCAACGTGCTGGTGCCTGGGACGCCCGAACGCGAGGACATGGTCGACGACGAGGGTAAGCCCGAGGCAAACCTCGTCTTCCCGATGCCGCAGGATGTGTACGACACGCTGCCCGACGGGGCCAAGCCGCTGCTGCACCACTGGGTTAGGTAGGAGGAGACATGACCACAGGACGCACCGAATCTTTGCACGTCACGCCGGCCCATCGCGCGCCGGTCGAGAACCTGGAGGAGGCCCGCTTCGTCGCCGGGTACGGGATAGAGGGCGACCGGCACTCCTCCGATCAGCCGGGCAGGCAGGACTACCAGGTGCTGATGGTAGACGTGGAGACGCTGGCGGAGCTCGGCCTGAAGCCGGGCGATGTCAGGGAGCAGGTCACCACATCGGGTTTCGACGTGGGGTCGCTGGAGCCGGGACAGGAGGTTGCGCTGGGGTCGGAGGTCGTCGTCAGGGTTTCGCGCCCCGCGACGCCATGCGCGCGCATGGACGAGATGCGCGCGGGCCTGCAGCGCAAGCTTCAGGACAGGCGAGGGCAGCTCGCGTCGATAGTCACCGGCGGGACGGTCCGCGTCGGCGACGAGGTGAGGATGGTATGAAGCGGCTTGTCGTAACGGGTCCGAGGCAGGTCGAGTTCGAGGACGTCTCGATTCCCGAGTGCCCGCGCGACGGCGTGCTCGCCAAGGCGATCGTGACGGCGATCAGCACGGGCACCGAGATACGGGTGTACCGCTGGATCCCCGTGGACGACGAGGGCGCCATGCTGCACGGGGGGATGCCGTTCCCCGACGGGCCCACAGAGAACGGCTACTCCATGGTGGCGGAGATCGTCGAGGTGGGCGCTGATGTCGAGGGTTTCTCGGTTGGCGAGCGTGTCTTCCTGAGCGAGACGCACAAGGAGTACGCCGCCGTTCGCGCTTCCGATGTGCTCAAGCTGCCCGACAGCATACCCACCGAGCAGGCTGTAATGCTGAACCTGCTGGGCGTCGCGCACATTGCGCTCAGGACAGGAGAGCCAGCGCCGGGCGAGAATGTGGCGGTCGTCGGCCTGGGTGTGATCGGGCAGTCGGCGGTGGCTTGGTGCCGTGCCTTCGGGTTTCGCACGGTTGGCATCGACATGGACGGCGGGCGTCTGGAGGCGGCCAGGGCGATGGGGGCGAACGCCGTCGCCAGCCCGGCGGACGCCGAGTTCCAGTCCAGGATCGACGAGGCGTTCGACGGCGAGGGCGCCGACATGGTGATAGAGGCCGCGTCGACCTGGAAGGCTATCCGGACCAGCATGGACATATCGAGGCAGGGCGGAAGGGTAGTCGTAATCGCCCGGCACACGGACAGGCCGGACTACAACCCGGTGGGCCATCCGTACCTGTCTCAGCGAATCACGCTGAAGATGGCCTACGGATACGAAGACCCCGGCCAGCGGTGGGACCGCGACCACTGTGTGAGACTGACCGTTGACATGCTGAGCAGCGGCCAGCTTGCGATCGAGCCCATGATCACCCACCGTGTCCCGTGGCACCAGCTGCCGGAGATGTACCGCCGCCTGGACGAGGGCGACCTCAGCATCCTGGGCGTCGTCGTCGACTGGAGCTTAGGACGGGCGAGGTCCGTTATACGGCAGCGCTGGCCTGCGGCTTGAACCGAATCTCAGTCGGCCCCGAACATTTGGAGTAGCGAGCGCTGGTCCTTCGTTGGATTAAGCGTAGGATTGTTTGGTCGCGGATAGATCTCGGCCTTGTCCCAGAAGCGTCGTGCAACGCTGGTAGCGATACCAATCTTGACGCCTCGCTCATTCAGTTGTTCGACGAGGTCGGAAGCATCGAACAGGAATACCGACGAGATGATCCAAGGCCTGGTTCTGCCGCGTGAAGACACAGCCTGCGTTCTTGGCCCTGTGATCACAAGGTAGAATTCGGCGGGGAATCGGGGGTTTATGTCTAGTAGCCCTTCATTCTTCGGGTAGAACTTGACATCAACTGACCTTCCCACGAGATGGCCGTCGGTGAAGTGACCGTCGATGCCCTTGTGCGAAGCGGAGTCGAGCAGCGCGATTCGGAAGATTCGGGCGGCAACGAATTCTCCGAAGTGTCCCGGGAGAGCGGGGCGGTCCAAGACGCCAGCGATTTCCTGATCGACGGCGTTGCGTTGCTTGACGAGCAACGAAAGCTGGTGCAGCTGGTCGTACTCGATCACGTTCTTCTCCTCACATCGTCAAGCGGAGCCTCTTGGTAGCGGGCGAGGTACTGCCAACGGTGGCAATCAACAATAGCATATGAACATACGCTTCCATCGTCAACTGCGACCAGAAGGGAAGCTCTACAAAAGGCTCGGCCAGGCTCGGCCCCTCGGCCGTTGACCGGCCTACGAGTATCGGTGTACGCTTTTTTACGTGTCACTCATAGCGCCCCGCCAGACCCGACCGGCGAAGACAGCGGCCCCGGAACCGTCAGTCGTACCTGCCAAGCGCCCCAGGCGCCTCCTCGGGATCGGCGGGGACACCTTCGAGTCGCTGAGCATTCCCGATTACCGTTGGCTGTGGATGAGTTCATTGGGCTCGTTCATGGGCATGAACATGCAGATGGTGGCGCGGGTCTGGCTGGTCCTGAAGCTGACGGACGACTCGCCCCTGGCAATCTCTCTCGTGACCATGTCGTTCGCTCTGCCGATGATGTTCGTGTCGGTAGTTGCGGGCGCGCTTGCGGACAGGGTTCCCAGACGGCGGATGATGATCCTCGCGCAAGCGGCCAACGCGGTCGTGACGCTCATCGTGGCGACGCTCGACCTGACGGGCCTGATCGCCTTCTGGCACATCATGGTCGCAGGGCTCGTCAACGGCTCGCTTATGGCCCTCAACATGCCGAGCAGGCAGGCGCTCGTCTCGGAGATCGTGCCCGAGGACAGGTTGATGAACGGAATCGCCCTTCAGAACTCGGCGATGAACGTGACGCGCATATTCGGACCGGCGGCAGCCGGGTTCCTGATCATCTACATAGACACGTCAGGGGTCTTCTACCTGGTGGGGGCCATCTACGTGGCGACCGTCTTGTCGGTCGTGCCGATGAATGTAGGCAGAGAGGTCAGCAGCAGGTCCGGCCGCGGAATGACCGGCGACGTGGAGGCGGGTTTCAGATACGCCATCGGCGATCCGGTCCTGCGCAGCCTCATCCTCATGGCCTTCATTCCGGTCTTGTTCGGCTACTCCTACTATGTGCTGATGCCCGCGTGGGCGCGGGAGGCGCTGAACGTGGGGTCCGAGGACCTGGGCATGCTGATGATGACCATGGGGTTCGGCGCTCTGGCGGGCAGCCTTCTGGTGGCGGGCCTGAAGATGTCCAGCTCGCGCGGGCTGATTCTGCTGGCGTGCTGCTTGCTCTGGGGGCTGGGGCTGGCGGCTTTCGCCCGGACCACGTCCTACGCGCTCGCGCTGCCGCTGTTGCTGTTCGTAGGTCTGACAAGCTCCGTGTTCATGTCGCTGAACATGACGCTGCTCCAGATGCACGCGTTACCCGAGATGCGGGGGAGGGTCATGAGCATAGCGATGATGACCTTCGGGGTCATGCCCCTGAGCGCCGCGCCGTTCGGTATCCTGGCGGAGCGGACGGGCAGCACGCCGGACGCCCTAATGCTGAGCGGCCTGATGTTGGTGGGGCTGACTGTCGTCTTCGGCATCGCCAGCCCGACCTTTCGCAGGATCAAATGAGACCGAGTTGGCTTGACAAGGCCGTGTATATTTGTGGCCGGAGAGTGGATTCCCGCCCCGCATCGCAGTACGGGGCAGGCCGTTCGAGGCAATGACCCACCGCAGGAGGTATTGAGATGCCAGGATCCGTGCAGACCGTGCTTGGGCCCGTGAGCCCCGGGGACCTGGGGCCGACGACGACGCATGAGCACCTGCTCATAGACTTCACGTGCATGTTCAATGCTCCGGAGGAGGCGAGCGAGCGCTTCAAGGCGTTGGCGCCAGTGACGATGGAGAACCTGGGCTGGGTCCGCTACAACCCCTTCCGCAACAGGGATAACCTGGAGGTGATGGACGAGAGCCTGGCGGTCTTCGAGACGCTACAGTTCAAGGCGCAGGGCGGCGGCACCATCGTCGACGCCACGACCTATGGCATCGGACGCGACCCCAGGGCCCTGGCGCGCATCTCGCGGCTCACTGGGGTCAACGTGGTCATGGGCGCCGGCTACTACGTCGACGCCGTTCATCCCGGCGACATGGACGGGAAGACCGAGGCCGACCTGGGCGACGAGATTGTCTCGCAGCTCACTACCGGCGTCGATGACACTGGCATCAGGGCCGGGATTATCGGCGAGCTGGGCTGCTCGTGGCCGCTCACGGACAACGAACGCAAGGTCCTGGTCGGCGGTGCGAGGGCGCAGCAGGCGACGGGAGCAGCCATACTGATCCATCCTGGCCGCGATCCACGGGCGCCGTCCGAGATCATCGACGTGCTCGCCGAGTCGGGCGCGGACCCGGGCCGGGTGATAATGGGCCATCTCGACAGGACTCTGCTGGAGGAGGACGCGCTGCTGGAGTTTGCCGAGAGGGGGACGTACTTGGAGTACGACCTGTTCGGCTGGGAGACTTCCTACTACCCGCTGGGCCCGATAGACATGCTGAGCGACGCCCAGCGCATCGGCTACATCAAGCTGCTTGTTGACGCGGGGTACGCCGACCGAATCGTGCTCGCCCACGACGTGTTCGCCAAGAGCAGGCTTACGAAGTACGGTGGGCCTGGAATGGGCCACATACTTGAGAACATCGTCCCACGCTTGGTCGAAGCAGGGATCTCGGAGGGGGACGTGCACAAGATGACGGTCGAAAACCCCGCCCGCGTGCTGCCGTTCGCTTGAGCGACAAGGAGGAGCCATGACGCCTGAGGAGAGGTTGGCAGAGCTCGGAATCGAGTTGCCCAAGCCCCAGAGACCCGTCGCAAACTACGTTTCCGCTGTGGAGACGGGCGGTCTGTTCTTCGCCGCCGGCGCCGGGCCGCCGCCCGGGCCGGACGGCGCCATTCCCAGCGGCAAGGTGGGCCGCGACTTCACTGTCGAGGAGGGTTACGAGCACGCGAGGTCGGTAGGCCTTGTCCAGATCTCCAGACTGAAGGACGAGCTCGGAGACCTGGGCCGCGTCAAGCGGATCGTGAAGCTCCTGGCGATGGTCAACTGCCCGCCGGACTTCGATCAGCATCCTGCGGTGATAAACGGCTGCTCGGACCTGCTCGTGGAGGTGTTCGGAGACGCCGGCCGGCACGCCAGGTCGGCCGTGGGCATGAGCAGCCTGCCTTTCGAGATACCCGTAGAGATCGAGATGATCGTAGAGGTCGACTGTTGATGCGGCGACATTCCTTCGCCGCTGGTGACCGAATAGAAGAAGAGCATCACAAATGGAGGATTGTCCTGTGGGATCCATAGAAGAGCGGATAGCAAGCCTCGGTTACAGCCTGCCCGACGCGGCAGCGCCGGTCGCGAACTACGTATCGACCGTCAGTGTGGAGGGCGCGGGCCTGGTTTTCACCTCCGGCCACGTGCCCCGCAACCCGGACGGCAGCTTCGTAACGGGGCGGCTGGGTGACGACGTGACGGTCGAACAGGGGTACGAGGCGGCCAGGGGCGTCGGACTGGCCCTGTTGGCGTCTCTCAAGGTCGAGCTGGGCGACCTGGACAGGGTGCGCCAGATTGTCAAGGTGCTGTGCATGGTGAACTGCACCAGCGATTTCGCGGACCAGCCTGCGGTGGCCAACGGCGCGTCCGACCTCATGGTCGAGGTATTCGGAGACAAGGGCCGGCATGCGCGCTCCGCCGTGGGCATGGGCTCGCTCCCGGCCAACGTGCCCGTCGAGATCGAGATGGTCGTCGAGGTCTCGTAGCACTATTCTTTAGAGGGAACGGTTAGGAGGCAAGCCCCATGTCCCTTACTCACTATTTCGAATACAGCAATCCTGTTCGTGATTTCCTAAGGGGGCGGTTCTCTGCAACCAGCAGCTTCCTTGCGGATGCCCGCAAGCAGATGAGGAGCGCAAATGTTGTGGTGCCTGACGGGTCTTCCTTTCCATGGATGGTCGTAGGCAGTGCGATAGACTACAGACTACGCTATTATCTCAGCGTCACGCCCTGGAATGGGCTGGTAGCCTCTCATGCCGTAGGCATGGAGCCATTGTACGAAAGGTTCTTCCACGACCTGCAGGAGTGGCTCAGTCGTAACGTTCCGGTTGGCAAGAGACTGACCAAGGAAGACGAAGATGAACTCAACCGTTACTGCTATGTTCTAGCGCTGCTGGAGGACGTAGCCCGTAATGTCGGCTACACCGTCCATTCACCCCTTATACGTGGTCTTGCGGATGATCTGCCTTCGAATGCCAGGATTCTTACACAGGGTATCCCGCATCGCACAGTCAGAGATCTCTTGGATATTCCAGAGGGCCACGTGATTGACGACCTGCGACGCCTTTCTTGGCGGTTCTATGACGAGTGCCACGACTTGCTGTCTTTGCATCACGTACTCAATCCGACGTTTGAGGGTTCAGCGGACGTTGGAGGCGCTGATGCCGACCTGATTCTAGGTCGTACCCTGATTGAGATCAAAACCACCAAGAAGGCGGAGATAAGGCCCGATTGGATGCGGCAATTGCTCGCCTATGCCCTTCTTGACTACTCAAACCAGTACGATATCGGGTCTGTAGGTTTCTACTTCCCTCGGCAAGGTCTATTCTTGCAGTGGAGCTTAGACGAAGTCATGCAGAATCTGTGTGACGATAGCTCGCTGAGCTTTGGGGAGTTGAGGAGCCAGTTCAAAGCGATAGCCCAGCAGCGCGCGGCCGATGCATAGGAGGCGGCAATTGTCCGACCGGCCAAGTAGTTTGGGCTCTTCTACTCCAGCGTCGTATGCCAATTCTGTTTGAGTACACCCTAAACTCGTCATTACCATGAAAATAGACATCAGGCGACCACAACCGTCGTTCCCGCGAAAGCCTGCCCCCGAGCAGTCGGGGGCGGGAATCCATCCCCGGCCGTTGGCCTAGAGCGGGAGTGACGACGGGGATACACGCCGCCATTTTCATACCATTATGTGGCCTGACCAGGCCATGGTGATTCCTGCGGAAGCAGGAATCCAGTCCCCAACTACTGGACTCCGGCCTACGCCGGAGTGACGACGAGAGGCCAAGCATTGTATTCCTTTACGGTCGTATCACGACTAATTGGTATTATACCAATTTATTTTGAGCGCGCCGTAAAGCCGTCATTCCCGCGAAGGCGGGAACCCACTCCCTGGCCGCACATATACGGCGGCATCACGGTGACTTGGTATTAGTCCACCACTCATTTCCAATCTCACAGGTTCCAGCCAGAACTTGGCTACTTGGTTGTCGCGCGCGACGTGTATGTGTTTGGGCTCGTCACGATCACCCGCGTAGAAGAAGAAACGGTATGGGCCCTCTCTCAGAACAGCCGGCATTCTCTAGTGATTCTAGCAGGCTCCGATGGTGAACAGGTTCTTCGGGCGTCTGAAAGGATCTGAAAGGACCGGCGATTCCCAATCTGTACCATGGCTGCCTCAACATGACTATAGTCAAGACTATGGTAGAATAGCGGTCATATTGGAGGTGTTAGGTGGCAATAGATAGGAATGAAGCGGCGCATAAGCGCGTCGTCAAGGCGTCTGAGTTCAAGGCGAAGTGCTTGAAGCTGATGGACGAGGTCGCGGAGAGCGGCGAGGAGATCGTCATCACCAAGAATGGCCGTCCTGTCTCACGGCTGCTGCCCTACCGGAAGAGGGCGAAGACGCTATTTGGCCGTGACAGGGACAAGATCCTGATACTTGGTGACATCGGCGAACCGATCGACATGGAATGGGAGGCTGAGACCGGTAAGAACTGGGACGAGCTGCGTTGATCTTGGTCGATACTCAGGTCCTGCTCTGGCTGCTTTATGGAGACTCCAGACTCGGCAGGCATACCCGCCGAGTCATAGACCATGCCTTTGCCGATGGCCGCGTAGCCGTATCGGCAATTTCGTTCTGGGAAGTCGCTATGCTGCACGCCAGGGGCCGGATTACTCTGCTGACGGACATCGGGTCATGGCGTGAGGGCCTGCTGAAGGAGGGACTGATCGAGATTCCCGTCGACGGCGGCATTGCGGTACGCGCGGGCCTCCTGCAGGACCTGCACGGCGATCCGGCAGACCGGCTGATCGTGGCAACCGCATTGGACGGGCATCAGTTGGTAACTGCCGACCGCCGAATCCTCGATTGGCCAGGCCAGCTGAGCCGCATGCGTGCCACCCACTGACCATGGGGCCTGTAGCGCTGGTCGGCGGGGACGAGTTCAGGGACGGCTGCGAGCCAATGGACCTTGCGATCCTCGCCGCTGCAGGAGCGGCCAGGCCCAGGGTGCTCATTGTGCCAACGGCGGCCGCCGAACAGAATCCCTCGAAGGCCGCCGCGAACGGGGTTGCTTACTTCAAGGGGTTGGGCGCGGAAGCCGACGCGCTGATGGTTCTCGACTCCGAGGGCGCCGATGACGATGGGCTGGTCTCCCGCATCGGCTGGGCCGACCTAGTGTACCTGACGGGAGGAGACCCAGCGCATCTGCTGGACGTTCTGCGCGGCTCGAGGTTGCTGGACGCAGTCAAGGGAGCCGTGGCCGGAGGCGCAGTGTTGGCGGGTTCCAGCGCCGGAGCGATGGTGCTCGGCGAGTGGATGCGCTACGGCGGCGTCCGCCCTGCCCTCTGTCTGCTGGACGGCCTGACTGTGCTTCCTCACCACGAGCGCAGCAGTCCAGAAATGGTCGCCGCCGAGCTCATTGGGTCACTAGCCCCCGGAGGCGCTGTCCTGGGCGTGGATGGGGGAGTTGCGTGCTTTGGTGGCGGATACGGCTGGGAGGTCGTGGGCAACGGCTCCGTCGTCCTATACTCAAGCGGAGTGTGGCGCAGGTTCCAGAAAGGCGAGACCGTACCGTTGAATGCCAGCCTGCGTCTGTGATCGGGTAAGCTAAGCGGGCCTGCACCGCTGTGAAATAACCAAAGAGACGGAAGGAGAATCGAGAATGATAGTGCTCAGTCCCCCAGTGGGCCTTCCCAGGACCCGCGAAGAGCGAGAGCAGTTTCTGGCGAAGACCGAGGCCTTCGGAGCCACCACCGTCAGCGCGTCCACGCGTCCGGACTGGACCGACGAGGATGTCGAGGCCGTGCGCGGCTTCCTCGACGACAACGGCATCCGAGTCGGCGAATTCAGCGCGTTCCACTTCGGGTTCGACCACCATGACGCAACTGAGCGGGATGCCGCGCAGGCGCACTACGCCCGAATGCTCCGGCACGGAGCCATGCTGGACGCCCACTGCGTCGGCTTCTCGACCTATGGCGACCGGGGCAAGCCCGGCATGTGGACGGAGGCGACCTGGGAGCGCTGCCTGGACTCGGTCGGCCGCCTTGCCGAACAGGCCGAGCGCGCGGATATGGACGTGGCTGCTCACCCCCACGCCATGGCGCCGCTATGCTCGGTCGAACGGTACCGCGAAATGCTCGACCGCATCGGCTCTCCCAGGCTCAAGGTGCTAATCGACATCGTGAATCTGACCTGGCCCCAGCGGGTCTTCGACACGACGGCCCTGGTCGACGAGGTGTTCGACGAGCTAGGCAGCGACATCGTGGCCCTGCACGCCAAGGACGTGATCATCTCGGGCGGCAGCGGCGTCAGCGCCGCCAAGGGAATGGGGGTCATTCACGTCGACGAGGCAGTGCCGGGCACGGGCTTCATGGACTTCGCTGCGATAGTCAGGCGACTCGACATGCTCGACCACGACGTCACCGTGCACGTCGAGCACTTCGAGTACGAGGACACCCTGGAGGGCCAAGAGCACATACGGTGTGTGGCTGAGAGCGCGGGAGTCGCCCTGCGATGAACAGGCTGAAGGACAAGGCGGCCCTCGTCACCGGAGCGGGCTCCGGCATAGGGCGCGCGGCTGCGGTGCTGTTCGCGTCCGAGGGTGCCAGCGTGGCCTGCGCCGACCTGTCGCATGTCCGCGCCGAGGAGACTGCGGCGGAGATCGAGAGACTCGGCGGCAGGGCGGTCACGCTCTCCGGCGACGTATCGGTCGCGGAGGATGCGGCCGGGATGGCTGACAGCGCAGTCGACGCCCTGGGGCGGCTGGACATAGTGGTCAACAGCGCGGGCGTCACGGCCCGCAACGCGCTCCCGCCGGGGTCCGATGCCGACGACGTGTGGGACCGCGTGATCGAAGTCAACCTGAAGGGCACGTATCTCGTCTCGCGCTGCGCCGTGCCTCACATGCAGCGCGGGGGGGGCGGCTCGATCGTGAACCTGGCGTCGACCATGGGCATGGTCGGCTACCCGCCCGGCCTGGGCGGGGCGCTCAACCCCTATCCGCCGTCCAAGGGCGGCGTGATCCAGCTGACGCGCAACATGGCAGTCGACCTCGCTCGCGACAACATACGGGTGAACTGCCTGTGCCCGGGGTTCGTCGAGACCGACCTCACCAAGTCGCTGACCGACGACCCTACGACGCGCCAGATGCTGGAGAGCCGCCACCCATTGGGCAGGCTAGGACTCCCCGGTGAGGTCGCATACGCGGCGCTGTACCTCGCGTCCGACGAGGCGTCCTATGTAACGGGCACAGCGCTCACCGTGGACGGCGGCTACACAGCACAGTAGGGGAGGTCAGCCCGGTGACAGTGAAGATTGTCTCCTGGAACATTGATGGCAAGATTGATCCCTGGAGTGACTTGGCCGGCATGGACGCAGATATCGCCCTTCTACAGGAGGCCGGCGAGCCGCCGGTGGACGTAGCCAAGCGAATCTGCGTCGATCCCGCACCCTGGCATACTGCTGGATGGCCCGGTTGGCGGCGCCGGACGGCCATCGCCAAGCTGTCGGAACGCGTCAAAGTGGAGTGGTTCGAGGCGAAATCGTTCGCAGAAGCGGATTCGGGCGAGCTCGCAGTGAGCCGTTCGGGTACGCTGACCGCCGCTGTCGTCACGCCGCCCGACATCGAGCCATTCGTGGTCGTCTCTATGTATTCCTTTTGGGAAAAGCCCCATGCGTCCGCTGGCACCTGGATCTTCTCGGACGCCTCGGCTCACCGCCTCGTCTCGGACCTCTCCGCGTTCATCGGGAGAGAGGACGGTCACCGAATCCTGGCCGCCGGAGACCTCAACATTCTCCATGGGTATGGAGAGTACGGTAACGAGTACTGGGCGGGACGCTACGGCTCAGTGTTCGACAGGATGGAGGCCCTGGGACTTCCCTTTGTAGGGCCTCAACATCCGCAAGGTCGGCAGGCCGCCCCATGGCCGGATGAGCTGCCTAGTGGGAGCAAGAACGTTCCCACGTACCATACGAATCGCCGGACACCTCGCACTGCAACCCGCCAACTGGACTTCGTCTTTGCCTCCAGGGCCATGGCGGATTCAGTGTGCGTTCGCGCACTCAATGAGCCGGATGATTGGGGGCCGAGCGACCACTGCCGCCTCGAGATTGAGGTGTCATAGCGCCTCCTCGGATGGCAGTGCAAGGTAGACGACCCTGCTCATCCAGACCTGGCGGTGGATGGCGTCGAGGGCGGCCTTGCCGGGCCTGTCGACCTCGAGCCTGCGGGGAAGGACCTCGATTCCCGACCGGTCGACGTAGCCGCACCTCTTGGTGAAGGCGAGCAGCGTGTGGCGCTCTCCGCCCATCAGCAGGTACTCGATCCGGTCCCTGTACGGGTGGAACACATCCTCGGCGACGGCGCACACCTTGTCGTACAGCTCCCTCACCAGCCGTTCCCTGCTCCGCTCGAACCTGCGCTGGGAGGACCCTCCCTTGCGGTGGCGGTTCTTCACATACCGCGTGTCGGACTTGGACGCGGCGAGCCTGTCGTTCTCCACGACGCCGACGGCGTACCGGCCAAGTCTCAGGAGCACGACCCCGACCGTCACGTCGCGGGAGAGCAGGTCGAGCATCGGCCCCGTGTCCACGCCTTCGCAGCGGAGCTCCCGGTCGATTGGGAAGGGCGGCGCGATTGCGACGGCGGCCCGGCTGCCGTAGAAGATTGCGGCTCCGGTGCCCAGGTCCGGCGAGGCTTCCAGCACATCTCTCGCTGGGTTGCCCGCCTCGGCGCCGGTCAGGGACGTGAGGTAGGCGCTCTTATCGTATTCGGGCGATGCCGAAATATCGGCCAGGTCCCGTCGCATCCGGTCGCGGCTGACCCACGAACGGCCCACGACTTTGAGTTGTCCGGGCGCTAAGGGTTCAGTCATGCCTGCATCTCGGTTGAACTCTTGCGGGCGTAGGGTGCTAGCCAGCGTAATTGACTGGCGGCCCGGCTGATTCTACACTGGTTTCCCAGATCCTCCACCTGATAGGGCGGATGGGGCGACGGACTGCCTCTTGGGTTGTCGGCAGACACTCCGCCGGGGATGGGTTCCCGCCTCCGCGGGAACGACGGGGGGATTCGGGATCTAGGGTTTCCACGAATGCAGTGATCAGGCGGGAGCAGTATGCGAATCGCCATCGGAGCGGACCACGCCGGATTCCCCCTGAAGCAGCCCCTCGTCGAGCACCTGGAGTCGATGGGACACGTCGTGATAGACGTTGGAGCCCACGAGATCGATCCGGCGGACGACTACCCCGACTTCGCGGCTGCCGTTGCCGGTAGCGTGGCGTGCGAGGAGGCGGACCGCGGAGTGATTGTTTGCGGCAGTGGGGTGGGGGCGAGCGTCGCCGCGAACAAGGTCCGCGGGATACGCGCCAGCGTGTGCCACGACTCCTACTCGGCCCGACAGGGCGTGGAGCACGACGACATGAACATCCTCTGCGTAGGCGGCCGGATAGTGGGCGACGAGCTGGCGAGGGAGCTAGTGTCGGCGTTCGTAGGCGCGTCCTTCAGCGGTGAGGAGCGCCACGCCAGGCGGCTTCGCAAGGTGCTGGCGCTCGAGGCTGCGATGTCCGGGGAGGCAGGGCCCGCGCCGGGCTAGGCGTACTCGGCTCCTATCAGGCAGGCGACGGGGCGCTCGGTGCGCTGGGCCTCCTCGAACGCCGCCGTTATCCGGTCGGCGTCGGACTCGTTCTCGACCAGGTAGTAGTTGATGCCCCAGGCGTGCAGGATAGGCTCGGTGTAGCGGGCCGCCGAGTCGCGCGTGACGCCGTGGCGCGTCCAGCCCCTGTAGCCGATCATGAGGACGAGGGGTATATCGATGTCGAGCCCCAAGCCGCGGATGGAGTCGCCCGATTCGAACAGGCCGGTGTTCTGTATCATCACGACCGGCTTCCTGCCGCCGACCCAGAGCCCGGCGGCTATGGCCAGACTTTCGCCCTCTCGGCAGATGGGCACGATTTCGATGGACCGGTCGGCGGCCATCTGCTCGTACATGAAGTTGGTTTCGCTGTCGGGCAGCCACACGACGTGAGTCACGCCGTTCCGGTGAAGCTGTTCGATGATCGCTGTAGGGGACAGCCCGCCAAGCTCTTCCATTTCGACTCCCAGGGTGCGTTTCGAAGCTTCGATATTCTAGGGCTGGGCCTGTTAGCGGTCAACTTGCCGGTCAGGCAGACCTTTGCGGAACTCCCTTCTCCAGGGTGAGAGCACCTTCAGCTTCGGAGACAGCCCGGGATACCGGCTTCCGCCGTTATGACGGGGTGATGCGGTGGTGGTTCGAGCCTGGGTCAGGTGTTACCAACGTGCCATGCGGCGATATTGAGGACGAACCCTGCCAATCGGCAAGGCTGAGGGCCGGTTTCGATCCCGCCCCTACGACCTGAATTGGCGGCGTAGTTGGTGTTATAGTGCGGGTCGATACGATGAAGTGCCCGCGCTGCGAAAGAGAGAACCACGCCGACGCCCACTCCTGCGAGTGGTGCGACGTTCCCTTGGGCGGAGGCCGCGTCATGCACCGCCCGGACCCCTCCGACGCCGACCTTTCGAGCAGGGTGGCGGCCAAGGTGATCGATCTGCCCTTTACGGCGGCCTCGATCATTGTGGCGATCTATCTCGTGCCGAGCTGGGCCCCCGCTTCTCAGACGATTCAGCTGGGCCTGATACTGGTAGGCACCTTCGGGATGGTCGTCCAGGCGGTGCTGCTGTCGTCCCATGGCCAGACTATAGGCAAGAGGGTGATGGGGCTGAGGATCGTCAGAGCCGACACGGGGCGTAACGGGGGATTCGTAACGAACGTGCTGCTCAGGGCTATAATCAACGGCCTCCTCGGGTGCACGATCATCTACTTCATCGTGGACTCTCTTTTCCTGCTATTCAGGAACAGGCTGTGTCTGCACGACTACGTGGCCGGAACCAAGGTGGTGAAGATAGTCCAATGAAGCTCATAGTGAAAGCTGGCAGAGTCATCGACGGCACCGGCGCGGCCCCAGACGTACGCGACGCCGTATTGATCGAGGACGGACGAATCGCCGCCGTAGACCGATTCGAGGCGGTCGGCGTCACTTCGAACGCCGAGGTTGTCGACGTTCCCGGAGGTACGGTGCTGCCCGGCTTCGTGGAGGTGCACTCCCACATGCACTGCAGCGCGAGCCCCACCACCTTCGACGATCTGGCTACGGACTCCCACGAAGCCCTCGTGGCAAGGGCCGTCGAGGCGGTCCGGGCGGCCCTCGGCTCCGGTGTAACGACGATGAGGGACCTCGGAAGCCGCAACGAGATCGCGTTCCCTATACGGAGCGCCATCGAGTCCGGCATAGTCCCGGGGCCGCACCTGCTGGTCGCTGGCACGCCCATCACGACGACGGGCGGCCACTGCCACATGTTCGGCACGGAGGCCGACAGCCTCGACGAGGTCCTGACGGCCCTTCGGGGACAGGTCAAGCTCGGGGCCGACTGGATCAAGATCATGTCCACGGGCGGCAGGTTCACGCCCCGCACGAACCCCCGTATGCCCCAGTACCCGGTCGAAGTGCTGCGGGCGGCCGTGGTCGACGCGGAGCGGCTCGGCGTCCGGGTCGCCGCTCACTGCCACGCCGCGTCGGGCGTCAGGAACTGCGTCGAGGCGGGCGTGCACAACCTGATCCACGCGTCGTGGATGTCGGAGGACCCCGACGGCGGCTACGACTACGATCCGGCCGTGGCGGACGAGATAGCCGAGAAGGGGCTGTACGTCGACCCCACGATTGCCGCGACCGGTGCGCTGAGGGAGTTGAGGGCCCCCGGGTGGCTGGAGCGGAGCCTCGGCAGCGGGTTCGACCTGGAACGGCGCTACGAGATACTGCGCGACATGTGGGATCGGGGTATCAAATTCGTCACCGGCCTGGACTCGGGCATGGACTACCTGAGATTCAATGACTACGCCTGGGTCCCGACGCTCATGGTCGAGAAGATGGGCATCTCGCCCCTCGACGCTATAGTGAGCGGCACGAGGACATCGGCCGAGTGTCTGGGGTTGCTGGACGAGACGGGCACCCTGCAGCCAGGCAAGCGGGCCGATGTCGTGGTAGTGGAGGGCGACGCATCCAGAGACATACGGGCCCTGCACAGTGTCGACACGGTCATCAAGTCGGGCAGCATAGTGAAGCGGTCGGGAGCGTCGACGGTCTGACCAGGCGAGGGCGTATTATAGTTGGAGGTATCCTCTACGAGTCCCCGAGAGATAGTGTTGACGCAACCTAACGCCCAGACTTGACATCGGGAGCCATGGTCGAATGGAGATGGGATGCAGGAGCTTGTTGTTCTAGCTGGATTTGTCACGATTGGATTAGCAGGCCTGGTCTTATATGTGAGATGGCAGCGCCAAGTGGTCGAGTGCGTGAATTGCCACAACATGATGAGGCGTCGTCAGCACAGGGCGAACGGCGGCTGTATCAAGTGTGGCTCTGATCTTATCGTTACGAGTAAGCGAATACCTCGTGCAAAGAGTGAGTCTCGACGGAACCAGTACCGTAGTGGTAACTCAAGGCGACGCCGTAGGCGGTCTCGGCGTCGTTAGCCGTCAATGCGAAGGCTAGGGTTTGTGCTGGTGCAAAGACACGTGAAAGTCAGTGACCTAGGTTTGCTGTGAAGCGGACTCAGTTCCATGCTGGGACGGCCGTAGCGACGATCACGCCGGAACGACCGTCCTATATGCAGGGGTACGGCAAGCGGATGGGCCGGGCCACGGGTACCCTCGACCCGCTCGAGGCCCGCGTCATCGCCCTCGACGACGGGACCACCGCTGCGGCCATCGTGTCGGTCGACCTCCTGGGGCTGGACGCAGCATCCGTGGCGCGGATTCGCTATGCCGCCGCGCAGGCCAGCCCCATCCCACCCGGCAATGTTATCGTCGTATGCTCCCACACCCACGCCGGGCCCGCGATACAGACTGCCGGAGAGCTTCCCGTCGACGGTGAATACCTGGAATGGCTGGAGCGCAGGCTGGGCGACGCGGTGGCCGAGGCCGCCGCATCTATGGTGCCCGTAACCGTCGGTGCAGGGGAGGGCCGGGCCGACTTCAACGTCAACAGACGCCTGCGCAGGCAGGACGGCTCGGTGGGCGGCCCCAACCCCTCGGGCGCGGTCGACCATAGGGTCCGCGTGCTGCGCTTGGACCGGGCCGACGCGCCGGATGCCCCGGGAACCCTCGGCGACAGCGTGATGCCGCAGGCCGACCCGGTCGCGGTGCTGTTCTCGTACGCCTGCCACTCCACCGTCCTGATGTCGGCGAACTACCGGTACAGCGGCGACTACCCCGGGGCCGCCCGCCGCTTCATCGAGTCGGCCTACGCTCCGAGCGGCGCCGTCGCCGCCTTCCTGCCGGGGTGCTTCGGCAACGCGAGGCCCCACCTGCTGACCCGGGACGGCGGCTTCAGGGCCGGGTCGGACCACGAGCTGACGGTGCTGGGGCGCATCCTCGGCAGCGAGGTCGTCAGCGTCGCCGAGCGGCTGGAGAGCGAGCCCGTGGACGACATCGCCGCGTCGAGCCGCGAGGTCGTGCTGCCGTACTCCCACGTGCCCGACGAGGCAGAGCTTCGCGCCGAGACCGACCCGGACGACCTGGGGTGGGCTGGCGCGCTCTTGGACATCATGGAGCGGGACGGCCGTCTGCCGCACCACGAGATGGGCGAAGTCGCCGTGCTCCGGCTGGGCCGCCACTGGGTAGTGACGACGCCCGGCGAGACGCTGATCGAGATCGGCTGGTCCATCGAGCGCGGCCTCGTAGAACTGGGTCTCGCCGACCCCGGAAGGGGCGACATGACTTTGGCGCTGGGCTACGCCAACGGCAACTCCGGGTACCTCTGCACGGCGGCGGCCATGTTCGAGGGCGGGTACGAGCCTGCCAGGGCATACAAGTACTATCTGCGCCCGGGGCCCTTCGCGCCCGAAATAGAGCCGACATTGATCGAAACGGCCCTAGACCTCGCCAAGCAGTCGGCTCGCTGACAGAACCGCACGTCCCGGACTCGGTAACGGGTGGTCAGCCTGGCCTACAGCATCGTCGGTCTGCGGGTGCCTGCGGGTGCCTGTCATTGCCTGTCATGGAGGCGGCCGGGTTGGGAGTCGCCAATGGTATACAATAGCGGCATAAGTGTCAGCATGTTGACGCCGCATCGTACAATATCCAGGCGTTATGCTGGAGAGGGAGCAGCACAGTGGAATCCCATAGCGACTTCCTGTACGCGAGGCCGTCCTTCCTTGAGGGCTTGGCACGGATAGTCGATCTCGGCGGCACGATGAACGAGTACAACGCTTCCCTCACAGGCCAAGACGCGGATGCCATCGCGATCTGGATGGACTGGGCCGCCATAGGTCAGGACATGCGTGACGCGATTGGCACATTTGAGGAAGAGGAGGCGGAGGCGCTGGTACCGGGCGATTAGACGATGAGCAGACCGAGAAGGAAGCGGAATCGCTCCGGAAATCAGACTGCCGTGCGGCAGGCTGAGGTTGTTTCGGACGAATCGGTCAAGGTCATGGCCGCTTCCTGGCAGGGCCCCTTCCCCCACCGGCCACGCTGCGGGGATTCGACGAGATAGTCCCTGGGGCGGCACGCAGAATCTTGGACATGGCCGAGAAGCAGTCTGTCCATCGTATCCAGATGGAGAAGACTGTCGTAGACGGAGACTCCCAGCGAGTGGATCGGGGTCTCGTGGTAGGTGGCGTCCTCGCTGCGTTGATCGTCACAGGTGGATTGATTGTAATGATTACGCGGGACCCTTGGGCGGGCGCGAGCATAATCGGAACAAGCGTGGCAACCCTGGCTGGAGTATTCGTGTACGGCACTAATACCCGCCGCGCCGAACGGAATCGGAAGGCCGAAAGAGTACCCCGCAACGGCGAGTAGACCGCGCTGCCGCCCACCGCCTACCTCGCGGCAACGTCATCCCCACTTGGCCTTCGAAATTTCGCGCGCTATCTCCGACCGATGTTCATAGTTGAGACTCTTTGATCGAGCTGGGCGCCGACGAGTCCGCTGTTCCGTGTGGGCAGCAAACTAAGCCACTACGGACTCGGTGCGTGGTTGACTGGCCGGGGCCGCTGGTATATATATGGGCTGTCCACTCGATGCGAGGTGACGTGAATGGCCGCCTACATCGCCCGCCGACTGTTCCTCGCCTTCTTCACGATATGGGTCATCTCCGTCGCGGCGTTCATAATCATCGAGCTTCCACCGGGCGACACCATCGACCGGATGTTCGACCGTGCGACCCGCACGCACTCTGAGGTAATCGCCAAGGAGATGCTCTTTGAGCTCCGGCTCCGGCTGGGGCTGGACGAGCCCAAGTACGTCCG
Organism: Dehalococcoidia bacterium; assembly: GCA_965222445.1. Taxonomy (GTDB): domain Bacteria; phylum Chloroflexota; class Dehalococcoidia; order Lucifugimonadales; family CAJWER01. The sequence goes on along the minus strand of CBDCTY010000001.1, from coordinate 418,449 downwards.
GTACGGCAAGTGGATGTGGGCGCTCCTCCAGGGCGATCTGGGGCAGACTATGGTGCCCTACGGCGGGCTGGGGAACCAGCGCCCGGTCAAGGAGGTGATCGGCGACCGGCTCTTCACCACCATCGCGCTGACCGGCTTTACGGTCCTCGTGACCTGGACCTTCGCCCTTCCCGTGGGCATATACTCGGCGGTGCGGCAGCACTCCGTGGGCGACTACCTGTTCACCTTCGTGGGCTTCAGCGGCCTGGCGGTGCCTGACTTCCTGCTGGGTCTGGTGCTGATGTATATCGCCTTTGCATACTTCGACCAGAGCGTGGGAGGCCTCTTCTCGGCGGACTACGCGAAGTCGGCCTGGCTGGACGGTGGGGTCAATTGGGGCAAGATTTTCGACCTGATCAACCACCTCTGGGTCCCCGCCATCGTGCTGGGGACCTCGGGTACTGCGGGGCTGATCCGCGTCATGCGCAACAACCTGCTCGACGAGCTGAGCAGGCCGTACGTCGTGACGGCCAGAGCCAAGGGAGCCGTGTCGTGGCGTCTCATCCTCAAGTACCCCGTCCGGGTCGCCATAAACCCGCTGATCAGCACCGTGGGCTACCTGCTGCCGTCCCTCGTCGGCGGGAGCGTCATCGTGTCGGTCGTGCTGAGCCTGCCGACCCTGGGGCCCGTCCTCCTCAATGCGATCCAGCAGGAAGACACGTACACGGCAGGGCCCATCATCCTCATGCTGGGGACGCTGACCGTCATAGGCACTCTGGTTTCGGACATCCTCCTGGCAATTGTCGACCCCCGCATCAAGTACGTCGAGGCATAGCGGCAGCGGTCACGGAGGCAGCAGATGATTGCATACATAGCCCGCCGCCTGGTCATGGCCTTCATGACTGTCATGGCCATCTCCGTCCTCGCATTCGTCATCATCGAGCTTCCCGAGGGCGACTCCGTGTCGAGGGCCATGGACCAGTACATGACCGTGGGCTCGACCCAGTACAACCCCGAGATAGTCGCCCACTGGAGGGCCTACTTCGGCACGGACCAGCCGCAGTACATCCGCTACCTGAAGTGGATCGGCAACCTTGCCCGCGGCGACATGGGGCTGTCGCTGTGGCACCACCCGTGCGACTCCCTGTTCCAGCAGCGCGCCATCAGGGAGGTGATCGGGGACAGGCTGTGGCTCACTGTGGTGATGACCGGGTTCACCGTCCTCGTGACGTGGACCTTCGCCATACCCGTGGGCATATACTCGGCGGTGCGTCAGCACTCCATCGGCGACTACCTGTTCACCTTCGTGGGCTTCAGCGGCCTGGCTGTGCCCGACTTCCTGCTGGGACTGGTTCTGATGTACATTTTCTTCGCCTACTTCGACCAGAGCGTGGGTGGCCTCCTGTCCGCGGACTACGAGGAGGCGCCGTGGAACTTGGCCAAGTGGATCAACCTGATCAACCACCTCTGGATCCCCGCTATCGTGCTCGGCACGTCCGGCACGGCGGGGCTGATCCGCGTAATGCGCAACAACCTGCTCGACGAGCTGAGCAAGCCCTACGTCGTCACCGCCAGGGCCAAGGGCGTGCATCCCGCCAAGGTCATCATGAAGTACCCCGTCCGGGTGGCGATCAACCCCCTCATAAGCACCGTCGGATACCTGCTGCCCTCCCTCGTGAGCGGCAGCATCATCGTGTCTGTGGTGCTAAGCCTGCCCACCCTGGGGCCCGTGCTGCTCGAGTCCATACGGATCCAGGACGTGTACTTGGCCGGGTTTGTCGTGCTCATGACGGGCGTGCTGACCGTGGTCGGCACCCTGGTCTCCGACATACTGCTGGCGGTCGCGGACCCGCGCATCAAGCTCGTGCGGTAGGTATGTGACCGCGCCCGAAGCGAGCCGACCGTACGTTCCTGGCTACGGCATTCCCGACAGCATGGATGAGATGCTGCCGTGGAGCCATGTAGCCCAGCGGCTCACCGACGCACTCCACTACTGGGTATGTACCACTGGGCCCGGCGGACGCCCCCATGCGACCCCCGTATGGGGCGTGGTGCTGGACGGGACGCTATATTTCGATGGCAGTCCGGAGACTCGCAGGGGGCGCAACCTCGCCGCGAATCCGGCGGTCGCAGTGCACCTGGAGAGCGGGACCGACGTCGTGATCGTACACGGGGACGCTCACGAGGTCCACGGGGCCGGCAGGGGCTTCTACGTCCGTCTGGCGGATGCCTACGGCGGCAAGTACAAGTCTGTGGGATACGAGCCCGGGCCCGATACCTGGGTCACCGGTGGGCTGTACGCTGTGACGCCGCGAGAGGCCTTCGCGTGGACCTCGTTCCCCAAGGACGCGACACGCTGGCGGTTCGATAGCCGCGGCGGGCACTGAACGCGCCGAGTAGCTCCTTGTCCCGCGTTCATCGACTCTCTGTGGCGGCCCTGTTGCTGGCCATTGTGGTGCTCGCCTCATGCCACAGGCCGGACAAGTCCGACGAGCATAGGCTAGTTCCCCTGGATCTCTCCGCCGTTAGGGTCGATCTCGACGTGGACACGGATCGTGACGGGGTGGTCGACGACGTTCTCGACGAGCCGGGCGAGGATACGTGGGCGCCCGGCAGGGGAGCCATGTTCATGGTGAACTTGGACAAGGACGAGGGCGGCCGTGACGGCCGCCCCGACGCCATCGACTTCGATGTGAATGGGGCGCCGGTATCCGAGAATTTCGTGATCGACGGCCCGCGCGACGCCCTCGATCTGACCGAGCTCGTGGTCCGCGTCGAAGGGGTCGACCCCGGTCACATCGAGTCGGTTGTGCTCCGCGCACCCTCCCTCGACCACGTCAAGGGCGTGCATATCTTCGACGCCATAGAGCCGGGTAGGCGGTCGATCTGGGGCGGTCCCGGCGAGCGGTCGGCATCGGCCGACTTGGCTGGCCGCCTGGCCGCCGGAGAAGAGACGACGCTCGGCGTCGAAGGGCTCTTCTTCCGGTACACGGAACCGATGGCCTATGGCGGCACCTTCGAGCACGGCTATTCGGGAGAGCTGGAGCTGGAGCTGACCGTCACGGGCCTTGGCGGCGTGGTCCTGGGCTCCGACCGGGTGCTGCTCCGGGTCGCGCCCTTCGTCGTGCTGCCCAACACTCAGGAGGCCGTCGAGATGTGGGGCAGGGACTCCAGCCTGGCGGACTTCAGGCCCTTCATCCAGGACACGGTCGCCCTGCACACCTACCATACGGGCGGCGACCAGTGGACGCAGGACCACGTCGAGATCGGCTTCACGCAGGCGCCGGGGCGCCCCAAGACTCACGTCGTGCTCCAGCTACCCAGGGCGCGGCTGACGACCGACGGCACTGAGGACGACACCCCTGAGTGGCCGCGGGAGCATCTGCTGGGCCCCGACGTGGGGCTGTTCAGGTTCTGGAACTTCCATATCGACGACGGACCGAGCGCGGGAGATTTCGGCGGCAACATCGAGCTCATGCCGCCGACTAGCCGCTGGCCCTTGGGCCGAATCCTTGTTGGCGATACGATCAGTCCCAAGCTGCTGCGGTTCCTCGACGACCAGGGCCTGCAGGACCCATTCGAGATCGGCGTGGAGTGGCTGCGCGTCGGCCACGTGGACGAGGCGCTTGCGTTCGTGCCGGGAAGCGGCGGCTGGACCCTCGTGGTCGCGGACCCGGCCCAGGCCCGCGCGCTGCTGGACCCCCTTGCGCCCGATACGGTCTTCTTCGCCCGGGGCCGCGCCGCAAGCGGGCGGGAGCTCACGGCGTCCGCCGGGGGCTCCGATGCGGAGCTGGTCGACTCCCGGGGGACGGATTTCAGGCAACCCGAATGGGACTCCATGAAGTACGTTCGCATCTACGAGGGAACGGGCGCAGGGCAGGTGGCCCGCATCGCGTCCCGCGGCAACGGCTCGCTGGCCGTCGACATGGTGTGGCAGACCCCCACGAGGGCCGCCAATATGGGCTTTCGAGGCTTCCGCGAGTCGGCTGCCGGTTCGGTCAGCGGCCTCATCGACGGGATCAGCGCGCCGCCCCGCAGCACTTGGGCTAAGGTCCCGGACGATACGAGCCGGTACGTGCTCGTCGAGGACACGCTCTTCTGGCTGGATGCCGTGGGGCGCGAGGTGCCGGCGGTCATCAGTGTGCACGAGGTGCGCGGCGACTCCCTCATGTGGGAGCTGAACGAGGAAGCCGCGTCGAGGCTGGATGAGATAGTGGCCCGGGTCTCGCAGGCGAGCGGTGAGGACGTCAACGTAGTCCGCGTGCCGGACTTCTTCATGGGCTCCTTCGCACCCGATACACGGGAGATCGAGGACGCATTCGCCTTTGCCCCGGCGCTGGCCAACCTGCAGGTGGCTGGTGGACGCATATTCTTCGCCGAGGGCCACGGGCCTCGCGACTCCACAGGCGGCGACATCCTGCAGGGGGGCTTCGCCGCACTGATGCCCGGACCCGTTCACGCTATCGACGGGTGGGACAGGTACCACCGGTGGACAGGCAACGTCCACTGCTTCACCTACGTCAAGCGCGCGCCGTACGAGTTCGACTGGTGGACGCGCGCTTCTCCCGGAGGCGGCTAGAGCAGGGAGCATCGCGGGTAGAGAACCCCCCCATCTCTTCCTTTCCCAATAATCTTCCCAAAGCCTTCCCTCAGCGCCCTCTGCGGTGAAAAACTCCCCCTTGACAAAGCCCTCACTAACCCTCATAATAGAACTCATGTGCGATAACACCGGCCAACACGACAAGACAGAACGGAGCGAGCCTCCCTCCCTCGCGGACATCGTCCGCCAGGAGACCGACAACGGGCGCACCATCGTCCGCTTCTACCTCGACGTCGCCAACGGCAAGCTCGACGACGAAGGCTTCGAAGCATGCCACAGGGTGGACGCCGCTATGCAGATCCAGGCAATCGCCCCCGAGCTCGTGGCCGAAGCCATAGCTCGGTTGGCCGGCGTACAGTGCCACCCCGAGCGGCGCACCAAGCGCCTCACCCGTCGTTCCCGGCAGGCGAGTCGTCGTTCCCGAGCAGAGCCTGCCCCGTACTTGATACGGGGCGGGAACCCATCCCCGGACGCCAGCCGCGCCAACGCAGCGCGGCAGCACGAGGCCCTCGAATACCTCGCCTCGGCCCTCGCGTCGCCATCCCTCGCAGACGACCCGCGCGTCGCCGGCATCGTCCGCGAGAGCACCGACCAGGGCAAGACCGTCGTCAGCTTCCTGCTCCACGCAATGCACGGCGTAGTCCGGGGCTTCAGGCCCAACAACAGGATGGAGGCCGCCAAGGAGCTCATAGGCCACATAGCCCGCGACGAGCTCCGCGCCGACGCAGTCCTTCCCGCTGAGCCTGCCCTGAGCGCAGTCGAAGGGTCGTTCCCGACAGCCAAATCGCCGTCCCCGACAGCCGAATCGTCGTCCCCGAGAAGTCGGGAACCCGAATCGTCATTCCCGCGAAGGCGGGAACCCATCCCCGGCCCCGCCGAGGCAGACGACCCGCGCACATCAGGCGCAGCCGGATCATCGTTCCCGGCAGCCGAATCGTCGTCCCCGACAGCCGAATCGTCATTCCCGCGAAGGCGGGAACCCATCCCCGGCCCCGCCGAAGCAGACGACCTGGAAGACCAGCACGGCCTCTACGACATCGACCGCAAAATCGCCGAGGCCCAGCGCGACCCGGCCCACCCAATCCACAAGTTCGTCCAGGCATACGACGAGGTCGCCGCCGCATTCCACGGCGAAGACAACGACGACGACGAGGACGTCCGCTACTGGATATCCGGCGAGGTGCCCGACGCGTACGGCAAGTACATCTGGGAGTACGCCCCGGCACATCCCAGGTCGATCCGAAGACGGCTCCGCCCCAGGCGACGCCGCTCCACGCCAAAGGCCGAGAGCGTCTGGATGAAGCGGCCCGCCGACAAGATGCGCGAGGCCGGCATCCCGCCGCCCAAACGCACGCTAATGTGGATCTGACCCCGCCCCGCCGCCCAAACGGGCAAAGCGGGGCCAACAACCTGTACAACATAGTCGTCGTTCCCGAAAGGCGAATCGTCGTTCCCGCGAAGGCGGGAACCCATCCCCGGCCTTGCCGAATCGCAGGGCGGGTTCAGACCAGCCCTGCGACCCAACCGGCCGTAGGGGCGGGTTTCAAACCCGCCCTCGCCTTGCCGTAGGGCAGTGCCGCCAATATGTGCTGGACTTGGGGCAATGACGGCCGTGCCGGCATCGGATACCATCGGGGGTGGGAATCCATCCCCACCTTTCGCAATGCTCAAGTACGCGGCCAGGGCGCTAGATGTCGTTAAGACCTGGCTGCTCCAACACCTGACCGTGTTGAGAATGCCGGTTGTTCCAAATCCCCCACCTCCGTCATTCCCGCGAAGGCGGGAACCCATCCCCGGCAAGGTGCACAGCCATAGCCTCAGAGGCAGTCCGTCACGCCGCCCGTCCAAATTAGGTGGTGGATCTGGGGTTGTCAGTCTCCCTTGACGCTGGGCGGGGGGCCTATGTATATTTCGTGCGGCGGAACGACTCGCGGGGACGGCTATGCTTGCCTACATAGTGCGACGGGTATTCCTTTCGATGTTCACGATCTTGGTTATCTCGGTACTGGCTTTCGTCATCATCGAGCTGCCGCCCGGAGACCAGGTTGACCGCTTCAAGGAGATAACCGAGAGCAGGCGCCAGATCCCGGACCCCGATAAGATAGACCTTCTGCGAAGCTACCTGGGCCTCGACCAGCCGCAGTACATCCGCTACCTCAAGTGGATGTACAATCTCGCGCAGGGCGACCTGGGGCTGTCCTTCCAGTACCGACAGGAGGTCGATTTGCCGGTCAAGCAGCTCCTGGAGGACCGGCTGTGGCTTACGGTGGTGCTGACCGGATTCACGGTCATCGTGACCTGGACCTTCGCCCTGCCGGTGGGGATATACTCGGCCATCCGGCAGCACTCGGTGGGCGACTACGTCTTCACGTTCCTCGGCTTCAGTGGGCTCGCCGTGCCTGATTTCCTGCTGGGGCTGGTATTGATGTATGTGGCGTTCGCCTACTTCGACCAGAGTGTTGGCGGACTCAACTCGGCCGACTACGCGAACTCGCCGTGGAACTTCGGCCGGCTGATGGACCTGCTGGACCACCTCTGGGTTCCGGCCATCGTGCTCGGCACGTCGGGCACTGCCGGGCTGATTCGCGTGATGCGCAACAACCTGCTCGACGAGCTGAGCAAGCCCTACGTGGTGACCGCGAGGGCCAAGGGACTGCGGCCCCTGCGGGCCATCCTGAAGTATCCGGTGCGCGTGGCTATCAACCCGCTGATAAGCACGGTGGGGTACCTGCTGCCGTCCCTCGTGAGCGGCAGCATAATCGTGTCTGTGGTGCTGAGCCTCCCGACGTTGGGGCCGCTGCTGCTGGAGGCGATCATAACCGAGGATGTCTTCCTGGCAGGCTTCATCATCCTCATGGCAGGGATCCTGACTGTTGTGGGGACACTGGTCTCAGATGTCCTGCTGGCGGTCGTGGACCCGCGAATCAAGTACACGGCTGAGTAGAGATTGGCGACTCTTTCCCTCAACGACGACACGGACTACGGGCTCTGCTTCGCCGGGCCGAGCAGGTACTCCGGGGCTGCGGCTGAGAAGCCGAATCCCGCACCTCAATTCTGAACAAGTGCGTCCCGCCTAGGGCCTTTCCAAAGTTCCCTCTCCCCTTCGCGGGAGAGGCTTAGAGCCTGCCCCGTACTCGATACGGGGGTGAGGGGGCGTTGACCGATACAAGTCAGTCACCCTCATCCTAACCTTCTCCCATTGAGGGAGAAGGGATTTCCCAGATCCCCTCTTATGGCATTGTGACGACTTTGGAAAGGCCCTGCGTCCCGCCGGTCTGCCTTGACGGTGAGGCTAGGGCCTATATATATTGCGCGTGATTTAGACTCACGGGGAAGCGGTCATGCTTGCCTACATAGTCCGACGAGTATTCCTGTCGCTGTTCACTATCTGGGTGATCTCGATTCTGGCTTTCGTCATTATCGAGCTGCCGCCCGGGGACCAGGTTGACCGCTTCAAGGAGATAACCGAGAGCAGGATCGAGATCCCGGACCCCGAGAAGATAGCCCTCCTGCGAAGCTATCTCGGCCTCGACCAGCCGCAGTACATCCGGTACCTGAAGTGGATCGCCAACCTTGCACAGGGCGACCTGGGGCTCTCCTTCCAGTACCGCCAAGAAGTTGACATGCCGGTCAAGAAGCTCCTGGAGGACCGGCTGTGGCTCACGGTAGTGCTGACCGGATTCACGGTCATAGTGACCTGGACCTTCGCCCTGCCGGTGGGGATATACTCGGCCATCCGGCAGCACTCGGTGGGCGACTACGTGTTCACGTTCCTCGGCTTCAGTGGGCTGGCCGTGCCGGACTTCCTGCTTGGGCTGGTGTTGATGTACGCCGCGTTCGCCTACTTCGATCAGAGCGTGGGGGGACTCAACTCGGCCGACTACGCGAACGCTCCCTGGAACTTCGCCCGGCTCCTTGACCTTGTGAACCACCTGTGGGTGCCCGCCATCGTGCTCGGCACTTCGGGCACTGCGGGGCTGATTCGCGTGATGCGCAACAACCTGCTCGACGAGCTGAGCAAGCCCTACGTGGTGACCGCGAGGGCCAAGGGAATGCGGCCTTTGCGGGCTATCCTGAAGTACCCGGTGCGCGTCGCTGTCAACCCGCTGATAAGCACGGTGGGGTACCTGCTGCCGTCCCTCGTGAGCGGCAGCATCATCGTGTCGGTGGTGCTGAGCCTCCCGACTCTAGGGCCGTTGCTGCTGGAGGCGATCTTAACCGAGGACGTCTTCCTGGCGGGCTTCATCATCCTCATGGCAGGGATCTTGACGGTAGTTGGGACGCTGATCTCGGACGTCCTGCTGGCGCTCGTGGACCCGCGAATCAAGTACACGGCTGAGTAGGGATTGTCGACGCTCTCCCTCAACGACGATACGGACTACGGGCTCTGCTTCGCCTGCGGGCCGCGCAGCCCCTCCGGGCTCCGGCTCAGATTCGAGCGAGACGGGGACAGGGTGTTCACGTCGTATACGCCTCGAAGCGAGCACCAGGGCTTCCCCGGCTACCTGCACGGAGGCGTGATATCGGCGCTTCTCGACGAGACGATGAGCAGGGTATCGCTGCTCGAGGGCCGGTGGACGATGACGGCGCGTCTGGATGTCCGCTACCGGAAGCCCATATATGTCGACCAGGCGGTACGGGCCTTCGCCGAGAAGAGGAGCGAGCGCCGGGGCGTAGTCGAGGCTGTGGGATGGGTCGAGCTGCCGGACGGATCGACGGCTGCTGAGGCTACCGGTACCTTCGTGCCCGTCAAGGACGAGACGCTGGCAGGCATGAGCGAGGGGTATCCCATACTGGCTCAAACGTGGATGCGCGGGGCGGATTGAGGGTACACTGTCCTGACAGGAGGAAAGCCATGGTCAGCACGAGGCCAGCAGCAGGGCTAACCTATGAGGACTACGCGAAGACTCCGGATGATGAGCGCTGGGAGCTCCTGGATGGAGAGCTGGTAATGGTGCCAGCGCCCAATACATACCATCAAGCCACCCAGGTCAAGCTGGGCTCGCGCCTCAATATCTTTGCGGAGCAAGGAAACCTGGGTCACGTCTTCTTCGCTCCCACAGACGTGGTGCTGTCGGATACGGACGTCGTGCAGCCCGACCTGCTGTTCGTTTCCCGGGAGCGTGAGCACATCATTACGCGCGCCAATATCCAGGGCGCTCCGGACCTGGCTATCGAAATCCGATGTCCCTCGACGGCCGATCGCGACCTTACGGTGAAGCGCAGGCTGTATGGCGAGCACGGCGTAAAGGAGTATTGGCTGGTCGACCCTGACGCGATGACAGTGACGGTGCTGCTGCTAGGACAGCGCGGCTACCGGGAGGTGGGCACCTACCGGAGCGGGCAGTCTTTCGCCTCGCCCACACTGGAAGGCTTCAGCCTCAGACTGGACGAGATCTTCCAGCCTTGACGCGATCCGCCGCTCTGGCATTAGCAGCCTCCAGTACCGAGAACTTTCGCGCCTCGTGGAGCTTCTACTCGATACTCGCCCCGAACATCGGACATCAATGACCGTCGACAGAGACTTCCTGGTAGCGAAGAACCTCAGCAAGGGCTTCGACGGGGTGCAGGCTGTCAGCGACGTATCCTTCTCCATCGGCCGTCAGGAGATATTTGGTCTGCTGGGGCCGAACGGCGCGGGCAAGACGACCACGATCCGGATGCTCGCCACGGTGCTCGAGCCCGACGCCGGCGACATCGAAATCGGGTCGTACTCGGTGCGTGGCCAGGCCTCGGAGGTGAGAAATCTCATCGGTGTATGCCCTCAGGAGTTAGCCCTATACGAGGAGCTATCCGCGACGGACAACCTGGTCTTCTTTGGCCGGATGTCCGGCCTCGGCCTCGGCGAGGCGAAGGAGGCCGCCCGCGGCAATCTCGAATTGGTCGGGCTGACAGAGAGGGCGTCGGACGCCGTGCGGAAGTTCTCGGGCGGCATGAAGCGCCGCGTCAACATCGCCATTGCCCTGATGAGCAGGCCGGAGCTGCTGTTCCTCGACGAGCCGACTGTTGGGATTGATCCCCAGTCCCGCAACCACATCTTCGACACCGTGCTCAGACTGCGCGACGAGGGTATGACGGTCCTCTACACCACCCACTATATGGAGGAGGCGGACCGGCTGTGCGACCGGATCGGGATCATGGACGGTGGCACCATGATCGCCCTCGGAAGCCCCTCCAAGCTCAAGGCGAGCATAGGTAAGGGCGGTGACGTGACGCTGGAGGAGGTATTCCTCAGCATGACCGGCCGGAGCCTGCGCGACTAGATGCTCCGACCGCTTCTCATAGCCTCCATCGAGCTCAAACGTTACTTCTCGGACAAGGCAGAGATCGCCTTCAGCATCGCGCTGCCGATCGTGATGTTCGCCCTCATGTACGGGGCTTTCGGCGGTGAACCCTCTGTCAGCGTGTCCGCCCACGTCGTGAACCTCGACGACGGGCCGGTTTCCGCAGAGCTTCTGCAGCGGCTCGAAGCCGTCGAGGGCGTGACGGTCGTCCTCTACGGCAGCGCCGAGGCCGATTCGGCCCTCGACAGGTCCGCGATACTAACTGCGTTCGTGATCCCGGAGGGATTCTCGCGAGACCTGCAGGCCGGAGAGCCGACCCGGATCACGATGAAGCGCCGCGGGCACGGCGGGGACGAGGGCCAGATCGCGGCGGCTATCGTGAGCGGCGTGGCACAGGACATCGCGGGCGGCCTTGCGGTGCGAAGCATGGCAGCGTCCGTGCTCGGCGACCAAGCAGACTCCGGGCGGATCAATGAAGCTGTCTCCTCGTTGGACGGCGATCCGGCCGTTGTCGTCAGGGAACGTGCCGGAGAGGAGAGCGCCGACGCCACCGTCGGGATTGTGGCCGGCGTGCTCACCATGTTCATGATGTTCGCGGTGTCGCTGAACGCCCAGTCCCTTGTAGTGGAGCGCGCCAATGGGACCCTCGAGCGGCTGATGACGAGCCGGCTGTCCGTCAACCAGCTGTTCGCCGGCAAGTTCCTGGCCTCGACAGGCAGGGGGGCAGTGCAGGCGCTTGTGCTGCTGTTGCTTGGATTCGTGGTGATGCGCATTGCGGGGCCCGCGGCGCTATTGCAGGCTCTTGCTTTTTCGGTCCTGTTCGGTGCTGCTGTGAGTGCCTTGGGTCTGGTCATCGCCGGGCTGGCCAGGACGCGGGACCAGGCTATCTGGAGCGCGGTCTTCTTCACGATGTTGATGACGACGTTCAGCGGTACGTTCGTTCCGTTCGAGAGCGGCCCTATGGAGGTGATCAGCCGCTTTACCCTTAACCGGCACGCGTTCGAGGCTCTTCGCGACATTCTCGCGGGCTCGGGGGGGCTCGTGGACCAAGGCCTAGGGGTAGCAATACTGGGCGCGGTGGTCGTGCTCGGCCTTGGCGCGGCCCGCGCGGTCTTCAGGACCTACTAGCCATGTTGACGGTACTCAGCCAGGCGCTGCTGATGGCGGCCAAGGACTCCAGGATATTCTTGAGAGACCGCTCGGCCCTCGCATTCTCGTTCCTCTTTCCCCTCGTGTTCGTCGCGGGGTTCTCTCTAGCACTGGGCGACGTCGGCGGGCAAGACGACGAGCTGCTGCTGTTCGTTTCCACACGAGAGGAGCAGGGGGAAGACAGCCTCAGCTGGATGCTCATCGATAGGATTACCGCAGACGAGAGGTCCTCAGTCGAATATGTCGAGCACGACGAGGCGATGCGGCGAGTGGAGAGCGGCGAGATCGATGGATTCGTGCTGTTCCCGGAGGACTTCACTGCGCGGCTGTTCGGGGAGCCGCCGGCTTCGGTCGAGGTGGTGATCGGCGACGCCTCCGTGGGACGGCAGGCGGCCCTCAGGGCTCTGGCGGGCTCGATCGCCTCAGGGATCGGCCGGGTCGTGGAGGTTATGTCGGTTGTCGCCGAGGTTGGGGGGCCGCAAGCCCTTGCAGCCGTAGACCCGTCTCAACTGGCGGCCGGCGCGGGACTGGTGGAGCTTGTCCCCGAGCAGGTCGGCAACATCGAGCCTAGGTCAGCGTCCAGCTTCACACTCCCGGGCTACCTGACCATGTTCGTCTTCTTCGCCGCCGCCATGAGCGCGGAGGCCATAGTCAGGGAGCGGCGGAACCATACGCTGGAACGGCTGATGTCCAACGGGACTCGCCGGGAGTCGGTGGTGATCGGCAAGTTCCTTTCGGCGCTCTACAGGGGCATCCTGCAGATACTCGTGCTATGGGTAGCCGGGATATTCGTCTTCAACATCGACCTGGGAGTCTCCCCGGCAGCGGTGGTCCTTATCTCGCTCCTGATGGTGCTGGCCTCGTCCGCATTCGGAGTAATGCTGGCGTCAGTAGTCAAGACCGAGAACGCGGCATCGGGGCTGGGGGTGCTGGTGTCGCTGGCGCTGGCGCCCCTCGGGGGCTGCTGGTGGCCGCTGTTCATCACGCCCCAATGGATGCAGTCTCTCGCCAAGCTGACGCCGCACGGATGGGCCAACACGGCGTTCAACAAGCTGATGCTGTTCGGGGCCGAATTTGGGGACGTCGCGGCCGAGATGGGTATGCTGGCGCTCTTCGCCGCTGCCTTCCTGGCTGTGACCCTCTGGCGCTTCAGGCTATCGATAGGCTGAGTGCACCCCACGAGGGGCGGGTTCGCAGGGTCGTCGTCAGACGGCGTTCTCCTCGAGAACTTGCTTTATCCAGCCGTTGATACTCATGCCGCTCCTGCTCGCCGAAGCGGCCACGCGGTGATGAAGGTTGGGTCCCAGGCGCAGACTGAGCTTTGCCTGAAAGGGGTTTCCGAGGTTCGACGCCGTCTTCTTCGCAGGAGGCCAGGTACTCGTCGACGGATATTCTGAACTCATCCTTTAGGGTCTGCACGTCAGCCGCTTCGCAGGTCGCGATCGAATATGGGCCGCCGTTAACTACGCTGCCGTGAAGCAGTTCTATGGAGTCATCGTATTCGACTCTGGCGATGTAGCCCTTGTACTCCATCATTGTCCTACTCGTGTCGCTCCTATGACTCTACACCAGCCACAGAAGCATAGGATCAGAAGTCTTGGATCAAGGCTGGCGGATTCTGACACGTGTTGCATCCACAACGACGACACATCCCGTGAGGGCGGTCATGTCTGTGTGTCGTACGAATGCTTCCACGGACTCGTTGACGGTTAGTGCTCCAAGACTTCGCGGACGTAATAGCACGATCCCAGGATGTGTGCCGGGTGCGTACTTCCGCAGGTCGGCAAACTCGATGTCGAGCGTCAACAGGATTCTGGACTCGCTGTTGGCCGCCTCGGCCACCGCCGTATCGGGTTGAGAGAGCAGACCTTCATCGGCAACCGTCATCACATCATGTCCGAGTGAAGCAAGGGTCGGCTTGAGGTGGGGTGATAAGTTCTCGTCCAGCTTCAGCTTCACCCGGTGGCAGCCACTTTCCAGACGTTCTCTCTGGTCAGTTCGGCACCGTACGCTGCGGCTGCCCTGATGTCGTCGGTAGTCAGGCTGGGATAGTGATCGATGATCTGCTCCGGCGTGAGGCCCTCGGCCAACGAATCAAGGAGGATGGCAATGTAGATGCGCGTCCCCTTAATGCAGGGCTGCCCTCCACACACTCTGGGGTCGACGCTCACACGGTCGAGCAGGTCTGTGTGCGCCATAGCGGACCTCCGTCTGAATAGCCGGATGCGCTGGATTATAGCAGTACGCCGACGCTCTCGCCCAATAGAACCGGTACTGCGGAGATGTAGGGTTCGCGGTATGCCGACCCGGTGCATGGGCCGCTGGCGCGATCAGTTACTCGATCTCCCGCCAGAGTCCTTACGGGAAAAAGATCCGGGCAGCCGTATCGTGCATGATGCTTTGGCGGTCGGACTCGGACAGGCCGAGGCGGTCGCGCACGAGCCTGACGGAGTCGGAATAGCTCTCCGTCACGACCTGGTAGGGCGAGTCGCTGCCCCACATCACACGGCCCGGCCCGAATGCGTCGATCACCCGCTCGATCATAGGAATCAGGTCGTCGTGCGGCGGCCTCTTGGCGCCGAGCGCGTGGAGCCGGGAGACCTTGACGTGGACGTTGGGATGGCGCGCGAGGGCGCAGAGCCTGCCAATCTCCGCATCGTCGATAGGGTTCAGTTCGCCCATGCGCGACATGTGGTCGACGACGACGGTCGTGTCGGGATGCTCTCCGCACATGCGGTCGAGGTCCGGCACTCCGTCGGGATGGGTGAGGGGACAGATAGCCTGGCCCGTCCGGCGCGCCGTCTCGAACATGGCCCTGCAGCCGGGATGGTCGAGCCAGCGGTCGCCCCGACCGGGCTGGGCAACTATGCGGAAGCCCATCACGCCGCGCTCATTCAGATCGGCCATCGTGCGGTCGACCCGCTCATCGTCGTGGTCGACTGACGCGACGATGCCGAATACGCCTGGGAAGCGGTCCGCCGTGTCGAGCATGTAGGAGTTGTCGGCGCCGTAGATGGCTTGGACGAGGACTATGCGGCTTACGTCGAAGGGGCGGCAGTGCCGGAGGAGCCACTCCGGCGTGAACTCCTTAGGCTCGAGCGTGGAAACGTCGAAGCCCGGAGCAGGATACCTGTCGGTGTCCTGCGTCCAGACGTGGACGTGCGAGTCAATCCATGTCAATGGACTGTGCGGCTAGTTCTTGAAGAAGTCGAACTTCTCGAAGTGACCGTTGACTATCGGCGCGGCATCCATGCCGAACCAGTCCTCGATGATCGACGTGTACGTGATCCTGAAGTCGTTGTTGAAGTGGAGGTCGCCCTCGAGCTGGTCCTCCGGCGCCAGCGAAGGGTACTCGCCATAGAGACCGCCCTTCACCGAGTTGCCGATGAGGAATGCCACTCCGCCTGAGCCGTGGTCGGTGCCGGAGCCGTTGTCCTTGATCCGCCTGCCGAACTCGGTGAATACGAGGACAGCCGCGTCGTCCTCGTAGCCGTGTTCCTCGACGTCGTCCACGAAGTCGCCGATGGCCGGCGCGAGGTCGCCCCAGAGCGCAGGATGGGTGATGAGCTCGCCGGAGTGGGTGTCGTAGCCGCCGTGCGACGTGTAGTAGATGCGTGCGCCGAGATCGGCAAACATCACCTGGGCGGCGCTTTTCAGGTCGTTGGCTATCTGGTTGGAGGCGTACTCGACGCCGGACTTGTACATCTCGGGCGCGGTGCGCAGAATGTCGGCGCCCTTCATGGCGTCGAGGCCCGTCTGACCCAGGAAGTCCAGCACCGCGTCCTTGCCGCGCTCCCCGCCGTACATCATGGCGAAGGTTTCGAGGGCGTACTTCCTGAGCGCCTCGTCCTTCATGTCGGGGAACAGGCCGTATGTGTCCAGGTTCCCGACGGATGCCACGGGTACTCCCTTGACGCTGAGGGCGCGAGGGAGGCCGCGCCCGAAGTTGACTCCGGTGAGCACGTTCTCGCCCTCCGGGTCCATCTCGCGGATTACCCGGCCCAGCCAGCCCTCCTGGCCTACGTCGTCAGGAAGGGCCGTGTGCCAGATGTCCATCGAGCGGAAGTGCGACCGGTTCGGGTTGGGGTATCCTATGCCCTGGATGACTGCGACCTTGCCCTCGTCCCAGAGCTCCTTGATAGCCTCCATACCGGGCCTGAAGCCGAGCTCGTTGTTGATCTTGAGCACGTCGTCGGCTGGGATGCCGACCGTCGGCCTGAAGTCTCTGTAGTGCCCATTGTCGTAAGGAATGACCGTGTTGAGGGCGTCGTTCCCGCCCCCAAGCTGCACGACTACGAGTTTCTTGCCGCCGTGCCCGTTGCCGTTAGTAGTAGCCATGACGCCCTCCGATTTCGGGGTCAGCCGCAGCGGGAATGTCCGCTCGACATCCTCGCTGTACACTACAGTAACGTATGTGTCGAGTCAAGGCGCAACGCCCAAATCCCCCACCTCCGTCATTCCCGCGAAGGCGGGAACCCATCCCCGGCAAGGTGCACAGCCATAGCCTCAGAGGCAGTCCGTCACGCCGCCCGTCCAAATTAGGTGGTGGATCTGGGAACGCTACCTGGATACGCCTCCCGGTACGTACGCTGGGAGCGGTCCCGGGGTGCCGTCGTTCTTGACACTACGGAAGGCCGCTACGTAAGATAGAATAGTGCCGAGGTAGCTCAGTAGGTAGAGCACAGCACTGAAAATGCTGGTGTCGCCAGTTCGATTCTGGCCCTCGGCACTCCGGGGGGTGCCTTCGGTCGCCGAGCGGGAGTAGCTCAGTGGTAGAGCACTTCCTTGCCAAGGAAGATGTCGCGGGTTCGAATCCCGTCTCCCGCTCCACATCCCTCATCTTGTATCCGCAAATCGGCAGGGAATGATAGTCGTAATCGGCGGCGGCGTCGCAGGCTGCGCGGTAGCCTACTATCTCGCCCGCGAGGGCTTACCGGTCACTATTGTCGAGCGCGAGTCTGTTGCGTTCGGGGCCTCCGGCTATGCGGCGGGTCTCCTCAATCCCCTCACCGGCACGGGCGTGCCTGGGCCGATGGAGGCGATGTCCATCCTCTCCTACCAGATGCACGTGGGGCTCTGGGGGGAGCTGGAAGAGCAGTCCGGGGTCGACATTCAGGCCGAGCTGGTCCCTCACCTCGAGCTGATCCTGACGGAAGAGGACGCCGAGGGTGCGTCGGAGCTCATGGCGCGATGGGGCAGCGCGCCGGGATTCTCCGTTCAGTGGCTCGACGCGGGCGAGGTCCTCAAGATCGAGCCGCGCGTCAACAGCGGCGTGCTCGGGGCCATCCTCCTAGAGAGCCCGGCGGCGCTGGACAGCTGTAGCTTCACCCTCGCCCTGCTGGAGGGCGCCCGCGCGCATGGCGCGGTCCTCGTGAAGGGCGATGTGACAGCCGTCGACGACTCCCGCGTCACGCTCCGCGACCGCGAGATCGGGTGCGATACGGTTGTACTGGCGGCAGGCCCCTGGGCCGCCGACGCGTCCGGCTGGCTCGGAGTGGACCTGCCCATCGGGCCGCTGAAGGGCCAGATTGTGCATCTGGCACAAATGGACCCGCCGTTGCCGCGCCACCTGGCAGGGCCCGTCCAGATCGCCTCTAAGAAGGATGGGCTCGTGTGGCTCGGCGCCACCGAGGAGACGGAGGGCTTCGACAACCGCACAACCCAGCAGGCCCGCGACGACATCATCGAGAGGGCCGTGCGGATGGTCCCGTCGCTGGCCGGTCAGCCGGTCGTCGGGCAGACTTCGTGCCTGCGGCCCGTCGCCCCAGACCGGCTTCCCATCATCGGACGTGTGCCGGGCCGCGACGGCGTCTACCTGGCCGCCGCGCCCGAGAAGAAGGGGATCATGATCGGCCCGGCCATCGGCCTCGCAATCGCCGACCTGGTAGTCAGGGGCGAGACGTCCGTGCCGATCGAGAATTTCTCCCTGTCCCGCTTCCTGTAGTCTGCATACGATGGGGCTCACGAAACCGGTGGGCGGTGCTGGGCCCACGGCCTCGCCTCCTCGAACGCGGCTGACGCCGCGATCACTCTCGCCTCATCGCCGAACCGCCCAATTATCTGCAGCCCCACCGGCAGCCCGTTCGCTGTAAACCCGCACGGCAGGCTTGCCGCGGGATGGCCGATCATGTTGACGTTGAAGTTGAAGGGGTTGTAGCCCTCGTACTCGTCGACCGTGCGACCCTCGATCTCGGTCGTGGGCTGGCCCGCCGGGAACGCGGCGACCCCGGTCGTAGGGTTCAGGAGCAGGTCGAAACGCTCGAACTTGTCCAGGAACGCGGCCCTGATCACGCTCATGCGCCCCAGCGCCTCGGCGTAGTCCCCGCCCGTGACCTTCGCGCCGTCCTCTATCTTGCGGCGAGTGTAGGGCATCAGGTCGTCCGCACGTTCCTCGTAGTAGTGGGCGAAGCCCCCGTAGATGCCCGCGCATGTCAGAGTCCAGAAGGTCTCGGCGGGCGCGTCGAGGCTTATGTCGTACTCCTCGACGGTGCAGCCCATCTCCTCGAAGGCCGCCGCCGCGCGCGACGCGACGGCCTTGATCTCCGAGTCGACTGGGAAGCCGCCAAAGTCCGGGCTCCAGCCGAGTCTGAGTCCAGTGACGGGCCTGTCGGCGGCCGCGAGGTAGTCTTCGGGCTGCTCACGGAGCGAGGCGTGGTCGCGCTCGTCCCAGCCGGCCAGGGCCTGAAGCAAGACCGCCGCGTCCCGGACGCTCCTGGCCAGAGGGCCGTGCTGGCTGAAGTGGTTGAAACCCCTGCTGGTGAGCCGCGGAACCCTGCCCAGGGTGGGCTTGATGCCGTAGACCCCACAGAAGCTCGACGGCCCGCGAATCGAGCCGCCGCCGTCGCTGCCCTGTGAAATGGCGCACAGGCCGGCGGCGAGCGCGGCTGCTCCTCCGCCCGTCGAGCCTCCCGGGCTGCGGTCCGTGTTCCATGGGTTCCTGCAGGGGCCGCCCAGCCGGTTCGTCGTGTCGCCTATCATCCCGAACTCCGGCAGGTTCGTCTTGCCCAGCATCACCGCGCCCGCGCTAAGGATACGCTCCACGGGCAGCGAGTCCTCGTCCGGCACGCGGTCCTCGTGGAAGAGCGACCCCATGGTCGTCCGGACGCCCGCAGTGTCCTCGGAGTCCTTGATCGAGACCGGGATGCCGTGCAGCAGGCCCAGGGAGTCACCCCGCATCACGGCGTCCTCGGCTGCCCGAGCGGCCCGCATCGCCTCGTCGGCCGTCACGGTCAGGTACGAATTGAGCTGCGGGTCGAGGCGCTCGATCCGGGCCAGGTACATCTCGGCCACCTCGACCGGCGATACCTCCCTGTCCACAATCAGCGACCGTATCTTCAGCGCGCCGGCGAATGCCAGGTCATCGTTCATAGGATGTGACTTCCCCTTTGCACGAGTACTCCCGGCCTCAGGCCGGTATGGTCTCCGTCGAAGACGACCTCGCCGTTGACGGTCACCATCTCGATACCGATCGGGTATGCCTGTGGCTCCGCGTCCGTCGTGTTGTCCCGCAGCTCTTCCAGGTCCATGACCACGAGGTCGGCGGCCATCCCGGGAGCGATCCTGCCCCGGCCGCGAATGCCCACCGACTCGGCGGGCAGCGACGTCATCTTGCGGACCGCCTCCTCGACGCTCATCAGCCCGCGGTCGAGGGCGTACTCCCGGATGAACCTGGGCGCGTAGCCGTAGCTCGACCGATTCATCACCAGGCCGCTCAGGGTGCCCTCCATCGAAGCGACGGCGCCGTCGCTCCCAACGCTGCAGTGCGGGTCCATGAGCAGCTTGTCCAGGTCGTCGGGCGTGGCAAAGATGTGGCGGATGATCACTCCGGCGAAGTCCTCGCCGTCGTCCCCGGCCAGCTTCAGTATCGTCTCGGTGCGGTCCAGCCCCAGCGCCAAGGACGCATCCGCGAGGGTGCGCTCGACGAGATCCGGGTGTGCCCTGCAGTGCGTCAGGTAGAAGTTGTCGAAGCTGCCCAGCCTCAGGAGGAAGTTGGTGGGCCGCTCGACGTAGTCCCGGCAGAGATCGGCGGTTGCGGGGTCGCGGAGGCGTGCGGCCACCTCGTCCTTCGGCCCCTCGTGGACCCAGGGCGGGAGCAGGTCCGTCAGGTGTGCGGGCCCCCAGGGATCGGGGAAGGTGTCGATGCCCACCTGCAGGCCTGCGGTCCGGGCGTCCGCGATCTTGTCGAGCACACGGTCGAACGCGCCATCGGGGGCGTAGGGCCTCGGCGCCAGGTGGGAGAGCTGGACGGGCAGGCCAGCGGTTCGCCCGATGTTCAGCGCCTCGTCGACGGCCTTCTCGAAGTGGTCCCCCCGGTTGCGGATGTGGCTGGCGTAACACCCGCCGTGCCGCGCCGCTACCTCCGCGAGGGCTATCAGCTCCGGCTCCGCCGCGTGCTGGCCGGGCGAGTACTCCAGGCCCGTCGCGAAGCCGATGGCGCCCGCGGACATGGCCTCGTCCACGAGGGACCGCATCGTCTCCAGCTCGGCTCCGGAAGGCGCGCGGGCGTCGAACCCCATGGCAGCCAGCCTCACCGGACCGTGCGCGACGAGCGGGGCGACGTTCATCGACTGGCCCCGCTCGAATAGGGCTTTGAGGTACTCCGCAAAGGAATTCCAGGCCAGGTCGATGCCCCAGTTCTCGTCGTACCCTATCGTGACGACCTTCGTGAGCTCCCTGTCCGGCGCCGGCGCGGGACCGTGCCCGCAGTTGCCTATCACGGTCGTGGTGAGGCCCTGCCGCACGCCGCTCTGGGCCAGGCCGTCCACGTATATTGGGAAGTCGGCGTGGCTGTGAACGTCGATAAACCCCGGACTGACGGCCTTCCCCGTCGCCTCCACCACGCGCGCGGCCTCCACACCCCGTGCGTCGCCCACGAGCTGCACGCGCCCCCCGTCCGCCACCACGTCGCCCACAAACGGCGGCCCGCCGGACCCGTCGAATACAGTCGCATTTCGAATTACGAGATCAGCCACCCGCGAGTCCCCTTGATGCTCATTCCTCCTTCAACAGAGATTCGATCTCTTGACAAAGAGTTGGAATCTTGGTTTCAACCACAGCCCACACCAGTCTGTCGTCCACAGCGGAGTACTCGTGCGCCAGGACATTGCGGAAGGCGATGATGCGTTGATACTCCCTAATGCGATTGGCGAGTGGCTCGTCAATCTTCGCAAGTTGGGTCATGGCTTCGCCGATTATTCCGAGCTCACGCTCGATCGCCGCGCGCAGCATGGCGTCGCGTTCGTAGTCCGCAAAGCTCTTGTTGGCAGTGAACCCCTGCAGCAGATCCACGGCCTGCTGAATGTCGTACGCATACTTCTTGGCTTCAAGCTTCATAGATCGGCGTCTTGGTCTCCTCGATCGACTGCAGGAAGTAGGGATTCTTGATGGCCGAGCCTACCACCAGGTCCACGGGCTTTCCTAAGAGTCGTTCCAGTGCTTCCAGCAGACCGAAGTAAGTGTCGGCGTAGGCGTCCGTAGGCACTGGCAGGAATTCCACCAGGAAGTCTAGGTCGCTTTCTGGTCGATTCCGGCCCGTGGAGGCTGAGCCGAACGTATCGAGTCGCAGAACACTGTAACGGCGGCAGAGTTCTTCCAGCTTGTCCGCATCTTTAATAATCGGATCCAACATTCAGCCCCTGATCCTGATAATACACTCTTACCTCAGCCGGACGTAACCACAACGTACCCGCACTCGATCTCCTCCTGGAAGCTTTTCGGCAGGCGCGCCCAGTCGTGCGCCTCCACCAGGAAGGGAAGAGTGGAGTCACGCAGGGCTTCCGCTAGCTTTGAGAGCTTGCCGGCGGGTATCGGCTCCAGGCCCGGGCCGCGTAGCGCGATGTCCAGGTCGCTCCCCTCGTGACTCATGCCGTTGCCCCGGCTGCCGTACGCCCACCTCCACGCCAGGCAGGTGGTTGCGCAGCAAGCTCTCCAGCTGCCTCCGGTGCCTGGGCTTCAGGTCGAGCTGCGGGGTCATCAGGTCTCCTGTGTTATGACCCGCGGGAGCGATCGGGCTTCCTCGATGAATCTGGGCAGGGTGGCAAGCACCTCATCGGCGTATTCTTCTCCGTAGCGGTGCGCGGCATTGTTGCAGTAGTCGCGGTACTGCAGCCATTGCTCGCACTCGTCCCCTGCAATCAGCCCATGCCTGGCGGCATGGCGTAAGATGTCCCTGAAGTAGAGCCTGTCGGCCTCGCGGTTGCTGGCGAAGTACCCTCGTAGCCGCTTCTTCAGCAGACTGCCGCACTGCTCCTCGATGATCTCGAACTCCTTTACGCAGGCGGAGCGCGAGATGCGGTAGGCGATCTCCTCGGGCTCGTATTGCCGCAGGAGGTCGAGGGCGCTCTCCAGCGTCTCGATGCAGCGGTCCAGGTAGTCGGTATTGATCTTCATGGGTCGCTCGACAAGGATATGACGGTGGATGTCCACTATCAAGACGTGGCGCCGACCTCTGGAGCCAGACCCACCCTACGCCAAGTCGGCTGAGCCAATTGGTCATGCCCCGTACAGTCTGGGCTCGCAGCAAACGGGCATCGTAGAGGGTTCCATTCAAGTCTCATGGCATGGCTGAGGACGGAGATCCGGACGGCCTGGCTCTATTGTGCGGGCTGGTGGCGTGATGTAAAATGCGCCGCAATCCCTGAGGCATCGGTAGGGGGTGAACAAGGCATGGGTGACCGCGATCTGGCTCTGGCTGCTCACTTGATGAGGCGGGCCGGGTTCGGTGCCTCCCGCGGCGAGTTGGAGACCCTAGCGAGCCGACCCTACGACGACGTGGTGGACGACCTGCTCCACCCCGAGCGCTTCCCCGACATCGATACCGACCTGTGCGACCGCTACTACGGCTGGGACAACTACCACGGCCCCGCCGTCGGGTGGATATACCGGATGGCCGTAGCGCGCCGTCCGCTCCAGGAGAAGATGACCCTCTTCTGGCACCACGTATTTGCCACGGCCTTTTTCAAGAGCGAGCACCTGGCCTCTCTCAATCGCCAGGTCGATATGTTCCGCAGGGTAGGCATGTCTGACATGCGCACCATTCTGCTGGAGCTCTCTCGCGACCCGGCCATGATCTACTGGCTGGACAACAACGAGAACGTGAGTGGCGAGCCGAACGAGAACTACGGACGAGAGCTGCTGGAGCTCTTCTCGATGGGTGTGGGCAGCTACACCGAGCTGGACATCAAGATGGCGGCCCGCGCTTTCACCGGCTGGACCTTCGCACAGCCCATCCCACTTTACCCTCACGGGCATTACGACTCACACTTCGAGCGCCGACCGGAGGAGCACGACGACGGGGTCAAGACCTTCCTGGGCGAGACGGGGCGGTTCGACGGGGAAGAAATCGTCGATATCGTAGCCCGGCAGCCCGCGACGGCCGTCTTCATTGGACGACACCTGTACAACTTCTTCGTGGCCGACGAACCGCAGGTACCGGCGTGGCCCATCGAGCCCCCGCGCGACCCGGAGGCCCTTCGCACCCTGGTCGCGGCGTACCTGAAGTCCAACGGAGACATCCGGGCCGTCCTGAGGGCGCTGTTCACGTCCGACTTCTTCAAGGAAGCCCAGTTCCAGCGTGTGAAGAGCCCCACGGAGCTGGTGACCGGCGTGATGAACCTCGTTGGGTTCCAAGCGATGCCGGAGCCGGGCATCGGCGTCTATCAGTCGGCGGTCACGGCCATGGGCCAGGAGCTGCTGAACCCACCCACCGTGGAGGGCTGGCACACCGGCAAGGAGTGGATAGACGGCGGCACGCTGAACGAGCGAGTCAACTTCGCGGTCAACGAGGTTGGCGACGGAGCCAAGCCCGGCATCAGGGAGATAGTCGACCGAGTGTCCGGGAGCGGCGAGCTGTCGCCCGAGGAGTTCATGACCGTCTGCCTTGACCTGGTAGGGCCGCTCACCGTGGGAGACGAGACCCGAGAGGCCCTGATGGCCTACGCCGAATCGGAGGGCCCCCTCAGGTTCGACACGGAAGAGGACGAGAAGGCGAGCGGACGCCGCATAGTCAGGATGGTCCAGCTGATAGTATCGTCGATGGAGTACCAGTTCGGGTAGAGGACTGTCGCAGACACATCGAAGAGGGGGCATCGCACGACATGCACGGCAACACAGCATTGAATGACGCCGAGGGGCATGCTGAAGGAGAACGGGTAGAGGTCCAGGTAGTTCTGAAAGACGAGCACGCGGAGCAGTTCCATGAGATCAGCACTGAACTTGATGTCCAGTACGAAGAATTGGCTGTTGCCCTGATTGAAAAAGAGCTTGAAGACATAAGAGCGAGAGAAGCAGGGGCAGACTATCTCTCCGAAAGATTCTCCAAGCTCCAAGCTGAACGGGAAATTCTTCCTGCCCTACACAAGCATTTGGGTTCCGGAATGTTCACATCTGCCACAGTCCTAGCTGTGGAAGATGGAACTATCAAGGATCTCATATCGACAATAACCGATGGGAACTTGTCTCCTAATACTCTCACGCGGAGGTTGAAGCGGCTGGCAGGCGTCAAGAGGGTAGTGGACGAGAACACGACGATAACCTTGGACGAGATGAACAACGTCTTTCTGATTTCCAACATTGACTGACCACCAGTAGATAACAGGAGGTCGAGAAATGGCGCGAAACGGTCACAACGGCAAGGACCCGGTATTGGTCATCGTCCAGCTTTCGGGCGGCAACGACTTCATGAACACGCTGATCCCGTACACCAGCGCTCTCTATCACGATTCGCGGCCCGTCGTCGGCATCCCGGAGGACAAGGTGCTGCCGATGGATGACGAGTTCGGCTGGCACCCGTCCTCGGCTGCGCTCAAGGATATGTTCGACGACGGCACCGTCGCAGTGGTGCAGGGGATCGGGTACCCGAACTCCAGCCGGTCGCACTTCAGGGCGATGGACATCTGGCACACCTGCGAGCCCATAGAGGTCGGCACGGAGGGCTGGCTCGGCCGGGCCACGCGCGAGCTCGATCCCGGCGGCGAGAACGTCCTGACTGCGGTGAACTTCGGGCGGGGCCTGCCCAGGGCGCTTGCAGTGCCGGGCGTCCCCGTAACGTCTGTGGGCGATCTGGAGAACTACGGGCTGATGACGGGCATCGACGACGTCGACCAGCGGAAGGAAGCGCTGGACATCTTCAAGCAAATGTACGCTCCGGCTGTCGGCACCGGACCAGTGACGGACTACCTTGCCCGCACGGGCCTGGACGTGCTGAGGGGCGCCGACGAGTTGAAGAAGGCTCCCGCCATGTACAAGTCCGACGTCGAGTACGGCGACAACGCCATCGCTCAGAGCCTCCGCGATGCCGCCCGCGTCCATCTGGCTGGACTGGGCACCCGCATCCTCTACACCAGCCACGGTGGGTACGACACCCACGCCAACGAGGTCCCGACGCATCCACAGCTTCTCAGCGATCTGTCTGGGGCCATCTCGGACTTCTTCGACGACCTCCGGGCCCACGACGCCTCAGACAACGTGGCGATGCTGGTGTTCACGGAGTTCGGCCGGCGTATCAAGGACAACGCCAGCGGGACCGACCACGGCACCGGCGGCGGCGCATTCATCATCGGCGACCCGGTGAAGGGCGGGCTCTACAGCGAGTACCCGTCGCTGGACCCGAAGACGTGGGCCAACGGCGAGGACCTGGCGCACACCATCGACTTCAGGGGCATCTACGGCACCATCCTCGAGCAGTGGCTGGGCATTGAGCCCACCGACATAGTGGGCGGCCAGTTCGAGCAGATCGCCCCGTTCGCAGCCGCAAGCTAAGGCGCGCCATCATGGCCAGACCTTACGCCCTGCTGAGGGCCGGGTTTCCCTACCTGAAGACGGTGGGCATGCGGCGCGTGGTCGACTTTCCCGTCGACGTAGCCGTGACCAGCGACATGAGGGTGCTTTCCCTCTGCCGATTCGAGGGCGCCGGGGGAGTGGCGAAGATAGCCCGCGTGGCCTGGGACGACGACGCCAACCTGGGCGACATAGACACGCTGGGCAGCGGCGAGGGCCAGATGATGTGGCCTTCCCAGATGCTCCTCGATCGCGAGGAGAACATCGTGGTCTCCGACGAGGCCCTGCACCGCATCACCTTCATGACAACCGAGGGCGAATTCATCGGCATGTGGGGTGAGCACGGCAGCGGCGACGGGGAGCTGGACCGGCCGTCGGGCATAGCCTTCGACGCGGACGAGAACCTCTACGTCGTCGACACGATGAACCACCGCGTCCAAAAGTTCACGAAAGACGGCAGGTTCATCCTCAAGTGGGGCGGCTTCGGAGACGGGCCAGGCGAGTTCAACATGCCCTGGGGCATAGACGTGGACGAGCTGGGGGACGTCTACGTCTCCGACTGGCGCAACGACAGGGTGCAGAAGTTCGCCGCGGACGGGCGCTTCGTATTCGAGATGGGAAGGTCGGGCTCAGGCGACGGCGAGCTCGACCGGCCCGCGGGGGTCTGCGTCGACGGCGACGGGGACATCTTCGTCGCCGACTCAGGGAACGACCGCGTAGTGCTGTTCAACCCCGAGGGCCGCTACATCGAGCCGTTCATCGGCGACGCAACCCTCTCGATATCCGGCAGGGCCTACCTCCTCGCCAACGCCAAGCCCCTGAGGCTGAGGGACATGGCGAACATCGAGCCGCAGAAGCGGCTGCGCAGCCCCCGGTCGGTCAGGGTGGACAGCAAGGGCCGCATGTTCATACCCGACTACGGCTCCTTTCGCGTGCAGGTCTACCAGAAGGACGCCGTGCCGCTGTCCGAGCAGGACGTCATAGAGATGCCGAGGTCGCCCACACTACAGGTGACCTAAAGGGACGGAGTAGTCGGCCGGTTTGGGAGTGTTGCACCTGTTATTGCGGACTGCCACTATGCTAGCCAGGTTCATGGTGGTGGTGCTTGCCTGCTTGGTCTTCATCTCCTTCCTCGTGATGGATGGGGTCGAGGGGGCAACCGACCCTGAATGTGACCCGTTCCTGAGTCCCGATCTTCCGCACTGGTGCAACCTGGCGCCAATGTCCACACCTGTACCTCCTACGGCGACGGCGACGCCCACGCCCCCGTGCCGCCTGGCCGTGCCCGACCAAGGCGACAACCCCGGCCTCATGCGCGACTGCATGGTGCTGCTGGCGATGAAGGACACGCTCCAGGGCATGGCAACCCTCAACTGGAGCGTGGACACGGCCATCGCTGGCTGGGACGGCGTGACTGTCGGGGGGACTCCCAGCCGCGCTATTAAGCTGCGACTCAAAGGCAGTCTGCTCACGGGTACGATACCGGCTGAGTTGGGCGAGCTGTCCGGGTTGGTCCTACTGGATCTCTCCCGCAACCGACTGACGGGCGCGATACCGGCGCGGCTCGGCGAATTGACCAATCTCACGCGCCTCAGGCTTTCTGGGAACCGGTTGAACGGCACCGTGCCTACCGAGCTGGGCGAACTGGTCAAGCTGCAAGTCCTGGATCTCAGCTTCAACAACCTAACTGGGAATATACCCTCGGAGCTGGGCGAACTGGCCAACCTGCAAGTCCTGGATCTCAGCTTCAACCATCTAACTGGCAATATACCCTCGGAGCTGGGCGGTCTGGCCAGCCTGCGCGACCTGCGGCTCTTCGTCAACCGTCTGACTGGGACGATACCGTCGGAGTTGGGCGAGCTGATCCGTCTGAAGACCCTGCTACTCAGCGGCAACCGGCTGAGCGGCGAGATCCCCTCGGAGCTTGGCCGTCTGGCCAGCCTGCGTGACCTGTGGCTCGCCGTAAACGGTCTGACTGGAACGATACCGTCGGAGTTGGGCGAGCTGATCCGTCTGAAGACCCTGCTACTCGCCGACAACGAGCTGAGCGGCGAGATACCGATTGAGCTTGGCAGGCTGACCGACCTGAAGATGCTGTGGCTCAACGGCAACCGGCTGAGCGGCCTGATGCCGTCGGAGCTGGGCGACCTGGCCAGCCTGGACATCTTGCTGCTCTCTGCTAATCGGCTGAGCGGCAGGATACCGACTGAGCTTGGCAGGCTGACCGACCTGAAGATGCTGTGGCTCAACGGCAACCGGCTGAGCGACCGCATACCATCCACCCTTAGGGATGTCCCCCACAACGACTTGGATCGGATAGGCCTGTCGTACTGTGATCCGGAGGCCCAGTCCGGCCCGTCATCCACCAGACTCACCGGTCGATGGGAGTTCAGCCAGATTGTCTATGCATTCCTTGCCACCCCGCGTGGAAGTCTTGTGTTGTACCTGCTAGCCGATGGTGACGAGGAGGGCAGCACGGAATTGCTAGCCAGATGGTCTACTTTATGGCCCTCGGGGACTCGGGGCCTTTGTCCATGAACGCAGCCGATGCGACGGTCGATGCCGCGAACGGCACCCTAAACCGGACAGTGAAATCCCAACCCTGGCAGCGCGGGGTTGAGTTGATGCGGCGCATCCGCGAGGCGCCGAACAGATTGACACTTGTAGCTGGCGCTGGTAGACTCGGCATACCTTGACGGATATAGCGATGGACACGTTCACCTGCGCATGTAACAAGGGCTCTTGAGGGGTCGGCGCAGACGCCGGATGAGTCAGCCGCGCCCCGCTCCAGTCCGAGCGGGGCGTCATTGTTGTAGGGCACAGCCCTCACAGAGGTAACGACACATGACACAGAACGGATGGAAGCCCCGCAATCAGAGCATCATCGAGATCCTGCCCGAGGAGATAGCCGACTTCGAGCAGCAGGTGAAGCTGTTCCAGGCCGGCAAGTGGAACGAGACCGAGTTCCAGGCGTTCCGACTGAAGCAGGGGATATACGGCCAGCGCCAGCCAGACTCCCAGATGGTGAGGGTAAAGGTTCCCTTTGGGGGGCTGTCCGCTGCCCAGATGGACGCGCTGGGCGAGGTGTCGGCCAGGTACGCGCCCCTCAACAAGGGCCACGTCACCACCAGGGAGAACGTCCAGTACCATCACGTGAAGCTGGAGGACACGCCGGACTTCATGCGCATCATCGGCGACGAGGGACTCTCGACGAGGGAGGCATGCGGCAACACCGTGCGCAACGTCACGGGCTGCCCCCTGGCTGGTGTCTGCGCCGACGAGCCGTTCGACGTCACGCCCTACGCGGCCGCCTATTCGCGCTACTTCGTCAGGCACCCCTACACGCAGGCACTCCCGCGCAAGTGGAAGACGGCCTTCTCCGGCTGTCAGAAGGACTGCGCCATCACAGCGATCCACGACATGGGCTTCATTCCCAAGGTTAGGGACGGCCAGCAGGGCTTTCAGCTCCTGATCGGCGGCGGCACTTCGATAATGCCGCGCATTGCCGACACCCTGTACGACTTTGTGACCGTCGACGAGTACCTGAAGGTGACCGAGGCCGCCATCAGGATATTCCACAGGTCGGACGAGCTGCGCAAGAACCGCATGAAGGCGCGCATCAAGTTCATGATAGACCGCATCGGTATCGACGACTTCAGGAAAATGGTCGAGGAGGAGCTGCAGGAGGAGTGGGCTCAGAAGTCGTTCGACCCAACGTCGCTGCTGTTCATCGAGGATGAAGAGAAGGACGCGCCCGTCACACCGCCCGGAGGGTACTCGCGCAACGGGCACTCGGCCGAGTTCGACCACTGGGTCGAGACCAACGTGCAGGAGCAGAAGCAGCCAGGCTACAGGGTCGTCCACATAAAGCTGCCGCTCGGCGACATACAGGCAGAGCAGTGGCACGACCTCGCGGACATGGCCCGCAAGTACGCGGGAGGGCGGTCACGGATCACCCACCAGCAGAACATGGCATTCAGATGGGTGCCGGAGGGCGCCCTGCACGAGGTGTGGCAGGAGCTGGGCCGCCTGGGGCTGAACAAGTCGGGCGTACATGAGATAACCGACGTCGTCTCCTGCCCGGGCACGGACAGCTGCAAGCTGGGCATCACATCGTCGATGGGTCTGGGCCGCGCGATGGGCGCCGCCATCGAGGAGATGGCGATTACCGATCCGCTCACAAAGCAGATGCACGTCAAGATGAGCGGATGCCCTAATGGGTGCGGACAGCACCACGTGGCGGACATCGGCTTCCACGGCGCGGCGACCAAGGCGCCCGGCGGCCAGGTCCCCGCCTACGAGCTGTTCCTGGGAGGCAGCTACGACGACGGCGACTCCCGCATAGGGCTCCGCGTGAGGGGCCGCATACCCGCCAAGAGTACTCCCGACGCCCTCAAGCGGATCGTGGGGTTCTACGAGGAGAACCGCACCGAGGGCGAATTGTTCCGGGACTTCGTGGTGAGGGTGACCCCCAAGGCGTTCGCGCCCCTGGTCGAAGAGTTCAAGGAGACGCGGAAGCTGGACCGCGAGTCCATCGACGCCTACATGGACTGGGACAAGACGGTCATCTACAAGGTGGAGCGCGGCGAGGGAGAGTGCTCCATCTAGCGGGTGTTTCCCGAAAGTACCTTTTCCCCTGGCGCGAGAGGGTTAGGATGAGGGGACTCGCTCCCACACATTCACCCTCACCTCAGTCCTCTCCCGTCGAGGGAGAGGAGGTCCTAGCCTGTGTAAACACCCCCCAAAGGGAATGTCGACGTCGATAGCGACCAGGTAAGAGCCGCAAGTCCCAGGTTCCACGAGTTGGACGCTCTGCGGGCGGCCGCGATGCTGCTGGGCATAGTCCTGCACACGGCCATCTTCTTCATGCCCGACGGGTGGTCGGCAGAGTACTCCGCAGAGCAGTACCCCGACCGGGGCGACAGCGTCTACGCGCTCATATTCTTAGCAATCCACGGGTTCAGGATGCCCGTGTTCTTCCTGCTCAGCGGATTCTTCACGGCCCTCCTGTGGCAGAGGAGGGGCCTGCGCCAGCTGGCGATCCAGCGGCTCAAGCGCATCGGTCTACCCCTTGCCGTCGGCGCATTCACTGTAGTACCGGTGACCACCTGGGCCTTCGTATGGGTGTTCGCCCCGAAGGATTTCGGGCTGGGGGTGCTCTTCTGGTGGCCGTTCATCTGGCTAAGCTCCTTCAATCACCTGTGGTTCCTGTGGCTCCTCCTGTGGCTGGCCGCCGGATTCATCGCCGCCGCGAAGCTCGGCGTGAAGTTCAACCATCCGGTGATATGGTGGCTGGCTATTCCGCTCACTCTCGTGCCGCAGCTCCTGATGGTGGAGCCCGTTTTCGGCCCCGATACCTCCGAGGGGCTGATTCCTAACCCGGTCGTGCTCGCATACTACGCGCTCTTCTTCGCGTTCGGCGCGTTCATGTACCAGCGTGGCATGGTCGTTAGCCGCTGGTGGACGATCGGGCTGCTGCCCGCGCTGACCATAGTGTTCCTAACCGCGCTGACGCTCATGTACGAGGTCGAGGAGGAGTGGTCGGGACCGGTTGAGGCTGTGCTGCAGGCCGTCTTCGCCTGGATGATGTGTTTCGGGTTGATAGGCCTGTTCCGGTCGATAGCGGCCAGGGAGCGGTACTGGGTGCGCTACATGTCGGACGCGTCCTACTGGCTGTACCTGTGGCACCTGCCCCTGATCGTCGTCGTTTACAGGCTGGTGCTGGACTGGCCCATCAGCGTCCATCTCAAGTTTGCGCTCATAAGCGTGGTGATCACCGCAGTACTGCTGGTGACTTACCAGCTTGGCGTCCGCTACACGCCGATAGGGACCATGCTGAATGGCAGGCGCACCCGCCGCGTGGAGTTCAGCGCCTAGTGAGCCGGACGCACTTTCTCCCGCTCGGACAGAATGGCAGACGGGTACGCCGGGCTCAACCTTCTGTAGGGGTTCCGCTGTCTGGCAGTAGACGGATCGGCGGGGCTATCGGTTGCGCCGCCTCAGCCGCTCCCAGAGTCCACCGTCGCTGTCGTCGATGGGCTGGCCGCGCCAACGCTTCTCGACCTTCCTAGGACGTATGAAGAACATCGCGTAGCCCACGATGAAGAGGATGAGGCCGGCCCAGGCCAATGGGGCCCAGATGCCCGCCTGTACCACCGAGGGCATTATAAGCCCCAGGAGCAGCAGCACGCCCGCGGCGAGCATCACCCTTCCGGGTGTGATAGACCAAGTCCCGCCGCCGAGCAGCTTGGAGACGTAGGCGCCAAGGAGGCCGAGGAAGCTTCGGCGGCGTCTGATGGGGCCGGAGTCAACCTCCCCCACCTGCTTCAGGATCTCCTCGATCTCTTCCTCGTAGCGTCGAGGCATCCGACTCTCCTTGCAGATCAGGCCCGTTAAGAGCCGACCCTTATAGAGATGCTAGTTGGGCGCAGTTGCGCTGTCAAGGCGGAAGGCGCCGTGTCCGGGGCAGAGTGGAGCGAAACGTCGGTCTAGTTGGCTCGGAGCCTCCGGGCCGAAGAAACGTGCTACAATTCCCCGCCGGTAGACGAGAGATAGCCCGAAGAGTTATTGGCAGCTAAGGAGAACGGCATTGGACGGCAACAGGGTCATCGCAAAGATATTGAAAATGGAGGGTGTGGAGTGGATGACGGCCTACCCGCACCAGGACCTCATTGAAGAGGCGGCCAAGGAGGGGATCCGTCCGATCATATGCCGCCAGGAGCGGGCCGGCGTCAACATGGCGGACGGGTACAGCCGCATCCACAACGGCCGGAAGATCGGCGTGTTTACCATGCAGCGTGGCCCGGGGGCCGAGAACGCCTTCGGCGGCGTCGCCCAGGGCTTCGCCGACTCGGTGCCGTTCCTGCTGCTTCCGGGCGGGGCCGACCGGAGCAGGTTCGGGGTCCCTCCGGGTTTCGACGCCATCGACCACTACAAGGGAATCACCAAGTGGTGCGGCCACATCAACCTAGTGGAGCGCATCCCGGAGATGATGGCCCGCGCCTTCAGCCAGATGAAGCACGGTCGGCGCGGCCCCGTGCTCCTCGAGATCCCCAACGACGTCGGCGGCGAAGAGTACCCCGGCGAGGAAGTCCCATACAGGGCGGTGCG
The DNA here is from genome assembly GCA_965222445.1 of Dehalococcoidia bacterium. Taxonomy (GTDB): domain Bacteria; phylum Chloroflexota; class Dehalococcoidia; order Lucifugimonadales; family CAJWER01. The sequence continues at coordinate 385,551 of CBDCTY010000001.1, read as the reverse complement.
CGAGCACAAGTCGGGCGCAGACCCGGACGACGTGCGCGACTTGGTGAAGGCGATGCTCGCTGCGAAGGCCCCGTGCATCAATGCGGGGCAGGGGGTGCTCTACGCGGAGGCCACTGACGAGCTTGTAGAGTTCGCCGAGCTTACGAACATTCCCGTGCTGACCACACTCGCGGGCAAGAGCGCGTTCCCCGAAAACCATCGTCTTTCGCTTGGCACGGGCTCGCTCAGCGCGACGCTAATGGTGGACCACTACCTGAAGAAGACCGACTTCGTGCTTGGGATGGGAACCAGTCTGACGATGTCAGCCTTCAACGCTCCGATGCCTCCCGGAGTCACCATTGCCCACTCGACGAACTGCGCGGAGGATGTCAATAAGGACTACCGCGTCGACCTGGGGGCGGTCGGCGACTCAAAGCTCGTTCTGAGGCAGATGATCGACGAGGTTAAGAGCCAGCTTGGAGAGCACGGCCGGGGAGACGTGGATGGTGTCGTCGACGAGATCGCCCGTGTCAGGGCCGAGTTCGAGAAGGAGTGGGCCCCGAGGCTCAGGTCCGACGAGATGCCCCTGAGCCCCTATCGCGTGATAAGCGAGTTGGCAGCCAACGTCGACGCGGCGAACGCGATAGTGACCCACGACTCTGGATATCCGCGAGAGCAGCTCGTGCCGTTCTGGGAGACGGTGACGCCCCGGGGTTACCTCGGCTGGGGCAAGTCCACTCAGCTGGGTTACGGCCTGGGCCTTGTGCTGGGGGCTAAGCTCGCTGCGCCGGAGAAGACGGTGGTGAACATCATGGGCGACGCCGCCTTCGGGATGGCCGGCCTCGACATCGAGACTGCGGCGAGGAACGAAATCGGCACGCTGACCATCATCCTCAACAACAGTGTGATGACGAACTACTCCCACCACATGCCCTACGCTACCGAGCAGTACGGCAGCAACCGCTTCTCGGGCGATTACGCCAAGGTGTCCGAGGGGCTCGGGGCGTACAGCGAGGTAGTGAAGACGCCGGACGAGATCGGCCCGTCCATCCGGCGCGGGCTTGCAGCGACCGAGAAGGGCCAGCCAGCCGTGCTGGAGATGATCACGAAAGAGGAGACGGACGTTCCCAAGTTCTGGTAGGCAGGGACGGCCGGTTCGTAACAGAGTCCGGCCGTTTGACAACGCAAGGGTGTGCAAGTAGCTTATGGCGGGCTCGCGAGCCACGAATTCCAGGCAAGAGAGGAAGCAATGAGTCAAAGGAAGTACCGCGTCGGGATAATCGGGTTGAGCGGCATTACGTCAGGGGCTCCGCAGCCACCCGGACCCCGGGCGGCATGGCAGGGGCCGAAGGTGGGACCGCCATTTGCCCGGGAGATCATTATCTCCCACGCCGCCTGCCTTGCCCTGATGGACAACGTGGAGCTGGTCGGGTACTGCGACATAGTGCCGGAGATGATCGACCGGTTCGACAAGACTTGGGGCTCGACATGGCCCGATGCCAAGCCATACGACGACTACAGGAAGATGCTGGCCGAGGCCGACCTGGACATCCTGACCGTCGGCACAGGCGACAACAGGCACGCCGACATGGTCGTGGACGGCGCCAACGCGGGAGTGAAGGCAATCCTGTGCGAGAAGCCGCTGGCCACGTCGATTGAGGACGCGAATCGTATGATCAGGGCCTGTGAGGAGAATGACGTTCCGTTGAGCGTCGGCCACACGAGGGCCTGGGACCCCATCTACCACAAGATCAGGGACATGATCAGGGAGGGAGCGATAGGCCCTCTGGCATCCATCATCGCAATCCAGGGCGGCGCCAGGGCGATGATGTTCCGAAACGGTACGCATATCCTGCACGGCGTGACTTTCTTCGCCGACGCCGACCCCACACACGTGAGCGGCGTGCTGGAGGAGGGCTTCGATCACTGGACGGAGTACAAGGGCGACGGCGGCAAGAAGCCCGAGAACGACCCGGCCGTGAGCGGGATGATCTTCTTCGAGAACGGCGTGCGGGCCATGTATCAGTGCAACAAGAACACCTACGGCAGCTCGACGCTGCACCTGTCAGGTCCGAAGGGCGAGATCGTGTTCGCCCTGAACGCCGGCTATGGGACCCTCACGAGGGAGGACGAGGACGGCGCCGAAGTGATCCAGGTAGTCAAGCCGATAGGGCTCGTCAGCAGCTACCAGTCCATGGGCTACGTCGCGGCGTACGAGGAGCTCATTGCCCTGGCCGAGGCCGGCGGCAAGGGACGCAGCGTCGGATCGGGCCAGGACGCACGCAGGGTCGTCCAGATCATGACCGGTATGCTGAAGTCGCACCAGGCGGGCAACACCCTGGTCGAGGCCCCGCAGTAGGAGACATCCGGGGCGTCTGCGCCCATCGTAAAGGAGATTGTATAACCAGGAAGACCTTGAGGGCCGCGATGGTCGGCCTGCGGCATGGACACATGGGCAGCATCGGGCCGGAGAAGCCCGGCTACATCCAGACGTTCAAGGGCCTTGAGGGCGTGGAGATAGTCGCCTACTTCGAGGACGCCGAGCCCGAGCGTCTGGAGCCCGCGCGGACAGAGGACCCTCACGCCAGCCTCCATACGGACCTGGACGACCTGATCGCCAACGCGGACTTCGACGTGGCGATGGTCGGCCTGCCCGCGAACGAGGTGCCCGCGGCCGGCGCAAAGCTTGCGGAGGCTGGCAAGCACTTCTACATGGAAAAGCAGTTCTCACGCCGCGCCCCGGAGCTGGCGGAGCTTGCGCGCATCGCGAAGCGCGCCGGGGTGAAAGTGTTTCCGGGGTATCCGTGGCGGTTCCACCCTGCTATGAAGGAGCTGAAGGACATCATCGACAGGGGTCTGCTCGGCAGGCCTCTCTCCATAGAGACGCGGCTGGTCACGGGCCAGGTGAGGCCGGGAAGCCGCGACCCCGACGCATTCTCGTACCGCGACGCGACACAGGGCGGGGGCATCCTGCACCACCTCGGCGGTCACCACCTGGAGGCCATGCGGTTCCTCATGGGGTGCGAAGTCAAGGCCGTGCAGGCTATTGTCGGCCGCCCGGTGGGGTTCATAGAGGAGCCGCTGGAGGACGTGGCGGCCGTGGCAATGGAGTACGAGAACGGGGCCTTGGGCACCATGCACGACGGGTACGTACTGCCTGCGGGACTGCCTGCCCCTGAGGGGTTCCTCTTGTATCATGGCCTGGAGGGCTGGGCGGAGTGGGACCCCTTCGCATCCTTCGGCCTCACCGTTGCCAGCACGGCTCCTGAGTGGAAGGGCGCGCCCAAGCGGACGTTCGAGTACACGCCCGTGGAGTATGTCGGCTATGGCGAACACGACTGGTTCCTCCACTACATTGCCGACTTCATGGACGACATCCGCGAGGACCGCACGCCGGCCCTTCAGATCGAGGATGCGGTCGCCGTGACGAAGACGATCGACGCGGTCTACGAGTCGTCCCGTACGGGGCGTCGCGTGGAAATCGACTACACGATCTGACGCCAGGCTCAAAAGATTGGCCGGGAAGCCCACAGGCGGGGAGCGTCGGCAGGTGACTGGCCGGAGGCGCGCCCGGGTCCTGCGGGTCGGCGTGATCGTGTTCGCCCTGATCGTGGTGGCCGCGGGTGCTGGATGCCGGGACGAGCCGGAAGAGCTGGTGCCTGCTACGCTGCGGACGTTCCCGACCCCTACTCCCATTCCCGTTCCGCCGACGCCGACGCCCGTGAGAGTCGTTCCCACGAGCCGTCCGGCGACCGCTGTCGTGGGCGAAGGAGGCGCGTATACCGTGCTGCTGCCCGACGGCAGGCCGCACACGACGGCGAACGTACGGGTGGACGACCTGTACGGGGACGGCAGCCTCCAGATCTTCGCGACCGAGCCGCTGTCCGGACGCGTGATGTGGCTCCGAGGGCTGGACGATGTCGTAGAGTTTAGCGAGGGGCTGATCCAGCCCGTCAGGGTACACGCTGCCGACGTCGATGGGGACTCGCACCGGGACCTCCTGGTCGCGGACATCGGCCTGCTGGGCCCAACCAACCGTCCGGTGGGGCGCGTCGTGCTGCTCCGCAACGACGGCACGTTTGAGTTCGAGGTGATCGTGCTGCTGGAGGACGTGGGGCGCGTGGCATGCGCCGAGGCGGCCGATCTGGACGGCGACGGCGACCTGGACATCGCCGTCTGCATCTTTGGTCACCTGGATGGGAAGGTGGTGTGGCTGGAGCAGACGGGGGACCTGGAATTCGTCGAGCATGTTCTCGACGACCGGCCGGGGGCGATACATGCATACCCGTTCGACGCCGACGGCGACGGCGACCTGGACATTGCCGTCGCGCTTTCCCAGGAGTCCGAGGAGGTGCTGCTGTTCCGCAATGACGGGACCGGCGGGTTCGTGCGAGAGGTGCTATTCGCCGCGACCGTGATGTACCATGGTCTATCTGGGATAGAGCTTGCCGATTTGGACATGGATGGCGACACGGACATTCTGTACACGAACGGCGATACCCTGGACCGCTCGGAGCGTGAGATACTGCCCAACAACTTCTACGGCCTTGCATGGCTGGAGAACGATGGAACGGGGGTGTTCACCAGCCGCGAGCTGACCAGGTACTGGGGGGCATACGCCGTCAAGGCGACCGATCTCGACGGCGACTCCGACCTGGACCTGGTGCTGTCTGGAGTCCAGCTGCCGAACATGTACCCCCAGGACGAGGTACAGAACCTGATATGGCTCGAGAACGACGGTAACCAGAACTTCACCAGGCGGATTCCGGACATCGACCTCCCTCCCTTCATGATCACGCTGGACGTGGCCGACGTGGACGAGGACGGCACCCCGGAGATACTTGCGGGAAGCCACAACTATACGGGCCGCAGCGCCGGGCACCGGCTGGTCATGTTCAACATTCCGACGGACGGGACGCGGTAGGCCCATGACGACGCTGAGGCAGATCGGTCAACGGCTGCCCCTCATGGGGCGTATAGGCGCGCCTCGGAGCGCCCTGGGCAAGAAGCGCGCTGTGGGGCTGGCGTTGCTGATCGTGCTCCTTGCGTTCTTCTTCTCCCTAAACCGTTTCCCGAAGCTCGACACGGTCCGCGAGGACCTGGACGTCGTAACCGGGCCGGTGGTCGAGTGCTTCCAGGGCTTCTGCATCGAACGAGAGCTCGAATCGACGCTGTTGGAGCGATGGTGGGACTTCTCGATCACGTACCTCCAGCTGGTCACGGTCGGAATGGTGTTCGCCTTCCTGGTGGCCGGACTCACTGAGGCGTTCCTCTTCCCGAAAGGCAGCGGCGTCGGGATTCTGTCGGGAGGGAGCCTCAAAAAGTCACTCAAGGGCATGGTCCTCGGACCGGTAATGAACCTGTGCTCGGCATGCATTGTGCCGGTCTCCGCTGCATTCCAAAGGCGCGGCGTAGGGATAGAAGGCGGCCTGGCGATCGTCCACGGCTCGTCGACGCTGAACCTGCCCGGTCTGGTGATGGCCGTGCTGGTGTTCACGCCGATGATGGGCGTGAGCAGGTTCCTGATGGGCATGACGGCCGTCATCCTGATTGGGCCGCTGGTCGCGATGGTCGACCGCCTCACTGCCAGGGGAGTGCCCGCGCCTGCGGAAGCTCCGCCGGTCGAAGTCGAGCTTGACTATGACCCCATCGATGAGCCGTGGGGGCCGGCCATGAAGGAGTCGTTCACGGAGTGGGGCCGCGCGAGTTTCGGGTTCCTGGTACGGATGGGGCCCATTATGGCGATCGCAGGCTTCGCCAGCGGGCTGGCGATACAGTGGGTGAGCCCGGACGTGGTGTCCGAATACCTGGGCAACGACCTGACGGGCATCGCCATTGCGGCCACCTTCGGCATCCTGATCAACGTGCCACTGCTGTTCGAGATTCCGCTGGTCGCCCTCCTGCTGCTGATGGGTATGGGCGAGGCCCCCGCGGCGGTCTTGCTGTTCACCGCGGCGGCCGGGGGCCCGGTGACGTTCTGGGGTCTGGCAAGTGTGATGTCGAAGCGGGCCATCGCGGCTCTGGCCACGACGACGTGGACGCTGGGCGTGGCCGGCGGGTTGGGCATCCTGGCTGCGGGAGCCTTCTTCGCTACCGACAGCCTCGTTGGGTTGAACTCCGAAACGGCCGCCGCTGCCGACGCAGGGGTGAGGACCCGCATGACCCGAAGTGTGGTACCGATCGAGAACAGCCAGGCAGCTGTTCAGACTCCCGCCGAGACTGAGCCGGTGGTTGTGCTGGACAGGCCGGCCTTTGTCGATGCGTCCGAGGAGGCGGGCATAGACTTCGTGCACAACGTGCCAGGCAGCCTGGTGTTCCCGCTGGGTGGAGGCTTGGTCGTGTTCGATCACGACGGGGACGGGCTCGACGACATATTCATCTCGAACATGCGCCAGCCCAACGCCCTCTACCGCAACAACGGCGACGCGACGTTCACGGATGTGGCTGTTCAGGCGGGGCTCGACGACCCTCTCTCCGAGACCAACGGCGGCTGTGCGGCCGACTACGACAATGACGGCGACCAGGATATATACACGACGATCCACGGGGCCAACAAGCTCTTCCGAAACAGCGGGGCCGGGGTATTCGAGGATGTCTCGGCCGCGTTGATGGAGGGGTACGACGAAAAGAGGCGGTTCAGCGGCTGTGCATGGGGCGACTACGACGGGGACGGTCATCTCGACCTGATCGTGGTCAGTCATCTGGGAGAAGTCGGCGAGGACCTGCTGACCCACAGGGACTTCGGCATCGCCCTGCGGGGGCTCTCGCTCTTCCACAACGAGGGCGGCACGTTCGCCAACGTCACCGAGCTGCTTGGGAATACATCCGGCCCCAGCATGGGGGGCGAGGCCGGCAACGTCTACGGCGCGGGCTTCCAGCCAGCCTGGCTCGACTACGATGAGGACGGCGACCTGGACCTGTACGTGGTGAACGACCTGGGCCGCGAGATTCAGCCCAACGTGCTCTGGCGCAATGACGGCCCCGGCGGCGACGGCTGGCGGTTCGAGGACGTGTCCCAGCCCATGGACGCGAGGGTAAGGATGGACGGCATGGGACTGGCGATCGGGGACTACGACCTCGACGGCAGGTTTGACATCTTCCTGACCAACATCAACGACAATGTGCTCCTCAGGAACCCGGGCGGGGGCCAGCCCTTCGTGGACATGGCCGCGGAGGCAGGGGCCGAGATCGGGCTGCTGGGGCGCAGGCCGCGCATAGCCTGGGGCGCGATGTTCATCGACTACGACAACGACGCCGACGAGGACCTGTATGTGGTCAGCGGCTACCTCGACGCGCCTCAGCCCAGGAACTCCAAGGAGCAGCCGAACGCCCTTCTGCGCAACAACGGCGACGGCACGTTTGCGGATGTGTCGAGCAGCAGCGGCGCGGACGACGATGGCATAGGCCGCGGCGGCGCCTACATAGACTTCGACGGGGACGGGTGCCTGGACATGGTTGTGGTGAACTACGGCCAGCCGGCCAGGCTGATCCGCAACGCATGCGACGCGGGCAATAGCTGGCTCGTAGTAAGGACTCAGGGTTCCACCGGCAACAGGGACGCGATCGGAGCAGTGATAACGGCCGAAGCCGGCGGATCCTCCCAGATCAGACTCATATCCGCCGGCTCTAGCTCGATGGGCCAGAACATGATGGCGGCCCACTTCGGTCTCGGAGAAGCGTCCAAGGTGGACTCGTTGACGATCAGGTGGCCCGGCGGCAGGGTTCAGACGATCACCGACGTGCCGGTCGACCAGGTCCTACAGGTCACGGAGCCCGAATAGCGGGCGGCCTCTTCGACTTGCGTCCTTGCGAGGGCCCCGGCGCGATTCCTCACAGCATGCAAAGCAGGCTCACATCGAAAGTTAATGGACGGGTGGTCGACGAGGCTGCACGAGTGGCGGAAGAGTGCCTGTGGCCGCGCGCCGCCGCTTACGACGAGTCGGGCAACTACCCCCTGGAGAGCTGGCAAGACCTGTGGAAGCACGGGCTCATGGCGGCAGCCGCGCCCAAAGCCTACGGCGGCCTCGGCGTCGACATGCCGACCTACACGGCTGTCATCGAGCGCCTAGCCTACGGTTGTACGAATACAGCGATGACGATACACATGCACTCGGTGGTGCTGCGCTTCATAGACGCGCTGGCTACCGCTGAGCAGAAGGAACGCTTCTACGCGGAGGTGGTGGACGAAGGGAAGATATTTGCTAGCTGGGGCAGCGAGCCGGGCAGGCGGGGCGGGTCGCGGGCTGCGCGCGGCACCATCGTGGCCCCGGTCGAGGGGGGCTACGCTATCAATGGAGTCAAGCACTTCTGCTCTATGGCCGGTGCGGCACACCGCAACATGGTCCATTGCGACATGGAGGGGAGCAGGGACGGCGATGGTTTCCAGCTCGTCCTCGTACCGAGCGGCGCGGACGGCATGGAGATCAGCGGAGAATGGAACGTGCTGGGGATGAAGGCGACAGTGAGCCCGACGGTCACGTTCCGGGACTGCCACGTAAATGATGACGCCCTGCTGGGCAAGCCAGGCAAGGCCCTCGAGAAGGGCGTTACGGAGGGCTTCGGGCTTGGGTACGCGGCGGTGTACCTGGGGGCGGCGCAGAGGGCGTTCGACTATACGGTAGGGTTCTGCAAGAACAACGCGGTGTACCCGGACCCTGCCCTCCTGTCTCATAGCGTGGTGGTGCAGCGCAGCGTCGCCGAGATGGCGATGGCCCTGGAGGGGGCGCGTCTTGTGCTCTACGACTCAGCCGACAGGTGGGAGGATGCCGGTCCGAACGAGAGACGCGTGCGTGCGGCCCGCGCCAAGTACATGGCGTCCCGAGCTTCGCTGGACGTGACCTCCCAGTGCGTCCAGACCGTCGGGGGGAGGGCAGCACAGAAGCGGATGCCGCTCGAACGGCTCTACCGAGACGTTCGCACCGCGACCCTGATGCCGCCGAACGTCGACGTCTCCATGGAGCTGGTGGGGAGGGCAGAGCTCGGTGTCGACTGAAGGCCGCGGGACGCGCCTGGCTGGCAAGGTCTGCATCGTGACCGGCGGCGGGTCCGGAATAGGCAGGGCGATCTGCCTGCTCTTCGCACAGGAGGGCGCCGACGTGGTCGCGGCGGACAAGAACCCGGAGTCGGCTGCGCATACGGTCTCCAAGCTGGAGGGCCTTGGCGGAAGGGGGACGTCCCTCGAGGTGGACGTTTCCCTAGCGCACAGCGTGAGCGGGATGGTTGACGCGGCCGTCGAGCGGCATGGTCGGATCGACGTGCTGGTCAACAACGCAGGATTCGGCTTCGCTGCAACGGTGGTCGAAACCGAGGAGGCCGACTGGGACCGCCTCATGTCGGTCAACCTCAAGGGGGTGTATCTCGGCTGCAAGTACGCAGTACCGGTGATGATACGCCAGGGCGGCGGATCGATAGTCAACACAGCCTCGGCGGCGGGCTTGGTCGGGGTGCCGGACAGGGCCGCGTACTGCGCCTCCAAGGGCGGCGTTATAGCCATGACCCGGGCGATGGCGATCGACCATGTAGGCGACGGGGTCAGAATCAACTGCATCGCCCCCGGAACGGTGGAGTCCCGTACTTCGACGAGATATTTGCCGCGAGCGAGGACCCAGCGGCCCTGAGGCGGCTCATGGAGGCGAGCCATCCGATGGGCAGGCTGGGGACGACCGACGAGGTTGCGCGCGGCGTGCTGTATCTCGCGTCCGACGATTCGTCGTTCGTCACGGGCTCGGTGCTGAGTGTGGACGGCGGCATGACAGCCCATTGAGACTTCGCGGCAAGGTAGTACTGATCAGCGGGGGCGCCCGCGGAATGGGCGCGGTGGAGGCCCGGCTGTTCGCCTGCGAGGGAGCCAGAATCGTGATTGGCGACATCCTGGAGCGTGAGGGTCGCGAGACTGCCGTGGGGATCACGGCGACGGGCGGGGAGGCCGTCTTTGTCAGCCTGGATGTCACCAGCGTAGCCGACTGGGAGCGCGCAGTCGGCGTCGCCGTGTCCAGGTTCGGCGGGCTGGATGTGCTGGTCAACAACGCTGGGACATACCTGCGCGGCTCTGTCGAGGAGACCGGGCCCGAGGACTGGGACCGGGTGATGGAGGTGAACGCCAAGGGCGTGTTCCTTGGCACCCGGGCCGCCATTCCAGCCATGCGGGAGTCCGGCGGCGGCTCCATCGTCAACATAGCGTCGTTCAACAGCCTGGTCGGAACGACGACCTCCGCCGCCTACAACGCGTCGAAGGCCGCCGTGCGCCTGCTGACCAAGTCCACGGCCGTCCAGTATGCCGGGGACAACATCCGCGCCAACGCCATCCACCCCGGGCCGATCCAGACCGCTATGTTCATGTCGGGGTTCCCGGACGAGGAGGCCGTAGAACAGCGCAGAGCGCTTGTGCCGCTGGGCAGGATAGGGACTGCCGAGGACGTGGCCTACGGCGCCCTGTTCCTTGCGTCCGACGAGTCCTCCTACGTGACGGGAAGCGACCTGGTCATCGACGGCGGCTGGACGGCGCAATAGACCACCGGCCAGAAGCAGCCGGCCGTATCTCAACCACCAGGCCAGGGCACTGCAGGGCGCCCGGCGCGTTCGACCGCCTGAGCCGCAGTGGGTATAATGAGGCTCGAAGGGCAGGCGGGGAGGCGAGTCCCAATTGGCCAGAGTTAGAGTCATGTACTGGAAGGAGGTGCCTGTGCAGGTGCAGGCGGTCGATGATGCAGGCACCGTGTCGAAGCCACTGGATCCCAGGTTCCAGGAGGCCGCTGACGCCATAGCCATGTTCGACGGAAGCGCGGGCACGGACGAGTACATGATGGCCTGGGAGTGGGGGGCGTACGAGGAGTCAGACGGCCCTGCCGAAGCAGCGGCGGAAGCGGCGTCGGAGCGCATCAATCGCGGAATGCCGTCGGACTTCGTGGCCCGAATCAGGGACCTGCACCTGTCGGGAGACCGGGACCCGAGTCCCGGAGCGATCGACCACTGGATGAACGATGATCGGGACTGAGACAGCCGCCAGGACGGTGATCGAGAGGCTCGAAGCCGGGGAGTTCATAATCTCCGACGGGGCGACCGGCACGTGGCTTCAGTCGCACGGCCTGGAGCCCGGGGGATGCCCGGAGGAGTTGAATGTCAGCCGCCCCGGCCTGATCCGGCAGATGGCCAGCGAGTACTTCGAGGCCGGCTCCGACATGGTGCTCACCGCTTCATTCGGCGGCAGCAGGTTCATGCTGGAGAAGTACGGACACGGCGACCGCGTCAGGGAGCTCAACCGCCTCGCAGCCGAACATACCCGCAGCCAGGCCCCGCCGAACGGCCTGGTTGCCGGGTCCGTTGGGCCGACGGGCGAGTTCCTCGAGCCCCTCGGCGCAGTCAGCCAGGCTGAGATGCTGGACGCCTTCGTCGAGCAGATCACCGCGCTGGAAGAGGGAGGCGCGGACGCCGTGGTCATCGAGACCATGTTTGCGTTGGACGAGACCAGGCTGGCCGTCAGAGCCGCCAGGGAGAATACGGGCCTGACCGTCATCGCGACGATGACCTTCGACAAGGGGCCCCGCGGCTTCTTCACGATGATGGGAGTGACCCCCGAGGAGGCCGTGCGGGAGCTTCGTGACGCGGGCGCCGATGTCGTCGGGGCGAACTGCGGGAACGGCATCGACAACATGCTGGAGCTGGCGCGGCTGCTGCGCACGGCTACCGACGGCCCGATGCTCATACACTCCAACGCCGGGATACCCGCCATACGCCAGGGCCAGATCGTCTACCCTGAGACGCCCGAGTTCATGGCGCCGCGGTTCAGGGAGATGTCCGATATGGGCGTCAACATCTTCGGCGGCTGCTGCGGCACCACCCCCAGGCATATCCGCGCCATCTCTGAGATACTGGATCGATGAAGGGAGCGACCCCATGACTGTTACCAGCGTCCCGCGACTGAGCGCGGTCGAAGTCGTAGAGACATACGGGAAGTGCCTCGAGCTGGTGCCGATAGACCCTTACTTTCATGACATCTCCATCGGCCTGTACTCCAAGGTCGGCATAGCCACGGTCTGGACCTTCAGTCGGAGGGAGGGTGTCGAGGGGAGGATCGAGCGGGTGCGAGACCAGCTCGCCAAGCTCGGAGATCTGGACGCCCTGGAGGGGACCCACAACCAGCTCAGGCCACGCTGCGGCACGATCCACCAGCGCCCCCTCAAGTTCCTGATGATGCAGGCCGTTGAAAAGGACCCAAGCTTCGACTACCCGGAAGGGCTCGTGAAGGATCTTCGGTCTCCCCTAATGCTGGGGTTCGAGTCGGAGGAGATTGAAGGGCGCACGGTCTACCGCCTGACCGCCGAGGGTGAAGCGCCTAGGGCCGCTGGCCGAATGCGCGCCATAACGTCGGGGTTCGTGCGATACGGCGAGATGGAAAGGGTCGGCGAGGGAGTGTCCTTCGAATGCGGTGCGCGGCACGACCCGCTCATGCGCCTGCTCCTCCCCTACGCCCGCAACGTGACCGGCACACAGGACATGCTGGACGCCGACGCGCTCCGCGGCCAGATGACGACCGGCACCCTGGGCTTCACCCCGCCCACATAGGGAGTAAGAGGACATCGACGAAAAGAGCGCCAAGGTGCCGGCCCGAATGGCTGTCCCAGGAGTTTCCCTGCTCATCGAGCAGACTTAACTACGGAGCTCTTCACCTGTTGGGAGAGGTTCCTGATTCGATAACGCAGTTCCGACGTTTTCTACGAGGCGAGGAGAGAGCGGTTGAAGGAACGAATTCGACGGCTGCTGGGGAGATAACTTTACGTGGGTGCCCGCGCACGACCGGGGAGAACGCCATGACGCCAACAGGCAACAGCGCATCAACAACAATCGAAGGTAGTGTCATCTATAGCGCCCCTGAGATTGCGAACGGCAGGCCCGTGTTCAGAGGCACGCGGGTGCCGGTGAGGACGTTGTTCGACCGTCTGTCGGGTGACGACGGGCTGGATGGGTTTCTTGAGAACTTTCCTACCGTAAACCGCGATCAGGCGGTGAGGGCGATTCACATGGCTAGGGCGATGCTGGAAATGTACGCATATGGGGATGAGGTACGACTTGATGGGTTGTGCGAGGGCGAGAGCTCCTCCACGCCATCGGTCAGGGGAGCGCCGCCGCCGCCCAGCAACAGTGTCATCGACCGGGATGCGGACACTATGTGGGGCACACCTGTCTTCAAGGGGAGTCGTATGCCTATGAGAAGCCTGTTCGATCACCTAGCTGGCGGATACACTATCACCGGCTTTCTGAGTTGCTTCGATACGGTAGTCACACCCCAGCAAGCGCGAAGGGCGATCGGCATGGCCAGCGAGGCGCTAGAGAGCTACGTAAATGCGCCTGCTGTTAGATGAGTCGGCGCCGGTACGGTTGAGGTTCTTATTCAGCGGGCATGATGTTCAAACGACAAGGTATCGGGGATGGGAAAGTAAAGGCAACGGCGAGTTGCTTGCGTTGGCAAGAGATAAGTTCGACGCGCTCGTCACGGCTGACCAGGGAATCCCGGACCAGCAGAACTTGACCGGCCGTGACGTAGCAGTGATAGTGCTGGCCGCAAAATCAAATGGGATCGAAGACTTACGGCCGCTAGTCCCGCGGGTCTTGAAGGCGTTGCGAGATCTGGAACGAGGACGGGTTGTCCACATCGAAGCCCGCTATAGCTGACAACACAAGGAGGAGCGCCATGACATTTACTGAAACCATGACGCCGCGCGAGCGAGTGCTGAACGCGCTGGCGGGCAAGCCCGTCGACCGGCCGCCGGTGTCGAACCCCACCAATGTCGCGACGGTCGAGCTGATGGACATGATGGACGCGCCGTTCCCGGACGCCAACCGCGACCCTGAGATGAACGCCCGGCTGGCGGCGACCGGCTACACGGAGCTGGGCTTCGACTCCATCATGCCCTACTTCACCATCATCCAGGAGTCGTCGGCCCTTGGCTGCGACATGCAGTGGGAGCAGAAGGACAATTGGCCCACCGTGCGGATGACCAACCCCATCTGGAAGGGCCCGGACGACGTCCGCATCCCTCCCGGCTTTCTGGAGCACCAGGACACGATGGCCATCTCGAAGTCGATCTCCATTCTTAAGGAGGAGTACGGCGACGAGGTGGCCATAATCGGCAAGACGATGGGCCCATGGACCCTCGCGTACCACGTCTTTGGGGTGGAGCCCTTCCTGCTCATGACCATCGACGACCCTGCGATGACGATGGAGTGCCTGCACAAGCTCAAGGAGATATCGGTACTGTTCGGCCAGGCGCAGATCGACGCTGGCGCGGACGCGCTGACTTTCCCTGACCACGCCACGGGCGACCTCGTCAGCGGGGAGTACTACCGTAGGTTCCTGCTGGAGATTCACCAGGAAATGGTAGAGGTCCTCGACGTGCCGCTGATACTCCACATCTGCGGCAATACACTGGACCGGATGGACTACATCGCCCAGAACAATATGGCCATGTTCCACTTCGACTCCCGGAACGACCCGGCGAAGGCGAAGGGCATAGTCGGCGACCGGATCGGCCTCGTTGGCAACATCAACAATCCGGTCACCCTCTACTCGAAGGGCCCCGAGGAGGTCCGCGCCGAGGTCTACAGGTGCCTTGACGCTGGAGTAGACATGATCGCGCCCGAGTGCGCCATTCCGCTGGCGACCAAGCTCGAGAACCTGCTCGAAATCCCCAAGGCCGTGCGCGACTGGTGCGAAGAGCGCCAGACCAATGGCGACGGAGGCTCGTAGCGGGCGTGACTCCGCCGCGCACACCTACTTCAGATTGCGCGATGGGCCTGGTAAACGCGCCTGACTCGCATTCGCAGGGACGCTCCTTTGCCCTTGAGTCAATGTACTTCAACCACGACTACCCCACGTCAGAAGCCAGCCGGAGCTAGCCAATGTCCAGAGTTGTCCACGCACCCGAAGACTTCACCATAGTCGGCGAAAACATCCACGCTACGCGCGTCCTCCTAAGGAAGGGGCGAAGGGTCAGGACCTTGGACGACGGCGCCGAGGCCGTACCCTTCAGGGGTGGGGATGGCGAACGGCTGCATCTCACCGTGCCCGACTGGTTCAAGACCACGCAGCCCTACGAACAGGGCCAAGTCAAGCACTTTATGATCGCCGTCATGAAGGGCATCGGCGACGACCCGGCCGAGCGCGAGCAGGGGGCCGAGTACATCCGCGCCGAGATCCGCAAGCAGGTCCGGGCCGGCGCGGAGTACCTCGACGTGAACGTAGACGAAGTCCACTACGACCTCGACACTCAGAAGAGGGCCATGCGCTGGGCCGTCGAGACCGTGCAGGAGTCGTCCCCCGTGCCGCCCAGCATAGACTCCTCGAACTCGGAGATTGTTGCCGAGGGCCTGGCCGCATATGACGGTCGAGCAGGCAAGCCTCTCGTCAACTCGCTCTCGCTCGAGCGCCCCGAGGTGCTGGACATGGTGAAGGAGCATGACGCGAGGGTCATAACGTTGGCAACGGGCGACTCCGGAATGCCCGAGGACGATGAGCAGCGCGTCGAGAACGCCCGGGCTGTTATTGATCTGGCCCTGTCCGGCGGAGTAGCCGTCGAGGACATCTTCTGCGACGCGGTCATCTTTCCGATCTCCGTGGACCCGCGGTACGGAAACCACTACTTCGACGCCGTCAGACGCATAAGGGACGAGTTCCCCGGCCTCCACATCGGCATGGGTCTGAGCAACGTCTCGTTCGGGATGCCCAACCGCAAGCTGATCAACCAGGCGTTCATACACCTGGCCATCGACTCGGGCATCGACGCCGGGCTCATCGACCCCATCCAGACCAAGCTGAGCGATGTCCTGAGCCTCGACACGGAGTCCGAGCGGGTCAGGCTCGCTATCGACATGCTCGAGGGCCGCGACGACTTCTGCATGAACTATATCCAGGCATTCCGCGACGGCAGGCTGGACTGATGTCGACGGGACTCAGACACTCGTTCCAGGCGCCGCCGCACTAACCCCGGACCAGCCTGTCGGAGAAGTAAGAGGCGCCGCACGGTGACAACCCTCGCCGCCATCGACGTCGGCTCCAACGCGATGCGTCTCGCCATAGGCGAGACGCGCGAGGGCGGCATGGTAGAGGTTGTCGAGACGGCCCGCGAGCCTGTCCGGCTCGGTCAGGACGTGTTCTCAGATGGAAGGCTCTCTCCTCGGATCATGGGCCTTACCCTGGAGGCGTTCCACAGGTTCTCCGCATCGATTCGGGACCACGGGGTCGAACACACTGCTGCCATTGCGACCAGCGCCATGAGAGAGGCCGAGAACGGCAAGGACCTCGCGGACAGGATACGGGCGGAGACCAGAATAGAGGTCAACGTCATCAGCGGCATGGAAGAGGCGCGCTTGGTCCACCTGGCCGTGTCGAGAAAGCTGGATATCGAGAAGGGCGAGGCGCTCCTGGTAGACATTGGCGGCGGGAGCGTCGAGGTAGCCCTGACTTCGGGAGGACTGCTGGTCGACAGCCGCAGCTACAAGATCGGTACCGTCCGCATGCTGCAGGTGCTGTCCGACGCGTCCCTCGGCCCCAGCTACTTCGCGAGGCTGGTCGACGACGTGGCGTCCGAGACTCGCGACTGGGTCGGTGACCATGTGGGGCATAGCCTGATCGGCTTCTTCATCGGCACGGGCGGCAACGTCGAAACGGTTGGCGACCTGACGGGCAGGCGTGCAGGCAAGAAGGCCACCTCATACGCATCCATCGGCGACATCTACCGCACGAGGTTGGCCCTCGAACAGCTCAGCTTCCGAGAGAGGCGCCGCGATCTTGGACTCAGGCCCGACCGCGCCGACGTCATCTACCCTGCTACCGTCGTACTTCAAACCCTGATGGGCGTCGTCTGGGCGTCTACGTTGACCATCCCGCGCGTCGGGTTGAGGGAGGGCCTGCTTGCTGACCTCGGCAACAGGCTGCTGGCTGGCCGCCTGCCTGCAAGCCGGTATGCTATAGGGACTCAGCCTGAGCAACTAGACGGGCGAAAAGCCGGTCGAAGTGAGGCGGAAGCTCCCCCCTTCGCTCGGGGTTGAACTGCACGCCGATCACCCACCGGTGCTCCGGGCTCTCCAGGGCCTCGATGACCCCGTCCTCCAGTGAGTAGGCCGCTGCCAGCAGCCCGGGCGCCTTTTGGGCCTCCCTCAGGCCCAGCGAGTGCCGGCTGTTCACTCTCACGAACCCGCCTGACCCCACCACGGCGGCAAGCTTGCTTCCGGGGGCGATGTAGATGCGGTGGTAGGCCGGCCCTTCTTCGTCGCGCGCGTCCGCTGCGTGTCCCTCCACCTCGATGAGCGAGCCGCCTGACGCAACGTTCAGCGCGAGAAAACCGCCGCCGGTAGCAAGTACGGGTAGATTGCGGTCCAGAGCCTGCGACACGCAGTCCGCCGCATGCTGGGTTGCGGCCCGCCCGCGCCCGTCAATCCGAGGCGCTGCCCATACCACGAGGCCGTGGACACGGTCCAGGGTCGCGTCTGCGGCCGTCATCACCAGGGGTTCGCCGCCCGCCCGGCGTATAGCCGAGGCGTGGCCGGACTCCTGGTGGTAACCCGGGACGACGATGCCGATCACAGGCCTATCTGGAAGCGTCTGTTGGCCTGCCGGACCGGGCGTGACCTCGGATCCTGTTCCATCCTTCGGCAGACTTGCTGGCTGATTCATCATAATAGGTTAGCATGGACGCTTCTGCGGAGGGCGCGGGTGTGTTTAGTCCCAGGCGTGCTTGGGGCCCGTGTATGGCAGCGTGCTACGAGTCCCTCTAATACCATTTCGTTTTGAGCGCGCCGTAAAGCCGTCATTCCCGCGAAGAGCCTGCCCCGTACTCGATACGGGGCGGGAACCCACTCCCTGGCCGCACATAAACGGCGGCATCACGGTGACTTGGTATAAGATCCGTAGAGGCGCAATGTGAGCTCCCCGCCTCTATTCCAGTGAGCCACAGAAGCAGGTCCTTGCTCTCTGCATGCTGCCAGTAGTCGTCACGCTTGGCGCCCGCCTACTTCCGTCAATACAGACGCCTTCACCTCAAGCACTCCGTTGAACACTGTATCCGCCCTGCTCTCTGTTCGTCGGCGTCGATCCTTTCATGGACTGATAGGTTCATTGAACAGTTCGATGTTGACATTGTCATTGAACTCTTACGTAGGGATTGACTGAGTGTACTTTTCAGGGTAAACTCCGCTCGATACCTAACCAAGGAGGGCGGTTGAAATGATAGATAAACTAAGGAAGGGTGGGGTGCTCTGGGCGGCGCTGCTTGTGGCAGTGCTTGCCGGGGTCGTTGCCTGCAGTTCTGCGGAGCCTGCGGATACCGGACCCAGCGCATCCGAGATTCAGGGCATCGTCGAGAAGGCTGTGGCTGGGATCGACACCGGGACGCAGTTGAGTGCTGCCGAGGTGCAGAGAATCGTCGAACAGTCGGCCGGTGATGTGCTGACGGCTGCCGACGTGCAGAACATCGTCCAGTCGTCGATGGGCTCGCAGTTGACGGCTGCCGACGTGCAGAGGATCATCAATGACTCGGTGGCGGGTCAGTTGACGGCCTCTGACGTGCAGAAGATCGTCGACGCATCGGCGGGTCAGCAGTTGAGCGCAGCTGACGTGCAGAAGATAGTCCAGGACTCGACCGGTCAGCAGCTGACGGCTGCCGACGTTCAGAAGATCGTCGACGCATCGGCTAGTGGCCAGCTGTCCACGGCCGACGTGCAGAGGATCATCAGCGCATCGGTAAGCGAGGCCGTGGACGCGGCCAACAAGGCCACCGAGGCTGCCATGATGGCTCAGAAGGCGGCAGAGGACGCGGGTGCGAAGGCCCAGCTCGCGCTGGCTCGGCTTCCCGAGTTGACCACCGAGGGCGCGATGGAGGGCTTCGCGAGGGTTACGCTCCCGCCGCTGGAGCCGCCTCCTCCGGGCTCGATCAAGTCGCCTTTGACGCTGGCGGACACGCAGGAGCTCCAGTACCTGTACCAGTCTGGCCCCAAGGAAGAGGTTACGCCTCCGTTCAGAGAGGGTGGCGGCGACCGGGCCCACTACTGGTGGATCTTCATGCCGCCGTTCCACTTCGCTTCGACAGCGAACAACATGGAGTTGCGACAGGGTTTCGCGGTTGGGTATTCGGTCAGCGACGACGGGATCACGTACCTGCTCCATATCAACCCTGACGCGATATTCCAGGACGGCACGCCGATCACGGCGCAGTCGGTGAAGGACGCCTGGGAGTTCGCGGCATGGCCGGACAACCAGGTTGGATGGGGCGCGATCCTGCTTCACTCCAGGGCTGTCAAGGGGATGGATGCTCTCGAGGCAGGCGATGCTACCGAGGCATCTGGTCTGAAGGTCATCGACGACCACACGCTGTCGATGGAGCTCAAGCAGTTCACGCCGACGTGGGCATTGCAGCTTGCGGTGTGGATGTTCGGTGTGTACAGCACCGACCAGGCCATGAACGATCCTGAGACCTTCAGGGTAGCGCCGATCGGCGCGGGTCCGTACAAGGCGACGTACGACGACGCGACGGACACGCAGCACTACACGAGGACCTCGAACTACTGGGGCGATGCTCCCAAGATAGACCGGGTTGTGCGGCCTACGGTCAGGGACCTCCAGACCGGATACCTGCTGTATGAGAACGGCGAGCTCGACATCCTGTACGCCGACTCGGTGCGGCAGCCTGCTATCTGGCAGCCTGACAACCCGTTCCACGGCGACCTGGTGCAGCAGGGCGGCAGGGGCCTCTGGTACACGGCCTACGTTACAGACCATCCGCCCTTCGACGACCTGAACATCCGCAAGGCATTTGCCCACGGGGCCAACATGTGGGAGATCGTTCCCGCGATCCTGGGCCCGAAGGCACTGTACGGGGCGGGCATAATCCAGCAGGGTGAGGCCTGCTCGAAGCATCCTGATTTTGGTTACGAGTACAACCCTGAGTTGGCGCGCGAGGCGCTCGCGGCCTCGAAGTACGGCAGCGCCGAGAACGTGCCCGTACCCACGCTGGAGATCTCTCGCCCCTCGATCATCAGCGTCTTCGAGGTGGTCCAGGAGCAGTGGAAGGACAACCTTGGGATAGAGATCAACCTGGTGCGTCTCGAGCCTGGGCAGCAGCGGCGTGAGGTTGTTGAGTTCAGGCGCTCGAGCCTGGGCGGCCGCATACCCGACCCGAGCGGCGTCCTGACGGACCTTGGCCACACGTCGTCAGGCACGGTGAAGAATTCGGGCAAGTTCAGCAACCCGCAGCTGGACGCGTTGATCGAGGCGGCCCAGAGCATGACGCTGGACGACCCCAACTACTGCAACGCTTGGAACGAGATCGAGAAGACGATCATGGATAACTACTACTACTTCCCGCTCATGGCTGGCGACGGCGCCACCTGGGTCGTGCAGCCGTGGATACAGGGGTACGTACCCTCCCTTGGGCAGTACTTCAACACGCTTCCGTGGTGGCAGATCGGTGCCCGCGACAGGAGCCTGTACTAGAGAATAGCTGCCAGACCGGTAGCGTGTGCTTGGCACTCTTGTGCCGTTGCGCCGCTGCCGGCCCGGTAGTCTTCTACAAGGCATAGTTGAGAGCCGGGACCTCTTAAGGCCTGTGTGGCCGGGGGTCCCGGTTTGACATTGCGAAAAACCCTTCCTCCTTATAATCCGGAGAGATCCTGACCGACCTCTCTGCCGACTTGCGTGGTACGGAGTCGTAGGCAATGAGTAAACGCAAATTCGTCGATGCACACGTGCATTTCTATGACATGCAGCACCCTGAGCTGGTCTACGACCACTGGAAGCCAGGGGAGCCGCACCCCAAGCTTGGCTGGCAGATACAGAAGCTCGCGGAGAGGAATTACATCGCCGAGGACTATATCGGCGAGACCCGCGAGGCGAACGTGGTCAAGGCCGTACACGTGCAGGCGGCAATCGGCAGCAAGGACCCTGTGAAGGAGACGGAGTGGCTCCAGGAAGCGGCGGATCGGACCGGCTTTCCCCACGGCATAGTTGCGTACGCCGACCTTCGGGATCCAGGGGTGGAGGCGGTCCTGGAGGCGCACTGCGAATACCCCAACATGCGGGGCATCCGCGACTTTTCATTCGGCGACTACCTGGTCGAGCCGGACTTCCACCGTGGCTTTGCGCTGCTGGACAAGTATGATCTCATATCGTGTATGGGCGTCCAGTGGCCCGAGATGGAGAAGCTCAGGGACTTGGCCGCGAAGTTTCCGAACGTGGTCATTGCCATTGACCACGCGGGCTTTCCGGACGAGCGCACGGACGAATACTTCGCCCACTGGAGCCGCGCGATGTCGGTCGCGGCGGAAGCGGACAACGTTCGCTGCAAGATATCGGGCCTGGGCATGGGGGACCACAACTGGACCGTGGAGAGCATCAGGCCGTACGTTCTCCACTGTATCGAGGCCTTCGGAGTGGAGCGTTGCTTCTTCGCCAGCAACTGGCCCGTGGACTGGCTGTGGAGCTCGTACGACGCCGTCGTGGACGCCTACGCTGAGATCGTCTCCGACTTTACCGAGGACGAGCAATTGGCGCTGTTTTCGCAGAACGCCGAGGCCATCCATCGAATATGACGGCCGAGATGTCGTTGGCGCTAGGGCCTTTCCAAAGTTCCCTCTCCCCTTCGCGGGAGAGGGTTAGAGCCTGCCCCGTACTCGATACGGGGGTGAGGGGGCGTCAACCGATACAAGTCAGTCACCCTCATCCTAACCCTCTCCCATTGAGGGAGAAGGGATTTCCCAGATCCCCCTCTTATGGCATTGTGACGACTTTGGAAAGGCCCTGCGTTGGCGCCCTCGATGTTGACGGGCGGCGGATTAGACGCTAGACTCCGGCAGTTGGGATAGGAGCCGGGGTGTATTGCCCCGCGAACGAGTTGGGTGATTCTGAGGTAGAGACTAGGTCGACATGCTGATATACACGCTCAGGCGGGTCGTACTCCTCGTTCCGGTCCTGTTGGTCATCCTGTTCATAACGTTTGCGTTCGGGTTTTACGCCCCAGGCGACCCGTTGGAGATCCAGTTCGGCGAGGACTACGTCCTGGACGAAGAGGTGCTCGCTCGGCTGAGGAAGCACTACGGGCTGGACCGCCCCTTCTGGGTGCAGTTCGGCGACTATGTCTGGAAGTTGGCCCAGGGAGACATGGGGCAGCCGCTTCGCGTGGGGCGCGGTAAACAGTCGATAGGGGAGATGGTATGGGCGGCCTTCCCGATCAGTGCCCAGATTGGAATGGCGGCTGGCTTCTTGCTTATCGCCATCGGGATTCCATTAGGGACCCTTGCCGCGAGCAAACAGAACACCTGGATCGACTACATAATCGTCACGGGCTCCATAGTGGGGAGCTCGATACACGTGATAGTCCTGGCCCCGCTCATGATGGTGATAACGGTGCTCTGGCTGCCCGATCTCCTTGAGCTCTTAGGGATTACGTGGAACAACAGGATTCCAATCGGCTGGCACGGCCTGTTCAGCACCCGAACGTTCTTGCCCATCTCGATCCTCGTGGTTACGGGGCTGCTGGGGATCGTGCGTCTGACGCGGGCAGGCGTTCTGGAGGTGATACGCCAGAACTACGTCCGGACTGCCCGGGCTAAGGGCCTGTTCGAGCGGCGTGTGGTCAGAAAGCACATGCTCAAAAACTCCCTGACGCCCGTCCTCACCAGCATGGGCCTTACGCTCAGTGGACTGGTGACGGGGGCCGTATTCATCGAGCGCATATTCGCCATTCCCGGGTTCGCGGGAATGGGAATCAACGCCTTCCAGTCGAGAGACTATCCAGTGATTCTCGCAACCACCATGATCGGTGCGACGATCATCATCCTTGCCAATCTTCTGGTCGATCTCGGCTACGGTATGCTGGACCCCAGGGTGCGGTATGCGTAGCCGGCATAGCTTCACGCCTATCCCTCTCCTTCCTCAACGAGAGGCTAGGGGCGTAACAGTCTTCCGTCTGGGCGAAGTGTTCGTGTCTGGCGAGGTACGCCCGAAATGAGCGAGCGAGCGGTCCGCGCTACTTCGATAGAGGACTTCGAGGAGGTCAAACAGCGCAGCCTGTGGCTGGATGGCTTCGAGCGTCTCGTTCGCAACAAGACGGCGGTGTTCGGGATGGTCGTGGTGGGCATCATCCTGTTCCTGGGCGTCTTCGGCAGTGTGCTTGCCCCCAAGGACTACCTGGAGACCTTCATGCGCTCAGGCTCCAAGCCCCACGACGGGCCCAGCAGTGAGTACTGGCTGGGGACGGACAAGGTGGGCCGCGACATCCTGAGTCGCCTGATGCACGGCGCCCGGACGGCCGTCTTCGCTGCGGCGATCACGATCATACTCGGCCAGACCATCGGCATAACCATGGGGGCCATTGCGGGCTACTTCAAGGGCGTGGTCGACGATATCATCATGCGGATAGTGGACGTGCTCTTCAGCTTTCCCGATTTCCTGTTTGCCGCATTCCTGTCCGCGTCTATCAGGACTCCGGTAGTGAAGCTCATGGGAGACCTGAAGCAACAGACGCGCTGGGAAATACTCGACGAGACCATATTCATCGACTACATCATCCTGTTCGGCGCCCTGGCGATGGTGAACTGGTCGGGCACGGCCCGGCTCATACGCGGTCAGATACTGTCGCTTAGGGAGCAGGACTTCATCCGGGCAGAGATAGCGCTGGGCATGCCGACGTGGCTCATCATCAGGAAGCATCTGATCCCCAACGCCATCGCCCCCCTCGTTGTGGGGATCAGCGGGGCCATTGGGGGCATCCTCCTCCTGGAGTCGTCCCTCAGCTTCTTCGGGCTGGGCATACAGCCGCCTGCCGCAAGCTGGGGAGACATGATCAACACCGCGCTGCCCCAGTGGCGCCTCTACCCATGGGAGGTGCTGATGCCTGGCATTCTGCTGGGGATCGCCGTCTTCGGGTTCAACTACCTGGGCGACGGACTGAACGACGCCCTAAACCCCAGGCAAATCAGGCGCTAGCTGCGAACCTGGAAACAGGATCCTGGAAGTCGCTCCTGTGCACGAGTACAGGGGCGGATGTGAGCCTGCCGGGGAGTCGTCCGCCGACGAGAAGTTCTCCAACAGCCTATTGCCATAGAGGCTGAAGCAGGCCTGAGGAGGCTGATATGTTGGTCAAGCCTTCCCGAATTGCCCTGATTGCGGCATTCCTCTTGCTCTTGGCGGCACTGACACAGTTCCGCCCGGTTGCCGCCGATGGGTCATGGGAGCCAGCGGGTCCAGGGGGGCGGCTACGTCTGGGCTCTCACCGCCTCCCCACAATTCGAGACCGACGGGACGATTTTCGCGGGCACCGACGGTGCGGGTATCTACAGGTCCACTGACCGCGGCGATACTTGGCACGGGGTCAGCGCGGGGTTGGGGCACAGGTCGATCCGCGCCCTCGCCGTCTCGCCAGCGTTTGGGACGGACGCCACCGTGTTCGCGGGCGGGCCCGACGGGGTGTACAAGTCGACAGACGACGGGACGACCTGGAAACGGACTGTCGACGGGCCCGCCAATATGCGTGTCCTGTCCCTGGCCGTGTCGCCAGGTTTCGCCGCCTATGCCACGTATTCGCAGGAGTCAGCGACGGTCTGTATCGGTCTACCGACGGCGGCAGCTCCTGGCAGCGGGCAACGGAGGGTCTGACCGGGGCCACGGTCGTCTCCATCGAATTCTCCCCGGCGTTCGAGCGCGACTCCACAGTCTTCGCCGGTATGCTCGGTGAACGCGTTATTTCCTACATGTGGGGCGCCCTGCGGTACGTGACGCCGCCGGCGGAATCTTCCGCTCCACCGACGGCGGAGTGACCTGGGAGATCTACGAAGACCTCAAGAACGTCTCCGCCATGTCCATCAGCCTGTCGCCCTCGTTCGAGTTTGACTCGACCGCCTTCGGTGGCACGCTGCACAGCGGCATCTACCGCTCGGCCGACGGCGGCGATGCCTGGGAGCAGGTTGCCGAGGGCCTGCCTTTTGTTCGGTTCATGTCGGGTGCCGAGGGTGTACTCGACCCTGGGTTGGGTCTTGGTCGTGTTGACGGTCCCTGGGGCGATTGGCCTGCTAGCCGTTTACCGCCGTGTCAGCCTGTGGCTGTCGAGGCGCAGAGCAAGGCGATGGGTTGGATGGGACTCCCGGACACCCGGCTACCAGACTTAGCGGGGGTGTGATGAGCCATCGCCGCTCCAACCGGACGGCGTAGTCCTGACCCCCATTGGAGCGGGGCCTTTCCAAAGTTGGCTCCCTGCGGAAGGGACATACCCTACCGCCCACCTGGATTCCCGCCTGCGCGGGAATGACGGTATGTGGTTATGGGACAATGGAAAGGCCCTGCCATTGGAGCGGTAGAGTTGACTGGAGACGGCGCAGGCGCTAGACTCCGGTACCGAGCCCCTATGTACCGGGGCCACACGGTATTGGAGAAGGATTACAGGGCCGACGCCCTCAATCCCAGGCAAGTCAGGCGATAGCGAAGGGGAATCTAACGTGGCGAAGCCAGTCCTGTCTGTCGCAAATCTGGAGACTCACCTCGCGTCACGCGAGGGCGCCGTCAAGGCCGTCAACAATGTGTCCTTCGATGTGCAGCCGGGCGAGACGCTTGGCATCGTGGGCGAGAGCGGCTCAGGCAAGACGATGACCGCGCTCTCCATCATGGGGCTCGTCCCGAACCCCCCTGGACAAATAGTCGGCGGGCGCGTCGAGCTCGATGGGGAAGTGATCACGGAACTGTCGGACAAGGACCTCAGGGAGCGGCGCGCCACCAAGATGGGCATGGTCTTCCAGGACCCGGCGACCTCCCTGAACCCGACCATGAAGGTGGGCCCGCAGATTGCCGAGACGATGCAGGTCCACCTGGGCCACAATGAAGAAACGGCGCGAAAGCGGGCCGTCGAAATCCTGGATAGGGTAGGGATACCGTCGGCCGAATCCCGCTACTACGACTACCCGTTCCAGTTCAGCGGCGGAATGCGCCAGAGGGCGATGATCGCGATCGCCGTGTCCTGCGATCCTCTCCTGCTAATAGCGGACGAACCCACGACGGCTCTGGACGTGACTGTACAGGCCCAGCTTCTCGACCTCGTTCGCGACCTCAAGGAAGAGAGGGGCACGTCGGTAATCTGGATTACCCACGATCTGGGAGTCATCGCCGAGCTGTGCGACCGGGTCGCCGTGATGTACGCTGGATTCATAGTAGAGACGGCGCCGGTGCAGGAGATCTTCGAGAACCCGAAGCACAGGTATACGTCAATGCTGCTCCGGGCTCTACCCTCGATGGAGAGGAGAGAGGCGGACCGTTTGGAGTCCATCCACGGCTTGCCGCCCCACTTGGCAAACCTCAAGCCCGGGTGCCCCTTCGCGCCGCGGTGCGATGGCCCTGTCGACCGGTGCACGGAAGAGAATCCAATGTTGACTGAGGTCGGTACTGATCACTACGCGGCCTGCTGGAACCCGCTGACCGTAAGCTCGAACGGGGCCGCCAAGGGAGAGATGTAGTGACGGTTCGGCAGGATTCCACCACGCAGAACGGCGCCCTTCTTGAAGTGCGCGATCTGCAGACGCACTTCAAGACTGGAACCAAGGGCATCATCTTCGGCATAGGCGCGATCAAGCAGACGGTTCGCGCCGTCGATGGAGTGAGCTTGTCCATCAGTAAGGGTGAGACCCTGGGTCTCGTCGGTGAGAGCGGGTGCGGCAAGTCCACTTTGGGATACACGATACTTCAGCTTGAGAGGGCGACCTCTGGAGAGGTCTACTACGATGGACAGAATCTGACGGGCCTGAACGGAAAGGAGATGCGTCCCTTCCGTCAGAGGATGCAGATCATCTTCCAGGACCCCCAGGCTGCTCTGGACCCCAGGATGACCATCGGGCAGGCCGTCGGCGAGCCCCTCCTAGTCCATGGAGTCGTCGCCAAGGACGAGGTAGAGGACAAGGTGGAGGAGCTCCTTGCCACGGTCGGACTGAATCCCTATTTCAAGAATCGATACCCCCACGAGTTCAGCGGAGGCCAGCTGCAGCGAATCGTGATCGCCCGCGCCCTGTCGGTCGAGCCGGAGTTCATCGTCTGCGACGAGCCGATCTCGGCCCTCGACGTCTCCATTCAGGCACAGATAATCAACCTGCTCGAAGAGCTGCAGGACCAGTTCAACCTCACCTACCTGTTCATATCACACGACCTGCGCGTGGTACGCCACATCAGCGACCGAGTGGCGGTGATGTATCTGGGGAAGGTGGTGGAGCAGACCAGCATCGATGACCTCCACGACAACCCGCGCCACCCGTACACGCAGGCACTGCTGTCGAGCGTACCGATACCCAACCCCGCGCAGGCCAAGACCCGGACGCGGATCATTTTGGAGGGCGACGTGCCCAGCCCAATCAATCCGCCGAGCGGCTGCCGCTTCAGGACACGCTGCCCGATAGTGGTAGACCGGTGTGCGGAAGAGGAGCCGCTCCTGCGCGACGTTCGGGAGAACCACTGGGTGGCCTGCCACCTGGCCTGAATCGAGGGGACCCCTGCGCACCCTTCTTCTGCTCGCATACAGGGTCGTCCTCGTATTCATCCTCGTCACGTTCTTCAGCTTCGCGACGCTGGACCAGCCGGTACTCAGGTCGATATACGTCGCGCTGACCTCCATCCAGAGCGCCTTCGCCGATACCTTCAGGTTCGCCTACGATATCTTCGATTCTGGGGGAGACCTGGGTATCGTGCGGGATGCATACGTCCGCAGCGTGACGCTCATGCTGACCGCCGTGGTCATCGGTGCGCTCGCCGGCCTCCTGCTGGGCCTGGCGGGCGGACTGCGCCCACGTTCCCCCTTTGCAGGGCTGGCGTCGGCGGTCAGCTACGTTGGTGTGCTGACACCCAGCTTTCTCCTGGCAGTGCTGATTCTGCTCCTCTTCATCCGGTACATCGGCCCGGCATTTGGGGAACGGCTTGTCCTGCTGAGCCCCGAGGTGACGGTGTTCGACGTCAGGCGGCTCCTCGCTCCGGCGCTGGTGCTCTCGGTGCGTCCGATGGCGTACATGACGCAGGTCACCATAGGCGCACTGCAGGAGGTCATCTACTCCGACTACGTGCGCACAGCCCGCGCCAAGGGGCTGCTCCGCAGGACGGTGCTGCTTCGCCACATCCTGCGCAACGTCGCCGCGCCCGCACTGACCAGCCTCAACTCCTCCTTCTACTTCTCTATGAGCAGTCTCCTCATAGTCGAGTGGCTGTTCAACTGGGGAGGGATAGGCTTCCGGCTCCTGGACGCGGCGGCAGACAGGGACGCCGAGATGGCCAGCTACATGCTGGTTTCCGTCGGTATCACCTTCCTGATACTCAACACAGTCGTGAAGGTGATCATCAACCGCGTCGACCCCAGGGTGGCAGAGGCAGGGGGGGCGGTGTCGTGACGATTCCGGGGGTGGGAGTCTAGGCCATATGCCCACCGAGCCAATGCCGGCCGCCTCAGTGTGGTACTTGGACAACAGGTCCGTCCTGCTCGCTGCGCTCGTCGTGCTCTTTGCGATCAGCTTCACCGCGCGCTTCTGGGCCCCCCGGCTGAGGTTGGCCGTGCGGTCCGGCCAGGCGCTGGGCAGTCGAACGCGGCTGGAGCGCGTCACCGAGCTGGCCATCAGGTTCCTGGGCAACCCTGCGCTGATCGCCGGGTGCCTCGTCGCCGTCGCGGTGTTCGTCGCCGCGCTCTGGCCGGGCTTCCTTTCGCCCTACGGCCCGGAGGAGGTAGGGAGGACCCTGCAGCTCATCGACGGCGAGGTGCGGGGAAGGCCGTTCCCGCCAAGCTCGCCGTACCCGGCAGGGACGGACAGGGAGGGCCGCGACCTGCTGACACGGATCGTATACGGCACCGAGCGGACCCTTGTCCTGTGCGTGGCGGCGGCCGTCTTACGCCTCCTGCTCGGCGGCGGGCTTGGGGGCGTGGCCGGGTGGCGGGGCGGCGCAGTCGGCCAGCAGATACTCTCCTTCGGCGCCGTGTCGTCGTCGATCCCGAGCCTGCTGTTCGCCTTCGTCTTCATTCTGACGATAGGCCCCAGACTCGGATTCGGCGTCTTCCTGCTTGGCCTGGGGCTAACGGGCTGGGCGGAGCTGACGAACATTGTGCACGGGTCCGTGCGGTGGATCAGGGGCCAGCCGTACTTGGACGCCGCCATCGCGCTGGGCTCGACGCCACTGCACATAGCGCGCCGCCATCTGCTGCCGAACCTTGCGCCCCAGCTCATCCCGGCAGCGGCCCTGGAGCTCAGCGCGATACTGCTCACCCTGGGGGAGCTGGGATTCCTGGGGCTGTTCCTAGGCGAGTCCTTCTTCGAATACGTGCCCCAGGTGGTGCGGTCGCCGAAGCTCCCGGAGTGGGCTGGTATGCTGTCCGGGACACGGCTCTCGATCTTCAACTGGCCGTGGCTGCCGATGGCGCCGGCCCTGGCCTTCATGGTCGCAATACTCGGATTCAATCTGCTCGCGACAGGGTTGAGGGGCTGGCTGGACCCGTTCCAGCTGCGAGGTACGCCCCGATGAACGACTAGGTAACAATGCCAAAGCCTACGAGATAGAGAATGGAGGTGTCGAAATGGGAGTCTCTCCCAATCACATAGGTTCGGACAGGCAGCTATTCGTGGACGATCTCCTGATCGAGGAGACGAGAGGGGCCGAGCGCGTGCTTCAGGAGCCGGTGCGCCAGGCTCCCGCCATCGAGGGGGACCGTCCATGGGACCTGAGTCCCTGTGCGGCCGGTTTCATGAGGGACGGCGGCCGTTTCAGGGCCTGGTATCGGAGCGAGCACAATACGGGGCAGCTCTTGAAGCGCAGCGGCCATGACACGCTGTACGCGGAGAGCGAGGACGGCATCACCTGGCAGAAGCCGAGCCTCGGCCAGTTCGAGGTCGACGGCTCGACGGAAAACAACGTCGTCTGGATGGGCCCGGGGGCGAACATGGTCCCCTTCAGGGACCCCAACCCGGACGTGCCCGACGACGAGCGGTACAAGGCGGTCGTGCGCACGAGGGACCTGCTCGCCGTGGCCTCTCCCGACGGCATACGCTGGCGCCTCCTTCAGGACGAGCCCATACTGACCGACGGCCCCTTCGACTCCGTCAACATCTCCTTCTGGGACGGCGACCTGGGCCAGTACGTGACCTACACGCGTGGCGTCGCGGGCACGGGCATCTTCAAGGGCGGCGTCAGGTGGATCCGCCGGGCCACGTCGCCGGACTTCCGAACGTGGAGCGAGCTCGAGTCCATCGACACGGGCGAGACTCCCGACGAGCACTTCTATACCAACGCATGCGTGAAGTACGACCGTGCCCCCGGCGTATACCTCATGTTCCCGTCCAGGTACGTCGTCGAGCGCAGCCCCGACCCCGAATGGACCTACAGCGTGGGAGTCAACGACATAGTGTTCATGTCCAGCCGCGACGGACTCCGGTTCGACCGAAGCCTCAGGGACGCGTTCATCCGTCCGGGCCTCGACCAGAACAACTGGCACGACAGGGGAGTCTACATCGAGACGGGGATTCTCCACACGTCGCCCACCGAGATCTCGCTGTACGGAATGGAGAACTCGCACCTGCCCTCCCAGAGGATTCGCCGGTACACCCTGAGGACCGACGGTTTCGTGTCAGTGAACGCCGGGTACGCCGGCGGCGAGCTTATCACCGTGCCGGTCGTGTTCGAGGGCGGCGAGCTGGAAGTAAACTACTCGACGTCCGCCGTCGGGTCTATCAGGGCGGAGGTACAGGACGTGGAGGGGCGGCCGATCGACGGATTCAGCCTCGACGACTGCCCTGAGAAGTTCGGCGACGAGATAGAGGGTGTGATCGGCTGGAACGGCGGCGGCGACGTGAGCCGTATTGCCGGACGCCCGGTCAGGCTGCGCTTCGTCCTCAAGGATGCCGACCTCTACGCCTTCAGATTCCGGGCGCAGGAGTAAGGATTCTTTGGCGGGAGCGTTCGCGAGGCGGAGGGCTGGGTCCTCGGCCTATTTTGCAGTAGCCCTGATTGCTATGGTCGCGTTCTTGAGTGACGGGGCCTCTTCGTCGCACCACGCCCATCTGCCCGGGACACGGCCGCATGCTCACGGCGAGCCCGGCTCTGCGGGCGATGTCCTCGCGAAGAGGTTGGAGCGGACCTTGGCGGGCGAGGGGTCCGTCGTCGACGGAGGCTACAAGACCGGCATCGCCGCGCACGGCAGCGGGGAGGGGCTGACCCTCAGCGGGCGTGAAGCGGCGGAGACGGTGGTCGCTGGGTCGAGGTGCGACTCGGCCGCTCCCCGGCGTCACTACGACGTAGCGGCGATCAACGTCGAGATCACCCTGAACAGGTTCCTAGACTACGACCCCGACGGCAGGATGTATGTCCTGGAGGCGGACTTGGACCGGGTGCGGCAGGAGGAGGCTCAGAGCAGGGCCGCCAGGACCGACCAGGCAGAGCCGGCCGTGTCGATTGGGCTCGCGGGAGACACAATACAGCCTCTCACCATCAGGGCCAACCAGGGCGACTGCGTCAGCATCGCCCTGCGCAATGCCCTGAACGGCAACGAGCCCGCCAGCCTTCATATCCACGGCTCCAGCCTCTACGTTGCGGCGACGGGCGAGCCCGCCATTGCGACCAACCCTGACGCCTCCGCACTGCCGGGCGAGAGCGTCTGGTACGAGTGGATGGTGGCGGCGGACGCGCAGGAGGGAGTCCACTACTTTCACAGCCACGGCATAGAGAGATTCCAGGCCGGGCATGGGCTGTTCGGGGCTATCGTCATAGAGCAGCGCGGGTCGTCCTATCTGGATACTGTGGACAACGCGCCGCTGGAAAGCGGTTGGTCGGCCATCATCGAGAGCCCGGACGGCAGCGACTTCCGGGAGTTCGTCGTCTACTACCACGAGATCGGCAGCGAGAGGTACCGTCACCTGGACAAGACGGGAGAGCGGGTAACGCTGACCGACCCGTTGAGCGGGGCGTACAAGCCCGGCGGAAGGGCGCTGAACTACAGGAGCGAGCCGTTCATGAACCGGCTGCAGCTCCAGTCCGACCGCTTCGGTATCGCGGATCAATCCATGGCATACAGCTCATACACCTTCGGCGACCCGGCGACGCCGATTGCCCGCTCGTACCTGGGAGACCCCGTCAAGACCCGAATCGTTCACGGTGGCTCTGAGGTATTTCACGTACACCACACCCACGGCGGGGCCATCCGCTGGAGGAGGCAGCCGGGGACCGAGGACACGGACTTCGACGCCGGCCTTGTCAAGTATCCTCCTCTAAAGACCGAAGCGTCGACGAGACTGGACTCGCAGTCGATAGGGCCGTCGCAGTCCTACGACCTGGAGTCCGAGTGCGGCAGCGGCGGCTGCCAGCAGAGCGCGGGCGACTACCTCGTCCACTGCCACGTCGCCCACCACTACCTGGCCGGGATGTGGATGATCTGGCGGGTGCACAACACGCTGCAGGCAGGCGGCGGAACGGGTGCTCTCCAGGAGCTTCCCGACCGCAGCGGCACAATCGCGGAGGCCGTGACATCCGAAGCGTTGCTAGGCAGGACTGTGGAGTGGAAGGGCGAGGGGGTCGAGATTACAAGCGACAACCTGGGAGATTGGGTGGAGCGCCAGCTCCCTCCCCGCGGTCTTCCCAAGGGCTATGACGCATCCGTCATGAACTGGCACAGGCAGGGCGACCTGTACCTGAACGAGCCCGAAACCCAGTCTACGTGGCCGGGGTTCGAGCCCGCGAACCCCGGCATGAGGCTGCCGATCCTCTTCGAGCCCACGACGGGCAAGCTAGCATACCCGCTTCTTCGCCCCCATCTCGGCAAGCGTCCGCCCTTCGCGCCCCATCACGGGCCCGCGCCCTTCCTGAGTCCCGATCAGCGGGGAAGGGCGCCGCCTCAGCCTGGGGGGAACGGCGTCCGGAGCCTGTGCCCGGCAGGGACGAGGCTGCAGGAGTTCGCCGTTCACGCCATCAACGTACCCATAGTGCTGAACGAAGACGCCAGTCTGATAGACCCGGTTGGGCAGCTCTACGTCCTGAAGGAGGACGAGGACGCCGTGCGGGCGAGCAACGACCTGCGTGTGCCCCTGGCGTTGCGCGCCAATGCGGGGGAGGACTGCGTGGACATTGTATTCAAGAGCGAGCTGCGGGACACGGCCGAGAACACCTTCTTCAGCAAGGTGAGCATACACGTTCACCTGGTCCAGTTCGACGTCCAGGCGAGCGATGGCATAAGCACGGGGTTCGCGTACGAGCAGTCGGTGCGGCCGTTCACGGAGGATGGGGAGGTCCTGCAGGCCGACGCGGCCCAAGGAAGCAGCACGGTCGATCTGGGCAGCGCCAAGCGGTTTCGACCCCGCGCGCTGGTGGGCGTAGGGATGGACCAGGGCGAGACCTTCGAGATCAGGCGCATCGCCAGGGTCGAGGGTAACCGTGTCGTCTTCGAGACGCCCCTCGATCATGCCCATGCCTCCGGGGAGATCGTGAGCGCCGAGTTCGTGCGCTACCGGTGGTATCCCGACGTGCAGTTCGGCACGGCATACTTCCACGACCACGTGGACGCCCTGGTTTCGTGGAAGCACGGGCTGTTCGGGGCGCTGATATCCGAGCCTCCCGGCTCGACCTACCGCGATCCCTTCACGGGCGCACAAGCCAGGAGCGGCACCATCGTCGACGTGCACACCGAGTCGGCCATTTCGCCGGACGTGACGGGCAGCTTCCGAGAGCTGGTCATGTTCATACAGGACAACAACCTTGCCACACACGTAGGCAGGTCGAGCGGGAGCGCCTTCAACCTGCGCGTTTCTCCACCGGAAAGGCGCGGTGGAGACCCCGCGCTCTGGTTCAGCAGCGAGGCACACGGCGACCCGGCCACGCCTGTCCTTAACGCCTACCTGGGCGACCCAATAGTGGTTCGCGCCCTCGTTGCAGCGACGAACGATGCACATACATGGCACCTGGACGGCCACTGGTTCCGGCGCGAGAGGTTTAGCCTTGGGTCGCGGCCCGTGAGCACGGTCCACATCGGGATTTCCGAGCGGTACGACCTCATCATTCCGGCGGCCGGAGGACCTCAGAGGATGCCTGGGGACTACCCCTACTACAATGGGCGCACTTTCAAGCTGCGCGAGGGAAGCTGGGGCCTCGTAAGGGTGCACGGGAGCGATTCCGCGCTCGGCCTTCTAAAGCTGCCCGGGCGCGAGACGATCCCAAGCCCACCTGCTTCCGCCTGTCCGACAGAGGCGCCGCTGAAGGAGTTCGGGGTGGCGTCCATCCCCGTACGGTTGCCCATGCTCGGCGGCGGTATGGGAAAGATATTCGCCCTGGAGGCGGACGCGGACGACTTCGTCTCCGGGGCGAGGGACCCGGAGCCTATGGTACTGCGCGTGAGGGTGGGGGACTGCGTTCAGGTGCGCTTGACGAACAGGCTGGGGGAGGGCAGGGTGTCATTCCACGCAGACAGACTTGCCTACGATCCGAAGGACTCGCTGGGCATCACAGCTGGCGTCAACCCGGACCAGGCTGTCGCGCCTGGGGAGAGCAGGACGTATACCTTCTTCGCACACCCCGAATACGGGGAGGGCGCGTCGCTCGTGCGAGACTGGGGGAATGTACTGGTGAACCCCGGGCTCGGCCTCTACGGGGCCATCGTCGTTACCCCGGCCGGCGCCGAATTCACCGACCCCGAAACGGGCGAGGACATGTCGCTCGCTTCGAGCTGGAGGGCGGACGTACATCTGCCCGATGGTTCGAGCTACCGCGATTTCGCACTGTTCCTACAGGACGAGGACGAGGTGATAGGCACTCATGCGATGCCGTACAATCATGCTGTGAGCGGCGTTGTCGGACTTAACTACAGGGCGTCTCCCTTGGATGGGCGGTTTGACTTGGTTCCCGATCTTAGGTCAGGCTCATTCAAATTCCCATTCACCGTGGACGTGCTGGGCGGGCTGTTCGACCTGTTTCCCGATCCGGCGGCGGACTCCGGTACGGGCGTCTATGCCAACCCGTCGACTCCGGTCATGGTGGCGCATGCCGGGGATCATGTGCGTATTCACGTGATGATGCCATTTAGCGAGCAGAACCACGTGTTCAGCATCGAGGGCCACCGGTGGCTCTTTGAGTTGGGTATGGAGGGCAGCAACCTGGTCAGCGCCGCGCAGATCGGTGGAGTCGAGACTTTGGAGGTAGCGATCTCAGCGGGCGGGCCGTGGGAGATGCCAGGCGACTACCTCTACGGAGACCACAGGCTGCCCTATCGGGAGGCGGGACTCTGGGGCTTGTTCAGGGTGCTCCGCCTAACCGATGAAGACGCGTCCCTCAAACCATTGGGAGGTCAGTGAGAAGCGAAGTATGATGCCGAGACTACTGCAAGGTTACGGGTACAAGTTTACGGTTGGAGCCCACCTCAAGGGTCTGCTCCTAATTGCGGCGGTGGCGGGGCTGGTGCTGGCGCCATCGATACTGAAGGCTGACGACGAGGAGGAGGAGGTGACCGGGACGACCTGGACCGCGCAGGCCGGCGACCTCTTTCCTGACGAGTCGCTGGCGATCAACCAATTCCTGCCCAATGACATCACGATCGTGGAAGGAGACACCGTAGTCTGGGAGCGGATGATGTTCCATACCGTCACGCTGCTCTCCGGCGAGTCCAGGATGCCGTGGCTGGCGCCCCTGAAGGACGGCCGACTGGGAATAGACCCCAAGGTGGGATTTCCATCCGGGCCCCAGCTCAAAGACGAGATAGAGCTCATCTCCATAGCGTCCTGGGCACGGGACCGGCTTGGGCTCCTGGAGCCCAGCAAAGAAAAACTGGTCGTCAATGGGGACAACGAGTATGACGGCACGGGCTTCTTCAACTCTGGAGCGCCTTTCGACCCGAACTTCCTGCCCAGGCCCGTCTCCGTGAAGTTCACCCAGGCGGGCGTCTATCAGGTCGTCTGCCTCATTCATCCCGCCATGCAGGCCACGGTTACGGTACTTCAGGAGGGATTCGCTCCTCCCGAGAGTCAGGCGGACCTGGACGCCCGCGCCGCGCGTGAGCACGCTTCGCTGATTGCCCACGCGGAGAGCCTGTTCGCATCGCAGAATCCTGTCAGCCGCCGCCAGGGCGACCTCACTATGGAGCATCGGCTCAAGACGGGCCTGTTCCAGGACGACGTAGAGTATGCCCGCTACTTCCCGTCCGACCTCGAAATAAGCACCGGAGATACCGTGACGTGGGACTGGGTGAATGGGGGCGATACTCCGCACACCGTGACGTTTCTGTCGGGTGGGGAGGCGCCGGAGTACCTGCTAGTGGAGCACAAGGTGTTTGCGGACGGCAGCCTGAATGTCCGCGATCCACCGACTATCGCGCTCAATCCCGAGGTCTTCGCGGCGTCGGGAGGCGATGCCTACTCTGGGTCCGGCATCTTCAGCTCCGGAGTGCTGTTCGGGGAGCAGGGGCCTCCGGGACGTCCGACCACCTACTCTCTCAGGTTCGACGCACCGGGCACCTACAACTACCACTGCCTGATGCACGGCCCAGTCATGTCCGGGACCATAACGGTGACAGGGTCCGCCCTCGCGCCCGCGCTGCCGAGCGTGGGGGATGGCTCAGTGCCCGCCATCATTGGTCTCGCGGCCGCGGCGGCAGCGCTGCTGCTGACCTATGGCGGCGTTCTGGCTGTCCGATGGAGGCGGTCCATCGCACGAGCAGCGCGTTCCGATCTTGAGATAGCAACAAGGAGCAATACATGACCGGATCTCCCTTACACATAGGGGCCAATCGCCAGCTTTTCGTCGACGATCACGTCATCCAGGACGTGGACGGCGTTAGGCGTATCCTCCACACTCCCGAGCGGCGCAACACTATCCTGCAGGGCGACAGGCCCTGGGACGAGGCGAGCGTCGCGTTCATGTCCATTCTCGAGGACGACGGCGTGTACCGCGGCTACTACCGCTGCGACCACCTGGACTCCTCAAGGGCTCCAAACCCCCGCCACACTGCCTACGCGGAGAGCGCGGACGGCATCACCTGGCAGAAGCCGAGTCTAGGTCTGGTCGAGTTTGAGGGATCGAAGGACAACAACCTGGTCTGGATGGGCCCGGGCGCGAACATGTCGGCCTTTGTAGACACGAACCCGGCCGCACGGCCGGAGGCGAAGTACAAGGCCGTCGTACGCTTGGGCCGCGCCGAGGGAGAGGCGTTGGGTGCGCCCGGACCGTGCGTCGTCCCGCTGTCCTCATCTGACGGCGTCCGCTGGCGGATGATGCAGGACGGCCCCATTCTGACCGACGACCCGTTCGACTCCTTCAACGTTACGTTCTGGGACGAGTGGGAGAGCAGGTACGTCATATACACCCGCGGCGTCGCAGGCGTGGGCAGCTTCAAAGGCGGGGTGCGCTGGATCCGGCGCTCGACTTCCACGGACTTCCTGAACTGGACGCCGCTGGAGCCGATCGACGCCGGAGACACGCCGTTCGAGCACCTGTACACCAACGCTTGCGTACCGTATGCGCGCGCGCCTGGCATCTACCTCATGTTCCCGTCCCGCTACGTCGTCGAGCACACGCCGGACCCCGACTGGGAGGGCGGCGTGGGCGTGAACGACATCGTGTTCATGGCGAGCAGGGACGGCTTGAAGTTTGACCGGAGCTTCATGGAGGCTTTCCTGCGGCCCGGCCTGGACGGCAAAAACTGGCACGAGCGCGGTATCTACATGGAGCGGGGCATCATACAGACTTCGCCCGAGGAGCTCAGCCTGTATGTCAGCGACCACTGGCGCTACCCGACGACGCGTATCAGCCGCTATGGCCTGCGCACCGATGGGTTCGTTTCGATCAACGCAGGCTACGGCGGTGGGACACTGACCACCATGCCCATGGTGTTTGAGGGTCGCGAGCTGGAGCTCAACTACTCCACGTCCGCAGCCGGCAGCGTGAGGGTCGAGATCCAGGACGCCGAGGGACGCGCGATTCCGGGATTCGCACTCGATCAGTGCCCGGAGATCTTCGGCGACGAGATAGATGGGCGCGTCGGTTGGGGGGAGGGCGCCGACCTTGGCGCCCTTGCCGGCACGGCCGTCAGACTGCGGTTCGAATTGAAGGACGCGGACGTATACGCCTTTAGGTTTGCGTAGCGAAGGAGGACTTGGATGGCAGGAATGACGGCCCTGAATGTCGGCTCGGACAGGCAGCTCTTCGTGGACGATCACCTGATCGAGTCGATGCGCGGCGCGGAATTGAAGCTGCACAGCCCCGCGTCCGCCGGCGTCGTGCTCACGCTGGACATGCCCTGGGAGGGCGTGACCTGCGACTACCACACGGTCTTCCAGGACGGCGGCGTCTACCGGATGTACTACCGCGGCTCCAGCCACGAGGGCTACACGATAGGGGCGCTGCTGGAGCCGGGTGAGGAGTCCGTGCCCGTCCACCACGAGAATGTCTGCTACGCGGAGAGCAGCGACGGCATCACGTGGACGCGGCCTTCTCTGGGTCTGATCGAGTTCGACGACTCTAGGGACAACAACATCGTCTGGCTCGACGAGGAGGGCGACACAACGGACCTGGTGCCCTTCCTGGACGGGAACCCCGACGCTAGGCAGGACGAGAGGTACAAGGGCATCGTGTGGAAGGGCAGCCGCGTCTTTGCCGTCGCGTCCCACGACGCGGTCACGTGGCGGTTCATGCGCGACGAGCCGATACTCACTGAGAGGCCGTTCGACTCCCAGAACGTGCCGTTCTGGGACCCGTGGAGGGGCGAGTACGCCATCTTTACGCGTGGCAAGATCGGTACCGGCAGCACCTTCGGGGGCGGCTATCGCTGGATTAGGCGCGCGACCTCGCCGGACTTCCTGACGTGGTCTCCTTTGGAGCTCATCGACACGGGGGATACGCCCCAGGAGCACCTGTACACGAACGGGACGACTCCCTACCTGAGGGCTCCGGGAGTCTACCTGGCCTTTCCTCGCCGCTTCTCGCCTCAGCGGAAGCCGCGGGAGGACTCACCCTGGCCCGGCACCTCCGACTCGGTGTTCATGAGCAGCAGGGACGGCCTTCACTGGGACCGCCGGTTCATGGAGTCGATACTACGGCCGGGAATCGGACCGCGAAACTGGACGTCGCGCAACAACCTGCTGTCCAACGGCATCGTGGAGACGGGCGAGAAGGAGATTTCGATGTACGTGCTGAGGCACAGGGACTTCCCTTCTGTCCACTTCGAGCGCGTGACTTGGCGCAAGGACGGCTTCGTGTCGGCCAGTGCCGGCTACGGCGGAGGCGAGGTCACCACGCCGCCGCTGTTGTTCGACGGCAGGGAGCTCGAAATCAACTATTCAACGTCAGCGGTAGGCTCGATCAGAGTCGAGATACAGGACGCGAACGGAGATGCCGTAGAGGGATTTGGGCTGGGAGACCACCCGGAGATGTTCGGCGACGAGATTGACGGCGTTGCGCGGTGGGACAGCGGTATGGACGTGTCGGCTCTTGCGGGAAGGCCCGTCAGGCTTCGCTTCCAGCTCAAGGACGCCGACGTGTACGCCTTCCGCTTCCGGGCGTAGCGCCGGAGACAGCGCCCCGAGGAACATCGTAGCCTGTAGACGGACCGATCAGGGCGAGGGTGCGGGAGGAGCGTCGGGAGGGCCTTCCTCGAGTCTTTGGCCCATCTCGTCGAGGAATTTCTCCATTTCGGGCGACAGCATTGGGTCGTCGACCGACTCCAGGTCGGGCTCGGTGCGGCTGCGGTCGTACTCTGCCTCGAGCTGTGTGATCAGCAGCTTCACCTGCGCGTTGCTCTCGACGGCTCGACTGATGTCCCTGTACTGCTGCTCGCCCCTAGCGGTGTCGGACAGGCTCGCCGGGAAGTCGTACATCGCGCTCAGCACTTCCATGATCTTGGCTGCGCCCAGGTGGTCCTCTTCCAGTTGCACGTAGTGCGGGATGTGGAGCATCAGGCTCGTCGGCTGCACGTTGGACTCCGTGAGAGTGTCGCCCACGAGATTCACGATGCTGGTCGGTCCCTGGTAAGTGTTCCTGCGGATGGACACTAGGTGGCGGGTGCGGCCCTCGTACAGCTCGTTCAGTGTGCCCGTGACCATCAGGGGGCGCGTGTGGGGCACCGAGTCCCACATGCTGCCGATACGGCAGTACTCGACAACGTTGTAGTGCTGCAGCAGCTTGACGACGGCCTCGGCGTAGTCCTCGCCGAACATGTGCGGCTCGCGCAGGTGGAGGAAGATATAGTCGCGCCCCGATTTCTCGTCCTTCGCGTAGCGGGCGACCGTGTTGGGCTTCGTCAGAACGCGCTTGCCGTCGACGACCTTGGTCCGGGGACGCTCCCTCGTGAAGTCGAGGAAGACGCCAGGCTTGGCGAGCCGACCCAGCTCGGTCGCGTTCAGATGCCGCTCGAGCTTGTTGAGGACCAGTGTGCCCACTCGCCCAACATCCACCCATGGGCGGAGATTGGCTATCGCGATCGTATCCTTGAGCTCCGGTCCGTCGTCCAAGACTTCGAAGGCGCTAACTCTCATGGGCATATCGTGCCAGACGGCCCCCGATAGTGCAACATCGGCGACTCACGAGCTCCACACCCCCTGAGGTGCGGCGTGGGCCTAGTAGCTCTGGAAGAGGCGGCCCCACCCGGTCTTCATGGCGGCTTCGACGCGCCTGCGGCCGATCATGCGGAGCCAGTAGCCGTTGTGGTATAGGTTGGAGGCGACGAAGGCCCACGGCGCTACAGGCGAGCGGAGGAGGGCGCTCTCCAGCGGCTTTAGCGGACCCCAGTAGATGAGCTTCTGTCCGCGGCTGGCTAACGTGTTCTCGCTGCTCCTGAGCCCCCAGCTCACCCCGGAGATGTCTTCGCCTACGACCTCGATATCGGCGACGTTGCCGTTGCCGAGGCCCATCTCGTGGGCCAGCCGTATGAAGCCGATCGACATGGGGTCGAAC
The DNA here is from genome assembly GCA_965222445.1 of Dehalococcoidia bacterium. Lineage (GTDB taxonomy): Bacteria > Chloroflexota > Dehalococcoidia > Lucifugimonadales > CAJWER01. Next base: position 344,669 of record CBDCTY010000001.1, on the reverse strand, counting down.
CCCATCATCTTCGCCTGCACCGCGTCGACGGCGACCGAATCCGCTCCGGCGAGCAGCACGTTCTTGACGTGCCACCGCATCGCACGCGGGCCCGGGCCGTCTCCCACGAAGGTGCCGTCCGTGACTGTGAATATGCCCGGGTGTATCTCCTTCTGGATGCTGAGCAGGTCCACCAGGGTCTCGTGGATAACGGAGTGAGTCCAGTGGCGCTTGCGGTTCAGAAGGCCGCCGAAGGCGTTCTTCATCGACCCCGTTATGGTCGTGAATACGTGCGTCTTCATCGTCGGCAGGTGGACGATGTTCTTGCCGATGAACATCTCGGGGATGTGGATGCCCTCGGGAAAGATGCCGTCGAGGACGAGCATCCTGGCGCGCGGTGTGTAGGGAATCCACTTAACTGGCGGATAGTCCAGGAACACGCTGTCGAGTCCGTGCTTCTTCTCGACTGCGCTGTGCCTGTTGTTGGCTGCGCCCTCGTGGGGGTCGACGACGACGGTGCCGTTGTGCGCCGGAATGAGGTCGCCGTATCCGTCGTCCTTCAGCGCGCGGATCACGCCGTCGAGCTGCCAGGGCGTGGTCGAACAGGCAGGGTAGTAGTGCTGCCACGAGATGTTGATCTTAAGAAGGGTGGCCGCGGTCTTGACCAGGGTCTGGTCGTAGTCCGCCAAACGCATGGCGCGCGCCACATCGTCGATCACCGTTTCAGGTGACGTGCGGACGACGGCGACCTTAGACCTCGTGCGTGTTGGCGCGGCTGGATGCGGGCCTGTCGTGCTCGTCATTCGCGGTCGTCCTCGGTAACTGTCTCAAAGATCCCTTCCCCCTGAGAGGGAGGGCTAGACCTGCCCTGAGCCTGTCGAAGGGTTGGGGGCTACTCCCCGGCGATGGTGTGCCCGTCGTTCCGACATATCACCCTCACCTCAATCCTCTCCCGTCAAGGGCCCGTCAAGGGAGAGGAGGCCAGGGAAAAAAGGGGACTCGGCTCTACTCCAGGAAATCGCGGAGCTTCTTGGAGCGGCTGGGCTGGCGGAGCTTGCGGAGGGCCTTCGCCTCGATCTGGCGGATGCGTTCCCTGGTGACGCCGAAGTCGTGCCCCACCTCCTCCAGGGTGCGCTGCCGGCCGTCCTCGAGGCCGAACCGGAGCTGAAGCACCTTGGCCTCGCGCTCGCTCAGTGTGTAGAGGACGTCGTCGACCTGCTCCTTCAGCAGCTGGTACGAGGCGGCGTCGGCGGGCGCCAGGGTGTTCCTGTCTTCGATGAAGTCGCCGAGATGGCTGTCTTCCTCTTCGCCGATGGGCGTTTCGAGCGAGACCGGTTCTTGGGAAATCTTCAGTATCTCCCTGACCCTCTCCGGCGTGACCTCCATGCCCTCGCCGATCTCCTCACTGGTGGGCTCGCGCCCGTACTCCTGGACCAGCCGCCGGCTCTCCCTGAGGAGCTTGTTTATCGTTTCGACCATGTGCACGGGGATGCGAATCGTCCGGGCCTGGTCGGCGATGGCCCTGGTGATGGCCTGACGGATCCACCACGTGGCGTATGTGCTGAACTTGTAGCCCTTCCTGTAGTCGAACTTCTCGACCGCCCGTATGAGGCCGATATTGCCTTCCTGTATGAGGTCCAGCATCGACATGCCGCGCCCGATGTACTTCTTGGCGACGCTGACGACGAGGCGTAGGTTCGCTTCGGCGAGGTGGCTTTGGGCGGCCTCCCCCTCGTACTTGATCCTTGCCAGGTGGCGATAGAGCAGGAGCTCATACTCCTCGATTCGCTTGACGAGCTCGTCGGTGTCGAGCTGCTGTCTCACTTCCTGAATGGTCGAGTCTTCTCCTACGATTTCGAGGACTTCCCTGGTGAGCAGCCTGTTGTGAAGCGAGACGACCCTGATCTGGGCCTTGACGTCGTCAGGATCCATATTCAGGACGTCGGCTACGAAGTTGAGGAGCTCCTCGGGCAGGTTCCCGTCCAGGGCATCCCTGAGAGCCTCGTCGGTCATCGTCTCGCCGATAGTGCGCTCGCGACCGTCGAGCCCCACGTACCGCGAGACCGCGCTCACCAGCGGCTCGGCTTCGCACACACCGCGGAGGAATTGTTGCGCGACCTGCCAGGCCCTCGGCTGCCGCCCGTCGGGGCCCTGCAGCTCTTCCTCGACGGCCTTGACGTGGTTGGACGACTCCATCGCGCAGGCGAGGACCCGCTCTTGGGGAGCCTTCAGCAGGTTGACACGTCCGATCTCCCTGAGATACATCCGGACCGGATCGTCGATCATCTCGGCGGTGTCGAGTCCCTGCGCCCAGGCATTCTGCGCCTCTGTGAGCGGCTTCGACTTGCCATCTGCCTCCACGGCGGCCTCGCCGTGGACCGACGACAGCCTATCGGGAGGACTTGCGCCAAACTCTTCCTCATCGCCCAGCGCGGATCGTCTGTTAGGAGTCAGGCCGATTATATCTGCTGCGGACTCGGCATTGTTCGTAATGCCGCTATAAAGGTCCTCTCGGTCTGCGCGTGTAGATCGGGTGGCCATCTGGGTGTCATCCCCCTTCTGTGGGCAGGCGGCCGGGTGAGCGGCTCGCAGTTGGTCGGGCTAGTCTCTTCGCACGAACGAGTCTCTAAGCTCCGCGTTGACGTCGGCTACGGGATTCTCGATGTCCCGGACTGGCGGGACAGTCATATCCTCCGTGGCGAGGAGAACGACCTGAAGCTCCTTGAGGTGGCGTTGCTGCAAACGTCGGGCGGCTTGGCCGAATGCCTCCTCGACAGGCCACAACTCCGTGGGCGACAACTCCATGCCGCTCAGCCTATCCAGATGCTCGTGCAGGCTCTCGTCCAACTCTTCGCGAACCTCATCCATTGTAGTTGAGGAACGGAGGCACGTAAACAGCTCTCGATTCTCCGTTCTACGAAAGTAGTCGGTCGCCAGGGCGCCCTCGCGCTTCCTCAGGTCCGGGTATTGGAGCAGGAGGGCAAGCGTGTGGTCCTCCAGACGGTCTTTTCGGTCTGGAAGGAACGCAGCCTCCTCCTGCCGGCCACGGCTCCTCTCACCACGGCGCCGTACGGACGGCTGACGCCTTGAGATGCTGGATTCCACGAGCCGCCTGTCGACCCCGAGACTATTGGCGAGCATGTCGATGTACTCGTCCTGCTCGAAGGCGTTCGACGTCGCGGATATCGCCGGGCTCAGGACTGTCACTGCTTCCTGTTTGCCGTCGTGGGTGTTGACGTCGTGCCTGGCCACGACGGCCCTGATGTAGAACTGCATGAAGGGCACAGCATCGGCCAGTGCTCTCTCCCACGCGGTCGGCTCCTCCCTTATCAGCGCGTCCGGGTCCCGGCCGGCGGGGAGGGAAGCTATCCTGAGATTCAGGGACTTTCTCCGATATGTCCCATCGGCCGGTCCCTGAGCCCTGGCGCGCTGCAGGTCGACGATACGCCAGGACGACTCGAGGCTGCGGAGGGTCGCCTCCTGTCCGGCCTGGTCGGGATCGAGGGCGAGGACGCAGCTGCTCGCCAGAGACCTCAGCTGGGCGACCTGCTGCTCTGTGAGCGCTGTGCCCATAGAAGCCACGACGTTGGGGTAGCCGTGCTGGTGGGCGGCGATCGTGTCCATGTACCCCTCGACGACGACGGCCTGATCGCTCTCCCGGATGGCCGACGCGGCCAGGTGAAGTCCATATAGAGTTCCGCGCTTGTCGAAGACGCGGGTCGACGGCGTATTGATGTACTTGGGGTCCGAGCCATCTAGGGTGCGCGCTCCGAATCCGGAGACTCTTCCCCGCCGGTCGTGGATCGGGAACATGAGGCGGCCACGGAAGAAGTCGCGCAGGTTGCCGTCCTCGAAACGGCGGAGCAGCCCCGCGTCGACGGCGTGTTCGATGTCGCGCCCCAGCGACGACAGGTGGGTACTCAGGGCCGTGCCGCGTCTCGGGCTCAGGCCCAGTTGGAAGGCTTCCGCCGTGGCATCGTCTACTTGCCTCTCGCGGAGATAGCGCCGTGCCTGCTCACCTTCCGGCGAGGCGAGCGCGTCCCGGTAGAACGCCGCCGCCTCGTTGTTGGCCCTGAGGAGGACGTCAATTCGTTCCGCCTGCTCCCTGGGGCGAACCTCGACGCCTGCCTTCTCCGCGAGCATACGCAGGGCATCGCCGAAGCTCAGTCCATCCTTGCGCATGACGAAGGAAAACGCGTCGCCCCCGGTGGCGCAGGCCCCGAAGCAGCGCCAGCTCTGCCGCTGGGGGTCGACGACGAAGGACGGCGTCTTCTCCGCGTGGAATGGGCAGGCCGCCTTGAAGGTGCGCCCAGCCTTCTTCAAGGGGACGTAGCTCGAGATGACGTCCACGACGTCCAGCCGGTCCTTTACATCGTCGACGACTGTCATAGCGTAAGGCTATTTTGCAACATTTCGAGGCATGCCGCCAGTGGAGGCCGTCGGATCTGAGGTCAGGACCGAGTGATCTGAACAGTGTCGACGAAGCGTTCGACATCCTCGCGTGACGGCTGGCTCGCGATGCCCCCGCGGCCCGCAACCTTGAGGCCGGCCGAGGCGATTCCCCATCTCAGGCCCTCTTCGGTTCCCAGCCCCCGGACCAGGCAGTGAAGGAACCCGCCCACGAAGGCGTCGCCCGCGCCGGTCGTATCGGCCACGCCGTTGGGAGCTATTGCCGCAGCCGTCAGGACGCCCTCCGGCGTGGCGACGAGAGCTCCTTCGGGCCCGGACGTGACGGCGATGGTCTCCACACCCCTCTGTCGAAAGAAGTCGACAGCCTCGTCCGGCGAATCGACGCCCAGGAGGGCGGCCGTCTCGTCCGGGTGGCTGATGAAGAGTACGTCGACGTGTGGAACGACATCGTCCAGGGCCTCGCGCGCCTCGCTGGGGGTCCACATGTTGGCGCGCAGGTTCGTGTCGTAGGACACCGTGACGCCCTGCTCACCGGCGATCCGGACGGCGCTGAGAACGGTGGCGCGGCAGCTGGGCGAGACAGCCTGGATGATACCGCCGACGTGCAGGACGTGGGCCTCCCCAATGTAGCGCGGGTCCAGGTCGTCGGGCGTCATGGTGCTGGCGGCGCTTCCCTTGCGGTAGTAGATGAACTCGCGCTCGCCTTCGGGCAGGAGCGAGATGAAGTGAACCGCGGTGAAGCCGCGTACCCGCCTGACAGCGGAAGTGTCGATGCCGTTGTCGTGCCAGGCGTTCAGCAGATAGTCGCCGAAGGCGTCGTCGGCCGCACGGGTGACGTAACCGCAGGAAGTCCCGAGCCTGGACGCCATGTGGAGGACGTTGTTCGTGTCGCCAGCGTATGCCCGGTGGAACGTGTCGGCGGAGCCGATGGGCTCGTCACTGAACAGCTCGATCATGCACTCGCCGATGGCGACTATCTCAGGCATCGCGCTGTCCGCCCGGCAGTCGGCGTTATGACTCCAGCTCCTGTAAGTACTGCCGCACCATCAGGGCGCAGCTCGCTCCCTCGCCGACTGCGCTGGCGACCTGCTTGGTGCTGCCCGCCCGAACGTCTCCGGCAGCGAAAACGCCGGGCATACTGGTCTGCAGGGTCGCGCTCGTCTTGATGAAGCCGTAGTCGTCGAGCTCGACCTTGCCCTTCAGAAAGTCGGTGTTGGGATCGAGGCCGATGAATATGAACGCTCCGGCGGGGTGGAGGGTTTCGGTGGAGTCGGTTTCGAGGTTGCGCACGACGATGCCGGTGAGCCGGCCGTTGCCCTGGAGCTCCTGGACAACGTGTTCGAGTCGTATATCTATCTTGTCGTTAGCCGCGGCCTTGTCCTGGAGGAGCTTGCTGGCCTTCAGGCGGTTGGAGCGCTCGAGCACCGTGACCCTCTTCACGAATTTGGACAGGAAGATGCTCTCCTCGACCCCGCTGTTGCCGCCTCCTACGACGACGACCTCCTCGTCCCTGTAGAACGGGCCGTCGCACGTGGCGCAGAAGTGTACGCCGGCGCCTATCAGGTCATCCTCTCCCGGAACGTTGAGGCGGCGGTACCTGGTGCCGCAGGCGATGATGACCGTGTTGGCGCCATACTCGTCACCTGACTCGGTGGTGACGACGCGGTAGTCGTCGGCAATTGCTATGTCCCTGACGACCTGCGCGGGCAGGACCTCGACGCCGAAGCGCTCCGCGTGGATGCGAAGCTGGTCGGCGAGCTCGGCGCCGCCGACGCCCTCAGGGAAGCCAGGGTAGTTGTCGATCCTCTCGGTGACACCCGCCTGGCCGCCAATGCCGCTGCGCTCTATGACCAGGGTGTCGAGACCCTCGCGCGCCGTGTAGATGGCCGAGGTTAGACCCGCTGGGCCGGAGCCTACGATTATGACGTCGTAGAACTGGCGCTCGGCCTTGGGCTTGATTCCGAGCTTCTCGGCCAGCTCGGCGTTGGTGGGTTCTACGAGGATGGAGCCGTCGGGGAACAGGATAGTAGGGATAATCTGCTTGCCGTTGTTGATCTGCTCGACGTGCTTCAGCCCTTCGGGGTCGTGGTCGACGTTGATCCAGTCGTACTTGACCCGCAGCTCGCCGAGGAACTCCTTGGCTCGGCGACAGTCCGGGCACCACGGTGCGCCGTACATCTTGAGCTTGTCGTTCATCGCACTCTCCCTCGCGCTTGCCTGCTACTTACGGTCTCTCCCCAGCTTCTCGGCCAGCTCGGCGTTGGTGGGCTCTACCAGTATTGAGCCGTCGGGGAACAGGATCGTGGGGATGATCCGCTTGCCGTCGTTGATCTCCTCGACGTACTTCATCCCATCCGAGTCTTGGTCGACGTCGATCCAGTCGTACACGACGCCCAGCCTGCCGAAAAAGTCCTTGGCTCGGCGGCAGTCCGAGCACCACGGTGCGCCGTACATCTTGATCCCGTCGCTCATCGCACTATCCCCCGCCTGTATTTGTACCTATAGTCTATCAGTTTCGGAAGGGCTCTCACGTACGGCTGCCGTGCTATAATCCCACCCTCTATGCGGCAACTCTCGTCATACGACACTTCGCCCGGAACACGCCTCGAATGCCCGTAGCCGCTCGCTCGCCGTCGAAGCCAGTGCGTCTGAGGGTAGAGGCCAGGGAAGATGCCCTTTCGCCGTACGCCGTCCGGTCCAGGGGGAGCATGCGCGATGTTCCCGAAGAGCCGTGCCCGATCCGGGGCGAGTTCCAGCGGGACCGCGATCGTATCATCCATTCGAAATCGTTCAGGCGGCTGAAGCACAAGACACAGGTGTTCATCGCACCGACGGGCGACCACTACGTGACGCGGCTGACCCATACCCTGGAGGTCGCTCAGATCGCGCGCACCATCTCCAGGGCCCTGAACCTCAATGAGGACTTGGCCGAGGCAATCGCGCTTGGGCACGATCTTGGCCATACTCCGTTCGGCCACGTGGGTGAGAGCGAGGTCGACAGGCTGCACAGCGAGGGATACCGCCACGCCGACCAGAGCCTCAGGGTGGTGGAGCGCCTGGAGAAGGATGGACGCGGGCTGAATCTCACCGAGCATGTGCGCCAGGGCATCGCTCTCCACTCGAAGCCGCCGGGAGACTTCTTCGGTGACAGCGTCCCGGCCGGACTGTCGCTGGAAGGCCAGGTGTGCAGGCTTTCAGACGCCGTAGCGTACCTGAACCACGACCTCGCCGACGCCTTCCGCGCCGGGCTGCTGGAGGACCACGATCTGCCGCTGGAGGCCTCGGAGGTCCTTGGGTCGAGGCACTCCGAGCGCATACACACGATGGTGACAGACGTCATCGAGAGCTCCTGGGCAGTCAGCGGAGAAGAGGGTTTCGACCCGGCATGGAGGCCGGCCATCGAAATGAGCCCGCCTGTCCGCGAGGCGCTGAATACGCTGCGGGGTTTCATGTTCGAGAGGGTCTACATGGTGGAGGATGCTGGAGAGGAGTCGGCGGCCGCAAGGCGTATTGTTGCGCTGCTGTATCGATACCTCGAGGACAACCGCGAGGTCGTCCCGCCGGAATACGGCAGCGGAGATCGGGCCGTGGTCGACTACCTGGCCGGCATGACTGACCACTACGCAATCCGCATGGCCGAGAAGATCGAGCCCGGCATCGCAGGACCTATCATGAGGAAAGCGGTCATAGCCGCATGACTCCGGAGGACAGGATTCGAGCGCGGACCGTGCAGAATCTTCTTAAGAACATCGAGCAGCACCTCGAGGCGATGCAGCGCGATGTCCACGGCCTCGAATATGCGCACTGGAAAGAAGAGGTGGACGGCTTCTGGAAGTCCATCTTCGAGCAGGTCAGCCTGATGACTGAGGCTCCGCAGCAATCCGCGCTCGAGATGATCCGCGAGGACTGGACTTCCTACATCACTCACTACGCCGGCGTTTCGCGCTGACCGGCGACCTCACAGGGGGTTGGGATTGGACGACGGCAAGATGCAACCGGACCTTCGGCACGCCAGGCAGACGGCTGTGACTGCTCACAGCGTCGTCATCAAGCTCAAGGAGATGGGGCTTCCAGAAGAGCTCGACGGCGAGCTGGCCCTGCTGAGCACCGACTTGGGCGACCTGTGGAGCGCGCAGAAGGAGCTTGTACACCTTCTGGAAGGCTTGGTCGGCCCTCCGGCCGACTGGGGCGCAGTCGGCGACTCGCTCGTGGACCTGCGCGCGACCGTGGACCACATCCGGTGGCACGTGGACAGCGTGCGTGAGCCAATGACCAGGCTGACCGAGTATGCGTACGGCAGGGCAGAGCAGGGGAATACGGGCCAATGACCCGCCCGCGAAGGGCCGTCTGAACGAAGCGGCATGCGCGGATGTGGTGGTAGCCTGCGATGTCCGAGAGACTTGTGCTATTGTTACACTGGGTTCCCCATCCGTCGTTCCTGCGGAGGCGGGGACGCAGAGGATGATAATGTCCCACCAGTCACATAATTCTCCATATGCCCCTCGCCGGGTAGTCGTCACAGGGATAGGCATCGTGAGCCCCGTCGGCCTCACGAGAGAGGCGACGTGGAAGAACCTCCTCGCGGGCAAATCAGGGATAGACCACATCAGTGCTTTCGACGCAGAGGATCTGCAAACCCGGATCGCCGGCGAGGCGACGGGCTTTGACGCGACGGACTACGTGGGCCGTAAAGAAGCACGGCGGATGGACAGGTTCGTGCAGTTCGGAGTAGCCGCTTCCCTGGAGGCCGTCGAACACGCCGGGATCGAAATCAACGAGGGCAACGCCGAGCGGGTAGCCGTCATCGTCGCCAGCGGGATTGGAGGGATCATCACCCTGTCGGAGCAGATCGGCGTCATGGATGCCAGGGGAGCTTCCCGGGTGAGTCCGTTCCTGGTCCCGATGATGCTCCCGGACATGGCCTCAGGGCAGATTTCGATGGTGCTGGGGGCGAAGGGCCCCAACTTCTCCACGGTGTCCGCCTGTTCGAGCGGGGGTGACGCCATTGGCGTTGCCTATGAGATGGTCGTGCGCGGAGCGGCCGACATCGCATTGGCCGGAGGCTGCGAAGCGGCCCTGTGCCCCATAGGCGTGGCGGGATTCAATGCCTGCAAGGCTCTCTCGAAGCGGAACGACGAGCCGAGCAAGGCGTCCCGCCCGTTCGATGCCGAGCGCGATGGATTCGTCATGGGTGAAGGCGGAGCCGTCCTGGTACTCGAGAGTATCGAGAGTGCGCAGGAGCGCGGCGTCGAACCAATTGCGGAAATGATTGGGTACGGCTCGACCGCCGACGCGCACCACATCACGCAGCCCGCGCCCGAGGGTGAAGGCGGCGCCAGAGCGATGAAGATTGCGCTGGCAGATGCGGGAATCCGTCCTGAGGATGTCGACTACATCAACGCCCACGGCACATCTACCCCGCTGAACGACAAGAACGAGACGATGGCCATGAAGTCCGTGTTCGGCGCCGAGGCGTACAGGATCCCCATAAGCTCGACCAAGTCGATGACGGGGCATCTCCTGGGCGCGAGCGGGGCCCTGGAAGCCGCTGTGTCGGCCATGGCCATCCAACGGGGCGCGGCTCCGCCGACCATCAACCTGGAGACGCCCGACCCGGACTGCGATCTGGACTACGTGCCCCATCTGGCGCGTAGGGGCAGGATCCGAACGGCCATGAGCAACTCGTTCGGCTTCGGTGGCCACAACGCCAGCCTCCTGTTCCGATCGGTCGAAAACGGGGCTGCCTAGCTTGGCAGCCGGGCCCCCGGGGGCGATTTGGCGCCGCTCTGCAAGCCATGTCATCCCGGCCCGTGAGTGGCGTGTGCTGCCTGCTCCTCCGGCGGGCTTCGCGGAGTCGATAGGCTTCCCCGACTTCCAGGCAGGGCTCCTGTATAATCGAGACGTGCGCAGCCGCTCCGAGGCCGAGGTATTCCTCGCTGCGGACCAGAGGCTGAGCAACGACCCGTTCCTCTTGCCGGACATGCGGCAGGCTGTCGACCGCCTCCGCAGGGCGGTCGAGGCGCGAGAGACCATAGCGGTGTTCGGCGACTTCGACGCCGATGGCATCACCGGGGCCGCGGTCGTCATGATGGCGCTCACAGAGCTGGGGGCCAAGGTCGTCCCCTACCTTCCGAACCGGGATTCCGAAGGCCACGGCCTGAACCCGCTGGCGGTCGGCAGCATCCGTGCCCAGGGCGTAACGACGATGGTCACGGTCGACTGCGGCTCCACCGCGGCCGCCGAGGTGGAGTTGGCGTCCGCCCTTGGAATCGACACGATAGTCACCGACCACCACACCATGTCCGGGACGCTCCCGGGTGCGTCGGCGGTAGTGAACCCCAAAAGGGAGGAGTCCGAGTACCCGTACCTGGGACTGACCGGCGCCGGGCTGTCCTACAAGCTGGTGGAGGCGCTGTGGGCCGACCTCGGCAAGCCGCTTCCCGAGCACCTCCTGGAGATCGCCGCCCTGGGCACCGTAGCGGACGTTGGCCCTCTTACGGGTGAGAATCGGTACATCGTCAAGCGGGGTCTCGAGCTGCTGAACTCCACCTGCCATCCCGGCATCGAGGCGCTGATTGCCCGGTCTCGCCTCGAAAAGGGGAAGATCGACTCCAGGGGAGTGTCGTTCAGCCTGGTGCCGCGGCTGAACGCCTCGGGACGCCTCGGTGACGCCCACGTGAGCCTGCATCTGCTCACGGCCACCACTAAGGAGAAGGCTGTTTCGCTGGCAGATAGGCTGGAACAGGCCAACGACCGACGCCGCGAGCTGTCCCAGCTTGCGTTCGCCCAGGCGATGGACCAGGTCGAGCGGGAAGGCTCAGCGTCTGATCCGGTCATATTCGTCGAGCATCGGGAGTGGGTGCCGGGTATCCTGGGGCTCGTGGCCGGTCGGCTGTCGGAGGCGTTCCACCGCCCGGCTGCCGCCGTTGGGGTTGGCCCGCAAGTCTCGCGCGCCAGCATGAGGAGCATACCCGAATTCGACGTCATAGAGGCGCTTGAACTAGTCGGAGACCGGCTGGTCCAATACGGAGGGCATCCGGCTGCGGCCGGGTTTACCATCCCCACTCATGGGCTGGACGAGTTGAAGGCCGAGATGGGCGAGATCGCCTCCAGGCGCATTTCCGCAGCGAGCGTCGTCCCTTCGATCGAGATCGACTGCGAGGCTGCTCCCTCCATTGTCGACCGGACAAACCTCGACTTCATAGGCTCGCTGGCGCCCTTCGGAGAGGGCAATCGCGACCCATCCATGTTGACCAAGGGAATGCGCGTCTCGGAGAGCCGCACCGTCGGGCGCGGAAATGCGCACCTCAAGATGTGGCTGGTCCACGACGGGCGAATGTGGGAGGCCATCGCCTTCAATCAGGGGGACCGAAACGTAGCTGCCGGCGACGTGATCGACGCCGTCTACAACGTTGGCCTGAACGAGTGGGGCGGGGTCCCTAGGGTAGAGCTGCGAGTGCTGGATCTCAGGCCTTCCGGGGTCCGGCCCTAGTCCTAACGCTTAGCCCTCCGGCGTTCCGCTCTGGTGCCGCGCTCGACGACGAGAGGCGCTTCCTCGATCCTCTCGCCGAACCTGGCCTTCGCCAGGAGAATTGGAACGGTGATCGCCAAGATCAGCAGGGCAATGAAGTGCGCCTCCTGCATCCCAAACGCCCAGATCCGGTCCTCCCTGAAGAAGGAGACGCCAAACCGCCCTATGGCGTAGAGGGCCAAGTATAGCGCCCACAGCATGCCGTCCGGCTTCAGTTTCCCTCTTAGCTGCCAGATGACGGCGAGGGCGAGGATGTTCCAGATCATCTCGTAGGCTATCGCGGGGTGGACCTCGTTTGTGAAGCCGTCCGCGCAGTTTCGCGCCGCCGTCTCCACATGCGTCCACCTGAACCCGAACAGGAGGTCGGTGGCTCTCGAGCAGTGCTCGCCGTTGATGATGTCGCCGATACGGCCGATAGTCTGGACGTAGAGCATCGCAGGAGCTGTGAGGTCGGCGATCACGCCTACAGGGTGCTTTGCGATGATTGCGTACGCCGTTCCGGAAATGAATCCGCCCATGATGCCGCCCCAGATGCCTATGCCTCCCGACCAGATCTCCAGCATCTGCAGGGGCCGTTGCGCGTATACGTCGCTCCAGTTATCGACGACGTGGACCACCCTGGCCCCGATAACGCCGCCTATGATGGCCCAGACCGCTATCGAAAGCACCGCGTCCGGGTCTACCTGCTTTAGAGGAGCCCACCGGGCCACGAGGATCACGGCGGACGCCACGGCAACGAAGCTGAACAGGCCGTGCCAACTCAGCGTCAACGTCGATACGAAGTCTGTCGTGAATAGAAAGGGGCTTATGTTTATTTCTATCATGGTTGTCTCGCCGCGCAGATTCTACGTATGCCTCTCTCTCCCGTCAAGGAAATAGCGGAAGTTGGCCCGACACTGACCCAGGTTCTCGTACCAAATAGCCCGGAGTCTCGGCTACGATTGAGTCGAATACGGCAAGCGAGGCCCGCATGGACCTGGAGATCGAAAGGTTCCTCAGCTACATGGCCGTGGAGCGAGGCGTCTCCCGAAACACGCTCTCAGCCTACAGAAGCGACATGCGCCAGCTTCACGACTTCCTCATGGACTCTGCCGGGGAGGACGCTATCGCCCTTGACTGGCGGTCTATTGGCGCGCAGGACGTTACTGCGTACCTGCTCCACCTTCGCGGCAAGGAGTACTCGGACACGACGCTGGCGCGAAAGGTGGCGTCCACGAGGTCTTTCTTCGGGTTCCTCTTCCACGAGGGCGTCATCGACGAGGACCCTACGGGCAAGATTAGCGCCCCAAAGGTGGGGCGGTCGCTTCCGAAGGCGCTCTCGGTAGAGGAGGTCAACGCGCTGCTCGACGGGCCCGCCGACCCGTCCCCCGAGGCGATGCGGGACAGGACCATGCTCGAGGTCATCTATGCCAGCGGAATAAGGGTTTCGGAGCTAGTCTCCCTGGACACAGACGACGTAGACCTGGAGCAGGGGTACATACGGTGCTTCGGAAAGGGAGCCAAGGAGAGGCTCGTGCCGATTCATCGCGGAGCGGCGGACGCCCTCGGCTCGTACATCGAGCACGCCCGTCCCGACCTGTTATCGAAGAGGTCGGACCGCGCCCTGTTCCTCAACAAGCGGGGCACCCGTCTCACGCGGCAGGGGTTCTGGCTCATACTCAAGGGGGTGGCGGCTAGGGCGGGGATAACGACGAGCATCACGCCGCACACACTTCGCCACAGCTTCGCAACCCACCTGCTTCGTGGGGGCGCACCGTTGCGGCACGTGCAGGAGCTGCTGGGTCATTCCAGCATAACGACCACGCAGGTCTACACTCACCTCACCAGCGAGCACGTCCGGGCGGAGTATCAGAAATCGCACCCCCGGGCCTGACGCCCCGGTCCCCGCCGACCAGGCGAAGGAACTGAACACGCGGGGAGCCGGGCTCCTTTCTCAAGTCTGAGCGGTCACGACTTGGCGTAACTGTTCAGTCCCCATGAGCTGAGAGGTCCTCCGCGAATGTCATTCCGAACGAAGCGCCAGCGGAGTGAGGAATCTACGCCTGTCATCGGGGGGATGGCTCTGTGTGCAAAGGACTGTAGATTCTTCGTCGCTGTGCTCCTCAGAATGACAACAAGGAGGGGCGGCTCATATGTCTCATCAATTCTGAGCAGCTACGACTTGGCTCTTGTGGTTGACCTGGCATGCGCCTGCGCTTACTCTATATCTCAGACGAGAGGAGACGGGCAGTGCCAAGCAAGAGTCAGCGAGCTGCATCCAGGCAGGCGAGAGTAAGAGACAGGCGAAAGAAGGGCCGCGCGGCGCCGCAGACGTTCCAAGCCGCACCGACCCAGCGCAGTCAGGAGGACGAAGAGGCCGCGGCGATGGCACCCAAGCCTGCAGCCGCCGCGCCCTCGATGGCGTCAGCCGCAGTTGTGAGGCCAGCCAGAAGGGCCACCGAGGCAGCGACGGCTGAGTATCCGTACATGAAGCCGGAGTTGATCCGGATTGGCGTCATGTCCTCAGTGGTGCTGGTCATCATCGCCGCCCTGACGTTTGTGCTGGGCTGATCCGCTACAGCTGTGACGGGTGCGGCGTCTATGGGCGGGCGCTCAGCCTCTTGACCGTGCCGTCCATGTACTGCTTCAGGATATTCTTGTCCATCCCGTTGAAGATGGCCGCATCGACATACTCCTGGGCCTTCTCCTCTCTCCCCATCATCCTGTAGGCAATGGCCTGACCCGCGAAGGGCGACACGAGGGAGTGATTTATCCTCATGGCTTCCTCGAAATCGGCGATGGCGTCTTCCCACTGGGCAAGCTCCAGGTAGGCCGAGCCGCGGCTCGTATAGCTCTCAGTTATCCGTGGGTGGATGGCGATGGCCTCCGAGAAGGCTGAGGCGGCGGCCCGGTACTCCACGTCGGCAGCCTCGTATTCGCTACGGTCTCCGAACCTTCTGCCCTCAATCATGCGCAGCTCGCCCTGGCGGTAGTGCTCCTTGAACTCCGGAGCGAGATTGCTCTGGGGTACGGGCGTCGGAACGGGCCTGCCGTAGAGGCCCTGGAGGACGGCCGGGACGGTGGGGCTGGGCTGAGGAGTGAGCAGCAGCGCCACGCGGTCTCGCGGCGTCGGCTCCGCGTCTGGATCCGACGTCGGCTCTTCCTTCGCCTGACTGCCACCTGTCGGAGCCGCGCTGGGCGTGTCTTGCGCGTCTCCCGGCCTGCTGACTTCGATGGGTATCTTCGGCTCGGTCCCCTCCTGGCTGTCGGAGCCGTCGCATGCGCCGCTCAGCAGGCAGGCCGCCGCCATGACTGCCATCGCGGAAACGAGCCATGCGCGTGACACGCTGCCGTTCATCGTTGGAGCCGCCCCCGGTCTCGTCGTTCCCGGGTTATGATTTCCATGACCGTACCCACTGTCCCGTCCAGCTCGCCGCTCTCGTTGACCACGACGTGGTCGAACCACGATGAGTCGGCCATCTCCTTCTCCGCCGTGCCGAGCCTGATCTCAAGGGACTCACGCGATTCGGTCATGCGGCCGTGAAGGCGTGCGGCCAGCTCCTCGATGGTCGGCGGGGCTATGAAGACCAGGATGGCGTCGGGAGCCAGCCGCCTTATGGTCGCTGCGCCCTGCACGTCGGTCTTGACGATCACGTCCAGACCCCGCGCTTGGGCTTCAACTACCTGCGCTTTGGGGACGCCGTATAGCTCGCCGTACACGTCCGCCCACTCCAGAAGCTCGTCGTCCCTGATCATGCGGCGGAACTCGTCCTTCAAGACGAAAATGTAGTCCCTCCCATTCGACTCATGCGTTCGCCTCGGCCTTGTCGTCGCGGTCACGGCATAGTGGTACGGGCTGGGCTCCTCTTTCATTCGGGCTATTACGGAGTCCTTCCCCGCTCCGGAGGGCCCGGAGATCACTACCAGCAGGGGTCCCGCGTCGTATTCGGCCTCCGCGTGCATCAGGCATCCGAGATGGACGCCAGCGTGTCCCAGAATCCGGGATATGAGACGCCGGTCGCCTCGGCGCCGTCTATGGTCGTCTCTCCCTCGGCAGCGAGGCCGGCCACCGCCATGGACATGGCGATCCGGTGGTCGCCGTAGCTGTGCACGGTGGATCCCGAAAGCCTTCCGCCGCCGTGTATCGTCATCCCGTCCTGGCGCTCCTCGACCGTCGCTCCCAGCCTCGCAAGCCCGTCCACCGTGGCGGCGATGCGGTCCGACTCCTTGACTCGAAGCTCGTACGCGTCCGCGATCACGGTCGTGCCCGCAGCGCGGGATGCCGCCACGGCCAGTACCGGCAGCTCGTCGACCACCAGGGGGACGAGGTCCCCGCCGATCTTCACGCCCTTCAGGTCGCTCGACCGGGCTACGATGTCCGCGATGGGCTCGTCATTATCTTCACGGACGTTCTCCACGGATATGCAGGCGCCCATTCTGTTGAGCACCTCGATCACCCCGGCGCGCGTCGCGTTGATTCCGACGCCCAACAGTCTTATCTCGGCGTTCGGGTGTATGGCGCCTGCCACTAGCCAGAAAGCCGCGCCGCTGATGTCCCCCGGCACGGATACGTCGATGGCGTCGAGCTCGGAGCGCTTGACCGTAACGTTCAGCCCGTCGACGTCGATGTCCCCGCCCATCGCGGAGAGCATTCGCTCCGTGTGGTCGCGCGACATTGCGGGCTGCCTGACGGTCGTCTCGCCGTCCGCGTGGAGTCCCGCTATCAGCAGGCTCGACTTTACCTGGGCGGACGCGACCGGCTGGTCGAAGTCGATGCCAGTCAGCCCGCCGCCCCTTACCGCAAGGGGGGCCAGTGAGTCGCCGCCCCGCCCCCGTATCTCGGCGCCCATCCGCTTCAGGGGTTGGATAACCCGGTCCATGGGCCGCGACAGCAGGGACTCGTCGCCTGTGAGGACGCTGAAGAACGGCTGGGCGGCCAGCAGGCCGGTCACTAGCCTCGTTGCGGTCCCGCTGTTGCCTGCGTCCAGCACCTGCGAGGGCTCGAGGAGGCCGTCAGCGCCACGCCCGCGGACCTCGAAACACTCGTCCGCGCCGCTGACTGCGCAGCTGCGGTGCTCCACTATCTCCACGCCGAGGCCCCTCATGCAGCCGAGTATGGAAGTGCGGTCGTCCCCCTCGCAAAGGTTCGACACGTGGGCCGTGCCGTTGGCGATCGAGTTGAGGAGAATCGCACGCTGGGAGATCGACTTGTCGCCCGGCAGCCTGACTTCGCCCTCCAGCCGGGGCACTGCTCTGACTGACTGTTTCATGGTCTTGAAGTGCGTGCCGGAGGCTTAGCGCCTGGGGTCATCGGATTTGTCGTCCTTCGTAAGGTCGCGGAAGCGCTTTGAGATGTGCCGCCCGAAGAACAGTCCCGACATGGTCTCGCCTGGAGTGGGTAGGTCCGGCGCGTCGCTGGTCACCACCGTATCCGTCTTCCACTTCGCCCAGTCGTCGAGGGCCCTGTCCAGGCGGCGGCCCAGGTCTTCGCTTCCCGCGCCGATATGGTCGCGGTAGGCGGTCAACTCCTCGATGGCCTGGTCGAGCCACCTGATCGTCGTGTCCGGGCTGGACAGGCACGCCAACGCGTTGTCTTCCGGGTCCCCGGAGGCGAGCTCCGAGACCTGGCCGAACTCGCCGCCGGCAACACGGGCTATCTCTCGCCAGGACGGGCTGGACGACAGGGAGTTGACCAGCGCCGACGATAGCAGGACGGGGAGGTGGAATGCTGCCGACGTGTAGGAATCGTGCTCGTGCTCGTCGAGGAAGAGCGGCTTGGCGCCCAGCAGTTCGGCCAGGCCGACGACAGTCTTCACGGCGGACTGACTCGTGGTCCTGGCCGTCACGATACAGTAGACACCCTCGTCGAAGGCGGTGGCGCTCGCGTCTTCCACGGACTTCATCAGCTCTTTCGACACCGGTCTGCCCGCCACGAACTCGACATTGTCCGGCAGGTATTCTGCCGCCCATTCCATCATCTTTACCTTGGCGGGACCCGTGTCGGTGACCAGGCAGCCCTCCTCCAGGATGGGGCCGATGGCTTGCATCAGCTCCCTCGCCTCTCCAAGAGTCGAGTCCAGTATTACCATCTGTGCGCCCCGCAACGCCGACCTGAGGTTGCCGCCGATCTCGTCGAACGCACCGATCTCCTTGCCGTAGTTCAGGGTCTTGCGGTCACCCGACGTTCCCATGATCTCCGTGTCCGACAGGCCGGCCGCCTTCAGTCCCAGGCCGATAGACATGCCGATCGGACCTATTCCTATGATCGTTATGCGTTCCACGGTCGTAATGCTCCCTGCGGAGTCTCTTCCCGGAGGAGAGACGATGGATCCCGCTACCTGCTATTGATAGCAGATTTGGCTCAGATATGTCCAGCGAGCACGAGTCTCGCCAGTCCCTCGAATACGGGCTCGATGATAGTCGACAGGATGCCCGGGCCAGGCAAGGCGTAGTCGAGAAGTATCAGACCCAGCAAGATCATGGGGCCGATTGGCTCGAGGCGGGCGAACGCGGGCGCGGCTTTCCCAGGCAGCAGCCCTAGAGCGACCTTGAAGCCGTCGAGCGGGGCGATGGGCAGGAGGTTGAAGGAGGCCAGCGCCAGGTTCAGGATGATGATCGATTGGAGGAAGTAGGCAATCAGGCCGTCCGTCCCGCCGGTGAAGGTGACGAAACCCACCACCGACAGCTCCACAAGCCCAATCCTGATGGGCGCGGTCGCCAATGCGGCCATTACCACGTTGGAGATCGGTCCCGCAGCCGCGACGATGGCCATTCCGTTCCGGGCGCCCGGCTGCAGTTTGTGAACGTCGACAGGGACCGGCTTGCCCCACCCGAAGCCCGCCAGCAGTATCATCACCGAGCCCAGGGGATCGAGGTGGGCAATCGGGTTGAGGCTCAAACGGCCCTGCCGCGTAGCCGTGAGATCGCCCAAGCGGTTCGCACTGAGCGCGTGGCTGAACTCGTGGAAGGTGATGGCAACCAGCAGCGCGATGACCAGAGCCGCCATGGTGACCGCGCCCTCCAAGGGCCTGTCGATCAACAGGTCCAGCGACCTAAACAGCATGAGCGACGACCTCTCCTCCGATGGGGATCGGGGCTAGGTCGAATCTACTCGCGCTCGATGGCGCGGGAAGGGGACTAGGCAGGCAGCCCGGCCTCAGGCCCATGCTCGAATCGGCCTGGGCTATTAGTGGCCGCCGCACCCGCCTCCACCGCAGGCACAGCCTCCGCCTCCGCCACCACCGCCTCCGCATCCCCCGCCGCCGCAGGCGCACCCGCCGCCGCCGGCTGCTGCCATGTTCGGGTTGCTGATAACGAAGCCGCTTCGCATCAGGCCGTCTACGTAGTCGATCTGGGCGCCTTCGACCAGCGGCGCGCTCTCGCCGTCGACGAGCACGCTGATGTTCTCCGCCTCGATTACGACGTCGTCGGCGTTGGCTTCCTGCTCGACGCCCAGCATGTACTGGTATCCGCCGTGTTGACCCGGCATTACCATGATGCGCAGGAGCGAGCTCTCCTCACCCTGCTCGGCAAGGACCTTCTCGAGCTGCTGGGCGGCGGTGGACGTTATGTCGATGATCTTCGTGGTCGTCAATGGGCACCCTCCGGGCGTAAGGACTCTGGAGTCCGAATCGATGCTAACACGCGCCAGTTTGGAGGGTCAAGGAGAATGAAGGCGTCGAAGGGCCGCACAGCTTGTGAACGGACTTGTCACCGCTTGTTGGGCGGGTGCAGCCTTAAGGGTAACTGTTCAGTCTCCATGAGCTGAGAGGTCCTCGCCGAGTGTCATTCCGAGCGAAGCGCCAGTGGAGTGAATCTACGCCTGTCACCGGGGGACGGCCTGTGTGCAAAGGAGCGCAGATTCTTCGTCGCTGCGCTCCTCAGAATGACAACAAGGAGGGGCGACTCCCAAAAGGGCCTCATCAAGTCTGAACAGCTACCCGTAATGGTCCGGTATGGACGGCTGGAGGGCTGGCGATTATGATTACGCTGGCTATGGAGGGACTCAAGTGACTGAGTTGAAGGTCGGCGTCATCGGTTGCGGTGGTCACGCGGAGAGCCACTTCAGGGAGATCGCAGGGGAGCCGCGTCTCCACCTGGCTGCGATAGCGGAGATCGATCCCAAGAGGCGGGAGCGAGCCGCGGCTGCCCACAAGCCCGACGCGGCGTTCCACGACTACCAGGACATGCTCCAGCGGACGGATCTGGACGTGGTGTACGTCGAGACGATGCCCGGGCACCTTCTGCCCATAGTGCTCGCTTGCCTCGAGGAGGGAATCAACACCTCGGTGGAGAAATCGCCTGGCATGAACTCCCGAGAAACCGCGGCGATGGCTGAAGCGGAACGCAACAGCCGGGGCAAGGCGATGGTATCGTTCAACCGACGGTACTTCCCGCAGGTGCTGGCGGTGCGGCGGGAGATCCACGAGCGGGGCGGCGCGGTCCACGTCGGGGCGACGTACAACAAACCGCTCACGCGTCTCGGGCACGGCGCCTTGGCCAAAATCGCTCCCGACCCGATCATCTGCGACGCCATACACCACGTGGATCTGCTGCGATGGCTCGCCGGTCCGTCTCGGGAGAAGGCCGCCCGGGCGGTCGAGGTCCACTCGGTGGTCCAGGATGGACCCCGGCCGGGCGCTCACCGGCACAACGCGTCGATCAGATTCGACACTGGCACTATAGGCTATATGGCCTCCCACTACGGGGTCGGGTTCCGGATACAGCGGGCCGAGACTCACGCCGAGGACCTCTCCTTCTACTTGGACCTGACGACTGCCGACCGACGCATCGAGCGATACGCGGCGGCGGGCGGGGAATCGGAGATCGAATGGTCGGGTAAGCCCTCCGACCAGCCGCTCGACCTCGACGCAGTCGGCGGACCGGACTACAACGAGACCCGTCACTTCGTGGACTGCATCCTGGAGGACCGGACGCCGTGGTCCAACTTGGACGACGCTGTGGAGACTATGAAGCTCTGCGAGGCTATACGAAGCGGCTGGAAAGGACCACTGTCATGAAGCTGTCGCTGTCGGTCAGGGTAGCCGAGTCGCTAACGAACAAGCGGATTCCCGCCATGAGCCTGGAGGACCTTGCCGAGGTCGCATTGTCGTCGGGGTACCGGGCTCTCTGCATGAGGGCGTCGCAGCTCGGAATCCAGACCCCGCTGGACGAGGTGCGGGAGAAGCGCGAATGGCTGGAGTCCAAGGGTCTGGTGGTGTCGATGATCACGGGGGACTTCCCCATACCGGAGAACACGGACGACGCGCCCGACGCGCTGCGGAACATCACACCCTATCTGGACCTGGCAGAGGCGCTCGACTCCGATCTGATGCGCATAGGAATGAAGACGTACGACGACATAGCCTGGGCGCAAAGGGCGTGCGACGAGGCGAGCGAGCGCGGGATGCGGCTCGCCCACCAGAGTCATACGGCCAGCCTGTTCGAGCAGGTCGAGGAGAGCCTGGACGTCGTTCGCAAAGTGGCGCGGGAGAACTTCGGAATCATCTACGAGCCCGCCAACCTCGTGCAGTGCGGCGAGCCGTACGGGGCCTCGACGATAAGGGCGTTCGCGCCGCACATCTTCAACGTCTACTTCCAGAACCTGAGGGAGTCTGCGGACGGCGAGAGCGTGGCCCACACTTGGTGCAGGGGAGAGGTGCGGTTCGACCAGGTTACGATGTGGGGAGGGGAGGGCGTCGACTTCCCCTGCATAATGAGGGCTCTGAAGGAGATCGGGTACGAGGGCTTCGTTACCCTGCACCAGTCGGCCACGCCGCCGACCCCGCCCGAGGAGTTCGTCAGCAAGACCGCCGACTACCTTCGGGGGCTGGCCGATTTCGAGTGATGCTGATATACGAGAATAACACTCGGCGATGTTCGGAACAGGGTTTAATCGCGATCCTAGATCAGTTCTAATCTAGGCAGGGACTCGCGTAAATCCGGTCAAGACAGGGAATCGAATAAGAAAGTAACCTGAACCTACGTATATACTCAATCTGGCTGGAGGTCTCTATTAGTCAACTGATACCACTCAACTCCATTCTCAGCAGCAAGCTCGAGGGCATCCACCATTCCTTGCTTGCCCGCCACTACCGGCACAGACTTAATGCCGGTATGGTCTTCTAAATACTGAGCGTTTCTGATTACCCGCTCTACGTCTCCCTCCTGAACTGTATAAGACGCCTCAACTACGAGATAGTGTGGATTCCCCGAACTGTCTTGAACTAGTAAGACTGCATCGATTCTCTTGAAACTCTCTACATCTCCCTCGCACCGGCCCTGATCTTTCGCCAAATTGCCAAAGCCGATCAAGACCTCGCGTTGGACCGGCGAGATTAGCTGATAGCCCAGCCGATCAGCAAGAAGACTTGAGTCACGTAGCGTTTCCGTCCTAGCGTGAGCACCCTTCATCACACTCAAGTCATCTCGAATTCCGCCTAGCTTATTATCTATGCTCTCACGAATCTCTTTGAAGCCCTCTTTCATGTCCCCGTGCAAGTCAGTCCAAGCCTCATTGATATCCTCATGGATATCCTCTACATCCTTCTCCAGTTTCTCGACTCGGTCTGATAATTTCATCAGACTGCCTCCACTCTTGGGGCTTACACTGCTCACAGTAGCAGGGTGCCTTGACGGGATCTCTGGCTGAATTAGGTCTGCAATCACCACAGTTAGTAGTCAACCTACCTGCCAAATGCCTAGCTACCAACATAGCTTCCCGCTCATTGCGAAACAGACCCAGTATGCCAACGTGCAACTTCCTACGCTGAAATCACACGATACGTCGGACTATTCAGACTTGTCAACGTTGTGACGCTTTCATGCGAGGATGCTCCTTGGGGTCTGGCCCGGTTATCACTCGGTGTAGTCGATGTCGACGACCCTGCGCTCGATCATGGCCCTGTCGGCGCGGAAGCCCACCAGGTGTCCGCTGATCGAGTCCTCTATGGTGGTGCACGAGATCGACGGAGGCTCGCCGCCGACGAACCTGACGAAGTCGCCGACAAGCCTCTGGTCTCCCCCGCCGTGCCCCCCGCGGGCCCCGTGCATGTCGCCCGTTACGCGCAGATCCACGACCTCCTCCGAGTACTCGCGGCCCGGGCGAGGGTCCAGCCCTCTCACGACGAACCGGCTGTCCTCGAACACGCCGAGGATCTCGCCCGTCGTCCCGAGGATGTGTATCGTCCTGGTGGGGCGCGCTGTTCCGCCGACCATGTTGTGGGTCGCAGTGGCCCCGTCCTCGAACTCGATGGCCACGGACTGGTGGTCGACCAGGTCGTTGTCCGAGCGCCAAACGCAGCGGCCATAGTCGGTCGTGTTGAGCAGCTCGACCCGCTCCTCCCAGGTCGGGTCCGGGTGGTCGAGGGCCTTCCAGACGTAGAAGCTCCACCGGTCCGGGTTGTCCAGGTAGTGCTTCCTGGCTGAATAGGAGCAGTCGGTCTCGATCTCGCAGTCCACGAGGCATCGAGTGCCCGCGCCCTCCGGCGCCCTGTCCGGTCGGAACTGGTTGTTCGCCCCGAAGCTCGAAACGGCGGTCGGCTTCACTCCGCTCTTCATCCACATGATCAGGTCCAGGTCATGGCAGCACTTTGCCATCAGGAAGGACGAGCCGGTCTCGGCCTGGCTCTTCCACTTGCCCCGGACGAAGGCCACTGCCATATGGTGGTAGCTGACGTGCTCGTTGGTCTGGATATTGATGACCTCGCCCACCTGGCCAGCCGCGACCCGCTCTTTTATGGCCCGATAGAAAGGGGCGTACCTGAGCACGTGGCAGATCATCAGCTTCCGCCTGTGCTCGCGGCTGGCGCGGACGAGGCTCCACATATCCGCCTCCGACGTGGCGAACGGCTTCTCCAGCAGCATGTCGTAGCCGGCGGCCATGAGAGGTATCGCGGTGGAGACGTGCTCCATCTCCATGGTGCCGTTGATGACCGCGTCGGCCATCTGCTGGCGCTGTGCCAGCTCCTCGGCTGACCCGAAGCACATTTCGGGAGGGATGTCGAAGGTCTCGGCTGCGATCGCGCGCCGCCGGTCCGAGGGCTCGGCCACGCCGACGATTCTGAGCTCGTCCGGGTTGCGGAGGGCGTAGGCGCTGTAGCCCATGCCTCGGTTGCCGGCCCCGACGAGTACTGCTGTGACTGGGCGCTTCGACATGGCGTCCTTGGGCGTCGGGGCCTAGTACTCGATGATAGCGCGGCCCAGGATCTGCCCAGTCTCCAGGTCGTCGCAGGCCTCGTTGATGTCGTCGAGGCTGTACCGGCGGGTGACCATCCTGCCGAGGGGGAATTTGCCCTCCTGGTGCCAGCGCAGGAACATCTCGAAGTCCTTGTCCGGGTACGTCGCTCCCAGGCTGCCGCGGTACTGGCGCTGGTGAAACATGAAGTGGGCAGGGTCGACGGTCAGCTCCTTGCCCGGCATCCCGATCAGTACGGCCATTCCGCCGTGGTTGTCGGCGCCGGGCCCGCCGCCCCTGGTCGACGGCAGTATCTGCTCGGTGGTCAAGCGCAGCCCTATGGCGTCGAAGGCGTAGTCGACTCCGCCGCCGCTGATCTCCGCTACGGCCTCCACGGGGTCGGTCTCAGAGGCGTTGACCGTATGGGTTGCGCCGAATTCCCTGGCGAAGTCCAGCTTGTCATCCGCGATGTCGACCGCGATGATCGGGTACGCCTCGAGGATCGATGCCATCTTTATGGCCGAGAGACCGACACCCCCGGCCCCGAACACGGCGACCGAATCGGCGGGGCGGACACGCGCGGTATTGAGCACCGCTCCAGCGCCGGTCAGCACCGCGCACCCGACGATGCAGGTAACGTCGGTTGGGTAGTCCTTCGAGATCGGTACGACATAGTCGGCCTTGACCAGCGCGTCCTCGGCCCAGGTGTAGACTAGTCCGTGGACCAGCTCCTCGCGGTACGTTGCGCCGCAGGTAGCAGGTGTGGGGCGCCCGCGAATCGGCGTCCTCGGGACCCAGGTGACTATGGCGTGGTCCCCCTCGCGCAGGTGCGTCACGTCCCTGCCCACGTTCGTGACGATGCCCACGCCCTCGTGCCCGAAGACCATGGGGCGGTCCTGCTCGGCGTTGTGCATCTGGTGGATCTGGGAGTGGCAGACGCCGCTGGAGAGGAGCTTGACTGTGGCTTGGTGAGGCTGCGGGTCCGGGACTTCCAACTCGACGACGACCAGGGGCTGATCGACGCCGACCTGGATGGCTGCCCTGCTTCTCATGGCTACTCCTGGCAAGTCTCGTTCGGGCGAGCGCGAGCGCTGCGGCCCGCCAAAGCATACTAAGGGGTGGCCGGGAGCCCGTCAACATCAGGGCTGCCAAGGCGCGTTCTGGTATTCTTGGCAGCGTAATCGACCGCACACACTGGAAGGAGCGAAAGCCGATGACTGGTGTCGAAGGCATGACAACGCGACTCGAGGCTGCCCAGAGCGCGCTTATGGACGCGCTCGACGGCATCACGGAGATGGAGTTGCACACGCCGCCGTCCGAGGGGGAGTGGACCGTAGCCGAGATATGCGCCCACGTCATCGAGATGCAGCCCCTGTGGGCTGAGAAGGCCGCGAGCATAGGGACTGCGTCCGAGGTGGGCAGGACGTCGGAGGAGGCAGAGAGGCGCACGGCAGAGATCGAATTGCATGCGAGCGACGACGCAGGCACAGTCCGTGAGCGGCTCGCAGCAGCGGGCGCTGAG
This sequence comes from Dehalococcoidia bacterium, assembly GCA_965222445.1. GTDB lineage: Bacteria > Chloroflexota > Dehalococcoidia > Lucifugimonadales > CAJWER01. Next base: position 319,073 of record CBDCTY010000001.1, on the reverse strand, counting down.
GCGCTCGGCATCCTTCAGGATATGGGTGACGCCGGTCTGGATGCCAGCGACGCCACGGGGTCGCTCACCGGGCGGGGAGTCATCGAGAGGTACATCATCGGCCACCTGGCGGAGCACGCGGCCCAGATCGAGCAGGTGCGCGCGGCCTTTAGAACCTGACATCTTGCCGATAAAGCGAGAGGCCCCGCTCCGGCGGGGCCTCTCTGTAGGTGGCGCTACCCGCTACAGGTCTATGCGCCGGATGTGTCTGTCGTGGTGGATGTTGACTTGAACCTGCCCCAGCCGTGATTCCGGCCGAAGCCCCTCTTGCCGTGGGATCCTCGGCCGAAGCCGCCCTTGAAGTCCACGTCGGGCCTCGATTCCAGCCACTCGAGGTACGCGTCGGCGTCTTCCTGCGTCATCTCTCCGGCTTCTACGAGGGCGTCGAGCTTGGCCTTCACGGCCTCGTCGCGCATGTCCTCCTTGGCCTGCTTCATGGCGTCGGCGACGGTGTCCTCCTCCTCGAGGCCGAGGATCTCGGCGACTCGGCCCGCGAAGGTCTTCGAGCTGTCCTCATCCTCGTCCTGCGCCATGATTGCACCCCCTGTTATCGCGATCGCCAGCGCCGCCATGACCACCGAAACTATTACCCATCTCTTCCTCATCTGCACCTCCTGAGTGTCCGGACCTACCGGTTGATTTACTCCAGCTTACCGGACGAATATCAAGATTGTTTGAAGAGATGAGAAGTGGACTACCACGTCCAATTGGTGGTGGCGCCTAGGTGGGACCCGGCTCGTCGAGCAGCTGCTGGATCTTGCGCTCGGTCTCCTCGTATGCGCCCTCGCCGATGTGGGTGTAGCGTATGTTGCCGCCCTTGTCGATCAGGTACATGGTGGGCCAGTAGCGGTTGCTGTACGCGCGCCACGTCTCGCCATCGTTGTCCTGGGCGATGGGGTACTCGAGGCCTCGTTCGGTCGCGGATATTATCACGGCATCGAGATCCCGCTCGAACTCGAACTCCGGGTAGTGGACGCCGACGATAACCAGCCCGTCGTCCGCGTACTTGTCGTGCCAGGCGTTCACGTAGGGCATGGTGTTGACGCAGTTGTAGCAGGCGAACGTCCAGAACTTGATCATCACCACCTGGCCGCGCTTCTCTTCCAGTGTGAAGGGACCCGTGTTGTGCCAGCCGGTGATGCCGGCCAGCTCAGGAGCCGGCCGGACGCCAGGGTCCATGTACCTGGTCCACTTGGAGTTCATCTCGACGACCTCTGTCGCCTGCGTCGTGTCCTTTGCGACGGTCACGGTTGGTGTGGGGGCGGGGGCGGTTGGCGCTGCAGTCGGCGCCGGGGGTTGGGAGACCGCGGAAACGGCCTGGTCGTCTGTTTCGCCCTCACTTCCGGACCCGCAACCTGCAGCGATCAGGGCAAACATCGCCATCATGATGGTCAGGGCAAGCCTTGGTATGATTCGTAGTCTCATTTCTCGCTCTCCATACATCAGAATGTCCCGAGCGGTGCAGCCAGAGCCCTACCAAGCCATCGTAGCCTCCAAATGTTACTTTTTCCATGAATAGTGTTGCTTTTTCCTAACGGAACTAAAGGCCCACGTCATCGGGCGCCTGTAAGCGTTTTGTAAGGTTCGCAATCGTGAGGCAAGTCGATGCCGGTAGCGTGACCCTGCGAATCTGGCAGGAGATGCGGATAATGTACACTATTGCCGACCGTGTGGGGGATACTGCGAGAGGGTCCGGGGAGGGTGAGATGGCTCGCGTCCTGGTAGTCGACGACGAAAGGGTCGTCACCGAGGTCGTCGAGAAGTATCTCCGGCTGGAGGGGTACGACGTTACGGCCGCGTCGGACGGCGAGGAGGCGCTGCGGCTTGCCCAGGAGTGGGCCCCGGACCTGATCGTCCTCGACCTGATGCTGCCCAAGCTTGACGGCCTGGAGGTCTGCCGGCGTCTCCAGCGGGACAGCGAGGTGCCGATAATCATGCTCACGGCGCGGGGTGACCCTACCGACCGCATAGTCGGCCTGGAGCTTGGGGCCGACGACTACGTGGCGAAGCCCTTCAGCCCTCGAGAGCTCGTGGCCCGTGTCAAGTCGGTTCTGCGTCGTGCCTCCACCGGCCCGACCATCGGGTCGGGCGGGACAGTGCGCTTCGACAATCTGACGATCAACCCGCAGACGCGCGTGGTGACCCGCTCCGGTGAGGAGGTCCATCTCACCGGCAAGGAGTTCGACCTGCTGTTCTTCCTGGCCTCCAATGCCGGCATGGTATTCTCCCGCGAGCAGCTCATGGACCAGGCGTGGGACTACACGTACGCCGGAGACACCAGCACGGTGACCGTCCACATCAGGAGGCTGCGCGAGAAGGTCGAGGTCGACCCCGTAAAGCCACGCTACGTCAAGACCGTGTGGGGCGTGGGGTACAAGTTCGACGGCTAGTCCCGCGATGAATTCGACATCCAACATGCTGGGACTAGGACTTGTAGTGCTGCTGGCGATGATTGCGCTGGTGGTCGCACTGACCGCACTGGCCCTCCGCCCGCCCGCTGGCGACCTACTGGCCCTCGCGACATTCCTATCGCTTTCGGGAGGCGCTTCCATCCTGCTGGGGCTCGCCGCCGCCCGGTACGGCCTGCCGCGATGGGCCAAATCAATGCGGACCCGGCTTGCCTTGGTCCCCGCCATGACCGCGCTCCTGGTCCTGTTCAACGTGGCCGTGACTGCGGCCCTGATGTTCTTGTCGTTCCATGACCTGTGGCTGCTCGCCGGGCTCCTGGGCTTCTCCGTAGGCATATCGGTATTCGTGGCATTTGCCCTCTCGGAGCCCACGGCCAGGTCGATTCGCGGCTTGGCGAGGGCAGCCGAGCGCATGAGCGATGGCGACCTCCGCGCGAGAGTCAGGATAGAGTCGAGAGACGAGATCGGCGACCTCGCGAGGGCCTTCAACGCGATGGTCGAGAAGCTCGAGTCCGGCATCGCCAGGGAGAGAGACCTCGAGGTGGCGAGGCGGGAGCTCATATCGTCGGTATCCCACGACCTGAGGACGCCGCTCTCCTCCGTAAGGGCGATGATCGAGAGCATGTACGACGGCGTAGTATCCGACCCTGAGACGGTGCGGCGCTACCTGGCGACGAGTATGTCCGAGGTCGATCGTCTCAGCCGTCTCGTCGACGATCTGTTCGAGCTGTCACAGATCACGTCGGGGGCCCTGGAGCTTCACCTGGAGACGGCCCTCCTACAGGACCTTATTTCGGACACCCTCGAGAGCATGTCCGCCCAGGCCCTTTCCCACAGGCTGAGTCTCGAGGGAGCAATGGACGCGGAGCTTTCCCCGGTGACCATGGACACGCAGCGCGTCCAGCGCGTAATCTACAACCTCGTCCAGAACGCGATCAGGCACACGCCGCCCGACGGCTCCATCCACATCCGGGCCCGCGACTTGGGGGAAGAGGTGCACGTCGAGGTCGAGGACACGGGTGAGGGCATACCGTACGGCGACCTGGAGAGGGTGTTCGAGCGGTCCTACAGGGTCGACGCGTCGAGATCCCGCGAGTCGGGCGGCGCCGGCCTGGGCCTAAGCATTGCGAAGGGGATCGTCGAGGCCCACGGCGGGCGCATCTGGGTGGAGAGCAGGGTCCACCGCGGCAGCACCTTCCGCTTCACGCTGCCAAAGGCGCGGGCCCAGAGCTCCGCACAGGCGTCCCCCGCTTGACGGCGTCCCACAGCCGGTCGGGGGGAGGCGGGGCCTAGCCGGACTTCGCCCGGGCTCCGTGCCTCAGGGACGAGAGTAGCCTGCTCGACGATTCAGCTATCTCCGCGACCGCCGAATCGAATGCAACTCTATTGGCGGTCGATGGGCGTCTGTACCCGCTGATCTTCCTGACGAACTGTAGAGCCGCGGCCTCTATCTCATCCGGCTCCGCCGGCGCACCGGTGCGCCTCAGCGTCTTGATGCTCCTGCACAAGGCCATCCTCCTCCCGCATCGACCGTAACGAATGGCAGGCCGGTCCGATTCGGAAGGACGGGCCTGGGCCCGATCGCTCAGCCGTTCGCCCAGTCCACGCCGTTCAGCACGAGGCGCTGGAACTGGGGCGTCTGGAAGCTCAACCCGTTGTGGCCGAGAGTAGTGGCGAAGACCTTGCCGTTGCCGTACGAGCGGGTCCACGCCATCGGCTGGGCCACGCCGTCGAGGTCCGCGGTGAGGAATACGTGATTGCCCTCGCGCCAGCCCAGCTTGGTGTACAGCTCGTCGTTGGTTACGAAGTCCTCGATGCCATCGGCGCAGGGATGGTCCGGATCCGACATCGTCACCCGGAACTGTCCGTAGGGTGGGTGGGTGCTCTGGCCGAATACCCAACCCCCGCCCGTAACGTCGTGATACTCCGGCCAGGCGTCTGCAGGGGCTCCGGATATGTGTATACATACAAAGGCGCCCCCGCCGCCGATGAACTGGGTCATTCCGGTACGCTCGCCCTCGGCCAACGTGGTCTCGTTCCGGCGCAGTGTGTTGAAGACGAGCACGTCGTACTCCGAGAGCTCGCTCGAGGCCAGAATCTTGGTCTCCTCCGTCACGTCCACCTGGTGTCCGGCCTCCACCAGGAAGCTCTCCAATACCGGCGTACTCTCCGCGTAGGGATGCTGTCCACCTGTTACAACCAGGAGCTTCACGGCAGTCCTCCATTCAGCGCCCGAGATCTGAGTCGCGGGGGCTGTGCTGTCTTTGAGAATCTATACGACCGTGGAGGCCGGCGTCAACGAGGGGAGCCAGAGGAGCGTGTCTGCCAGGGCAGGTCCTGCTACTGTTGGCGGCCCCTGGGGGGCTCGGTGATCCAGAAGGGCGGCCAACCGGGGGCGCCCGTCAGGTCGAGCATGGTGATGATCATGCGGTAGTTCAGGTCCTGCCGGCGCAACGTGTCCCTAAGGGCGGACTGCTGGTCTGGAGGCAGCTGACTGATCTGCTGTTCCAGCACGGACTTCGTGTACTGCCAGTCGCGGGCCAGCAGCAGCTTGAGCTGTGCGATCTCGCTGTCGTGGGCGGTCGGGCCCATGCGGGCGGGCATCTCTATTGGATTAGTGGACATCGTAACGCCGACCAGCTCTGCCGACCGGCTCAGGTGAATGCTGATGGTGACGGAGTGCCTCTGGGCGCCCGGTATGTCGCCCATGCGGAAGAGCTGCCCCACCTCGTCGCTCCGGACCTTTGCGAGGCGCGCGTGCTCCTGTGCCTTGGCCGAGTCGGACTTTGGCATCATCAGCGAGAGATTCTCGCGGCTCGTCTTCACCCAGTAGAGGGCGTCGCCCGGCACGCTGTCGGCCGCGGCACGGTCGGCGCCGAATGCCAGCCCCGACGCCACGAGCAGCACCGCTACTCCGGCCAGGAGCGGCTTGGCGACCAGGGTCCTTGCAGCCGGCGGCCGCCACGCGGCCAGCCATCCGAAGAAGGATCGCCTCTTGGCACCGCGCTCGGCTACGGCGTCATTCAGCATTCGGAGCCCGCGGGCCTTCGCCACCTGGCTGGGCTCCACCGCGGATACGGCCTTCACCGTGGCTGAGGCGACCCTCAGCAGGGGCTCCAGCTCTTCCCGGTCGTCCGGGTAGGACGCGAGGCAGGACGAGACGCTCTCGCCCGAGGCGATGCGCTCAATGCATCGGTCCAGGATGTAGGCCAGGTGCTCGTCTGGGGTAGTCATCGGTTGCGTGCCCTCGGGGATGTGGGCTCGAAGGCCCCTTTCGCCGGAACGTTCAGCGCTGCTCGCAGCTTCTTGACTGCAGCGTGCTGCAAGGCCTTGACTGCGTTTTCCTTCCTGCCCACCGCCTCGGCTGTCTCCCTGACCGACAGGCCCGCGGCGAAGCGCAAGGACATGACCTCGCGCTGGAGATCGGTAAGCTCGGTCATGGCCTCGTAGACCTCGGCTACCGACAGGTCGACATCGATCTTGTGGTCCATGTCGCTCGACGAGCCCCCTGCGACGGCCGTGGCTTCTTCGAGGGGCTCCGACTGCCGGCGTGACTTTCTGCGGAAGTGGTCGACGATCAGATTATGCGCAATGCGGAAGAGCCAGGACGAGAACGGGTAGCCCTGGAACTTGAACGAGCCGATGGATTCCAGCATACGTAGGAAGACGTCAGTCGTTATGTCCTCGGCGTCGATGCGGTCGCCGGTCTTGAACATCACGTAGCGGAATATCTTGTCGTAGAAGTGCTCGTACAGGCGCCCGAAGGCGGATGCGTCGCCACTTTGGGCCCTGCGGATCAATTGTTCAAGGGCATCGGGCTGGGCGTGTGCTGTCTCGCCCTGCATGATTGTCGTCCTCGCCGGGATTACTGCGGCCAGCCCTATATTGGCGGTTATAGCGCTCATCCTGCATTATATAACGACTCTGGACGGAAATCGTTAGCTCCCATCGTCATGAAAGCTACCGAGAGACTCGCGGCGCCGGCAATGGCCTTCTCTGTGAGGCCCATGGCCCACGCCGACGTCCGCCAGGTGGCCGAGATAGAGCGGCAGGCATTTCCCACCCTGTTCCCTCCAACACCCTTCAGGCGTGAGCTGGCGAAGCGCAACGCGAGCTATCTCGTCGCCCTGGAGGACTGCGGGCAGCCCGGGCCTCCGGCTTCCGACCGTGCTCCAGTCGACATGCGTGGGCGCGTTGCCGGTCTCGCACGGCTGGCGCGGAGCATATTGAGCGAGAGCCCCGAGAGCGAGGGGGCCATCGCTGGCTTCATTGGGCTCTGGTACATGGTGGACGAGGCCCACGTCGTATCCGTGGGCGTCGGTACAGAGTATCGAGGTTGTGGAATAGGCGAGCTTCTCCTGATGTCCGCAATCGAACAGGCCCTGGCTCGGCGTGCGGCGGTAGTGACCCTCGAAGTGAGGCCCTCCAACAGCACTGCCATCAACCTCTACAGCAAGTATGGGTTCACGGAGCGAGGTCTCAGGAAGGCGTACTACTCCAACAATCGCGAGGACGCGCTGATAATGACCACGGACCCAATACAGCGCCCCGCTTACAGGGAGCGTCTCTCTGCCCTCGCTGAGGCACACCGCCAACGCTGGGGGACTTCGCGCGCGGTCTCCCTATAGAGGTCGTCGGCTTCGTGTTCGATGCCGCTGGCTCGTGGTATTGTGTTGTGACAGATCTGGCTGAGAGGCAACCGGCCCGGCGTACTGCATGAACACACAAGAGCCGTGGGCTCCGAGACCGGCTGACAAGGTAGTCCGCCACCCGCGCATGGAGAGGATGCTCCCCGTGCGCATCGAGCTCCCAACGGAGCGCGTCGCACGGCGCCTCAGGTCACACCTGACTCGACCTTCGCTCGTGCTCATCTGGACGTTCGGACTCCTGGTTGGATTGGGGACGCTCCTCCTGGGTTTGCCTTTCTCGCACCACGGTGACACCCTCCTCTTTGTGGATGCGCTGTTCACGGCAACTTCCGCGGCCACCGTTACGGGCCTGGTCACCGTCGAGACGGCGACCTACTGGACCCGTCAGGGCCAGATCGTCATCCTGGCACTCATGTTCGTGGGCGGGCTGGGCATCATGACCATCGCCACGGCCCTGTTCGTCTTCGCCGGGCAGCGGATCTCGCTCAGTCAGCGCCTCGTGATGCGCGAAACCATAGGCACGACGGTCTTCGCGAACATTACGAGCATCACGGTCAGGATCGTGATCTGGGCTGTGGTCGTCCAGGTCGTCGGGTTTGCAGCGCTTCTTGCCAGGTTCCTGTTCATATACCCCCCTGGAGAGGCGTTCTGGCATTCGCTCTTCCAGGCGGTTTCCGGGTTCAATAACGCCGGCTTCACTTCGATATCGGGGAGCGCCAACCTGTCGGCCTTCCGTGAGGACCCGGCCGTCGTCGGGACAGTAGCCGTGCTCATACTGCTGGGCAGCGCCAGCTACTGGGTCATCGCCGACATTGCGAGGCGGAGGCAATTCTCGGCGCTCACCCTGAATTCCAAGCTGGTAATCGTATTCACGGCTGGGCTGCTTCTGGTAGGGGCCCTTGTCTTCTTCGTATTCGAGTCCAGAAACGAAGAAATGCTGCGAAATGCATCCATACTCGACAGGGTCATCACTTCTGCATTCCAGTCCATCAACCGTACTTCGGGCTTCTCCACCATAGATTTTGGCAAGGCCACTGACGAGACGACTGCCTTCTACACCGTGCTGATGTTCATCGGCGGAGCTTCCGCGTCCGTTGCCGGTGGAATCAAGGTGAACTCGTTCGCACTGATCGTGATCGCCATAGCGGCATCCGTGCGCGGCAGCTCCGACGCGACGGCTTTTGGCAGGAGGGTGCCGCTGAACCAGGTCCAGTGGGCCTTTGCGCTGGCACTCCTGTCGTTCATGGGGGCATCTCTGCTGACGTTCGCCCTTACGTTTACGGAGAGCGGGCACGGGTTCCTGGACCTGCTATTCGAGGCTGTGTCGGCCTTCGGGACAGTCGGGTTCAGCACCGGGTCAACAGCGGACATCTCGATACCCGGCAAGCTCCTGCTGATAGCCGGCATGTTCGTTGGCAGGGTCGCGCCTCCGATGGTCATCACGCTCGCGATCTCGGGCAGCGACAACGGGCGCCTCTACGACTACGCACAGGAGAACGTCCACGTCAGCTGACTCAGCAGCGGTCATGACGCTGCGCCCCCGTCAGCCATTGGTGTGAAGGGTGCGCTCCTTGCCCTGACTCGGGTAGGCATCCGCTCCCTGGCAACCAAGCGCCATGTGACAGCCAACTTGCACCGCCTGAGCGCAGGGGCCCCTACGCAGAGGACAGTTGCGCAACCAATATATCGATGATCAGCCCGGTGTCGGCGCCGGTGGACTTCATCCTGAGGTCGGCCTCCAACAGCCTGCGGTGCGTCTCGATCAGGCGGGACGACGTGAACGCGCTCTCCTGGTTCAGGGTCTTGCGGAGCGGATACCCGGACAGCCCTAGCCTCGAGCCCAGATCGGCGCCGGGCACCCCCTCCGCCTTCAGCTCCTTGGCGAGGATGAGCAGCCTGACCTGCCGCGCGAGCATGATCAGCAGGTAGGTGGGAGAAGCGCCTCCCTGCAGGAGCCCGTGGACCATGCGAATGGCCGTGCCCGACCGCCCTTCGAGGATTGCGTCTACCGCTGCGAAAATGTTTGCGTCCCGCGCGTACGAGACGAGATCCGCCACGTCCTCGTGGCGGATCGTCTCGCCGGAGCGGTAGAGACTCAGCTTTTCGAGCTCACTGACGATTACCCTGAGATCGTTGCCAACGGACTCGGCGATGGCGGCGATGGCGCGCGGCTCAATTGGGATGCCCGACTCTTGCGCCCGGTCGCTGATCCACCTGCTGACCTGCCGCTGGTTCGGCAGGGCGAATCGCTGTGACTTGGCTACCTTGCCCAGAGCCCTGAACAGCGGGTTCGACGACGCGACGGCGCCGTCCATGAACACAAGGTCGGTGGTTGGGGGAAGGTCCCTGAGCCTGTCCGCCAGGCCGTCCCACTCCCCCAGCTTGGGCCTCGGCTGCGCCGGCTGCCTGCCCCGCCGTCCAGACTCGAACCGGGAGAGCAGCCCTCTCACGATCACCAACCGCTTTTCGGCCAGGAACGGAACGGTGCTGCATATAGCGATCAGCTCGTCCAGCGCTGCGCTGCGGCCGTCGATCTCGGTAATGTTCACGTCCCGCAGATCGGGCACGCCGACCTGCTCCTTCATCGAGGCGACGTGCTCTCCCATCGTGAATTCGTCGTCTCCGTGCAGGACGTATATCAATTCGGGCGCCTCATGCTCCTGGGTGCGCTATAATTGCGGGTAGGGAGGTCGTCGACATGGTGAGGCTCGCGCTCATGCTGTTGAACATGACAGGCATCCCGCGCCTGATGTTCAGGCTCATGCTGGACCGCCGGGTCCCGCTCAAGACCAAGCTGATTCCCGTCGTGTCCCTGGTCTACCTCATCTCCCCATTCGACATCGTGCACGACATGATACCAGCGCTGGGCCGCATCGACGACCTGCTCGCCATCGTGCTCGGAGTCCTGCTGTTCCTTGTCGCGGCCCCCGAAAAAGTGCTCAAGGAGCATATTCGGGGCGCGCGCCCGGACGATGAAGATCAGGACGGCAAACCGGACGCGGACGGCACCGTGATCGACGGCAAGTACCGCTACGTAGACGACGGCTCGGACGGTAGGCCCTCGGGCCTGAAGTAAGCGGGCCTAGGACGAGGCCGGCTAGCCTCGGGGACCGCGTATCAGCACCACCTCTCGCTGGACCGGCGTCGTAACCTTGGGGCCGCGCTCGGAGATGTATACGTCTATCTCGGAGCGCACGCCGAAGTCGGGAAGGTATATCCCGGGCTCGATGGTGACCGCGATACCCGGGACTATCTCGCGGGTGTCGCGCGTCTCCCAGCTGTCCAGGTTGACGGCGTTGCCGTGCACCTCCCTGCCCAGGCTGTGGCCCAGCCTGTGGTTGAAGTAGCCTCCGAAGCCCGCCGCCTCGATGAAGTCGCGGGCGGCCCTGTCCAGCTGCCAGCCCTGAAGGGTGCGGCCCTCCCGGAAGGCAGCCTCGATCTCGCCCAATGCCGCGTCTCGCGCGCCGATCACCGCGTCGAATACCGACTGGTGGCGCTCCGGCGCCTCGTCGCCGACGAACGCGGTCCACGTGATGTCCGCGAACATCGAGTCCGGGCCCGGCAGCCGGCTCCACAGGTCGATCAGCACCCAGTCGCCCTGCCGGATCGTGGCCGCGGAGTCAGGTGTGGGGTCGAAGTGCGGGTCGGACGAATGCTCGTTGACTGCGACGACGGGCCCGTCGGTGACCTCCAGGCCCTCGTCCACGAACCGGGCGTTTATGAACTCGGCCACATCGAGCTCGGTGATGCCCCGGGAGAGGTTGTCGCCGATGTGGTCGAATGCCTGCCGCACGATGATCCCCAGCGTGTCGGCGGCAGCCTGGTGGCTGGCGAGCTGGTCGCTCGTCCAGCGTTGGGCCGCGTACTGCACCGTGTCCGCCGACGAGACGACATCCACGCCCAGGCTTCGAACGAGCTCCACAGTACCGGCGTCCACCCTGGAGATGCGTGGAAGCTCGCCCACGGGCGAATACTCCATCGCCACCCGGCCCGCCCCGCCGATCAGCGCCCGCAGGCGGGATACCATCTCCTCCCGCCCGGAGTACAGCGTCGTCGCGACTCCGAGATGGACGAACCTTCCCTGGTCTACGTACGCCACGAGGAGGTGGGGCTCGCCCTCTGCCGGAATCCACAGCCAGCAGGGACGGGTGACGTTCGAAACCGGGCCCACCGTCTCCCAGAATATCGGGTTCATGCCGCGGTAGTCGTACAGGAGCCAACCGCCCACTCCACGGCTGCGCATGTGATTCTGCGCGGCTATGACCACTTCGTCGATTGACATGCGGCCATTGTATCACCGGGGCCGCCGTCCTCTGCGGCCCACTGTACTGCTGGCGCTGTCTGGTAGAATGTCGCCCGTGGGCGAGAAGACGGCCATCCCGCTAATCGGGCGAGCAGCACTCCATGGCGACCGCACCGCCGTGGTCGACGACACGGGGGCCTACTCGTACCGCGCTCTCCTGGAGAGTTCCGCCCGCGCCGCGTCAGTACTGCTCGAGGGCAGCTTCGACCTTGGTGAGGCGCGGGTCGCCTTTCTCGCGCCGCCCGGTTTCCAGTACGTGGCCGCGCAGTGGGGCATCTGGAGGGCGGGTGGAGTAGCGGTCCCGTTCGCCGTATCGCATCCCGATGCCGAGCTCGAATACACGGTCGACGACGCCGATGCGTCCACGGTCGTGGCCCATCCTCGATTCGCGGAGAGGCTTCGGCCGATAGCCGAGGCTCGCGGGCTGCGGTTCATCCTTACCGCGGAGCTTCTCGAAGACTCGGTCGTAGAGCAGGGTCTTCCGAATGTCGGTGTAGACAGGGCCGCGATGGTCCTTTACACAAGCGGGTCGACCGGGCGTCCCAAGGGTGTCGTGACAACCCACGCCAATATCCAGGCCCAGGTCACGACCCTCGTCGATGCCTGGGGATGGACTCCGGACGACCGCGTCCTGAATGTCCTTCCGCTCCACCACGTCCACGGCATCATCAACGCCATGACGTGCGCCTTCTGGGCCGGGGCGACATGCGAGCTCCAGCCTTCGTTCGCCCCCCGGCGGGTCTGGGAGCGGCTGGGCGGAGGCGCACTGACGCTCTTCATGGCGGTCCCTACTACCTACAAGGCCCTCATCCGTGAGTGGGAGTCCGCGGACGCCCGGCGGAGGAGCGCCATGTCTCGTGGCGCTTCCAGCCTCAGGCTCATGGTCTCCGGCTCGGACGCTCTTATGGTCGACACCCTCCAAAGTTGGAAGGAGATCACGGGGCACGTACTGCTGGAGCGCTACGGCATGACCGAGATCGGGATGGCGCTGTCGAATCCGCTTAGGGGTCAGCGCGTCCCGGGGCACGTGGGGATGCCGCTGCCGGGCGTGGAGGTCAGGCTGGTAGACCTCGACCTCGACGAGGAGACTGGCCTACATCGTCACGGCGAAATGACGGCGAAGGGCCGGCCGGGCGAGATCCAGGTCCGCGGCCCGAGCGTCTTTCGGGAGTACTGGCGAAGGCCTGACGCCACGAAGGATGCATTCTTGGACGACGGCTGGTTCTGCTCGGGCGACGTCGCGTCGCTGGAGGATGGCGGATATCGCATATGGGGCCGTGCGTCCCAGGACATAATCATCACGGGCGGTGAAAACGTGTCCGCCAAAGAGGTCGAACAGGTGCTGTCAGCGCATCCCCATGTGCGCGCTTGTGCGGTCGTGGGCACGCCTGACGCATACTGGGGCAGGGCGGTGTCCGCAGCAGTCGTAATGGACGACGGCCACGACCTCACACGGGAGTCGCTGCGAGACTGGGCGCGTGACAAGCTCGCTCCGTACAAACTGCCCCAGGTCGTGCGTGTGGTAAGCTCGCTCCCGATGAACGCAATGGGCAAGGTGGTCAAGCCCGAGGTGAGGAAGATGTTCGACGTCGGATCGTCCGATAGGGAGGAGCCGTGAACGGAGAGGATATCGATCAGGCAGAGGTGGACCGCCGGTTCGCGCTGGTCAGGGAGCGGTATGGCCAATCGATCGATCCGACGGCCTTCGGCGACGTCAGGCAGCGTATCGAGGGCATCGTCGATAGCGGTAAGGACTTGAGGGCAGTGAAGCTCGATAACAGCGTCGAGCCTTTCTCGGTCTTCGTCCCCTTCAGAAACGAGAGCAGCGACGATTGACCGACCTTGTTTTCCGGCCCGTACGCGAGCTGTCCGAGCTGGTACGAACGGGCAGAATTTCCTCCGTGGAGCTTGCCGAGACGTTCCTGGACCGGCTGGAGAGGCTCGGGCCTCAGTTCAATGCTACGGTTACCGTCACGCGCGACCATGCACTTCGTGAAGCGCGCCGCGCGGATGAAGAGATTCGGCGCGGTGAGTATCGGGGACCTCTGCACGGCATTCCGTATGGGGCCAAGGACTTGCTGGCCACCAGGGGCATACCGACGACCTGGGGAGCCGCGCCCCTACGTGAGCAGATCTTCGACTACGACGCGACCGTCATAAGGAAGCTCAAAGACGCAGGGGCGGTGTTGATAGCCAAGCTGGCTATGGTCGAGCTTGCCGGCGGGATGGGCTACGTAAGACCCAATGCATCCTTCACCGGGCCGGGGCTGAACCCCTGGGACCCCAGTCGGTGGGCTGGGGGCTCGTCGTCCGGGTCCGGCGCCGCGGTCGCGGCGGGCCTGGCGCCTTTCGCAATCGGCTCGGAGACGTGGGGCTCGATCCTCATACCGGGAGCGTTCTGCGGCGTGGCCGGGCTCAGGCCGACGTACGGCAGGGTGAGCAGGCACGGCGCGATGGCCCTGTCGTGGAGCCTGGACAAGCTGGGCCCGCTCTGCCTGACTGCCGACGACTGCGGCATCGTGCTCGACGCCATCGCCGGACCGGACCCGCTCGATGCGACAGCGACGAGCCGCAGCTACCTTTACGACGGCCCCGGCCTCCCTAGTGGTCGTATGAAGCTTGCGGTGCCGAAGGATGCGGCTGCCGACTGCAACGAAATCGCCCGCGACAACTTCGACGCGGCGCTCGGCGTGCTCGACAACGTGGCCGACATTACCGAGGTACAGCTGCCTGACTATCTCTACGAGGCGGTCGCATACACTATTATCAGCGCCGAGGCGGCCAGCGCCCTCGAGGACTTTGTCGACGAGGGGAAGGCATCCGAGCTGACCGACCGGTCCGGACTCTTCGGCCCCTACGCCGGGAGGGCCGTGCTTGCGACCGAGTACCTGAAGGCGCTGAGACTTCGCGGCCTCATCGCACGGGATATGGATGCGGTACTTGAGCCGTACGACGCGATGGTCGCCCCAGTATCGAGCGCGGCCCCACCTGCGGATGCGGTGTTCGATAAGAGCAGGCCGGGGCGCAGCAGTACCGGAGCGCCGGTTTCCGCAATTGGCAACGTCGCGGGCCTGCCTGCCATCACGGTACCGGACGGTTTCACCGAAGACGGTCTGCCGACAGGGATCCAGTTCATGGGACGCGCCTACGACGAAAACTCCGTGCTGGCGGCAGCCCGCGCGTATCAATCGCTGACGACCTGGCACGAGCGTCATCCCAGCATCGACGCCGTACAATAGGGGCTGGGCGATGTCGGATAGGGAGGCGCAAGCTGTGAATCCAATTGAGCCTGAACACGTATACGAGCTCGTAAAGGTCGGCGAACCATCGATCTCGCCGGACGGCACATGGCTGGCGTACACCAACTCGGTGATCGACCGCGAGTCGATGAAGGAGCGGTCGCGGATCACGATGGCTTTGCTGCCCAATGGGGAGCACCGGGCCCTCACGCGGGGTCACTCGGACACCGCGCCGCGATTCTCTCCAGACGGAGGCCAGATCGCCTTCGTAAGGCCGGATGTGCGTGGGCGCAAGCAGCTTTGGGTCATCCCCGTCGAATTCGGCGAGGCCCTGCGTCTGACCGACGTCAAGGGCGGTGTAGGTGATCACGCATGGTCGCCGGACGGAAGCCGCATTGCGTTCGTTTCCGACGCGGCCCCGGGGGACGATGCCTCGTCCGAAGCCGGACCGGACGTGGGTCCGGAGACGAAGGTTGTGAGACGCATCCGCTACAGGAGCGACGGCGGAGGCTGGCGGGGCGACGTATTCCGCCACGTCTTCGTGGTCGACGAGGCTTCCGGCGCCGTCCGCCAGGTGACATGCGGAGAGGGCGACGCAGCCGCCCCTGCCTGGTCTCCCGACGGCACTCGCATTGCTTTCGTATCGGACTCCGTCGAAGGCCGCGACATCTCCTGGATGGCCGGTGTGTTCGTCGTTTCCGAAGACGGGGGCGCGCCGGAGCGATGGGCGCCCGAAGTGTCCTGCTTCAGCCAGAATCCCCTGTCGGGCGCAGTGGCATGGGCGCCCGATGGCGAGAGGCTCGCCATAGTGGGCACGGACGACCCCGTGCTGGGCGACCCAAGGCAGTCCGCCCTCTACGTTGCGGAAGGAGGCGGCGCTGCCCGCAGGCTGACCGACGGCGGCCATACGCCGGTGCTCCCGGCGCCGGAGCTCAGGTGGACCCGCGACGACAGGATCGTGTTCCTGGCAGATCATCGCGGCGAGTCCTATGTGTGCGAGGTCCAGGCCGCCGGAGGGCCCCTGAGGACGCTGGCGGGCGGCGGCGCCCAATCGATCTCGCTCACGTTGGACGCGGAGGCCCGGCTGGCTGCGGTGCGCTCGACGCCGCCCGATTCGGCCGGCGACCTCCATCTCGTGGACCTGCGCGAGGGCTCTCAGAGACGGCTCACCTGCTCCAACGACGAATACTTCGCCGACCACCCCACGGGCCTGATGCGCAAATTCTCGATCCGGCGCGGCGGCATGGAGATAGAGTCGAGGCTGGTCGTCCCCCCGGACTTCGACGAGTCGCAAAGCTACCCGCTGGTCGTCGACGTTCACGGAGGCCCGCACGGGCGCTTCCAGGACTCCTTCGACTCCACGCATCACGTGCTGGCTACGTCCGGGTACCTGGTGCTGGCCGTCAATCCAAGGGGCTCGACCACCTACGGACTGGAGTTCGCCAGGGCCGTGATTGGGGACTGGGGAGGCGAGGACTACCTGGACATCATGGCCGCGCTGGACGAGGTGTGCGACCGGGGCTTCGTGGACGATGCGCGGCTCGGCATGCACGGCTACAGCTACGGCGGCTTTATGAGTGCCTGGGCCGTAGGGCACACCGACCGGTTTCGCGCTGCGGTCGTTGGCGCGCCGGTCGTCGACCTCGTAAGCATGTACGGCACGTCCGACATCGGCGTGAGCTTTGGGGAGCCTCAGTGGGGCGGAACACTGGCCGACACCTTCGATACCTTCGTGGAGCGCTCGCCCCTCACCTACGCGGCCAACGTCGATACACCCGTCCTGCTCCTCCACGGCGAGGACGACAACCGGTGCCCCATAGGTCAGAGCGAGGAGATGTTCGTCTCCCTCAAGCGCCTTGGCAAGGAGGTCGAGCTCGTCCGGTTCCCCGGCTGCAGCCACTCATTCCTCAGGAGCGGCCATCCCAAGATGCGCGTCGAGTACCTCCGGCGCATGAAGGGCTGGTTCGACGCCCGTATCGGCCCGGTTGGCGGGGCCTCGCCCCAGTAGCTCAGGCGCCGTAGCGTGCCTTCGCCTGCCGGTAGTCCTCGGGCGTGTTCAGGTCAAGCCGTATCACTGCGTCGTCGATGTGGACCTCGTTCACGTCGTCGTCGTGCGCCCTGAAGACGGCGCGCACGCCCTGACCCTCCTCGGTGATCGCCGCGAGATCCTCCCTGAGCGCAGCCGAGAATATCAGCGGGTGTCCCCCCCGGCCGCCGTACCTGGGAGACGTGATGAGAGCGCCGGTCCGCATGTGCGAATCCACTACGCGGGCGACGATCTCCGGCGGGCGGGGCTGGTCCACCGCTAGGAGCATCACGTCAGTGACCTCGGACCCCAGCTCGCGGAGCCCCGCCTTGATAGACGTCGTCTTTCCGAGCGCATAGAGGGGATTGACGACGTATCGCACGCTCTCGCCCTCGACGTGCTGTGCAACGGCCTCGTGCTCGTGCCCAAGTACGACCACGACCTCCGACGCGCCCCCCGCCAGCAGGCTCGCGGCCTGGTATTCGACGAGGGCAACACCTCGCCAAGGCAGCAGGGCCTTGGGGCGGCCCATTCGTGACGATTCTCCGGCAGCAGTGAGTATTGCGGAGACGTGCGGCATAGATTCCTGTGTCATTTCGTTCTGACTACGCCGTGAAGTCCTGCGGCGTCGAGCTTCTAGCCCCGGCGCAGGGATAGTATGTCATAGTATTATGGTCACGGGCGGAGCGCCCCGAAATCCGCCGGTGCATTCCTGTCCGTTCGGGGCGTACCGGGGCAACCTGGAGGAGAAACAGATGGCTGGATTGACGGCAGAGCAGAAACGACAGTATGATGACCTGGGCTACGTGCTGCTGGAAGGGCTGTTCGAGCCCGCCGAGCTGCAGCCGCTGATCGACGAAGTCGACGCGGCGGTCGACCGGGTCGCCAGATCCTACCATGCGGAGGAGCGTATCCGGTCGACGTACGACAACGAGGGGTTCGAGACGAGGTTTAGCAGGGTCGTCGACGACGCGGCAGAGGCTTACGACGCGCTCGTTGGGTCGGCTCTCATGGGACCCGAGCTGTTCGGCATTCTGAGCCATGCCAGGCTGCTGGACATCGTCGAGGGAATCATCGGCCCAGAGGTGCACTGCGAGGGCCGCCACCGCCTCCGCCCCAAGCTCCCGAACTATGGCGTCGCCGACTTCCGCTGGCACGAGGACACGGCATACGCTGCGAAGCGGATCACCTACGTCCAGCAGCAGTACGGCCTCGGCGCCGCCGATTCCCGAGCGGGCGGGAGATTCATGTCACGCATAGTCGCGGCGCCGCAGATGCCCGAGCCGAACTTCTGGATTCCGCTGGTGCCAGTGAACGAGGAGAACGGCTGCCTCCACGTACTGCCCGGCGGCCACAAGCATACGCCGCCCTACGAGGAGCAGTGGGAGCCGGGCGAATTCGTGGCCGAGCTGGACGACCTGGCGCCCCTCGTAGTCCCCATGAAGGTCGGGGACGCGCTGCTGATGCACCAGCACGTGCCCCACGTGTCGCCGCCCAACATGTCGGGAGGCGTACGGTGGAGCGTCGACATCCGGTACCAGGACGGCCGCAGGCCCGTCAAGTCGGTGCGCGAACCCGGGTTCCTGGCCCGCAGCGTAGAGCGGCCCGGTGACGTGGTGACCGACCACGCGGGCTACGAGCGAATCAGGAACGCCGTAGCCGAGTTCAGGGCCAATAGCGGCATAAGATTCTAGCCGGTTGCGGGGCTATGCCAGCTCGAAGTGCGCCATCGCGCCCAGCAGAGGCTCTACGTCGCTCCTGGAGAAGTCGCCCATGAGGCATATCTGCATCCAGTTGCGCGCGCGCAGGTACTCGCTGTTATAGCTGAGGGAGAATCCGGCCTGTTCGAGGCTGTTCCCGAGGTCCGTGGAGCTCATGCGGGGCGGCAGGGCAAGGGTGATTACGGCTGGCGCCGCGTCGGAGTCCTCGGCGACTATCCGAAACCCGAGGTCCCGCAGCCGCTCCCTGAGCCACGCGGACGTCGCCTCGATCTCGTGAAAGGCGCCTGCGGAGTCGAAGC
Source organism: Dehalococcoidia bacterium (assembly GCA_965222445.1). Lineage (GTDB taxonomy): Bacteria > Chloroflexota > Dehalococcoidia > Lucifugimonadales > CAJWER01. The sequence goes on along the minus strand of CBDCTY010000001.1, from coordinate 300,389 downwards.
GGTCGAGGGCGGCGTCGAGCGCGTATACGAGGTTGGAGGACATCGTGAATGGCACGCCGCCCTTTGCCGCGTGCAGCCCCAGGTCCATGTAACGAGGGAGCCTGTCCGGCCTGGGCTTGATCTCGTGGTTGTAGAACACCATCGACAGGCCTGGGTACGAGCCCAGTCCCTTGCCGCTCACCCCCGACGCGAGGAATACGCCGGAGAGGTCGACGGGCAGGGTGCCTATGGAGCTGATGCAGTCCAGGGCCAGCTTGACGCCTCTCCGGGCGCAGATCTCCCTGATCTGCTCGATGTCGTTGAGCATCCCAGTCGACGTCTCGCAGTGGACGGCCCACAGCCAAGAGTAGGCGCCCTCTCCCATGGTTCCCCCGAGCTCTGCGGGGTCGAATGGGCGGCCCCACTCCTGCTCGATAGCGTCGAAGTCGAGGCCCATCCTCGCCGCGTGATCAAGCAGCCTTTCTCCGAACTCGCCGTTGCTCAGGACAAGCCCTCGTCCGGCCTCCAGCGAAAGCTGTGCCGCGATGGCGTCGTTGGCCATCGTGCCGGAGCCGAGCAGTATCTCGACTGCGCGCGCGTCCACCAGCCCGCAGAGGCGCCGCTTCGTGCGCTGCATGTCCTCCATGAAGACCGGCGAGCGGTGGGATACGGGGGGCCTCGCGAAGGCTCTCCGCACGTCCGGGCTTATTGCCACAGGGCCCGGCATAAGGTTGACCTTCCGTCCGCCGTTTCGCTCGACCGACGGGTGGAACCGGCCCATGAAGTCCTGCTCAAGGCTCTCCAGCCTGCGGTACATGGGCTGAAACGCGGCTTCCGGCGTACCCACCCTCGGCCCGAACGGCACGAAACCCAGCCCGCGGTACAGCTTCTGCTGCCTCACGTTGCCAGAGATCACGGCGATGTCGTAGCCGCCTTCGATGCAGTGCCTCGCCAGGAGCGACAGCAGGCCCTGGATTACGCGCCCGTTGCGCCGCTCTTTCTCGACGGACAGCAGCCTTATCTCGCACACCGAGCTGCCAGGAGGCAGGTACTGGTCGATGCCGCCCAGCTTCTCGTCCAGAGAGAATGGTCGCCGGTCGCGCAGCGCCACCATCCCGGCCAGCTCACTCCCCCTCAGGCAGATAAAGTACGTGTTCTCGTCGTGGAACCGGTCCACCAGCCGCTTCGACGAGTTGCACTCGTGCTGCGGCACCTCTTCGACGAAGGTCGCGTAGTTGAGCTCGAAGACCTGCTCGAGCTCCCACTCTTCGGTGGCGACCTTGAAGGTGAGGCCATTCTCACATTCCGCTGCTATCGCTGCCATTGCCTGGCTCGTCATGCTCCCTCGCCTGACGGGGTCCGTATGCCCGCGAACATCGCCTGCAGATTCGCTCTATGGGCGAATATGATCACTGCGGCTAGAACGGCGAGGGCCGCTGCGGTGAGCGGGGCGTGCCCCGCGATGAGCGCGGTGAGGGGCGTGAGCGCCACGGCGGCCAGCCCGCTGGCTGTCGCGTTCCGAGAGACCAGCCACGCGATGCCCACTACGGCGGATGCCGCGAGCACCAGCCTGAAGTCCAGGACGAATACGGCCCCCATCATCGTCGCCAGTCCCTTGCCGCCCCTGAATTGGAGCTGCGCGGGCCACAGGTGGCCCGCCACGACCGCTAACACGACCGCCACTACCGCCCACGGCTCCATGTCCAGCAATCGCACCGCTGCGACCGGAATGGCGCCCTTCGCCGTGTCGCCCGCCAGTGTTATGGCTAGTGCCTTCTTGCCGAGCACCCTGCCGACGTTGCGCGCCCCGATATTGCCGCTCCCCATGCGGCGCACGTCGGCCCCGCTGCGGAGGCGGACCAGGTAGTATCCGGTCGACACACACCCGAGGGCGTAAGCCGCCGCTATCAACGCTATCTCTCTCGCGTAGATGTCCATCAGCTTCCGACGGAACTACGATCCTCGATTGTGCGAACCCGATTATAGGGCTGAAGTACGTGTGTGCCAAGTGTCGGGTCTGCCCGATCTGGCTGCGGGGGAACTTCGTACCTGGTTGTCGAGCCTTCGAGGCGGTACCACGGGTCACTCTCTGAGTCCGATTCGAATACCCGCTGCGTTACTCTGCTGGCTCGCTCTTTTCGTCGGCGGTTCAGGGTAGCCGTCCGGCCTCCAAGTCGAGCAGGCGCTGCTTGAGGTCCAGCTGCGCAGCCCCTCTACCGAAGCCGCGTAGACTACCGTCGCTTGCGACCACCCTGTGGCACGGTACGACAAGCGGCAGCCTGTTCCTGGCCATCGACTGTCCGGCGGCCCTGGACGCGGTGGGACGCCCCGCGCGGGCGGCGAGCCACTTGTACGGTCGCGTCTCCCCGTACGGTATCTTCATGCAAGCGGACCACGCGGACTGCTGGAATGCCGGAGCATCTCGCACGTCGAGCGGCTGGCTGGCAAAATCCACGACAGACCCCTTGAAGTAGCGGGAAAGCAGGTCAGCCAGGTCGGAGAAACGGTAAGGGTCCTGCTCCGCCCCTTCGGTCTGCCCGTTCAGGAGGGCGACGCACTCGTCCGGAGACGTCTGGGGGAGCGTCGTACGGCGCAGCCCGCGGCTCGACGCAACGGCTCCCACCCATCCGAACGGCGTCTCGAATATGTCGAAGACGATGTCGCTCATGCTTCAGGGCTGCCCCCGACGGGCAGGAGCCGCCTCATGGCCCGCCCCGTCAAGCCTCCTCGCAGCGACCTCCAGAGCCGGGCCAACTCCTGTCCGTGATCCTCCGAAGGCTCGTGGTTGCCGTAACGCTGCGCCGAAAAGGCTGCCGCCACCGCCAGGGCGGCGTCAGAGGCCGAGGGCACCGCTGCGGCTATCTCGCTGCCGTATTCGTTCGGGGTCTGGTGGGGCCGCGTTGGGACTCCCGCGAGCCTCCCGAGCCTGCCCATCTTCTTGTACAGAGTCTCTGGATATATGGACTCGGCAAAGCCGTGCCTCCAGACACTCCATGTCAGCAGAGCGGTTGCGGCTGCGGCTGCGGCGACGGCGGCCAGCCACAGGCTTATCTCCAGGCCGACTGCCAGGGGCGACGAGTCCCGCTGGTTCTGCTCCCTGTCGATGTCCCCGAGGCAGTCTTCGTTCTCGATCATGAAGGCCTCGTCCTCGTCTATAACGCCCAGGCAGGGGTCTTCCTCGATTGGATTGCCGGCGCCCTCAATGGGTTCATCTTCGGCCGCTGAGGCTTCGACCCCTTCCTCGATCAGGGGTGCGCCTCTCGGCTGGAGTGGCCAGGCCGGCGTGGGTTCGAAGTCGATCCACCCGTGGCCGGGGAAGTAGACCTGCGTCCAGCTATGGCTGTCGGCGTCCTTGACAGCCCGGAAATCCGTCCCCTCGACGTCTTCGCCGGCAGCATAGCCCGCCGCGAGCCTGGCGGGCACTCCGGCTGCCCTCATGATCACCGCCATCGAAGACGCGTAGTAGTCGCTGTATCCGGCTTTCGTGCCGAAAAGAAAATGGTCGACGCCGTCGGCGCCCCTGGGGGGCCTCTCGATGTCCTGTGTGTACTCGAAAACGTCGCTTCTGAGGAAGTCCTGGACGGCAAGGGCCTTATCCATAGGGTTGTCGGCGCCGGCGGTCACCTCTGCCGCAAGGTCGCGCACTCGCTGCGGCAGGTTCTCGGGGAGCTGGAGATAGTGGTCCTTGAGGTAGCCGCTGTATGCTGCGGGCGCCTCCCGCAGCTCCTCGACGGTTGCCAGGGACACATAGCTGGTCATCGAGTACGCCTCACCTTCCTTGAGGCGGTTCTGCGTGCGCCAGCCGACCACGTCGGGGATCGTCGGCTCCTTGCGTGCGATGGTGACCGTATCGATCCGGGACCTGTTGGTAGTCTCGATGTCGGGCGAGACGCTCACCAGCGACAGGTCCTGCGGCAGCATCTGGGCTATTTCCGCCTCGACGAAGACGGTGCTTAGCGGGTTCAGCATGCGCCTCAGGTCCTGCGCGATGGATCTTACGTCTTCAGGAAGGCCCCGGTCGTCGGCTCCCCGGATGTCTATTGTGAAGCTCTTGGGCTTGAGCGTCTCCACTACCACGTCCCGGTTGACCCACTCGACGTTGCCGCCCACCCAGAGGTTGTTCGTGTCGAACTGGACGATGATAGTCTGATTCACCTCCGTACGCTTGAACGACTCGTGCGGCGGGGGCGGCAGGCCATTTGGTCCAACGGCCATGTTCTCGCGGTCCCCCGCGATCCAGCCCTGCGGCGTGTACTCGCTGTAGGTGCGGTTGAGCCAGTAGGCTGGATACTCCGATCTAGCCTGCATGACGATGTCGCCGCCCAGCGAGATGGGGCCCTTGAATGCCAGGGTGTCGCCGAAATAGCGTCCGGCTACGTCTTTGCGGGACGCTATGGGCGAGAAGAGGCGCGCGAACTCGTCCTCCATGTTCTCTATGGGGGAGCGGGCGGCATTCCAGATGTCGACGGCGGTCCTCCAGACGTACACATTAAGTGGCAACAGCGATGTCACCAGCAGTACTACTACGCAGAGGCCCACGCCGACCTGTACCGAGAGCCAGCGGGCGCCGGGAGCAAAGCTGAACTCCCCCGTGCGCCACGCTGCCAGGCGCTGCACGTACGTCATCCTTACCACGAGGAGCATCGCCAGAAAAATGAAGACAAAGAATCTCGTCTCATATCCCTCTGGGAGGAAGCTGAGGTTGGTGAGTATGGCCACGCCGCAAAGCACCAGGCCGACCCAGAGGTTGCTCGACCTGAACAGGAACCAGGTGCTCGCGTACCCGAGCAGCCAGGCCAGTGAGAGGAGAGCGAGGGAGAACGGCAGCAGGTCCGTGCTGATGCCTCCTGAAGTCGCCGCACCGTACCACTCGCCCAGGCGGTCCCACACTTCGCCGAAGCTGGCGAGGCCCCGCACATCCGTGAGAGTCGAGGTCAGTCCGAGAACAGCCGCGAACCCCAGCGCCAGGCCGGCCGCGTGCAGGACCGGCCACGGCAGCCGTATCTTGGACAGCGCCAAGCCCGTCACACTTGCCAACAGGATCAGAGCGAGGAGCCCCGGCGTCTCCACCCAGTCGGCCTCCACGACTGTGAAGCCCGCGACGATCGCTGCGCCGAGGATCAGCAGGAACGAGTCCCAGCCCTGCGCGGGCGTGTACCGCTCGACGAACTTGAGTAGAGGGCCGCGCTCAGGATAGCGGCGCTTGGGTGCCGGGATACCGACTGCTACGTCTGCGGTGCTCATGCGCTTAACCCTGCCGCGGCGGCCGGGGCCTGCGGGCCCCTCACCCAGCGCCCGCCGCCCAGCGCCGTGGAGATGTCGTCCCCCTTGCGTACTACGTACGCGGCCAGACCGCTCTCGGCAAGGGGGGCCAGTACGTCGACGGTATCGAAGTCCGCCCCGAACGATGCTGCGTCTACAAGCACGACTACGAGCTTGATTCCCCGCCTCATCATGGCCCTCAAGGCGATTGTCCACTCCATGCGCGGTGACGACGTGATGACTATGACCGTGCTCAGGTGGGTCCACAGAGGCTCGTCCTGGGGCAGGTTCTCTTCTAGGGGAGTGCTGCCCTCGGCCTTGCTCAATGCCAGGTATTCCATGATCCGCTGGTACTGGCCCGTACCCGTTTCGGCTGCCAGGAAGTAGCGCTTGTCTCCGTATGCCAGCAGGCCCACGGGCAGGTTCGCCTCCAGGTAGCGCTTCGCCAGCGAGGCCCCTATCGACACGGCGTACTCGTCCGTGCTCTCCTCCAACTCTCCGGCGTGGACGTTCTTCTCCAGGTCGACCAGCACCCAGACCTCCGAGGCCCGGCCCAGGTCGAACTCCTTGGACATCAGCTTCCCCATCCTCGCGGAGCTGGCCCAGTGTACGCGGCTGAGGCTGTCGCCTGGCGCGTATTCCCTGACCGACGAGGCGTGCGGCGTAATCGTGTGGCTGCGCCTGCGCACCGAGCTGTCGCCGCTGATGTCGGACGGCGGTATCTCGAACTCCGGCAGGTTATGGGTCCTGGGGAATATGAGCACGTCCTCGGCCGTGCCGAACCTGCGCTCGCGTCTGAACATCCCGAACGGGTCGCCGTTCGCGATCTCCACGGGCCCGACCGAGTATGCGCCTCTCTTCCTGGCCCGTATCTCCAGCGGCCACGTCCGGGAATTTCTCCCGTACAGGCTCACCACGTTGCCCCCGCCGTGACCGGGCATGTCCGTTAGATCCCGGACCTCCAGGGCGTGCTTGGGCACGTGGCTGTCGTTCTTGACCGTGACCTCCTCCTTCAACAGGTCGCCCACGAGCGCCTGACGCGTGCCACGCTCCGCGCTCGCATCCAGGTTGCGCATGGACATCCAGTTCCACACGTAGCCAACAATGGCCGTTCCAATCAGCATGTACAGGAGTCTGTAGAACAGGCCGAAACCGGTCGCCAAGCCTGTCACCGTCGTGACGACCGCCAGCACTACCACAAGGTAGAACCTTGCCCTGGGCCGCACGCCGAGACTACTCCAGTTCATGTGCCTGCCCTGTTAACGATCCCCACTTTCGCAACCCTCACTTAGCCCCGGAACCATCCACGCGCCTGGGCGCCCGGCACGGGTATGTCTTCGACCAGCTTGGCGACGATGCTCTCGGCGGTAGCGCCCCGCATTCTGGCGGACGCCGAGGCGATGATCCTGTGCGCCAGCATGGGCACGGCCAGCTCCTTCACGTCGTCTGGAAGTACGTAGTCACGCCCCCGAATCATCGCGAGCGCCTGGGCGCCCCTGAACATTGCCAGCGAGCCTCGCGGCGAGCTGCCCAGGGAGATGTCCTCATGGCCGCGCGTCGCCTCGACGATGGACACGACGTACTGGCGGATCAGGTCGTCGACGTACACGTCCTTGACGGCCTCCTGCACCTTGATGATGTCGTCTCCGTCCACCACCGATTCCAGCGAGTCGATAGGGTGAGCCCTCTCCTGGCTGGTGACTATGGCCAGCTCCTCTTCCATGGTCGGGTAGCCCAGCTCGACTTTCAGGAAGAACCGGTCCAGCTGCGCCTCGGGCAGCGGGAATGTCCCTTCGTACTCTATGGGATTCTGGGTGGCCATCACCATGAAGGGTCTCGGCAGCGGGTGAGTGACCCCTTCGACCGTCACCTGGCGTTCGTCCATGGCTTCCAGCAGCGCCGACTGGGTCTTGGGAGTCGCCCTGTTTATCTCGTCGGCCAGCACGACCTGCGCCAGGACCGGCCCATGTTTGAACTCGAAGTCGCCCGACTTCTGGTTGTAGATCGACACACCCGTGATGTCGCTCGGCAGCAGGTCGGGCGTGAACTGGATGCGGCTGTAGTCGCACCCAGTCGATCTGGCCAGGCTGCGGGCCAGCATCGTCTTTCCCACACCCGGCACGTCCTCGATCAGGATGTGCCCCTGGCAGACCAATGCGACGACCGCCAGCTCGACCGACGCTCCCTTGCCTATGATTACCTTGTTTATGTTGTCTATGATCCGATTGGCTTCGTCTCTTGCTACCTCAGCTACCTGCAAGTCCTTGCTCCTTTGGGTGACACAAACCGTCCGGCTTGCCCGCAGATACGAACCGTATCGTCCGTGTGGATTCGTGTCCGACGCCGTTCAGGCCAGTGGAGCGGCTCCGGGTTATTGGACGCAATACTACCCAACACCCCGTTACGTGTCCAGTCTACGGCACGTCCATATGGCGCAGGCGGCGCACGGTCAGCCAGAAGAAGACCGCCGACACGACGACGATGCCCCCGATTGCAGCCGGCAACTGTATCGTTAGGTCCTCGAATGCGCCCAGCCGCGAATCGTCTATGCCCTCCATCAGGGTCAGGGTGTACGCGCGGACGCTGAGGTACCGTATGCCTCCCAGAAGCGAGCTCAGCAGGCCCTCCCAGAGGAACACGTACACCAGCGCGAATCCCAGCGGCTGGCTCGTCACAAGGCCCAGCCACACGAATATCATGGAGTAGCCGACAACCCCGGCGAAGAGGCCCACTCCTACGGCGGCGGCCGTGCGGATGTCGCCGTCCAGTCCGATCAGGGTCACGGCGATGCCGCTCACGACCAGCACCGGCCCGGCGATCGTCACCGGTGCAAGCACCTTGCCGAGGGCAATCGACCACCGCGAGATGGGGTTAAGCACCAGGTATCCCAGCGTGCCGTCCTCGACCTCGTTTCCGAAGCTGGCCGTGGCGAAGGTCATAGTGATGATGGGCAGCACGGCGGCGATGATCATGCCGTCCAGGAACACCCGGGCCGCGTCTTGGAGGTCGTTTGAGGACCTGTCGTCGACGCCGCCGGTGGCACGGAACGCCAGGACTACCGCGACAGGGGTGGCCGCCACGAGCAGGATGATGGCGAGACGCCACTTCCCCGACAGCTGGCGTATCGACAACTCGAAGATCGGACCCAAGTCTACCCCTCCACCACGTAGCTGAAGACACTCTCCAGCGACTCGTCCATAGGCTCGACCCTTAGGAGACGCAGACCCAGCTCCCCGGCCGTCACCGGCACGGCCTTCTGGAGGGCCGCGACGTTGCGGCTGAGGATCAGCACGGCGCCGTCGTCCATCGATACCGACTCCACAGACTCCAGGCGCATAAGGGCCGACGCCATCGAGCGTGGCTCGTCGCAGAGTATCCGCACCTTGTACGGCTGCTCGTCCAGCTTCTCGCGAATGGCGCGGAAGTCTCCCGAGGCCGCAAGCTTGCCGCTAACCATTAGCAGATGGCGGTCGGCTACCGTCTCAACCTCCTCCAGGATGTGGGAAGAGATGAGAATCGTCCTGCCCTCCGACGCGAGCCGCCTCATCATGTCGTGGAACTCGATCCGCTGCCGCGGGTCCGTGCCGTTGAGCGGCTCGTCCAGCAGCAGTACCTCCGGGTCGTGAACGAGAGACGCCGCCAGCCTGATGCGCTGCCTCATGCCCCGCGAATATGTACCCAGGGAGCGGCCCTGCACGTCGGAGAGTCCGACGTACTCTATGACCCTGTCCACCGCGGAAGCTACGTCTTCGAGATCATGGAGACGGGCCGCCAGCTCTACGAATCTGCGCCCGCTGTAGAAGTGGTAGACCGCCTCTCGCTCAGACATCATGCCAAGCCTGCGATATATGTCCGGGTTGTCACGCGCCGGCTGGCCCAGCACCTCGATCTCCCCCTCGGAGCAGTCGGCAAGCCCCGCCATCATGTGCAGCACCGTTGTCTTGCCTGCTCCGTTCGGGCCCAGCAGGCCCGTGATCCCAGGCTCCACCTCCAACGACACGTCGTTGACCGCTACTACGTTGCCATACCACTTCGACACCGACCGCAGCGATATGGACGCCACTACTGCGCCTCTTTCTGATAGCGCCTCAGAAGTAGGGCAGCCGGACCTGCGGTCAGCAGGATGTACCACGCGATCGGGATGGCGTCGTTGAGCTCTCTCACCTGCCTTGCCGCGTCCGAAGAGTCCGGGGACTCACCGAAGATCTTGTCGCTGATGAATGAGGGAACGCTGGCGAAGTCGGCGAGTCCGATCCACTTCGCCCACTGGCCTGTCACCGCCTCGCAGCGGTCCACGGTGGTTACCCCGTTCTCGATACGCACCTCGCGCTCGGTGCAGGTTGTGAGTGCGTTTGCGGCCGCCGTGGATATGATGAACAGGCCGATGACGAAGCCCGCGGCGTAGGCGCGCCGGGCCGTGAAGCCGGATACGGCGAGAGGGATGGTCGTCACGAAGACCGCAACGACGGCGCCCGCCGCCAGGAAGCGCGGGACATCGAGCCAGTTCTCCCGGATGTAGTCGAGCGGCTCCGTAGCGGCGAAGGTGAATCCGACGAACATCACGACCTGGCCCGAATAGACCAGCGCCAGCACTATCGTGAAGAAAGCCAGCCAGCGCCCCCAACGGACTACGTTGGGGTAAGCGGCCTCACCAAATAGAGCTGGAGCACCTGGCTGCGCCGGTCCGCGCACAGGAGCTCAGGAGCGATGATCGCGGAGAACACCAACACGAGGACCGATACGATCTCGTAGTAGTCGGCATGTCCCGGTACTTCCACTAATTCGGACACGCCGAAGTCCTCTGCGAAGGACGCCATGATCACGAATACTGCCGCCGGGATCATGGTCGACGCGAACAGCAGTATCGGCAGGATCTTGGCGCGTGTGCCGCGGCCCAGTCCCAGCGCCGTGCGAACGCCGTTGGTCCAAAGGGCTAAGCGGGCGCGGTTGCGGCCCTCGCGCGGCCCCTCGTAGTGCCGGTACCCAATGTCGTAGACCTCGCCCCGGGGCTGTGCGGCCAAGCGCTACCTCCTGAATATCTCGGTCAGGCGGTGACGCTGCGGGGCCATCCTCCGGAGCCTGGCGCCGGACTCGACCACCGCGTCCCGGACAGTGTCGTAGCCCTCGTCGTCCACCGCATCTATGACGATCGACATGCCGTCGAGGCTGGCGTCGAGACCGCTGCGCTGCAGCAGGGCCAGCAGCTCGTCACGCCTGTCGTCGACCTCGACGTAAAGGGTCTCCGTCTCCTGGGTCAGCTGCGAGACAGTTGCGTCCTCGACCACCCTGCCTCCCTCCAGAACTACGATCCTGTCGCAGGTGCTCTCGACGTCCCCCATCAGGTGCGACGAGAGCATGATGCTGATGCCGAACTCGCTGCCGGTGCGCCGAATTAGGGCGAGCATCTCCTCGCGCCCCAGCGGGTCCAGACCGGCCGTCGGCTCGTCCAGCAGGATCATGACGGGGTCGTGGACCAGGGCCTGAGCCAGCTTGACGCGCTGCTTCATGCCCGTGGAGTACTCGCCAATCGACCGGTAGCGCTCCTCGTCGAGCCCGACGTGCCGCAGCGTGTCCGCCGCGCGTGTCCGGGCGTGGGCCGGAGGGAGCCCGCTGATCTGGGCCATGTGCGTCAGGAATTCCGACGCCGTCAGCGATGGCGGGAGGCAGTCGTGCTCAGGCATGTAGCCGAGCCGGGCGCGGACCTCAATCGACTCGTAAGGCCGCTCCCCCAATACCTGAGCCGAGCCCGAGGTGGGCTTGATCAGGCCCAGGAAGAGCTTGATGGCCGTGCTCTTGCCCGCGCCGTTCGGACCGAGCAGCCCCGTGACGCCCTTCCCAACCTGGAAGTCCACGCCATCGAGGGCAATCACGGAGCCGTAGTGCTTCGTCAGCCCCTCTGCTTCCAGCAAGAACGACATGCGGCAAGCATAACATTCGAGCGCGGCTCCTGTCATTGAACGTAATCCGTCCAGCCGCCCTTTGACGTGCCACGGCATCTGCGCTACTGTGACGCAGTCATGAGAAGCTAGGATGTGCCTTGAGGCGTGAGATAGTCCAGAGGACGATCCCATGAACGCTGCTCGGCATTGAGTGTAATCATGTTGGAACTCGATTACATAACGATTCGGGGTTTCAAGAGCATCGCATCCATAGAGGAGTTGCGGCTCGGCGCCATAAATGTACTCATCGGCCCGAACGGCTCTGGCAAGTCCAACTTCATTGGCGCATTCTCCTTCCTGAACGCTATCCGATCGGGAGGACTGCAAGACTACGTGATCAGGGCGGGCGGCGCCGACAAGGTTCTTCACTTTGGATCCAAAGAAACTGACAAGGTCTACATCCATGTCTCGTTCCAGAGTGGCAGGATCCAATACTCCATTACCCTGCGGCCGGCCGGCGCGGACGAGCTTATGCCGGGGGCCGAGACGGCGTTTTCCGCAAATGGCGACCGGACCGTCTTATACCATTTCGTTTTGAGCGCGCCGTAAAGCCGTCATTCCCGCGAAGAGCCTGCCCCCGAGCAGTCGGGGGCGGGAACCCACTCCCTGGCCGCACATATACGGCGGCATCACGGTGACTTGGTATAATATAATCACTCGTGCAATGGCAGAGGCATGCACTGGGTTTGCGGGGTTTGGACCCTCCCTCCCGCGTCTGTCACGGCTCCCGTAGGGGCGGGTTTGAAACCCGCCCTCCCCGGTGCGGCGTAAAGAAACCAGCCACCCACCACCGTCGTTCCCGTGACGACGGGAACCCATCCCCGGCTCCCAATCATGCCAATCCCCAAATCCCCAAAATCACAGTTCAGACACTCCCACTCCGCGCCCCGAGCCTGTCGAAGGGCAGAAGGCGCGACGGCAACTGAATCGTCGTTCCCGTGACGGCATGCCCCCGCGCAGAGCCTGCCCCGTACTCGATACGGGGCGGGGGCGGGAACCCACCCCCGGCTCCCAATCATGCCAATCACCCTAATCCCCCAAAATCACAGTTCAGACAATCTCCCTCTTGACAACTACCCGAGCCTCCCACATAATAGAACGTATGTCTGATACACTCACACAGACCACAGAACAAACAGCGGAGCGCAAGCCGCCCACTCTCGCCGAAATCGTCCGCGAGAAGACCGACGACGGCAAGCGCATCATCGACTTCTTCCTCGACGTCATGGAGGACAGGACCGACGGCGCGGAGCTATGCCACAGGATGGACGCCGCCAAGCAGCTCGAAAAGCACAAGTCCAAGGCCGCCGCCAAGTTCCTTGCAAAGTACCGCGGCGTCTCATGCGGCCACTCCATCAATGGACGCCCCAACCCGGCCGACCCCTGCTCCGCCGAGGAGAGGAGCCTGGTGGCCGTGACCCTGAACGCCCCGGCCACCCTTACGCGAGACTTCCTCGCTGTGCTCTCTGGGATAGATGAATTCCTCATGGCCAGGCTCATCCGAGCCCAGACCGCCGACGGCGGCACCATCATCGACTTCCTCGACGACGTCATGCAGGACAGGAACGACGGCTTCAAGTGCCACCACAGGATCGCCGCCGCCAAGGAGCTCATCGTACACATCGTCCGCGACGAGGCACCCGAATCCGTCCCCAGTAAAAAGCCCGCCTCCGTTCACCCTGAGCCTGTCGAAGGGTCCGTTCACCCTGAGCCACGCGAAATCGTCGTTCCCGCGGAGAGCCTGCCCCGTACTCGATACGGGGCGGGAACCCAGGGGGGCGGCGGGGGCCGTAGCGCCGCAGCCAACTCCGCTCGTACCGAGCCTGTCCTGAGCGCCGTCGAAGGATCCGCTCACCCTGAGCTTGTCGAAGGAGCCTGTCCTGAGCCTGTCGAAGGGTCTGAGCTCGTTGCAGGCTCCGTTCACCCTGAGCCTGTCGAAGGGTCTGAACCCGTTGAAGGATCCCAACTAGAAACTCCCCCCGCACGACGGACCCGAACACGACGCACCCGAACACAAAGACGCCGGGACGGAGCCGCCAGGGCCGCCACTCTCGGAAAGAGGTCCGAGCGCAACAAGGAGGAAAAGCAGGACAAGCCCGCCCCCGCAGAGCTCACCATCGCCGAGCGGAGAATCAAGGAAAGACTCGAACAGCACTGGCACGAGCCGGACCCCTATGGCGCACCCATCGACTCCACACACCCCGGCCGCTCGCCCCCCTGGTAGGTTGCCCACTCCCAACTAATACCAATTCGTTTTGAGCGCGCCGTAAAGCCGTCATTCCCGCGAAGAGCCTGCCCCGTACTCGATACGGGGCGGGAACCCACTCCCTGGCCGCACATATACGGCGGCATCACGGTGACTTGGTATTAGTCCGGGCTGCAAGAGAGGCGGGGATGTCTGAGGTGATCGAGGATGCATCCGAGGTGGTGCAAGACGTGAGGCGCCACCTAGATCGATGGAAGCTCTACCATTTCCACGATACAGGTCCCTCATCACCCATGAAGAAGACGGCGGACTTGAACGACAATCGCCATCTGCGCCCAGACGGGTCGAACCTTGCGGCACTGCTCTACTTGTTCAGGAGAACATCCTGACTCGTATGGCCTCATAACACGCACGGTGAGGCAGGTTGCTCCGTTCTTCGGCGGCTTCCAACTGGAGCCGCAGCTACTGAACCCCAACAAGATTCAGCTGGAGTGGCGTCACGCGGGCACCGACGCCTACTTCGACGCATCGTCGCTGTCGGACGGGACTTTGCGCTTCATGGCCCTGGCGACCCTGTTCCTCCAACCGGAAAGCTTCAGACCGTCAGTGATCTTGGTCGATGAACCCGAACTGGGGATGCACCCGTACGCCATCACCCTACGTCGGAAGAGATCAACGACTCACCATGTACTGCGCCATCCAAGCGAATTGAAGACCTGATGCCACGCTACCAGAAACCCCTGCATGGTTTGCAGGCCGCCCAAGAATCGGTCTCGACATCATCCGCAGGGAATGCCCGCAGTTTTCAGATTGGGTGCATCGGCTGGAGCAGCGGGTCAGTTAGCTCCCTGCTCAACCCGTCTCGGATCGATAGGGGGCGCCTGCCGCTCGCACGCCGCGTCGTATCTATGCTTGGCTTTGCGTTCCAGATATTCCGAGAAGAGGGATGTGCGGTTTCGTTGCCTTGCCGCAGTAGGGTGGTGATATAATCGAGCTAGCCCGTACCCGAAGTGGAGTGCTGCGTGAAGATAACCCAAGAAGAGGTCGTGGACCGCCAGACCGTTCTCCAGATAGAGCTAGAGGACGAGGACATGGCACCCTACCTCGAACGGGCTTATCGCAGGGTCGTCCAGAGGACCAACGTTCCCGGCTTCCGCAGGGGCAAAGCCCCCCGTTCGATAATCGAAGGAATCCTCGGCAAAGAGAGGCTCGTGTCAGAGTCTCTCGACGACGTACTCCCCGCAGTCACTCACCAGGCGATTACCGAGCAGGAGCTCGACGTCGCCGGCACTCCCCACGTGGAGCTTGTAGCTCTCGCCCCCGTAACCCTAAAGGCCACCGTCCCTCTTACGCCCGCTGTCGAGCTGGGCGGCTACCGGGACATCAGGGTGGAGGAAGAACAGGTCGAGATTGCTGACGAGGACCTCGATGGGGAGATCGAGAGCCTCCGGGAGGGAGCCGCAGTCTGGGCACCGGTCGAGAGGCCCGTCGCATTCGGAGACCGCGTGGTCATGGCGGCCGTCGGGCACGCGGGCGAAGAATCCATAATCGATACTTCGGATACCGAGTACCTTGTCGATGAGGAGGCCGCCCTGCCTTTTGCGGGGTTCGCCAATGAGGTGGTTGGCGCCGAAATAGGCTCGCCCTTCGAGTTCCATCTGTCCATACCGGACGACCACTTCAACGCCTCGCTTGCCGGCCAGGAAGCTCACTTCCGCATCACCGTGAAAGAGAACAAGGAGCGGAGTCTGCCCGACCTCGACGACGAGTTCGCCAAGGGGGTGGGGGACGGCTACGACTCGCTGGAGGAGCTCAGGGAGTCCATCCGGACACGAATGCTGGAGGAGGCCGAGCAGGCGCGCGACACCGAATTGAGGGAAGGCGCTCTGGCCAGGCTTGTCGAAGGTGCGAAGTTCGACATTCCTCCGCTGCTGATCGACCACGAGATCCAGCATATGATTGAGCGGCGCGACCAGTTCGTCAGCCAGATCAACGTCACGCTCGACGAGTATTACAAATTCACCGGCAAGTCGGAGGAGGAGCACCTGGAGGAGATGAGGGAGCAGGCGGTGGACCGGTTCAGCCGGACTCACGCGCTGTTCAATCTCGCCAAGGCCGAGGGCATAGAGATTCCAGACGAAGAGGTCGAGGAGAGGTTCGCAGAACTGCGCGAGACCGCATCCTCCGGCGACGGGACTGGCCTGGATGAGAGCAGCCTCGATAGACCCGAGGCAGGGGCCGCGATTCGCGAGTCCATGATGGTCCAGAAGGCCATGGACCGGCTGATTGAGATCGCCAGGGGCCGCGAGGACAGCACGGCAGACAGCACAGGAGAAGAAGACCAATGATTCCCAACGTGAACAACATCATCCCGATGGTAGTGGAGAGCGGCGCCAGGGGAGAGAGGGTGTACGACATCTACTCGCTCCTTCTCAAAGAGCGAATCATATTCCTCGGCATGCCCATCAACGACCAGGTGGCCAACGCCATCATCGCACAGCTCCTCTTCCTGCAGCGGGAGGACCCGGACCGGGACATTGAGCTCTACATCAACTCGCCGGGTGGGTCGGTCTACGCCGGCCTCGCGATATACGACACGATGCAGATGATCCGGCCCGACGTGGCGACATATTGCGTGGGGGCCGCCGCCAGCTTCGGCACTGTGCTGCTCTGCGCCGGCACCAAGGGAAAGAGGTACGCTCTCCCCAACGCCACCATCCACATGCACCAGGTGATGGGGGGCGTGCAGGGCCAGGCAGCCGACATCGAGATACACGCCAAGGAGGTCCTCAGGCTGGAGAGCACTCTCTGCAAGATCATCGCCGATAGGACCGGCCAGCCCTACGAGAAGATCGCCGCAGACTCCGACCGCGACTTCTTCCTTAGCGCGGAAGGCGCGAAGGAGTACGGCCTCATCGACGATGTGCTTCCGACTCGGGCCGGAGAGCAGGAGCAGGCCGCGGACTAGGGCGTGTTCACACTACGTAGCGCATCGAATATGAGCGCCACAAGGATGAACCCCAGGAAGAGACATCGAGCTTGTCGAAGCGAGAGAATATGCGCCGAAAGCCCTTCAACCGCCGGAACAGCCGCTCGACCTCGTTGCGCCTCTTGTACAACTCTTTGTTGTATTCCCATGGGTCGACCCTAGTGGAGACTGGAGGAACGACAGGCGCAACCCCCAACTTCAATGCGAGCTGGCGCGTCTCGTTGCCCTCGTATGCTCGGTCCATCACTATGGATAGGTCCTTCCGCTGCGGCCCCAGACGGTGGAGCAGCTTGCGGCCTTCCGGTGCGTCGTGGCCTGTCCCGGGGAGAGAGAAGGTCATGGCTGTTCGAGCATCTGCGGCAACCATATGAATCTTGGTAGTCCATCCGCCCCGCGACTTTCCGATAGACTGTGGTCCGTTTTTTTTAACGCCCCAGTGCCGTCGGGGTGCACCTTGACTATGGTGCTGTCCATCGAGACCGCCTCGAGCTTGACACGCACTATCTGTTCTCGCTGCAGGTGTTCGAATACTCTGTCTAGAACACCGTTCTTGGCCCAGCGGTTCATCCGTGTGTAGATCGTGTGCCATCTGCCAAACCGAGGGGGTAGCCCCCGCCACTTACACCCATGCTCGGCTACATACAAGATTGCATTGAGCACCTGCAGATTGGGAATGCTTACGTTGCCACGTTGTACTGGTAGGAGATGAGCTATGCGTTCGTACTGGTTCTGTGTCAATTCCATGCCCCAATGATATCACCAACCCCCCATAGTGTGAACAGGCCCTAGTCCGGACCGCCAGTATCAGAGCCCACGACAGCCGGAGGCCACCAAGAGGACATGACAACACCTAAGAGCGGTCAGCCCAGCTACCATTGCTCCTTCTGCGGAAAGGCGCAGGGCCAGGTCGAGCGACTGATTGCGGGCACGGATCGTGTCGTCTTCATATGTGACGAGTGCGTCGTCCTGTGCGGGCAGATACTCACCGACGACCGACCCACGGTTTCCCGCGACGCCTCGGGAATGAAGGCCAAGGGCGTGTCCCCAAAGTGGCTCTACGAGAAGCTCAACGAATATGTCGTAGGCCAGGACCGGGCGAAGAAGGTGCTCAGCGTCGCCGTGTACAACCATTACAAGCGGGTCTGGTCCAACCAGAAGACCACGGACGTCGAGCTGCACAAGTCGAACATCCTGCTGACAGGCCCGGCGGGCTCCGGCAAGACGCTGTTGGCCGAGACCCTTGCCAAGGTGCTGGACGTGCCCTTCGCCATCGCCGACGCCACATCGCTGACCGAGGCCGGATATGTCGGCGAGGACGTCGAGAACATCCTGCTGCGCCTCATCCAGGCCGCCGACTTCGACGTCAGCCGTGCGGAGCAGGGGGTCATCTACATAGACGAGATCGACAAAGTCGCCAGGAAGAGCCCGAACCCGTCCATAACCCGCGACGTGTCGGGAGAAGGCGTGCAGCAGGCCCTGCTCAAGATAATCGAGGGATGCGTCGCAAGCGTGCCGCCCCAGGGAGGCCGCAAGCACCCGCACCAGGACTTCCTTCAGATCAAGACGGACAACATCCTCTTCATGTGCGGCGGGGCCTTCGAGGGGCTTGCGGACATAGTCGAGTGGCGTATCACGAAGGACCGCACAAAGATGGGGTTCAGCTCGCCCAACAACCTGTCGGAAGAGAGCGAGGATGGGGAGTACGACATCCTCGAGAACCTCACGGCCGACGACTTGCTGAAGTATGGCTTCATCCCCGAGCTGGTTGGCAGACTGCCCGTCACCGTGAGCCTCGCCAAGCTCGACCGCGACGCCCTGGTAAGCGTGCTTACGGAGCCAAGAGATGCCCTCATCAAGCAGTACCAGGCACTGTTCCGCATGGACGACGTAGAGCTCGAGTTCACCGACGAGGCGCTGGTGGCCGTCGCGGACGAGGCTCTCAAGCTCCAGACGGGCGCCCGGGGCCTCAGGGCGATTCTCGAACAGACACTCCTCGACGTTATGTACGAGATCCCTTCCCTCAAGGATGTTACCCGCTGCACGGTGGACGAGGACTCCATACTCGACGGCAACCCGGTATCCCTTGAAACCGCCGACGCCGAGCTGATTCAGCTCCAATCGCGAGAGCAGAAGTCGGCATAGCCTCCCCTCACCTGTTCAGGCCCCTGTTCGCCCTCACCTCGGGTATGAGCTTCAGCGCGCGGTCCCGGGTCTTCGGGTGGCCGAAGGTGAGCGCTATTCCCAGCTCCGCCAGCGCAGCCTCCACGTTCCCCGTCTCGGCGTAGATCCGACCGCGGAGTAGGCGGGCCTCGCCGTTGAGCACGTCTATCTCCAGCGCCCTGTCGAGCTCAGCCAGCGCAGCCACGAAGTCGCCCTGCTCGTACAGGCGCTCAGCCTCGTATATGTGCGAGTGGGGGTTGTCGGGCAGCGTTAGGGTCGCCATCACGGTCCCGGCAACCACGATAACGCCCACCGCAGCCGGGATCAGCAACCTGCGGCGCGAGGCCCAGGCGAGCGGTGCCCTGGCATGGCGGGAGGCTTCCGGCATCGACTGGTGTCGCGGCATGATTGCGAGGCCCAGTGCCACTCCTCCGAGGAAGCCGCCGACGTGGGCCCAGTTGTCGACTCCGGGCGTGGTGAGGCCGTTCAGCAGGTTCATTGCGGCCAGGAAGAGGACGGTCGTGATCTCGCGCTGTCCCAGCTTCCCGAATTCTTCCCTGTTAACGATCAGGTAGACCGCGAGTGCGCCCAGGACTCCGAATATCGCCCCGCTAGCTCCGGCCGAGCGTACAGCAGGACTAGCCGCGTAGCTGAGCGCACTTCCCGCGAGCCCCGACCCGACGTAGACCGTCGTCAATCGCAGCGGGCCGCAAGCGCGCTCGACCGCGGTCCCGAAGATGAACAACCCAAGGCTGTTGAAGGCCAGGTGCACGAAGCCAATGTGTAGGAAAATGGCGGTGAGCAGCCGCCAATACTGTCCCTCCGCAACCAGGGGGCCGAAAAGCACCCCGAATCTGTCCAGCACCTCTGGGTCCTGGGAGCCTCCCGCGCGGTGCATAAGGGCGAAGACCACCAGGTTTGCGACCAGCAGCAGGTAGGTAGCGAATGGCGTGCGGTCGGCCCCCGGCAGAGTCCACCTGGACATCAGCAAGGTGAGCCCTCGATCCCCAAACCGAGTCTAGCGTCTGCCACGGAGTTCTAGCATCAGGGTCAGGGCCTTGGATCGGGTCGCTCTGTCGGCGGCTTGCCCATATCTGACTGCCGCTCCAAGGTCGGCGACCGCGCCGTCTATGTTGCCCTGCTCCGCAAGGATAATCCCCCGCAGGTAATACGCCCTGGCGAGTGACCTTTCGAGGCGTATGGCTTCGGTCAGCTCGGACAGTGCGCCCGCGGTGTCGCCTGCGTCGAGGCGCCGCTCCGCTATGAACAGGTGAGTGTACGCGTTGTCCGGAATGCTCAGTGCGCCTAGCGCCGTCCCTGCCGCCAGAAGCGCCGCGGCGGCCGGGACCGCCCACCATCTGGACACGGGGGGCAGCTTCCATCGAAACCCGGAGGGCCGCCCGGCGATGTCCAGCATGGGGCTGAGGGTTGGCGAGAGGGCCAGCCCCATGGCTGCACCCCCGATAAGGCCTCCCAGATGCGCCCAGTTGTCTATGCGTGGAGTCACGAGACCGTAGGCCAGGCTGATCCTTGCCGGCGTCCCGATGGCGCTCCGCTGCATTGCGAAGAAGGCTCCGAGAGCACCCAGCACTCCGAATATGGCGCCGCTCGCTCCCGCTCCGATGGAGATCGAGTTCATCGCAAAGCTGAGCACGCTTCCCGACAGGCCCGCAACGATGTATATGGCCGTGAACCGGAGGTGGCCGTATGTCCTCTCTACGAGGCTGCCGAAGAGGAACAGGCCGAGCCCGTTGAACAGCATGTGCGGAACGTCGGCGTGGAGGAACATTGCCGTGAAGAGGCGCCAGTACTGGCCGTCCGCAATCAGCGGGCTGAACTTCGCGCCGAAGTCGAGCAGGATCTCGGGGTCCTCGCCCGCACCTGCGCGTTGGGCGGCGGCGAAAACCAGCAGATTTGCCGCCAGCAGGGCATACGTGACCACGGGACGCCGCCGGGCCGCAGACCTCGATTCGTGAAGAGAGAAATTCATCCCGTTCACCTATGCAGCTTCGGCCGCCGCCCGCCGAAGCCAATACCCTATGTTCTACGATACATGAGACCGTTGTAGGCCCTCAACCGAGATCCGTCCTTGTCTCTCCCCCCTGAAGGGAAGTTAGAATGACGGCTCCCGCCTTGACGGAAGGCAGTACAACATTCGAGCTGACACTTGCGCAGCAGGCTCGACCCATGGAGAGACGTGTCTATGGAAGAGAAGGCTATTGACGGGCTGAAGGTCAATATGACTGTGGACATCACGACCATAGGCCGCAAGAGCGGTGAGCCGCGGCGCATCGAGATTTGGTCGCCTTACTTCGACGGCAGGGTATTCATCACTAGTTCTCCCGGCAAGCGGAGTTGGTATGCGAACCTCATCGCGAATCCGCACTTCACGTACCACCTCAAGGGCCAGAGACTTTGGGACTTACCCGCAATTGCTAGACCTATCACCTGTGAGGGGGAGCGCCGGGCGATACTTGCCAGACTGAAGGAGGTGTCCCCGTACTGGGCCAAGCATATGGACGCCATTGAAGACTGGGGCCGGGGAAGCCGCCTCGTCGAAGTGATGCTGATGTAATCCTGTCGAACCATCATCGGGGGACCTTCGACAAGCGCAGGGCGAACGTAGGAATTGACGGCAAGGCGAGTGACAATGGGCCGCGAGATTCTGGCCCAATGCTATTGCTTGGCGGGCAGTCTCAATGTAATCTTCTCACTGTAGCGGCCTCCGGAACACTCGCGGCGCAACAGAGACTAGAAGGCAATCCCAACGGTGACATCGGCTTCTCAAAACCCCCGCTACGAGGCTCATGAGAACCCGCCGCTTCTAACCACCCTGGGTCTAGGCTCGCAGTTCGGCCTGATCGCCTCCGCCGCCCTGCTGGTAACGCCGGTCATAGTGGCCAAGGCGTCGGGACTGGGGGACTCCTACCTGTCGTGGATGGTCTTCGCATCCTTGGTGGTCGTGGGCGTGACCACCCTTGTGCAGGTACGGGGAATCGGGCCCGTCGGCGCGCGAGCTGTTATGCCCATGTTCACGGCCGCCTTCTCGATACCGTTCTGCATAACTGCCGTTGCAGACGGGGGACCGGCGACGCTGACTACCCTGGTCCTCTTCTCGGCAGTGCTGCAGCTGGTCATATCCAAGTGGCTCTTCATCCTGCGCCGAATCGTCACGCCTACGCTGGGCGGCACGGTGATGATGATCCTCTCCATCACCCTGGCCTCTGTGGTCTTCCATCTATTGAACGAGGCATCACAGGTAGAGCCCGCGGCGGCGCCGCTGACCGCGTTGGCCACTCTGGTGGTGGTCGGGGCGCTCATGCTCCGCGGCACGGCAACGTTGCGCCTGTGGGCGCCAATGATCGGCATAGCGGTCGGCTGTGTGGTTGCCGCCGCATTCGGCATCTACGACATCGAAAGGGTTGTGCAGGCGCCCTGGATCGGGCTTCCGCAAGAGTGGTGGGGGCTGGAGCTCGACTTCGGCGTCACGTTCTGGACGCTGCTCCCGGCGTTCCTGTTCCTAGGGGTGATCAACTCAGTTCAGGTGAACGGGGAATCGATAGCCTTGCAGCGGGTCGCATGGCGCGAGGACCGGGCCATCGAGTTCCGCGAGGTACAGGGCGCGCTCGCTGGCGCCGGCGTAGGCAATCTGCTTGCCGGCCTCGCGGGAGCAGTGCCCAACGTGGCGAATCCCGGCATCGTCGCCTTTACGCAAATCACCGGAGTCGCTTCCCGAAGGATCGGATACTGCATCGGCCTCATGTTCATAATAGTGGCGTTCCTGCCCAAGGTGTCCGGGCTGCTCAGCACCTTGCCCGGACCGGTGATGACGGGGTACCTCATCATGGTTACTGGAACCCTGCTCGTCGACGGTGCTCGGACAGTAATCCAGACTGAGCAGTCCAGGCAAAGGCTCTTGATTGCGGGGGGTCTCGTTCTGGATCGGGGCGTCCTTCCAGTTCGGGTTGTTCGCTCTGCCACATCTTGGATCGATATGGGGCGCGTTGCTTAAGAGCGGCATAACGACCGGGGGCATCGCCGCCATCGTGATGCTGCTGTTTCTGGAGGTCACCAGCCGCAGAGGGATGCGGTTCGAGTCGCAGCTCCATATCGATGCCTTGCCCGAGCTCAACGACTTCATCTCTGACTTCGCCTCTCGCATGGGCTGGGACGACGAGATGAAGGACCGGCTGAGCGCCGTCGCCGAAGAGACCCTCCTGACGCTGGCTCCACTGGATCTCCTGGCAGATGATGACGATGACGACGGGCGGCGGCTGGTCGTCCTGGCAACCAGCGACGGCCCGATAGCGGACCTGGAGTTCATCGGCGGCGGCGACGACGCGAACCTCGAGGACAGGATCCGGCAGCTCCAGCAGCACGACGAGGAGACCCCGGCGGAGAACGAGATTTCGCTTAGGCTGCTGCGGCGGTACGCCTCGTCCGTCAGGCATCAGCAGTACCACGACGCCGACATAATCACGGTCAGGGTAGGCCCTCCGGGAACGCGGTAGCTTGACGATGCCCTCGTGCAATTTGAGGTGAGCAGTTGCGGATAGTCGACGAAGGAATAATCTCACGGCGCCCCGGCCGCAACGCATACATGCCGGGAATAGAGCCGCTGCCAGACGGCTCGTTCATCGCCGACCAGTTCACCGCGTCGCACTTCACGGCGTCCGACGCGCGAATCGAGATACTGCGCTCCACGGACGGACTCTCGACCTGGACGAACGAGGGGGAGCTGAAGGGCGCCGGCGCCGCCGAGGAGGGATGGTCGTACAGGGGCGCACGGATATATAACGTTCCCGGTGGAAGGCTCCTCCTGAAGACGACGCGCTTCGATACAGGCAAGATCTCCCAGACCTTCGACGCCTCATCCGAGACGCTCCAACAGCCGGAGAACATCATCCTGTGGTCCGACGACGCGGGCCGTACATGGTCTCCTCCACAGATCGTGGACGCCGGGCTCGACCGGTCCAGATACACCGCCAACGGCTCCGGCGACCTGCTCCAGATTGCCCCGGACCGCTGGATGTACCCGATGGAGACCTGGAAGCCGGTCGGATACGATGGCCCCCCCCCGACCAGAAGGCGCTCGCCGTGTTCTCCTCCGACCAGGGCGCCACTTGGGGCGATCTGACTGTCGTGGCCGACGACACCAACGGCGCGGTGAACTGGTGGGACCACGTTGGGACCGTCCTGCCGGACGGCCCGGATATACGAGACGGTGTGGGCCCACGTGTATCCAGAAGTAAGAGACCTTCCGAATCATTGGCTCATTTCGGATGACCAGGGCCGCACGTGGTCCTCCCCGCGGCCCACGAACCTGATGGGCCAGATGTGCGCTCCGATCGCCCTCTCCGACGGCAGGGTTGCCGCGGTCTACGCCTACCGTCGCGAGCCGCATGGCATCAGGGGGGCAATTACGGAGGACCTCGAGTACTACACGGATGAGATCGTGGTCTTCGACGCCGGGGACGAGGCCATCCTGGGCAGCCCGGACAATACCAGTCTGGCCCTCAACATGGCGCAGGGGTTCGGACGTCCCGGCGGCAGACTGCTGCCGGACGGGGACCTGCTCGTCTTCTACTGGGGCACGAGAGGCGGCGTCTCCCATACCCGGTGGGCGCGGCTCAGGGTATAGGACCGGCAGACATTTGGACGAGAGCAGGGTATCCTGGGACAGGTCATCTACACCGTCATTCCCCCTGAGGAGACCTTTGCACAACCGTCATTCCCGCGGAGGCGGAAATCCATCTCCTACTTGCGATGCTCAGATACGGAAATAGAGCGTCCGGAGGCCGTTGAGATCTTGCGACTCCCGTCACCTGCGCGTGTTGAGAATACCGGGAGCAGAGCGCCCTTGACAATGTACAACGGGTGCGCCATTGTCACCTGTGCGCAACGCCGCAGACTGAAGCCCAACCCAGCGGACTACCTGGGCGACGGGTGGTGGTGCTGATCGGGAGGGACACATGAAAATTACCGACGTCAAGCCGCTGATTGCCCGAGGCGCCGTGCGCAACCTGATGATCGTCAAGGTGGAGACGGACGCCGGGTACTACGGCTGGGGCGAGTCGGGCCTGGTCGGGCGGGAGTTGGCCGTCAGGGGAGCCGTACAGCACTATCGCGAGTTCCTGGTCGGCAGGGACCCGCGGAGGATCGGCGCGCTCTGGCAGGAGATGTACAGGAGCCAGTACTTCGAAGGAGGCCGGGTACTCACAGCGGCCATCTCGGCGATCGACCTGGCGTTGCACGACGTGGTTGCGCGAAGCCTGGGCGTGCCCGTCTACCAGCTCTTGGGCGGGGCGCAGCGCGACTGGGTGCCCTGCTTCACCACGTCCCACGCGGCCATGGGGCCGGGCGCGGTCGAGGACGCCAGGAGGCTCGTGGCCGATGGCTGGCCCTCTATAAGATTCACGTTCGGCGTGCCCGACACAGGGGGAGACCCAGCCCTCTTCGAGCCGCGCGAGTCCATAGCCATGACCGCCGAGTGGATGTCGAAGATGAGGGAGGCCGTCGGGAGCGCTCCCGTCCTGGGAATGGAGTACCACCACAGGCTCAGCGTCGCGGAGGCGGCCTCGTTCTGCCAGCGCATGCCTTCGGGGACCCTCGACTTCCTGGAGGAGCCGATCAGGGACGAGACGCCCGCCGCTTACGAGGCTCTCAGGCGCATGACGGACGTGCCCTTCGCCATCGGGGAGGAGTTCGCGAGCAAGTGGCAGTTCCTGCCGTACATCGAAGGCGGCATAGTCAACTTCGCCCGCATCGACATAGGCAACGTCGGTGGCTTCACGGAGGCGATGAAGGTTGCGGGCTGGTGCGAGGCCCACTACATTGACATGATGCCGCACAACCCATTGGGCCCGATCAGCACGGCCGCCAACCTGCACTTCGCCGCTGCGGTGCCCAACTACGCCTGGCTCGAGGAGCGGACCCAGGACCTGGTCTTCGGCCCGGAGATGTTCCCGGTGCAGCCGCAGATCGAGGGCACCCGTTTTCCGGTGCCGACCGGCCCAGGACTGGGCGTGGAGTTCAACGAGGAGGCCGCTGAAGCTCCGTTCGAGTTCTGGGAGGCCCAGCACCTCCACCGGCGCGATGGCTCCTACACGAACTACTAGCGGCCGAACGTCCTGGCATTGAAGGATAACGAGACTACGGCTTGGTAGGGGCGGGTTTGAAACCCGCCCTGTCGCAGGACGCAATCCAATCATGTATATCTGGAACCTATCACGCCAATCCCGACTACCCCTCAGTTCAGGTTATTGGGCTGCTAGCGGCGCCCGGTCATGACCGAGATACCGCGGAGCGCGTCAGGTAAGTCCGCGAGGCAGGTGGCGCGGGACGCGGCCCTCAGGGCAGGCGAGATACTGGTGCGGCGCTTCAGCACGTCCATCAGCGTCTCCTTCAAGGGGCGGGGAAACATAGTCACGGACGTCGATACTGAGGTAGAGAGGGAGATTCTCGGCATCCTGCGGCGCGAATATCCAGCCATGGGGCTGCTCGGTGAGGAGTCGGCTGGCGCGCACGCCGACGCAGGCTACGTCTGGATCGTCGATCCCCTCGACGGGACCCGCAACTATGCGTCGGGCATACCCTTCTTCTCGACGGTCATCGGCATGGCCCTCGACGGCGAGGTCCTCGTCGGCGTGAACTACGACCCTGTGCGAGGCGATCTGTTCGAGGCCGAACGGGGCAGGGGCGCATTCCTCAATGGCGAGCGCGTCACCGTGTCGCAACGGACTGAGCTAGCCGAGAGCATTATCGGCACGGATCTCAGCTACAACAACGAGGGCGCTGCAAACGGCCTGGAGGTCATCCGGGAGATATGGCCCGGGATGCAGACGGCCAGGATCATGGGGTCTGCCGCCCTGGGGCTATCCTACGCGGCCTCTGGCCGAACGGACCTCTACTTCCATCACCAGCTCGAACCGTGGGACCAGGTCGCCGGGCTGCTGCTCGTCGAGGAGGCGGGCGGCGTCGTCACCGACAGGATGGGCAGGAGAGCAGGGCTGTACAGCGATGGAATCGTGGCGTCGAGCCGGGCCCTGCACTCCGAGTTCATGAGGCGCACCGACGGCATGGCCTGGCGCGAGTCCACGAGCGCAGTCGTCTAGGGTGTGGTGTACCACCTCCGGTGTACATGAAGATTCCACCTGACGTCCGATCTACTCATTCCAATCCAACGGGCAATTTGGAGGTGCGGTGTAGCGGATAGCTTCCAGAGGGCACAGTGGAAAGATCGTGACATCACCCCGCCTCCCAAGAAGGCCAGCCCAAACCACCCTGAAGGAGAATGCGACTGACATAATCATTGAACAATCACCCTGACATTTTCACTGGACAACGACACGCCAAGCCCGGAAATGATTACGAAAAGATTAAGGCCAAGCCCTTGTTAATTACGCCAAAGTTATACCAATTTATTTTGAGCGCGCCGTAAAGCCGTCATTCCCGCGAAGGCGGGAACCCACTCCCTGGCCGCACATATACGGCGGCATCACGGTGACTTGGTATTATACCAATTAGGTGTGATGCCGCCATATATCCATGAACCTGGTTGCTACGCCCTTCGACAGGATCAAGGCAGGTTTACGGCAGTGACTGGGGAAGGCGGGTTACAAACCCGCCGCTACGAATTGAATTGACGGCGTAGTCACAATGAATTGGTATTAGTCAACGAAGGAGGGAGGATGTGTGATGTTGCGAAGGATGTTGACTATCGGGATCCTGCTCGTGTTGGGCGTGTTCATCATGGCGGCTGGCCCGCCGACTGACTACGACAGGGAAGGGTCGGTGACAGGTGAGAACGAGGAGCGAGCCTACGTCATCTGGTGGTTCGGCCCGCCGTCCACCGCTCCCGGGTCTCCTGATGGGCCGCTGCCCGAAGGAATGGCAGAGGTGTTCTCGGCATTTCCACAGGAGATGCTAGACCAGCTGCCGTCGGATGTGAGAGAAGATTGGGATGCGATGGTTGCGAACATGATGGCAGAGGCGGCTCAGCAAGCACCAATGCGGGCTGACAGTGAATAAGCCGTCACAATCGAGTGACGACGTGAAGAGCTACAGCTACCTGAGATGCATCGGCCCAGTGACAGCAACAAGGTTGAAGCTAACACTTCAGCGACGTTTGTTCAGCTCAACCTACACGAACATCGGAGTCAATGACGGCGGCTGGATAAACATAAAGCGGCAGAGCCGGAGTGTCACAGGGTCGTGCAAGAGCGGGGCTCACATCTACCGCGCTATTGCGGATGCGTGGGCGAGACACGAAAACGGGACAGAACGTCACGAGTCGCGAACGTCCCCTACGAAATAGCTGATCTGCTGACGTAGATCATAGGCGGGTTGTGAGCTATGGCTTGCAACCCGCCACTAGGGGCGAGTCGGGCTTGGTCGGGCGGGAGTTAGTTGGCCGTTAGGGCGCGCGTGCCTTTCGCCATTGCTTGTGCGCTATTGCGCGCTGAACGCCAGGAACGGCTTCTCCGACTCGGGGACGAGGGAGACGCGCGAGCCAGGCGTGACGGTCGTGTGAGACTGCTGCCTGCACCTCAGCGCAGCCCCCGACGGCATCTCCACGTCGAGGACGGTTGCATCACCGAGGAACTCGCGGGCGCGGACTACCGCCGGTCCCTCCTGGTCCGGCTTCACCTGGAAGTCCTCGGGGCGTGACAGCAGGACCACCCGAGTCCCTTCGCCCAGCGCGCCATTGGTGCTCTTGAACGGCAATATGCCGATCTCGGTGGCAGCCATCCCGCTGCGAATCTCGCCCGCGATGAAGTCGCCCGTCCCCGCCATCTTCGCCACGAACGGCGTTGCAGGCGATTCGTAGATCACGTTGGGCGCATCCAGCTGCTCCAGCCGGCCCTCTCTCATGACACCTACCCGGTCGGCTATGGCGAACGCCGCCTCTTGGTCGTGAGTCACGATTATCGTCGTGGTGCCGCTGTCCCGCAGAATGCCAGCCACCTCCCGCCGCATCTCGCGGCGCAGGCCCGCGTCCAGATTGCTGAACGGCTCGTCCAGCAGGACCGCGGACGGCCGGGGCGCGATCGTGCGGGCAAGTGCGACCCGCTGCTGCTGGCCGCCGGAGAGTTCGTGGGGGTATCGTCCTTCCAGCCCGACGAGCCTCACGAGCTCGATGACCTCGGCCAGGCGCTGATCCCGCTCATGGGCCCCGAGTCTGTGGAGGCCGAAGGTGACGTTCTCGGCGACCGTCTTGTGGGGGAAGAGCGCGTACTCCTGAAATACCATGCCGACGTTCCGGTGGTTAGGGGCTACGTGCGCCGACTCACCGGACACCAGGCGCCCTTGAATGCTGATCTCCCCACCGTCCAGCCTCTCGAAGCCCGCGATCAGACGCAGGAGGGTCGTCTTCCCGGCTCCGCTAGGCCCGAGGATAGAGACCACCTCTCCAGTCCGCAGGGCGAGATTGACTCCGTTCACGGCGGTCGCCGGCCCGTAGCGCTTCTCAGCGTCGAAGCACTCTATGACCGGTGGTCTCATGGTCCCTTGGCGCCGAGATACGCGGGACGCTCTCGCGCGGCCAGGTAGGCCATGGGCAGCGACGACATGAGGATGATTATGAGAGCCGGAGCGGCGGCTCGCGCGAAGAACGCTTCCGATGACGCCGACCACACGGCGGTCGCCAGCGTCTCGAAGCCCAGCGGGCTCAGTATGAGGGTGGCGGGCAGCTCCTTCATCGACACCAGAAAGACGAGCGCGGCCCCCGCCAGCACACCCGATCGTGCCAGCGGCACTGTGACCCGCGCTACCACCTGACCCGAGCCCCACCCAAGCCCCCGGGCCGCTTCCTCCAGGCAGGGGCTGACTTGGTGCAGCGCGGCCCTCGTCGCTCCAAGCGCGGCAGGGAAGAAGAGGACCACGTAGGCGAACACGAGCAGCCAGGTCGTCTGGTAGAGCGGCTGTGCATAGTTTGCGCCGAAGAACACCAGCGCGAGGGCAACGACCACCCCCGGTAGGGCGTACCCTGTGAACGTGAGGCGCTCCAGCAACCGGCTCGTCCTGCCTGGATATCGCACAACCATAATCGCCAGCGGCACGGACAGTGCTGCTGCCGCCCCGCCGGCCAGCAACGACACCAGCGCCGAGTTTCGCGCAGCTGACAGGAAGAGCAACAGAGGCTCGCCGGACAGCGCGCCCCTTACGAGCCACTGGAGCAGCACCACCGACGGCAGCACCAGCGACAGTCCGGCTATGGCGCCGCACAGCAGCAGCGCGGCCCACTTCCACCGGCCTAGGCGGACCACTCTGGGAGTGCGGGATGCCCCCGAACCGTTCCGATAGTATCTGAGTCGCGCCTGCGTTCGTCCTCCCAGCACAAGTATCACCATAGCCATGGCGACGACCACCAGGGAGAGCACTGCCGCAATCGAGCGGTCGAACGAGGACTCGTACTGCTGGTAGATCACCCACGTGAAGGTCTGATACCTCATGAGAGACACGGCCCCGAAATCGCTAAGCGTGTAGAGGGCCACCAGCAGCGAGCCCGCGGCGATGGCGGGGCGGAGCTGCGGCAGAGTCACCCGCAGCAACGCGCTCCACGGCCCATGGCCCAGGCTGCGAGCCGAGTCCTCGGCAGCGGGGTCCAGGCTGCTCCACGCCGCCCGGAGCGTCAGGAGCAGGTATGGATAACTGAGCAATGCCAGTGTCAGCGTCGCACCGCCCAGCCCGTACACCTCGGGAAGCCGGCCAATCCCTAGCGGACCGAGCGCCTGTTGCAGCATTCCTCCGGGGCCTAGTGAAGATACGAACAGAAATGCCCCGACGTAGGTGGGAATCACCAGGGGCAGCACGGTCACCACCGACCACATGCGGCGCATCGGAAGGTCCGTCCTGACCGTCAGCCACGCCAGCGGTATAGCGATGGCGGCAGAGACCGCCGTAACCGTAACTATCAGCAGTGCCGTCCTAGCAAGGGTATGGGCAGTTTGGGAGCGAAACAGGAGCTCCCAGGCATCTCCGCTGGCCCCCGCGCTTCTTATCAGCAGGTAGCACAGGGGCAGAATCATCGCCAGGCCGACCAGTATCGCGGGTGCGAGTACGATCGGCGGGGCCCCGAGGGCAGGGAAACGATGCCCGACGGCGAAACCGGGCAGTGGCAGCCGGCTAACGGCCTGCATCGTCGCTGCCTTGACTGACTAGATTACGACGGACAGGTTGTTGGCTCTTTCCCATGGTCCAGCGAATGGAAGGAATATCCGCCTAACTCCTGCGGGCCTTGCCCATACGAAGTGTTTCACTTCCGGCTGACAAAGGATTCTTGCTGCATATCAATATACTCCGGCGGTAAGTATGTATATCCACGAAAAGAATGTCAAGACTTTCTAGGCAGACTTTTTTCACAACGACAGTCGATGAAAGGGAGCATTTCGACCTCCCCGGCCGGTAGCCATGATTGAACCTCACGCGCAGATTTGATAACTTCAATGGGAGAGTCCCATCGGCGAGCGAGCGAGAATGGCCCCGCGCAAACCAAAATCGAAGCGGTCCAGCGAGGAAGAGATCCGTCTGTCGATGTCGACGGAGAACTACCTGCTGTCGATATTCCGCCTCCAGGAGCAGCAGCCCAGGCTGAGTCTGACCCAGCTCGCCGATCACCTGAGAACGCTGCCGGTGGCCGAGGGGCTGGGCACGTCCCTCCCATCCGTCAGCGCGATGATTCGCCGCATGAGCCGCGAGGGCCTCGTCGAGTCCGACCAGAACAGGGGCGTCGTACTGACCGGCGACGGGCGAGTCTCTGCCGAGAGCATCGTGCGCAGGCACAGGCTCGCCGAGCGCATGGTCGTCGATCTCCTCGGCATGGACCTCGCCAAGGCCCACGTCGAGGCCCACCGCCTCGAACACGCAATTTCGCCTGAGCTGGAAGAGAGGATCGTGCAGAAGCTCGGAAATCCCACTACATGCCCGTTCGGACATCCCGTTCCGGGCAGCGGCCACAGTTCTCCGACGAATGCCGTCTCTCTCGATCAGGCTAAACCGGGAACGGAGATGGTGGTCGACAGGGTCCCCGAGGACGACCAAGCGCTCCTAGAGTACATGGTCGCCAATATGCTCGTCCCCGGCGCTGTCGTCCACGTCGACGATGCGGCGGCCAGCAGGGGCGTCATTACGCTCGTTTGCGACGGCAGCCAGCTTGCGTTTAGCTACGATGTAGCCTCGAAGATCTGGGTCTGTCCGTCTGCATAGCCGATGAATGCCTGAGCTGTCGCTCACTCAGATGTTGAAGGACTTCGGCATCACATCTCCCACTGCGCAGGCTGACGCCAGGAACGCGCTTGTCGAGGCTGGCACCATCTCCGGCCGGCCCAATCGCGTCAACATCTCCGCCGAGAAGGTCGGTCTCTCCCGGTCAGCCCTGGAGTCGGCGTTCCTGTGGCACTGCGGCAACGGCGACTGCCGCCGGGAGGCGTCCTCGTCTCCCGATCCCACGCTGCAGGTGGAGCAGCCGTCCTGCGGCATCTGCGGCGGCTCCGGGGACCGCAAGGCCCTGCGGCGTTTGGCGGAGGCCGTGGGTAAGGCTGGATTGGCGCGCATCCTCGTTGTCGGAGGCACTGAAACGAAGTGGCGGGAGATTCGCGCCAACTCTCCCGCGGGCGTGGAGTGGCGCTTCGTGGACGGCGTGAAGTCCCGCGACGACCGCTACTTCCGCGGCGACCGGCGCTGGGCGGACGTTACGGTTATCTGGAGCAGCACGCCCCTGGACCACCGGGTATCCAATCACTTCGGCCGCAAGGGCGGTGGTCCCGTCGTCACGGTGGCCAGGCGAGGCATCGCCTCTCTGGCAGACGCCGTCGCCGACCACCTCAGGCGGAGTTAGCCATGTCGTCTCAAGTGCGAGGATCTCCCGCGAGCGAGGCTTGCGACGTCCTGGT
This sequence comes from Dehalococcoidia bacterium, assembly GCA_965222445.1. GTDB lineage: Bacteria > Chloroflexota > Dehalococcoidia > Lucifugimonadales > CAJWER01. The sequence continues at coordinate 267,962 of CBDCTY010000001.1, read as the reverse complement.
TGCCGGAGGCGGAGGCGCGGGCCTGTCCGCTGCCATCGCGGCTTCCGAACGGGGCGCCGACGTCGTGCTCGTCGAAAAGATGGACGAACCCGGCGGCGCGACCGGAATATCGGTCGGCACTATCTCCGCTGCGGGCACCCCTCTCCAGGAGGCCGCCGGCATCCGGGACGACGTCGATACCCACTTCCGTGACTACCTGAAATTCCTACCGCCCGGCGGGACATCTGTCGACTACGACCTCGACCTGACCCGGCTGCTGATCGAATCGGCCCCGGGCGTTCTGCAGCGAATGATCGACCTGGGCTTGCGGTTCACTGGGCCCCACCCCGAGCCACCGCACTCAGTGCCCCGTATGCACAACGCCGCGCCGGGCTCGATGGCCTATATCGACGCCCTCCGGCTCGCAGCGGCACGGGCTGGCGCAGTCGTCAGGACGCGTACCCGCCTGTTCGAGCTGGATAGGGATGGCAGGGGACGTGTCACGGGTGCGGTCCTGGAAGACTCCGGGACCGGTCGGCGGACGCGCGTCGGCGCGAGTGGGGGCGTCGTGCTCGCCACGGGTTACTACAGCGCAAACGACGACCTGGCCCGCAGGTATGGGCGCCCGCCCGAAATGGAGGGCATCGGGACTCTGCCGGAAGGCGCGACGGGTGACGGCATGGTCGCAGCCATGGATGTGGGCGCGGCCGTCGCCGGGATGGACGGCGGTTCGTCCCCAAGCTTCAGGACGCCCAGCCCGCCATACGTGAGGCCGGAGCCGCACCTGTTCGAAGCGGGGGCAATCCTGGTCGACTCCGAGGGCCGCAGGTTCGCCAACGAGCTAGACAGACCGGAGGCCGCGGCGTCACGGCTGCCGGGAGCCGGCCCGTTCATAGTGTTCGACTCCCAGCTTGCCGCCAGGATCGCGGTCGCCGAGGACGACTCGGGCCCGGGTCGCAACGGCTGGCATGACAGCGGCAAGCTCTTCCTCTCCACGTTCCCGGCCATCGCCTACGCCTACCTCGACGACTACCGCACGAGGACCGGCTACTACTTCGAATCGCACACGGCCGCTGGTTTGGCGGAGCAGATCGGGGTACCGCCAGATGCTCTCGAGCGGACACTGAAGGAGGTCGACCGCATTGTCATGGGCGAGGCGCGCGACCCACTCGGACGCCGCTCCTTCGGGCCCGGCCCCTTCAGGCCGCCCTTCCATGCCATCGGCCCGCTCCGTACCTTCATAGCATCGACCGGCGGCCTGAAGGTCGATGCGGACATGCGGGTACTCGATACGACCGGCGCCCCTATCGACGGGCTGTACGCCGCTGGGATCAACGCCGCCTCCAATGCCCTCATAGCGGGTCACGGCCATGCCCTCGTATGGGCATTTGCCACAGGACGGATTGCCGGCGAAAACGCCGCCACCGAGCCCGCGACCGCATAGGAGCCACGCCCGTCCCATTGAGTGCGGTTGTGCCTGTTGCACGCCTTCTCTATCCCCTCCGAAACGTGTGAGAGATTCCGCTGTCCTGAGAAGCCCGGTCTTGGTCAGACCATGGCTCATCGGGCATTCCACTCACCAACGCTTGGAATATGGTAGCTATAGTGCTACCATCCATGCATGGACAAGGTGCTAGCCAAGATTCGGCGGAACCCACGGGACGTCCGGTTTGATGACCTTCGCAAGGTCTGTGATCACTACTTCGGGGAACCGCGTCGGCACGCGAGCCACCTAGTTTATCACACGCCTTGGGCGGGCGAGCCAAGGGTCAACATCCAGGCTCGCAAGGGCATGGCAAAGCCCTACCAGGTGCGCCAAGTGCTCAAGGCAATCGATAGGTTGGAGGGGAATTGAATGAGCCCACAGGCAGACCGCTATACATATCGAGTGATCTGGTCCGAGGAGGACGAAGAGTACGTTGGTCTCTGCGCCGAGTTCGGGCTACTGAGTCACCTGGACGATACTCCTGAGAAGGCCTTTACGGGCATTCGGGCCTTGGTGGCCTTCTGCGTGGATGATCTGCGGAAGGAGGGCGCACCCGTGCCGGAGCCCCTGTCCACCCGGCGTTACAACGGGACCCTCACCCTTCGCGTGCCACCGGAGACCCACCGAGCCCTCGCCATGGATGCCGCCGAAGCGGGCGTCAGCATGAACCGGCTGGCAGCTGAACGGCTGGCTTTGCGACGCTAGAGGCATCACAGTCCTAGTCTCGGGCGGCAGGCTGCCTGAGCCATTATAGAGCTCCGTTGGGTATCAACTTCGACGCGTGGACGCGTGGGGCACGAAGTCCGCCAGCACCAGTGTTCGAGGCTCTCAAAGGCGTTGTAGACGGGAGTCACATACTTGTGTGCCAACCTATTCACGACCTTGAGTCACTATCTGCGGGATGCAAGAAAATCTTGTGGCCTTGACGTGTACGAACAATATCCCCATGCTTATCAAGCCAGCCAATCAGCGTCGACACTCTCCTACCGTCAACGACTGATATGAGGTTCTTGACCTCTGATTGCAGGCAACCGGGGGTTGAAAGGACTGCTTGGCGGATGTCTTCAAACATCTTCAAGTCCTCAAAATGCTTGTCAACAACACCAGTGTGCAGCTTTAACGCAGGTGTCGTGTTCACAACCTCGCTCATGCGTTCAAGTTCCGTCACTTTACCCTTCAGCGCAAGCACCCGCCCACCTCTGTCCAAGACAGGAAAATGAAGCGAACTGAGTTCTTTTGAATCCTTGAAGGCATCCGCTAATTGATCTATGTTTTGGCAGATGAAGGTCACGGCCTCGTCGTAACTTTCTGCGGCAATGGCCTGCTCCATTGCTTTCATAGTGTCGTAGTATTCGCGGTTTGGAAGCATGGGATAGTCTTCTTCATCATACCAATCTCCTTCCTCTTCATAGTCTTCCTCCAATGGTTCGCTGGCTTCCACAGCGAATTGGATAGGGCCATTGCAATGGGGGCAATTGAAGTATAGGTTCCGAGTGTAGGTGTCATTCTTTACAGCCATAAGAGGGTTCCGTTTGATTTATCAGTGGTCGGCCATGCACGTCAACCCAGATGCAATGTGCAATGAGGGTGATTGTCCCATGGATACATCTTACCACCATCACCACCATAAATCGAACGGAACCGCCATGAGCGACATGGGAGTGATTGCATACACACAAACACTCATGGACGCGAGTCCCAAGATGATCAGCGCCACCCACGGTCGTGTTCTCGTCATCGCTGTCCTTAGCCCGAATCCACCGATGGACGGCGCGAGGGCAGCGGAAAGGGGTAAGTGAGTTACAGGCGCGATGATCCGGGCTCGAATTCGGGTAGACGGGAGGTTGGCGGGCGGTCTGCAACCGCTTTTGGGGGCACCGATGGCGGCCTGCAGTGGCTGTGGCGAGCGGGATGGCGGGATAGGACGCGGCAAGAGGCGCTCGCGGGCCTGAGATGGCGCGAGTTGGCGGGGACGTTCAGTTGGCCGGATGACGGGTCAGTGGCAGAAGGGCGCCGTCAGGCTGGGAGTGGAATGGCTCGCAGCCGGGCCAGGGCACTGCTGAACTGGGTTTCCCAGGGCCAGCGCTGGGGGAGATGCAAAGTGAGCCGGCGCGCCGAGCGAGTGAGCCGTCCCGCTAGGGCGAAGAACCGCCGCCGGAGGGTCTTGGTGGTCACCACCTGCTCACCCAGACCGATCCGTGCGGTCCAGCGAGCGAGGTTGTGCGCCAGCACCTGTATCGCCAGCCAGGCGCCGTTGGCGGCGAAGCGGCCCGAGGGCATGTGGTTCAGTCCGACGCCGTACTTGAGGTCTCGAATGGCATTCTCGATCTCGGCGTGGCGGCGATGGGCGGCCTCCAGTTCGAGCATCTCCCCATCGTGGTCGGTGATGAAGCCGTGATAGCTGTAGCTGGCGAAGAGGGCCAACTGGGAACCCGGCGTGGGCTTCACTCGCCGCACGATGAGCCGCACCGGCGCGGCGCCGGGCTCACTCTCAAAGGGAGTGTAGGTGGTCTCGGCCACGTCGGCGGCGCCGTCCATCCAGTAGGGGATGGGCGTCCAGTCCGCCTCGGGTATGGCTTCAATGAGGTTGCGCAGGCTGGCACGCTGGCGGATGGTGATGGAGAAGCGGACCTTCGTCTTGCGGCAGACGGATACCACGCTATGAGCGTAGAAGCCGCTGTCGGCCCGCACCGTGAGTTGTCCCCTGGCTCCAGCGTAGCGCACCCGCCCCACCGTCTCCCGCAGGAAGTGGGCGGCGCCGCGGGCGGTGTTGGCGCGGCCCTCGCGCAGACGGGACATCAGCACCTCGCCGGTACCGGCGGCGACAGCCAGCAGCGGGTGATAGCCCCGCTGGCCGGTATAACCATGGTGTCGCGCCCCCTCCTTGTCCAGTCCGTAGGTCTCACAAATGGTGGAATCGAGGTCGATGGTGAACGGCGCATCGCCGGGTCCGGCGCCGTCGGCCCATGCCCGTGCCAGCAACTCCCGGCTCACCCGGTCGAGTTGACGGACGTGGCCCCACTGGAAGCTGCGCAGGAAAGTGCCCAGGGTGGATGGTGCCTTGACCACGCAGTCGAGAACACCGGCCGTCCCACCGGCGCGCAGCGCATCGGCGTCGTCGATGCAGTCGCCGCCGGCCAGCGCGGAGGCGACCAGCGTCATTATCTTGTCGCCGGTGTTGGCCCGGCCCGGCGCATTGCCCAGTTCCAGACGCTGCTGTACCAGTTGGGAAAGGCCGAGGTGCAGGGCCAAGGTGGCTGGAAGGAGCAGGCCGCCGTTGGCCACCAAACGGAGGTCGTCGAAGGCGATTTGGATGCGGTCGAGGTGGTTGCGTGATAGCATCTGTTGGGTGCTCCTTTTCCGGGGTCGGTTTGCTGCTACAAAACCATTATCCCAGATTCAGAGGAGCACCCTTTCACCTTTTCAGCAGACCTTTAATTCCCACTCCTTCGGTGGATTCGGGCTTAGCCTAACTTGCCGGCGTCAGGGAGCTGGCAATACTGGCGATCTGATTCAGGCTCAGTGTGTCACAGCCCGGCCATGCCCATGTCTCGATGTTGAACCAGGTGCCCTCGCGCTCGAACCAGTACTCAGCAAAGGTATGCTCGCGCTCCGGGCCGGGCATGGCAACAGGGCCGCTGACGTAGAGCTCGATGCCGTGTGTGAATATGTACTCGGCTCCGTACCCCCGGTAGATGGCGGTGCCTTCGGGAGTGACCTCCACGACCGACTCCGAGGGATGCTCGATCGCTCTCCGAGCTATGTTAGGCCCTTGCCCTGACCCGCGCCGATGTTGATGTACGCTTAGCTGACAATGGTGACTCATGTATGGCAGGATTAGCTCATTGTTCAACGCGATTTGTGCTATACCTACGCCTACTCTTTCCATTATGGTGGGAAACGCGTACGGCGATCCTCGGGGCACGTATCCCTTGGGAACGTAGCCGGGTTCATACAGTGGCCCAAACGTCGGGCCGACCGAGTCGATGATGGACTGTGAGAATATCCCGCGCCCGCGCCTGGTCGGGGCAGCCATGACCTCCCGGTCAGGACCCGGTGAGCTCACCAGCACGGCCTCGCCCGTCAAAGACGCCGACGGGCTCACCACCCGAACGGCTACCAGCAGAAGCGCCATGAGCACGGCGCCCGCCATCACATAGAGCAAGGGACTGCGATGCAGCATACACGAACCCCTTGACTACCACACTAAATCTGCTAAATCCGGCTTGTCAAGGTCTGATGTTGGCTGGCAGCGAGCTTATCGCAACTGATTTCGTCGTGCAGCGTCCTGGTTGGAGATGTTGACACGCGACCCATCCCGGCTATACGCTGGCGTCACTGTAGGAGGCCGACACCGCCCGCCAATGGACTTCGGCTTTACCATTCCGACAAGGGGCCCGCTGGCAAACCCCGAGGCCATCTCCACCCTCGCCAGGCGCGGCGAGGAGCTTGGATTCGGCTTCCTGGCGGTCAGCGACCACGTCATAATTCCCAACCGGATCCGGTCACTCTACCCCTACAGCCCCACGGGTGAGTTCGGCACCGACGGATCGTGCATGGACCAGCTCACCTTGCTCAGCTTTCTGGCGGGCGTCACGGCCAGGATCAGGCTTCTCAGCTCTGTTATGGTGCTGCCGCATCGCAACCCGCTGCTGGCCGCGAAGATGCTGGCGACCGTGGACGTGCTCTCCGGCGGCAGGCTTACGGTGGGCTGCGGCGTCGGCTGGATGCGCGAGGAGTTCGAGGTCCTGGAAACGCCCCCGTACAAGGAGCGCGGACTCGTCGGCGACGAGTACATCCGGGCCTTCGTGGAGCTGTGGACCAGCGCCGAACCCAAGTTTGACGGCAGGCACGTCAGATTCTCGGACGTGACCTTCGCACCGAAGCCCGTGCAGAAGCCTCACCCACCCCTCTGGATCGGCGGAGAGAGCCCTCCGGCCCTGAGGAGGGTTGGGCGGCTCGGCGACGCATGGTATCCCATAGGCAGCAACCCAAGATTCACCATCAGGACGCCCGCTCAGTACGCGGAGGCTGTCGACCGGATTCGCGGCCACGCGGAACAGGCCGGACGCGACCCCGACCGGATAGACTTGGCGTACAGCGTCGCCGGCACGGCCATTCCGGCGTCCAGCACTCGTCCAACCGAGAGGCGGCCGTTCACCGGCTCGCCTTCCGACGTCGCGTCGGATATAGACGCGTTCCGCGAGGTTGGCGTGCGGCACATGAGAATCGGCCTCGAGGCCGATTGCCTGTCCGAGATGCTGGACAACCTTGCCGAGTTCGCGGCTGACGTGATGCCGCTCGTATCCGTACCTTAGGAGAAGATATGAAGGCCGTATACATCCGAGAGCATGGCGGTCGCGACGTCCTGACCTATGGCGACATGCCCGACCCCGTTATCGGGCCGAACGACGTCAAGGTCCGGGTCAGGGCGTGCTCGGTCAACCGGGTGGACGTGTTCACCAGGCTCGGGGTGAGAGGCACCCGTCTGGGCCTGGACCAGCCGCATATCTTGGGAGGCGACGCCGCGGGAGACGTCGTCGAGGTCGGGTCGGAGGTCACGCGGGTCAGGGTACGCGACAGGGTTGTGGTCAACCCGAAGCTGACCTGCTCTCAGTGCCAGTACTGCGTCGCGGGCGGGCACGAGCTCTGCACCAGTCCCAGCATGCTTGGGTCCACTACCAATGGCAGCTACGCCGAGCTTCTCAAGGCGCCTGCCGTCAACGCCGTAAGGCTGCCGGACTCCGTCTCATACGAGGAGGCGGCAGCGCTCCCCACGGTCTTTCTGCCGAGCTGGAACATCCTCGTGAGGAGAGCGCGGCTCCAGTCGTGGGAGACGGCGCTCATCCTGTCCGCCTCCAGCGGGGTCGGCACGGCCGCAATCCAGGTCGCCAAGAACGTCATCGGGGCCAGGGTGATCGCCACGACGAGCACGGACGAGAAGGCGCGCAAGGCGCGGGAGTTGGGCGCGGACGAGGTGATCGTCTACTCGCGGGAGGACATCAGGCAGCGCGTGAAGGAGTTGACAGAAGGGCGCGGTGTCAACGTCGTCGTCGACCACGTGGGGGCGGACTTCTGGCCGGCCGCCTCCAGATCGCTAGCTCCGGGGGGACGCTACGGCATCTGCGGCGTCACTACCGGGTACAAGGTAGACCTGCAGATGGGCCTGCTGTTCCTGCGCAACCAGACGGTCTTCGGCGTCTTCATGGGCCGAAAAGAGGACCTGCGGCAGATCGTCGAGCTGGCTGGCAAGGGCGTAATCAGGAGCGTAATCCACGGCACCTTCCCGCTGCGGGACGCCGCGGAAGCGCACCAGGTGATGGAGTCGCAGAGCCTGTTCGGCAAGCTCATCCTCAAGCCGTAGGCTCGGCTCCCTCCCACCCCTTCGAGAGGGGGTACTCCTTCAGGAACGCGGTTGCGGCAGCCGCCAGCACCAGGATGCCCAGGCTCACCAGGAATGCTTCGCCGATCGCATCGGCCAGAGCCGTCCGAAGGGTCGCCAGCAGGTCCTGGGCCAGCGCCGGGTTCCCCGCGCCGGCAAGAGAGGCCTGAAGGGACGCGAGCGCGTTGGGGTCGACCACTGCCTGCGGGTCGTTGCCCAGCCCGGCCAGGCGTTCGGGAGGCAGTGCCTCCTTCATGGCAGGCGACAGCGATTCGGACAACCCCGAGGCGAAGCGGCTCGCCATCAGCGACCCCAGCACTGCCAGGCCCATGGCTCCTCCGACCGATCGGTAGAACTGGCCTGCTGACGTGGCCGCGCCGAGCAGGCTGTGGGGCACGGCGTTCTGCACGGCGATGGTGAACGCGGGAAACGTGATCCCAAGTCCAAAGCCCAGTACGACGATGTATGAGACCGCCGTACCGAAGCTCGTGCTGGGGGACATCGTCGAGACGAGGAACGTGCCAGCGCACATCGCCGCGACGCCAACAAGCCCCTGCAGCCGGTAGTGTCCGCCCAGGCGGGAGAGGGCTTGGCCTGAGATAGCGGCGCCGACCACAATCCCAAGCATCATCGGAGTCAGGAAGCTGCCGCTGCTGGTAGCGGAGGTGCCCAGGACGCCCTGGAAGAATAGCGGTATGAAGACGATCGTCCCGAACATCCCGAACCCGGTACAGGCGATTGCGAACATTGCCAGGCTGACCACGCGGTTCCGGTATATGGTCAACGGCATGATGGGATCGGCAGCCCTCAGCTCCGCAAGTACGAGCACCGCGGCCGAGAGGGCAGAGACCGCGAGCAGCCCGACGATCTGAACGGACAGCCACTCGTACTGGACGTTAGCCCACGACAGCGCCAGCAGCAGCGACACTATGGCAACGACCAGCGCCGCCATCCCCACGAAGTCGATCTGCCTCGAAACGGACACGGGCTTCACGTTCGGGAAGAACCTGACGAGCAGGAACAGGATCGGGAGCCCCAACGGCATGTTGATGTAGAAGATCCAGTTCCACGAAAGCGTGTCGGTTATGAAGCCTCCCAGGGTCGGCCCGATGACCGACGACATTCCGAATACACCTGCGACGAAGCCCTGGTACTTGCCCCGGTCCGCCGGTGGGAAGAGGTCACCGACCGCCACGAACGCCAGGGCCATGAGCGAGCCCCCTCCAAGACCCTGGATCGCCCTGAACATGATGAGCTGGTTCATCGTCTGGCTGAGTCCAGCGAGCGCCGAGCCGATCAGGAACACCACCACGGCAGCCACGTAGAAGACCTTCCGGCCATACAGGTCGGAGAGCCTGCCTACGATGGGGACCACCGTGGTGGACGCTACGATGTAGGCCGACGTGATCCAGGTGAATCGGTCGAAGCCGCCGAGGTCGGCGACGATTCGCGGGATTGCGGTGCCGACGATGGTCTGGTCGAGCGACGCCAAGAAGATGCCCAGCATTACGCCCGCCATCGTCAGGACCGTCTGGCGGCGCGATAGCCTGGGGCGCCCCCCGTAGGGTGGAGGGTCTCCGCCGGGTGCTGGAGGTGTCGCGGCTCCGGCGCCCTCCTGCGGCACTACCTGCTACCCGGCACGAATTGCTTCGAGAACCTCGTCTGCGTGGCCGTCCGGCGTGACCTGCGGCCAGACGTTTTGCACTCGGCCCTCTTCGTCGATCAGGAAGGTCATGCGGATAGTGCCGATCATCTTCTCGCCGCGGACCTCCTTCTCGCCCCAGGCGCCGTACGACTGGATAACCGCGCTGTCCTCGTCCGACAGGAGCTGGAAGTTCAGGCCGTACTTGCCAATGAACTGGTGGTGGGAGTCCATGCCGTCAGCACTCATTCCGAGTACCACGGCGCCGGCGGTCTCTATGCTGCCAAGCCCATCCCGGAACCCGCACGCCTCCACGGTGCATCCTGGCGTGTCGTCCTTGGGGTAGGTGTACAGCACGACTTTCTGACCCCTGAGGTCGGACAGGGTCACGTCGGAGCCGGACGAGGAGGGCAGGGTGAAGTCGGGGGCCTTGTCGCCAATCTGAATTGCCATTGCTTAGTCACTCCTTGGTGGATTCATGACCGGCCTGGGACCCGGTCTCGTCCGGCTCGGAAGCTGGAGCTTCCGGCGCATACGTTCGTTCAGGCTACCGGCGTTGACGCTCGTGCCACGCCCTCTGCTCCAGCACCATCTGGTCGTCGATGTACAGTCGATGGTCGCCTTGGATGGCTTCCACCTCTTCCAGCTCCTGCGCCGTCAGCTCCCAGCTGCCGGCCTCAGCCAGGACCGCCAGGTCCTCCGGCTTTCTGGCGCCGACGATGCTGGTGTACACGGCTGGATGCGTGACGGGCCAGGCGACGGCAAGCTGCACGATGTCTCTCCCGCGGTCCCTTGCCCATGCCTGGAGGCTCTGCGTCACTTCGTACGTCCTCCTGAACGACTCTCCCTTGAACGCGGGCCACCCCGAGCGCTCGTCTTCGAGAGAAAAAGTGTCGCCCGGCTTGTAGCGCCCGCCTAGCAGCCCCTTCGCGAGGACCGAGTGGGCCATCACGCCGATGCCATTGCGCTCATAGGCGGGTATCAGGTCGTCCTCGACCTCCCTGAACAGCATGTTGTACCTGGGCTGGCCGCTGTGTATCCGCCCGAATCCCGCGGCCTCGTCGATCTGCTCGGCGGAAAAGTTCGAAATGCCGATGCACCTGATCTTGCCGGCGTCCCTGAGCCGGAGCAGATCGGCCATCGTGTCCTCGATGGGCCGCTCGGTAGCCCGGTGGAGCTGGTAGAGATCTACGTGGCCGATGCCCATTAGCCGCAGGCTGTTGTCCAGCGCCCCGTGGATGTGCTCGGTCGAGTGGTCGTCGCCCGAGATCTTGGTCGCTATGAAGAGCTCGTCACGGCGACCCTGGATCGCCTTGCCGATGATCGCCTCCGCGTTCATGTAACCCTGGGCCGTGTCGATGAACGTGAGGCCGGCGTCCATCGCCGCTTGCATCGTCGAGATGGCCCGCGACTCCTCGTATCCGCCGTACGCGCCACCCAGGGGCCACGTGCCGAAGCAGACCACAGGGACCTCCGGTCCATCCATGCCCATGCGCTTGAGTCTCATGCCTGCTCCTGAGTCCGGACGACGCGTCGGTGCGACGCTCCGCTAGTCTAGGAGCGCCGCCGCGCGTATGTCAATGCTCCGCTCCTGACCCCAGGACCTTCCATTGTCCCATAAACCACATACCGTCATTCCCGCGCAGAGCCTGCCCCCGAGAAGTCGGGGGCGGGAATCCAGGTGGGCGATAGGGTATGTCCCTTCCGCAGGGAGCCACCTTTGGAAAGGCCCTGTCCTGCCCCACGCTCATATGGCCGCATCGCGGCATGGCGGCCCGTTATGGACGCCCTCTCTCAGACGCTCTTTAGCGCCATCAACGAGCTAGCGTTTGAGTTCCTCAGCGAGCAGCTAGGCGGCGCGCTTAAGGGGCTATTCAGTTCCATATTCGGCGGGGGCGGCGCGGGCGTGCCATCGTCGCACTCCGGGAGCGATCCGGTCGATAGCGGATTACCGCGCGATACGGAAGTCCTGCGCGTGGTGCAGGCCGGGCAGCAAATTCTCACTCAGGGCGATGCCGCGCGCCCCGCTCGCGGCATGGGCGGTGACACATACGCCGTCGAGCTTACCGCCGTGGGTGACGTAACCGACGCGGTGCGCGAGGCGTGGCTCCGCGAAGCCGAGAGCTTCGCCGCGGCCGTCAACCGGATCAACTCGACACGGCTACGAGGCGGAGGCCGCTAATGGCAGAATTCCTGGGGCGCAAGCTCCTATCGCCGTACACGCTCACGCGCTTGCAGCGCGCATGGTCCGGCAGCGATCTCGCCGAAAACCTGCGCGTAGTCGAGCAGAGCGGCTTTGCGTGGCTGGTAGATATCCCGATGCAGCCGGGCGTGAGCACCGATGCGGTCGCCGCGCTCGAAGCGCACCGCACGCTCTACAGTTCGCGGCCCTGGGATTTCGATTCGCTCCCCAACCGCGTGCAGGCCCTCCCGCCGAGCGCTATGCGGCTGACCGTAGCCGCCGTAGCGGGCGCTACGTCCGTCAGGGTCAGTAGCGCCGCAGCCGCCACGGTAAAGATGGGGACGCTGTTTGCGGTGGCGCGCAAGCTCTATCAAGTCACCGAGGCCGTGACGATTGCGCGCAACGCTACGGGCGTGGTCAAGTTTCGGCCAGGGCTACACGTCGCGCGCAAGAGGCGCTCGTCGATCAACGTCAACGCGACCGTGCTGCAAGTGCGCGCCCGGCATCGGCCATCCGAGCGGACGCCGGGGACAATCGAGGAAGGCATGACAGAGCGCGGGACACTCGCGCTAAGGATCGAGTAATGGGCGAGGCGTATTGTCAGGTTTGCCGGGACTCCACCGAATGCGTCGCGTGCTCCGGCTACGGCGAGTGCCCCGACTGTGACGGCACCGAGCGCGATTGCCATTGCGGCGGGTCGGGCGTCTGCCAGAATTGCGGCGGGTCGGGCGGATGCCCCGAGTGCGAGTGATCGCGCCGCGCCGCCGCCTTAAATGCTTAGTCGCGTGCGAGTATTCGGGCACCGTCCGCGACGCGCTAATCCGCCGCGGCCATGACGCTATATCGTGCGACTTGCTGCCGACCGAATCGCCAGGCCCGCATATCGTCGGCGACGTGCTGCCGCTGCTCGGCGAACGGTGGGACTTCGTGGTCGCGCATCCGCCCTGCACGTATCTGTGCAACTCGGGCGTGCGGTGGCTGCATACGGAGGCCGGGCGATGGGCGCTCATGCGAGACAGCGCGGCGTTCTTCGCGGCGTTCCGCGACGCCAACGCCGATTATGTCGTCGCCGAGAATCCGGTAATGCACGGCTACGCGCGCGACTTGATAGGCACGCGCCCGGATCAGACATGCCAGCCGTGGCAATTCGGCGATCCATTTAAGAAGCGTACTTGTTGGTGGGTACTTCGCGGATCGCTGCCTAAGCTCGTGTCGACCGTCGCGCTCGACGCGCTCGACGCGGCGCGTGATGCCGCACGCGGCGCGGTGCACTTCGAGTCGCCCGGACCGGATCGGTGGAAGCGGCGCAGCACGTGCTATCCCGGCATGGCCGACGCCCTCGCCGATCAATGGGGCCGCTACGTCGCGGAGAGGATCGCGGCGTGAACGAGGATCGCATCATGCGCGCCCGCGAGGTCGCCGCGCTGCTAGGCGTATCCTCGGCGACGCTCAATCGCATGGTGCAGCGGCGCGGCCCTGCCGTAGCGCCCATAACGAGAAACGGCCCCGTAGGGCCGCTCTCGTGGGCGTGGCGGGCGATACGCGAGCTAGCCCGCGTATCGCTTAGCGTCCTCGACGTACTCACGCCCGAGGTACTTCTCCGCGCTGCGCCGCGTGACGCGGTGCGCGTAGATCGCGTTACGCACGCCCTGATCGCGCGCCGCGTCCTCGGGGTCGCTGCCGTCCGTCGTCGCGATCAGCAGTCCCGCCGGGCCGCCGCTGTCTGCTGATTGAATATCGCTGGCAATCGTCGCGCCCTCGTTGCGGGGGACGTACGCGTATTGGGTCATATTGGTCATTCTCAATTCCTCGTTTCGTTCATGATCTCCGCCCAGGCTCGCATAACCGGGCGGCGCTTGTCAAGCAAGTCGTCTCGGGCGTATGTCAACGCGCCGCCCGTGAATCGTAATGCGCTGTATCCACTGGCGAGCGCCGGTGCGCTTGACGCGGAGCATGAGGCCGTTGCCGTCAACGTAGCTGCCCGGCACGGCGGTGCGGACCTTGGCGGCGGTGAGGGCGTTTCGGTTTAAGCGCGGCATGTCGGAGCGGCCCCTTCGTCGCGTTCTTCCTGACGGAAGCTCCCCATTCTGCGGTACTCGGCTTCCGCTTCCTGGACCCGCGCGATGGCTTGCTCGTCGGCCAGCTTGCAGCTATCGACGTGGGCGGCGGCTTCGTCGCGGGTCGCGAATTGCCCGACCGGAAAGCGCTGGTAGCTGGCGATCACGAGGTAGCCCGCGATTCGGCCAGCGGCCTTGTCTGCGGGGTTCCGGAAGCCGGGTTTGATTTCGTATGTGTTGTTCATGGGTGCATTCTACACGGCCCTAGGGCGGTGTCAAGGGTCCCACAAACGCGGCGCGCTGCCCTGCCATCCCCTGATAGCCCATGCGGCCTAGTGAATCGCTGAGAGCCGCGCCCTGTATGGCGCTCCGCCCGGAGTGACTACGCCTGATAGCCCGTGATGCCTAGTGCGCGAACCGGCGTGTCTTGCGAGGGGCAAGGCACTAATGCCCGTGAGTTGGCGCGGTGCGATGCTCTGAGAGCCGCGCCCCGTAAGGGTTTCAGCGTTTCGAGCGGGGATGGCGTGCATCGTGTCCGGGGATTCGATCCCACTAAGGGACAAATCAGGTGCCGGGGAACGCTACGAGACAAGGGGGGAGGGAAATTCCCGCAGCGCGCCCCGGCGAAAACGGCTAGTACCAGACGGCCAGCGAGCCCGCGCGGTCAGCATTGCCTATGCGCTTGACCCATACCAGATTGCCGGGGGCTACGGCCCGGACCCACGGGCCTGTATTGCTCGTCTGGTACTCGGATTTCGCATCGTCGGCGGGCTGCGTGGGCGACACGGCAACCCAAGCCGCATTTGACATCCGCAACTCGCAAGTGTACGGACGGTCGGCCGTCGCGCCCCCCGTCGTCACGTCCGCCCAATCGCCGCCGTGGGCCTGCGCGACCTGCCCCACGGGGACTAGGCTCGTGCCCTCCTCGCCGCCGAAGTACGCCGATGAAAGGCTCGCGTCCGCGTCTACCGCCGCCTTGAGTAGCGCCATTGTGGACGTGGCGAGTACGTCTATCTCGACGCCAGACGCGCCCGCCGTGACCGCGAGAGCGGCCCCGCTTGCGACTCGCGCGACTACGCCATTCCCGGCCACGCCTTTTCGATAGCTGCGCGCTAACGTCACGCGCAGCCCTGCACCAGGTCCCCGACGCACTCCCGCCGCGAGCACGTCGAACGTCGCCTGATCGCCGAACAAGTAGCCGCCGTCCGCCACGATGCCGGTGCCGTCCTCTGGGTCGCCGGACGGCCCGAAGTACGCCGTGGCGAACGGCGCGTCCGTGATGCCGTCAATGCCCGCCTTGACGACGGACAAGGCCGCGCCGTCCGCCACGCCGCCCGTAAGCTCGCGCCGGTCCGCGCTCCACGCGAAGGCTACCGCCCCCGCCGTGGTGATGTTCAGGGTGATGCCGTCGCTCTCCGCGCCCGCCGCCGTGTTCTCCGCCACCTGGAAGGTTGCCGCGCTGTCTCCGTCGAAGGCCGGGGGACGGTTGTCCCGCACCCCTTGAGTCCAGCGGCCCAGGGGTTCCCCGTCCCCGTCGAAGGCCCGCACCGAGTAGAGGTAGCGTTGCCCGGCTTCCCGGCCGCTCCCCTCGTCGCGGTACGCCACCACCCCGTCGCTGCCGCTAGCCTCCACCCGCCGGGCGATGACCTGGTAGCTGCCGTCGTCGGCGTCCACCCGGCGCCGCACCCGGTAGAAGGTATCGTCCTCGGCCTCGGTCGGCGCGTCCCAGGTCACCAGCGCCGAGCCGTCCGTCTGGGGCGTCGCCCGGAGGTTGGCCGGCTGTCCCGGCTGCGCCGCCGACCGCCGGAACAGTCGCGTCCCCGGCTCCGCCCCGGTCGCCGCCGCCGCCGGCGCAAACCAATAGGGGGTCCCAAGGACCACCGCGCTGTCCGGCCCCCAGCCGTCGACGTTGCGCGCCCGCACCTGCACCGCGTAGGTGATCAGGGGCGTCAGATGGGTCATGGTGTAGGTCGTAGTACCCGCCCCGGTGATCTTCGCCTTATCGCCATCGTGATAGTACGTTACCTCGTAGATGCGCAACGGCGGCTTCCCCGCCATGTCCGGAGCGGTCCAGGAGACCTCCAGGCTTCCCTTGCGGGAGACAATGGTCACGCCAGTGGGCGGCCCCGGCGGCTCCGCAACGTCGGTCACCCGGATGATTATCCCGTTCGAGTGCCTGGCGCCATCGGTGGCAACGGCTGTTATGCCGATCCGGTAGGTGTCCCTGCTCTCGTAGTCCAGCGCGTCCATGGCAGAGAGTTGGCCGGTAGTGGCGTCGATGTTGAAGCTTACCCCATCGGGCCACTGAGCGTCGACGAACAGGTTGTACGAGCTGGCGTCCGCGGGCGCCAGGGGCAACGTGACGCCGAATATGGGAGCGCCGGACGGGGTGTTCTCCGGTACCGTGACCTCGAACACACCCGTGCCGCCTACAGCTACAGAGGGGACGTGATCGTTCAGCGACCGGCCCTGGCCCCCGAACTCGTAGGATGTCGCCGTGCCGTCGCCGTCCCAGTCCACCTTCAGCGTCGGGTAATGGCCGCTGGACCCGAAGTCCCACGGGTCGTCGCCGAATCCGTCCCCGTCCAGGTCCACGTTCCAGTTGGCGTAGATGCCCGTATAGCCGGTGACCCATTGCAGCTCCTCGGTGGTCTTGCCCTTGCCATAGACCCAATCCTTGTCCCCGGGCCGATGCCGGGACGTGACGATATCCCAGTAGCTGTCGTGTTCGTCGCGGCCGTAGCTCTTGCCGACCAGTCCGCCGATTTTCCAGTGTACCTCCATCATGTAGGCGAGGTCCCGCCGGGAGCGGTCCTTGCGCTCCCCGGGCTGGAATCCGGCCAGGCTGATCGGGTGACCGCCGGTGGAGTAGCTGGCGGCAATCGGGCCGCTGCTGTCGCCCACCAGTCCGCCCACCCAGGTAGGCGTGTAGGGGAGATAGTATCTGGAACTGAAGCCATCTACCCACCGCCCGGGGGGCGGGTCCGCGTCTTCCAGCCCGCCGAAGCCCAGGTTGCCGGTGGCGTAGCTGGCGATGATGCCCCCGTCGTCCAAGCTAGAGTTGTGGCCCACCAGCCCGCCGACCCAGTTCATACCCGACACGTCGCCGGTGGCGTAGCTGGCCTTGACCGTCCCCAGTCGCAGGTATCCCACCAGCCCTCCGACGTTGCTGCTCTCCCAACCGTCCCCGGACACGTCGGCCTTGGAGTAGGTCTCGCTAATCAGGCTGCGGGCTTCTCCCACCAGCCCGCCCACGTAATGTTTTCCGTTCACCTCGCCGGTGGTGTAGACACGGCGCACCGAGCCGTAGGCCCGGCCCGCCAGGCCCCCCGCGTACTCCCGGCCGGTTACGTCCACGTTTTCCAGCCCCAGGTTGCGGACTTCGCCGTACTCGACCCCGCCCTCGCGGATGCCGGCGGTGGAAAACAGCCCCACGTAGTCCTGGTTTGGCCGGTCGACGTACAGGTTGGAGATGGTGTGCCGGTTCCCCTCGAAAATCCCGTAGTACTGGAAGGGCGCCCAGCCCCTGCCGCCGTTCCAGTAGTCATCGCCGGAGTCGGCGCCGCTGCCGCCGTTGGTGTCGAAGTTCAGGTCCGCCGCCAGCTCGTAGCCCGTGCAGCCGCTGGGGCAGCCCATGCCGGGGGCCGCGTCGGGGAAGGCGGCGTCATAGTCGGAGCCGCCACCGGCGCCGTCCCCGTCCGCGTCCCAGCGCATGGCGTTCAGCTGATCCAGGTAGTTAATCTCGATCAGCCCGTCGTCGTCGGTGTCGTAGTCCACCCTCTGCCACGCCGCCGCCGGCACGCCGTTGGCGGACGTCCAGCCGCTTGGGTTCTCGTGGCTGAGGGCGCGCACCCGCACGTTGTAGGTGGCGCCGGCGGTCAGGCCGGTTATCTGGGTGTCGGTCCTGGTGTCGGAGTGGGAGTGCGAGGTCCATGCTGTGGCCGTGCTCAGCTTGTACTCCACGCCGTAGCCGGTTACGGGCGGCTGGTCCGTCCTGGCCGGCGCGATCCAGGTGACCCGCAGCCCCTCGGCGATCGGATTCGCCGTCAGCCCCGTCGGCGCTCCCGGCGACTCGGTCTCGTCGTCGTCGACGCCGACGATGAGATCGATGTCGTCGTCCCAGGCCGCATCGGGGTGGCCGTCGGCGTCCTTGCTGTCCCGCACGTGCAGCGTGACCCTGTAGCTGGACTTCCTCTCGTGGTCCGCCGCGCTACTGAGGCTCAGCGCCCCTGCGCTGGAGATGCTGAAGGCGGTTGCGTCCGCGCCGCTCTTCCCGTAGGTCAGCGTGTCGCTGTCCGGGTCGGTGGCGGGGTAGGTCCCCACCGCCGTGGCGCCCTCCGCCACGGTGGGCGACACGGCGTTGGCCTTGGCCGCGGCGTTGAAGCGCGGCGGGGCGTTGGACGCCGAGCGCGGCTGACGCCCGAACTCCTGCCAGGACGCTGCCCCGTCGCCATCGGTGTCGTACTTCAGCGCCGGGTACTGGATGGCCGTCCCGAAGTCCCAGGTGGCGGTTGGCCAGGACGAGTAGATGCCGCTGGCGCCGGTGGGCGTCTTCAGGTTGCTGGTGCTCTGGCCCGTACCGCCGTTGCTGGTGGCCTGGCCGGTGGTCTGCGTGTCCCAGTAGGTCTGCTGTCCGTTGATTCCGTATTGGTCAGCGGAGGGGTAAAGCAGTCCGCCCGAATTCCGGCCGGTAACAACGCCGCGGGCATAGCTGTAATAGACAGTGGCATTGCTGCTGGGCACATAGCCAAGCAGCCCGCCCACGTAGCTGCTCCCCGTCACCCTGGCGGCGCTGTAGGTGTTGCGCAGCGAGGCGTTTGGATGATGTTCCCCGATCAGCCCGCCGAGCAAATCCCGCCCCGAGACCGCGCCGGTGACATAGACGGCCTCAACGCCGCTGAAGGCGGACGTCTCCCCGGCCACCGCCCCGATAAAGTCTCGGCCCGTTATGTTCACCCCCTCCAGCCCCAGGTTGCGAATCCGGCCTCCGTCGCCGACAACACGGAACAGCCCGATGTAGTCGGTGGACCCCCGGTTGATGAACAGGTTGGAGATGGCGTGGCCGGCGCCGTCGAAGGTGGCGGCGAATGGGGCGCTCGAGGAACCGATGGGGTCCCAGCCCGAACCGCCGTTCCAGTAGGCGGTATCGGCGGCGGTCACGGTATCGTCGTTGCCGTGGGTGTCGAAGTCCAGGTCCGCCGTCAGCTCATAGCCCGTGCAGTCGTTGTCGTCGGCGTCGGTAGTGGTGACGGGGCAGCCCATGCCCGTTTCGGGAGTGGGGAAGGCCAGCGCATACCCCGCATTCGCAGACGCCCCGTTGCCGTCCAGGTCCCAGCGGACGGCGTGCAACTTCGCCAGGCTATCCACGTCGATCAGCCCGTCGTCGTCCCGGTCGTAGTCCACCAGCTGCGCCGGCGCCGACCGCGCCTGCCGCCCGAACTCCTGCCAGGTCGCCAACCCGTTCTCGTTAGTGTCGTACTTCAGCGCCGGGTACTCGCTGGCCGTGCCGAAGTCCCAGATAGCCGCTGCCCAAGCCCCGTAGATGCCCGCGGCGCCGGTGGGTGATTGCAGCCCGCTGGTGGTCTGGCCCGTACCGCCGGCGCTGGCGGCCTGGCTGCTGGTCTGCGTGTCCCAGTAGCTGGCGGTGACCGTGGCGTCCGAAGTAGTCTCGCCCACCAGCCCGCCCTTGGTCCTGGCCGCGTTCCAGGCGGGGCCCGCCTGCATATCCACCGCGGATACGGCCCCTCTGGCGTAGCTGTTGGTGATGCTG
Organism: Dehalococcoidia bacterium; assembly: GCA_965222445.1. GTDB lineage: Bacteria > Chloroflexota > Dehalococcoidia > Lucifugimonadales > CAJWER01. The sequence goes on along the minus strand of CBDCTY010000001.1, from coordinate 248,464 downwards.
GCCGAGCTGCTCCGGTTGAACCCCGCCAGTCCGCCCACCGCCTTGTTGCCCGTGACGCTCACGCTGGAATAGCTGTTGGTTACAGCGCCTCTGTTGTCGCCCACCAGCCCGCCCACGTTCTCGTGTCCCGTAACTGCGCCGGTGGAGTAGGAGAGCGCCACCGCGCCCCGGTTGCTCCCCACCAACCCCGCGATGGAGCTGAAGACGGGGTCTCCCGTTGTGCGGTCGATGTCCACGTTTTCCAGCCCCACGTTGCGGATGACCGCGGCCGTGCCGGCGCTGCCGAACAGGCCAACGTTTGACCCGCTTCTTCTGATGTACAGGTGGGAGATGGCGTGGCCCCCGCCGTCGAAGGTGGCGTTGAAGGGGGACCCCCAAGTGCCGATGGGCGCCCAGCCGGCGCCGCCGTTCCACCAGGCGGCGTCGGCGCTGGTGATAGCGTTGTCGTTGCTCTGGTCGAAGTCCAGGTCCGCCGTCAACTCGTAGCCCGTGCAGGTGTTGCTGGCGCAGCCCATGCTGGCCGCCGGGTTGGGGAAAGCCGTCGCGTAGCCCGCATTCGTAGACGCCCCGTCGCCGTTCAGGTCCCAGCGGATGGCGTTCAGCTTATCCAGGCTGTCCACCTCGATGAGGCCGTCGTTGTCCGTGTCATAGTCCACAGTGACCACCGGCGCCGAGCGGGGCTGGCGGCCGAAGTCGCCGTCCACGGCTGATTTGACGCCGTCGTCGTTGAAGTCCGCCTTCAGCGCCGGGTACTGGCTGGCCGTCCCAAAGTCCCACGGGTCGTCGCCGCCGGCCGTGCTGTCCAGGTTGAGATTCCAGTTGGCGTAGATGCCCGCGTAGCCGTCGGACTGCTCGGGCGTCGCCAGGTCGTTGGTGGTCTTGCCTACGCCGCCGGAGCTGGTCGTCTGACTGCTGGTATCGGTGTTCCAGTAGCTGTTGGTGATCGTCCCCCCACTGCTGTTGCCCACCAGCCCGCCCACATTGCTGCCGGTCCCGGTTACCGCGCCGGTGGAGTAGCTGGCGGTGATGTCACCGTCGGAACTGCCAACAAGCCCGCCAACTCCGATCCCACCGCTTACTGCCCCGGTGGCGTAGCCGGCTTTGATTACCACAGTATTGGTGGCGTTGCCCACCAGCCCGCCCACATAGTCTCTGCCAGTAACGCCGGCGGTGGAGTAGCTCCTCTGGATTTCACCCTCGAAGTAACCCACCAGCCCGCCCACATAGTCACTGCCATTAACGCTGCCAGTGGAGTAGGCGAAATCCACCGCGCCGAAAGCGCTGCCGATCAGCGCGCCGGTGTACGAGTTGGCGGTTACGCTGGCGCTCTCCAGCCCTACGTTGCGGATGGCGCTGGTGGCGGAGGAGGCGCCGAACAGCCCCACGTCATTCGTGGAGCTCCGGTTGATGAACAGGTTGGAGATGGTGTGGCCGTTGCCGTCAAAGACGGCGTCGTACCGGGTGGATACGCTGGAGTCGGAGCCGATGGGCGCCCAGCCGTCGCCGCCGTTCCAGTAAGTATCACCGAGGTTGGCCGTGCCGCTGCCGTTGGTGTCGAAGTCCAGGTCCGCCGTCAGCTCGTAGCCCAGGCAGGTGGCGGCGCAGCCCATGCCCGAGGCGGCGTTGAGGAAGGCGCCGGTGTAGTCGGCGTGGGTGGAGTCCCCGTTGCCGTCCAAGTCGTGCCGGATGGCGTTCAGCTGGGCCAGTGTGGAAACCTCGATGAGGTTGTTGTCGTCCAGGTCATAGTCCACCGCCACTACCGGCGCCGCGCGGGGCTGTCTGCCGAAGTCGCCGTCCGCGGCTGATTTGACGCTGTCGCCGTTGAAGTCTGCCTTCAGCGCCGGGTACTGGCTGGCCGTGCCAAAGTCCCACGGGTCGTCGCCGCCGGCCGTGCTGTCCAGGTTCAGATTCCAGTTGGCGTAGATGCCCGCGTAGCCGTTGGTCTGCGTGGGCGACTGCAACTGGAGGGTGGTCTTGCCGACGCCGGTCGCCGCGTCGGAGTCGTCGGCGATGCCGGAGGTGGTGACGTCCCAGTAGCTGTCGGTGACCGTGCCGGTGTCGTCGGGTTGGCCAGGTAGACCAAATAGGATGGGATTGGAGGCGACCAACCCCCTCGCCACGCTGGAGCCGGTCACCGCCCCCCGGGCGTAGCTGGCGGTGATGGCTCCGTAGTAGTAGTTTCGGCCCACCAGCCCGCCGGCCCGGACGCCGCCCACAGCGCCGGTGGCATAGCTGGCCTTGACCGCGCCGTTGCTTTGGCCAATCAGTCCGCCGGAATAGTCGCCCGTGCCGGTTACAGAGGCCGTGGAATAGCTGGTCTCGATGCTGCCGGTTCTGCCGGAGTTCCCCACCAGCCCGCCGACCCGGACCCTGCCGACAACGCTGCCGGTGGTATAGGTGAACTCCACCTCGCCGTTGGTCTCGCCAAGCAATATGCCGACGTTGTCCTGGCCGGTGACGGCGGCGTCCTCCAGTCCCACGTTGCGCGCCCGGATCCACGCCCCGGCGGCCCCGAACAGCCCCACGTAGTCGGTGGCCCCCCGGCTGATGAACAGGTTGGAGATGGTGTAGCCCCGGCCGTCGAACACGGTGTTGAAGCGGCTGGCGCTGGTTCCAATCGGTTCCCAGCCCGAGCCGCCGTTCCAGTAAGTATCACCGAGGTTGGCCGTGCCGCTGCCGTTGGTGTCGAAGTCCAGGTCCGCCGTCAGCTCGTAGCCGAGGCAGTCGTTGTCGTCGGCGTCGGCGGCGGTGATGGGGCAGCCCATGCCGGTTTCCGGGTTGGGGAAAGCCGTCGCGTACCCCGCATCCGTAGACGCGCCGTCGCCGTTCAGGTCCCACCGCATCGCGTTCAACTGGGCCAGGTCAGACACCTCGATCAGGCCGTTGTCGTCGCTGTCGTAGTCGACGGCCACCGCCGGCGCCGCGCGGCCCTGGCGCCCGAACTCGTAGGCTGTGGCCGCGCCGTCGCCATCCCACTCCACCTTCAGCGCCGGGTACTCGCTCGCCGTCCCGAAGTCCCACGGGTCGTCGCCGCCGGCCGTGCTGTCCAGGTTCAGATTCCAGTTGGCGTAAATGCCCGCGTAGCCGTTGGTCTGCGTGGGCGACTGCAACTGGCTGGTGGTCTTGCCCACGCCGGTGGCGGCGTTGTTGTCGTCGGCGATGCCGGAGGTGGTGACGTTCCAGTAGCTGTCCGTTATCGTCCCCACCCCAAAGGAGTTTAAGCCCATCAGCCCGCCCACATTGCCGCCGGTCCCGGTTGCCGAGCCAGTGAAGTAGCTGGCGGTGATGCCCCCGCTGAAGCTGCCAACCAGCCCGCCAACGTAGTCGGCCCCGGTTACCGCCCCGGTGGCGTAGCTGGCCTTGATTGCGCCACCGAATGAGCCCGCCAGCCCGCCTATGAGCTGACCCGAGCCGGTGACGCCGGCAGTGGAATAGGACCTCTGGATTATACCAGTGGCGCCACTGGCGCCACTGGAGTGGCCCACCAGTCCGCCCACATTATCGTTGCCAGCAACGCTGCCGGTGGAGTAGGAGGAATCCAACAACGTGCCATAAACGCTGCCGATCAGCGCGCCGGTGTAGTTTTGGCCGGTTACGTTGGCGCTCTCCAGCCCTACGTTGCGGACGGCGCTGGTGGCAGAGGTGGCGCCGAACAGCCCCACGTGATTCGTGGAGTTCCGGCTGATGAACAGGTTGGAGATGGTGTGGCCGTCGCCGTCGAAGGTCGCACTGTACTGGGTGGATGCGCTGGCGTCGGAGCCGATGGGAGCCCAGCCTGCGCCGCCGTTCCAGTAGGCGTCACTACTGTCGACCACAGCGGCGGAGCTCCCGGTCTTGTCCGTGTTGAAGTCCAGGTCCGCCGTCAGCTCGTAGCCCGTGCACGTCGGCTGGTCGGGCGTGTTCGCGTCGCCGTCGTGGTCCGCGACGGGACAGCCCATGCCCGCAGCCGGAGTGGTGAAGTCGTTGCTGAAATAGGCGGCGTTGGTCGACACCCCGTCCCCGTCCAGGTCGTGGCGCATCGCGTCCAGCTGGTCCAGGCTGTCCACTTCGATCAGCCCGTCGCTGTCGATGTCGTAGTCCACCGAGTCAGTCGCCCCCTCACTCTCGTCGCTAACGTAGACGGTTACCTCCATGGTTGCTTCGCCGCCGCTGGGATCAACGGCCTTAACCTGGAAGACGTAGCTGCTCTTGCTTTCGTAGTCCAGCACGAACTTGCTCTTGATCTGGGCGGTGCTTGGGTCAATGGCGAAGTAAACACCATCGGCGCCGGTTAGCGAATAAACGAGGGTGTCGCCATCACGGTCGTTGGCGGTCATCAGGTTGCCGACGTTGCGGCCGGCATGGACGTTCTCGTCTATGGAGGCCGACAGGGCGGCGTCGCTGAAAGTCGGCGAGTTGTTGACCACCGGCGCGGAGCGGGGCTGACGGCCGAAGTCGCCGTCCGCGGCTGATTTGACGCCGTCGCCGTTGAAGTCCGCCTTCAGCGCCGGGTACTGGCTGGCCGTGCCGAAGTCCCACGGGTCGTCGCCGCCGGCCGTGCTGTCCAGGTCCAGATTCCAGTTGGCGTAGATGCCCGCATAGCCGTTGGTCTGCGTGGGCGACTGCAACTCAATGGTGGTCTTGCCCTCGCCGGTGGCGGCGACGCCGTCGTCGGCGAGGCCGCTGGTGGTGACGTCCCAGTAGCTGTTGGTGATGGTCCCCGCCCCCGACCGGCTTCCCACCAGGCCGCCCACGTTGGTTCCCGCGGGGCTGGAACTGGAGGAGGGGGCGCCCCGGGAGTAGCTGGAGAGGATGTTGCCGACCGCCTGGCCGGCCAGGCCGCCCACGTGGTCGGCGCCGCTGGCCGCGCCGGTGGCGTAGCTCGCCTTGATAATGCCGGAGCCGTCGTTCTTGCCCACGAGACCGCCGGCGTAGCTGCCGGTGGCCGTGGCCGCGCCGGTGGCGTAGGAGGCCCGGATTTCGCCCTTGCTTTCACCAATCAACCCGCCGGCGTAGTCATCCCCCGCGGTCACCGTGGCCGTCGAGTAGCTGTACTCGATCACCACCGAGGCAGATCCGGCGCTCCCCACCAAACCACCGGCCTTCTGCCCGTCGCCCCCGCTGCTGCCCACGGCGGAGACCTCACCGGCCGCGGAAACATGGCTCACCGTGCCCTGGGTGATGTGGCCCACCACCGCGCCCACGTTGGCGCGCCCGGTCACCGAGACGCCGGTCAGACGCAGGTGGCGAATCTCCCCCGGCGACATCAGGCTGGCGAACAGCCCCACATAGTTCGACTTGTTGGCATCACGGAAGTTCACCATGTTCGACGTGGGGCGGTTGATGAACAGGTTGGCGATGGTGTGCCGGCCCCCGTCGAAGACGGCCATGTACGGGGCGCTCTCGCTGGCGATAGGGCTCCAGCCCTTGCCGCCGTCCCAGTAGTCGTCACTGCTGTCGATTACCGCGGCGGAGCTCCCGGTGGTGTCCGTGTTGAAGTCCAGGTCCGCCGTCAGCTCGTAGCCCAGGCAGTCGTTGTCATCGGCATCGGTGGCGGTAATGGGACAGCCCATGCCGGTTTCCGGGTTGGGGAAGGCCAGCGCGTAGTCGTTGGCGTTGGCCGCAGCCGGGGCGCCGTTGCCGTCCAAGTCGTATCGGATGGCGTTCAGCTTCGCCAGGCTGTCCACCTCGATCAGGCCGTTGTCGTCCGAGTCATAGTCCTCCGGCGCCGAGCGGCCCTGCCCTCCAAACTCGTAGGCGCTGGGCGTGCCGTCGCCGTCGGTGTCGTACAACAATGCCGGGTACTGGCTGGCCGTGCCGAAGTCCCATATGGCCGCGCTCCAAGCCACGTAGATGCCGGTGGCGCCGGTGGGCGATTGCAGCTGGGCGGTGGTCTTCTTGAGGTTATCGGGAAATATGCCGGCATAACTCCAGGGTGAGCTTGAGGTCTGAGAATTCCAGTAGCTGGCGCTGATTGTAGCGGACCCGGTATTCGCGCCCACTATCCCGCCTTCGCTCCCGACTATGCCTGAATCGAAGCCACCGCGGCCCGTGGAATACATCATTGACTTCGCACTTTGCGATCCTATGCTGTAGCTGTTGGTGATGCTGGCCGCAGAACCATGGTTGCGACCCGCCAAGCCGCCAACATACCGGCTGCCGCCAGCGGTTACGTTGGCGTAGGAATTGGCGATCGTTCCCTGGTTGTCGCCCGCCAGCCCACCCACCCGCTCGACCCCCTGCACGGAGCCCGTGGCGTAGCTGCGCTCGATCCGGCCTCGGTTGAACCCGACGATCGCTCCGATCGCATCGGTCCGGGGCCGTCCGGAAGCTCGGTCGATGTCAACCGCCAACAGCGCGAGGTTGCGAATGATCGCGGCAGCGCTGGTACCGCCAAACAGGCCCACGTTGCTCCCGCTGGCTCTGATCGTCATCTTTAAGATCGTGTGCCCGCCGCCGTCGAAGGTGGCCACGAAGGGGCTGGCAGACGTGCCAATAGGGCTCCATGAGGCGTAGGTATCGCTGCTGTCCACCGCCCCGCTGCCGTCGGTGTCGAAATCCAGGTCCGTCATCAGCTCGTAGCCGGTGCAGGTGACGGCGCAGCCCATGCTCGCGAGCGCGTTGGGGAAGGCGCCGGTGTAGTCGGCGTGGGTGGAGTCCCCGTTGCCGTCCAAGTCGTGCCGGATGGCATTCAACTGGGCTAAGTTGGAAACCTCGATGAGGTTGTCGCCGTCGGTGTCGTAGTCCACGGTGCCCGACCCCGACTGCGCCCCGGCAGGACTAGCCGAGAAGAGGAGCAGCGCTCCCAGCGCCAAGGCCAGCAGCGCAATGAGTCCGAACCGAACCCAACTGCCCGCCGCCACGCTCATCGGCCCGCCTGTCCCACTTCCTGACCGCAAAAATCGGGGGGGGGGGGGTAGAAAAACGCCGCCGGCGCAGCGTCGCGCTAACGGCAGATTGGGCTAGGGTCGGGGCGTTGGACATTGTTCTATCGTCTCCTTCACCTGTGATAATGGCGGACTTCGCTCTACGCCCAGGCGGTGGTGGCCGGGACCAGCCTGCCGTGGGCCGGGTCCACTGCCAAGCGCAGCCCTTCCAGCGTGTAGGCCCCGAGCAGGGCGCGGGCGTCGTCATTTCCGAAGACCACCAGGGTGGGGATGCTCCTGCCGTCGATGGTGGCCCGAGCTTCCCCTATGTCGTACTCCACGGGACGCCCGTCGGCCAGCACGAGGCTGATCTTGTCGATGGGCGACACCCCAAGGTCCCGCAGCAGGTTGGCGGGCACGATGGTGTAGCTGGCCCCGGTATCCACCATCGCCTCTATCTCCAGCGACCGTTGGCCGTCCATGCTGTCCAGCCGGATGGGCCAGTTGAAAACGCCCAAATCCCTTACTCCCTTTGCGCTGTGTTCTAATGCACTATTCTACAGATGGCATTCTACCATTTTACCCCCCCCCCGGTGTCCAACCCGCAATGACCAGACATCAATGGCCTGGGGGCGCTGCGGACGCAGCTGCTCTACCGCTTCACGAAGCTCCGCGCCAATGACCCAGATTCCAGTATCCACGTCGATGGAGACGATCTTTCCGTGGTGGTCTGCTTCGACCTTGTGCCGGATGTCCCGCTCGTATATCTCCTTGCCCAGGCGGGCGATCTCTTCTTTCGGGCGGGTTGGCGCAGTGGGCCTGGGTGATTGCGCAGGCGCCGGCGTATCCGGGTCCCTCATATTTCCCCTTCAAAAGCGCAACTCCATATCATGCATTTTACGACTTTGCGGGAGTTCGGGACAACGAAAAAGGGCCGCATACACATGGCCGTGGAGGGGGAGGGCACCGAATCGCGGTGCCTTGGTGGGTCTCCGAGTTGTGACTGAAGGAGCACGGGTGCACCCGCAGAGACTTGGGAGACGTGCCGATACCGTTCGTATGGATGCCTGATTTCAACGAACTTCCAATGTTCGACCTTGCCACCTACGGGGAGATCGACGGCGAACCAGGCCGCTACGAGCTGGAGTGGTTCAGTTGACGGGAGATGGGCTTGCCCCGATCTGGGCGGGTCCTCAACTGTTGACAGGGACGGACCCGTCATGGACGAGACCACTCGTCCATCCCTGCTCGTCTAGCTCGGTGCCGGAACGCCTAGCCGGGTTTGGTATCCCCCGGGGGCGCGCCACTCCCGTTCCCAGCGGCCTCACCCTCTCCGGCAGGCAGGCGTGGGGCAAGCTAGTGTCTAACAATTTGACCGGGCCTAAACGGACCCAAGTCGACCGACCACGAGTACTTAAGCTTTCCGTGTCGATTGAGTTCGTTGAATGAAAGTTCTTGATTTTGTCAAGTCAAGTAGCCCTTACTTCCCAAATCCCCCACCTTATACCAATTCGTTTTGACTACGCCATGAATTACTGATACCCCAGATTCCCCACCTAGATAAGAGGAAGACCTCGTTGGAGCCCGACGCGATGCGGGCTAAGATGGTTGTTGAGCAAACGAACCGATCACCAACGAGGTGCATCTATTATGAAGCAAGGCTTACTGGCATTCCAGTACGAGCAGGAGAAGGGCTCGACAGGTATGACGGGACTGTCCGGGCTGATGACGTACCTGGAGTTGATGCAAGCAGCGGGTTTGAGGTCGTCGGTGGAACGCCACGTGAGACTGCGGGAGAGAGGTCAGGGCTGGACGGACAGCCAGATGATCACGTCGCTGATACTGCTGAACTTGGCAGGCGGCGAGTCGGTGTCCGACCTTGATCTCCTTGAGAAGGACAGAGGGTTGTGCAGGATGCTTCGAGAGTTCGAGACTTGTGGTATGCGTCTCAGCGAGCGCAGGGCGTTGGAGAAGAGATGGCGAGTCGAGCGTCGTCGGAGCGTGCCGTCGGAGTCTGCGGTGTTCCGGTATCTGGAGAGGTTCCATGACGCGGGCGAGGAGGCGATGCGGCAAGCTCACAGAGCATTCATACCTGCTCCCAACGGAGCTATGGAGGGTCTGGGGAAGGTGAACGCCGACCTGGTGGGCTTCGTGCAGAGCCGTTCGCCTCAGACCGAGGCCACTCTGGACATGGACGCCTGTCTGGTGGAGACACACAAGCAGGAGGCGCTCCACAGCTACAAGAAGTACAGGGCGTACCAGCCGCTGACCACCTACTGGGCAGAGGCCGACCAGATTGTGCATTCTGAGTTTCGAGACGGCAACGTACCTGCGGGCCATCAGCAGTTACGAGTGTTGATTGAAGGGCTGGGCCGTCTGCCTGCGGGGGTGGAGAAGGTGATGCTGAGGTCGGATACGGCGGGGTACCAGCGGGAGTTGCTGCGGTACTGCGCGGAGGGTAGAGACGAGCGGTTCGGGGTGATTGAGTTCGCGGTTGGGGTCGACGTGACGACGGAGTTCCGCCGTGCGGTGTCCGAGGTCGCCGAGCAAGACTGGCAGACGCTGTACCGCAAGGTTGGGGAGCATCGTGTGGACACGGGTCAGCAGTGGGCTGATGTGAACTTCGTACCCAACTGGATAGGGCACTCCAAAAACAGCCCTGAGTATCGGTTCATAGCTACCAGGGAGCGGTTGATCGAACAGCCTCTGCCGGGGATGGAGGGGCAGATGGAGCTTCCGTTCCCCGCGATGGAGCTGTCCAACAGAGGCTGGTACAAGGTCTTCGGAGTGGTGACCAACCGGAGCATTGCGGGAGATGAGTTGATCTGGTGGTCGAGGCAGAGATGTGGCAAGGGCGAGGAGGTCCACGGCGTCCTCAAGAGTGACCTTGCCGGGGGCAGGCTTCCGTCGGGGCTGTTCGGAGCCAACGCAGCATGGTGGGCGATAGCAGTGTTGGCCTTCAACTTGAACTCTGCCATGAAGCGGCTGGTGTTGGGCGGACAGTGGGTGGGCAAGCGTCTCAAGGCGGTGCGCTTCGCCCTGATCGCCCTACCGGGCCGTGTGGTGCGTCACGCCAGGAGGTTGATCATCCGTCTTGCCCGTGGCCATCCCTCATACGAGTTGCTGCTCAGCGCGCGGCAGAGGATATTGGCGCTGGCTGCCGAGCCGTATCGAGCATAGGCGACCCTGCCTGGAGCATCGGTTTGTAGGCGACTCTGCCGAGTTGCCAGGCCGGGCCATGCCTTCTTCGGCCTGACAACAGCCACAATTGGCAGCGAACCGCTGCCGATACCCTCAAAGACGGCACCCGAGACCCTGTCCGATGCCGATCATGTCATGCGTCACCCCAAGTCGACACCCGGACACCCCCTGAAAGCACACCAAGCAGCTCCCAACCATGTCAGGTGGGGGATTTGGGGTCCATAGCCGAGCTGGGCGACCTGGCCGGGGCAATCAAGGACTTCGACGCGGCAATCGGCCTGGACTCCAACGACGCCAATCCCTACTACAACAGGGGACTTGCCTACACCGGGCTGGGTGACCTGAGCAGGGCGGTCGAAGACTTCAGCAGGGCCATCGCCTTCGACGCCGATCTCCCCGAGGCCTACCACAACAGAGGAGCCGCCCTACCGGGACCTTGGCGAACTCGATAGGGCCATAAAGGACTTCGACAGAGCCATCGAACTCCAACCGCACAGCAACCTCTCGCGCTACTCCAGGGGAGTCTCCAAGCTCAATCTCGGAGACTTCGACGGCGCACTCCGGGACCTCGATGCCGTCCTCGACCTCGACCCCGACAACGCCGGCGCCCTCCGCAGCAGAGGAGTCGCTCTGGGCAGCCTGGGGAGACCCGACGACGCCATCAGGGACTTCGACAGGTCCCTCCGCCTCGACCCAGCCAATCCCGAGGCGCTCACCGCCAGGGGCCTGGCCCAAGCCAACATGGGACGGCACAAAGAAGCAATCGAAGACTACACCAGGGTCATCGAGATTGACCCCGACAACGTCGGGGTCCTCTATGAGAGGGCGACCGCTCACCTGCATCTGGAGGAAAAGGAAGAAGCCATCCACGACTTCGGCGCCATCTTGGAAATCGCGCCCGACAACATCGGCGCCCTCTTCGGAAGGGGAATGGCCCGCATGTCGTTGGGGAAGAACGAAGAGGCAATCGAGGACTGTGACAGGCTCGTCGAGTTAGTCCCGGACGAGACCGTTGCGTACTACCTGAGAGGGTGCGCTTACATCAAGATTGGGGAATTGCGCCGGGCCGTCGAGGACTTTGGGAGGGCCATCGCCCTCGACCCGAACGACGTCCCCTGCCTGCGAAACAGGGCGATGGCTCACGTTGACCTGGGCGAGCCGGACAAGGCCGTCCCGGACTACGACAGGCTCGTCAGCCTCGAACCCGATGATCCCGTAGTCCGCTACTCAAGGGGTGTCGCGTTGAGCGACCTCGGCAGGCATGACGCTGCGGTTCGGGACTTCAGCAGGGCCATAGAACTTGACCCGGACGATGCGGAGTCCTACTACGAGCGGGGGATGTCTCGCGTCGAGCTGGGTGAATACAACAGCGCAATCGAGGACTTCGACCGGGCTGCCAAGCTCGATCCCGACCACCCATCCGTCGCCGAGGAGAGGGCTGTCGCGGTCAAAATGGCGAAGAGCAACAACTGAGAGGCAGCTGTCCGTCATCTCGTGGGGAGGAATCTATCTGCGATGAATCGTCACAACCCGAACGCCTCCTTTGCCTACTCCGCCAGGCGGTGGCAGGGGCGCTTCCGCGACACTTCTTCAACTGTCAGCCGCCGTGGGCGGTCTCCGTCGGATGGCAAGGGCCTCCGAAACCCTCACCTCCTGGCCCTCCGATATGAGGAGGAGAACCTCTTTCCGGGAATCCGCGGCGACGGTGGGGCGGTCGAGTTCTTCAGCCGGCGAAGGCTGAAGTGGCACAGGACCTCCAGCAGCGGCGACGACCGCTCGTCGGATGGACCGACCCGCAACATGGCAAGTTCACAGGTGGCCTGCGTCAACTTCCTGCTCCCCTTGGCAGGGATACCTGGAGCACTGGCTGCGGTCCTGCGCTCAATCGACCGGGATGTCCGCACTGTCGTGAAGATCGAGCACGAGGGCGACGCTTCGGAGGTGGAGTTCGAGTGGATCGGTCTGGACGATTCCCTGGAGGGTACGAGGACGAGAGGGGCGAACGCGACAAGCATCGATGCCTTCCTGGTTGCGGAGACGGACTCCGGTCGTAGGCGTGCCTATCTCATTGAGTGGAAGTACCTCGAGCAGTACCTGAGCACCCGACCGACCTTCAAGGGCAGTGGCACAGCCGGAGTAGTTCGCCGGCTCAGATACGGTCATCTCTACCGATCATCATCCTTCGACCTGGAGGCTGCCCCAAGGCTGGAGGAGTTCCTGTACGAACCCTTCTACCAGATCATGCGACAGAGACTGCTGGCGGACCGGATGGTCGAACGGCGTGAGCTTGATGTCGATGAGGCCAAGGTGGTGGTCGTCGTGCCCGAGCAGAACGTCGACTATAGGAGAATATCCGATGGCTTCAAGACCACATCGCCGCCGCTGGCCGACCGGTTCCCCGACCTGGAAACGGTCGAGTCGATGATGCGCGCCGTCCTCAAGAATCCGGACGCGCATTTCGACATGGTTGCGCCGCACACCCTGGTCGACACCGTATGCCGAGAGCGTCCAGTGGAGACGGCGCTATGGGCCGAATACTGGCGGGAGCGCTACGGAGCATGACCGCGGTGAATTGAAGGTGGAGGCCCGGATGTCGCATGGTGTATAGTAAGACAGGGTCATATTGCAGGAGGCAAAAAAAGGGCCATGTCCACCACATCGAGAAACACCAAGACGATCACCTTCTCCCTGCCGCCGAACATGGCACAGCAGGTGCAGGGCGTGATGAAGGAAGAGGGCCGCACCATGAGCGAGCTGATCCGCGAGGCTCTCCGCAACTACATGGAGGAGCGGGAATGGCTGACGGACATCCGGTACGAGAGGCTGAAGAAACGAGAGGAAGAGCAGAACGAGGCGACAAGGAGGACAGACGAATGAGTATGAAGCAACGAGAAGACTACACAGCTGCGGCCCTATACGCCAGAGTATCCAGCGACAGGCAGGACGTGGACCTGTCCGTCGCGGCACAGCTGCGGGCATTGCGCGACTACGCCGAGAAGAACGGATACGTCGTCGTGCGCGAGTACATCGACGAGGCCGAGAGCGGACGCATCGCCGACAGGCCCCAGTTCCAAAGGATGCTGGACGAAGCCGCCAAACCCAGCGCGCCATTCCAAGAAATCTTGGTCTGGAAATTCTCCCGCTTCACACGCAAGCGCGAACACGCCGTCGCCTTCAAGTCCATGCTTCGTAGAAGAGGCGTCAGGGTGACTTCCATCACCGAGCACGCCGACGACTCTCCGACGGGCAAGCTCATGGAGGCCATCATCGAGAGCGTGGACGAGTTCTATAGTGAAAATCTTGCCCAGGAGGTCGCCCGGGGGATGCGAGAGGCCGCCTCGCGTGGCTTCTGGATGGGCACCTACGCCCCATTCGGCTACAGGAAAGTCTACGTGCAGGACGGAGTCAAGACACGCCCCAAGCTGGAGCCGGACCCGCCTGCGGACGCCGTGGTCAAGCGCATCTTCGACATGGCCCTGCAGGGCAAGAGCTCGCTCGACATCGCCAAGGCCCTCAACGCGGAGGGCGTCGCCAGCCCCAAGGGCAAGCAGTGGCTCAAGAGCACCATCCACACCACTCTCAACAACGAAGCCTACACCGGCACCGTCGTCTGGGGTGTCACCGCCAAGGACGGCGCTCCGCCGGTACGCGTGGAGAAAGCACACCCCGCCCTCGTCTCGAAGCGCAAGTTCCGGCAGGTCGCCGGGCTTCTGCGCTCCCGCGCTCCGAAGAGCGTACATCCCAGGCGTGCCTCCAGTCCCTACCTGCTCAGCGGTCTCGTCAAGTGCGAGACGTGCGGCAAGGCCCTCACAGCGGCCGAGGCCAAGAGCGGCAAGTACACCTACTACGTGTGCCACTCCCTGCTCAAGAAGGGCAAGGGTACCTGCAAGACCCCCAGGCTCAACTCGAAGAACTTCGAGGGCCTGATCGTATCCAACATCCGCGAGAACATCCTCACCGAGAGCAACATCCGAGACCTGGTGAAAATCGTGGACGAGGAGATGGACGGGGTTGCCCGTGAGCAGCGCAAGAGGCTGAAGATCATCGAGGATGAGCTTGAGGACGTGAAGAAGTGGCTGGGGAGGATTTGGCACGCCATCGAGACCACCGATATCGAGCTGTCCGACGCCTCGGACCGCATCAAGGAGCACCGGGAACGCAAGGAGAAGCTGGAGGCCTCAGCTGAGGAGGCGCGGGCCATTCTGTCGAAGCGGAGAGTGACCCTGGACAAGATGGACACGATCACGGCCTTCGCTCAGGACATGAGCGAGTACCTGAAGACCAGCGAGCTAACCGAGTCGAAGGCGTTCATCCGGTCGTTCGTCAAGGAGATTGAGGTCAGGCCCGGCAAGGCCACGATCCACTACTCGATCCCGACGCCGGAGGATAGCCCCATAGAAGGCGGAGATGCCGCAGAGGTCGTCCTCAATGGCGGAGTTATGAGTATGGGAGTCGTTGGTGGGCCAAGTCGAACTCGAACTCGCGTAGGATTCCGAGCGCGGACTCGGACAGCGGAGCGTTCTCGAGGCCCTCAAGCTGAGCCATGGCGTCCCGTTGCATCTTGACGGCCGCTGCGAGTAGCTGCACGTCGCCGCGCGGATCGACATGTCCATCGGGAACGACGAGGTGACTACCGTCCTCGATTGGCGGCAGGCCCTCGTCCACGTGGTGATATAGGGCAACGCGGTAGTATATCGGTAGTAGAAGTTAAGGCGGGGGCCTTAGAATGGGGGGCCCCCTAGGCAGAAGTCTCCCCAAGCCTGCATGAGATCGCGGCGTTCCTCCAGCAGGTCAGAGTTGAAGTACGCCCGACTGGTGGGAGTCCCAACCGTGTGGGCAAGGGCCAGCTCTGACGCTTCCCACGACGCCCCGCTCTCTGCTGCCCAATTCCTGAAAGCACGTCGGGCCGTGCCGTGGGCCGTAACGTTGGCCGTTTCGCGCGCTCTGATGTTCAGAGCGCTCTCAGATAGCGGCTGCCCGTTCGGTGAGGGGAAGATGAACTGGCTGGTCGCCACAGCTTGGTTAACGACGTGGTGTTGACCGTAGAAGTAGGAGTCGCCTTCGTCGATGAAGTCGAGGAAGCCCTTGTTGAGCCTGCGGACCTCGTCCAGCAGGACGGCGGCCTGAATGGACAGCGGTACCCGATGAGGCCGCCGCGACTTCATACGGCTGGTGGGGATGCTCCAAACGGGGTCTTTGCGGTCGATCTCGCTCCATCGGGCCAGCCGTGCCTCGCTCGGGCGGGCCGCCGTCAAGACCATAAACCGGAAACAGAGTTTTGTTGCCGCCCAAGCCTCGCTCCACTGAATCTTTTTAAGGATGGCGGGCACATCCTGCCATTCAGGGGCGTCGAAGCGCTTGGGGCTTGGGCGCCGTAGCCGCCTAGCAGGGATCCGATCGATGGGATTGAAGTCCATGTACTCCGACTCGACGGCGTACTCGAACACCTGCTTCAGGATAATGCGCAGGCGCTTGGCGGTCTCTGGCTTCTCCAGGGCCACGGGTATGAGAATCTGGTCGCGAATCTCTGCCGCCGATATGAGGTCGACTTGACACCCCCCGATCTTGGGGAATAAGAAACTATCTCAAAATGGCAAGTCGCCATTGGCGACGGAACCACAGGAGTGCGCACGCAAGCTGCAGCAATCCGATGTAGTTCAACGCCTTTTTGTCGTAGCGTACCAGAACAGCACGGCACTTGGAGAGCCATACTAGTGGTCCAACATCATTGAAATGAAGACCATGATAGTCATTGTTCCTCTTGGGGGTTCAATCGTAACGTTGAACCGAGGAGGAACCATGATGTCTACCAAGAAGTACCGTATCAGACTGACTACCGACGAACAACAGGAACTCAACGCCTTGGTCTCACGCGGTCGGGCTGCGGCGCACAAACAGACCCATGCGCGCATTCTGCTGATGAGCGATGAGTCACGCTCGGACGGGGGAATGAAGGACGCGGACATCACCAGCGCGCTCGGTGTGGGACAGTCAACGGTCGAGCGAATACGCAAGCGCTGTGTGGAGGAGGGGGTCGAGTCTGCGCTGAATCGCAAAAAGCAACTGCGTCGGCGTCAAAAGAGACTGGACGGCGAAGGTGAAGCACGGTTGATAGCGATGGCCTGCGGGGAACCGCCGGAGGGGCGTGCCAGTTGGACCCTGAAGCTGTTGGCTGACCAGTTGGTCGAGTGTGAGATAGTCGAGACCATTAGCACCGAGACGGTTCGCCAGGCGCTTAAAAAAACGAACTGAAGCCGTGGCTGAAGCAGAGTTGGTGCATCCCGCCCGGTCAGAGCGCGGAGTTTGTGTGCGCGATGGAAGACGTACTGGAGGTCTACCAACGGCCGTATGATGGGAATGAGGTTCTGGTGTGCATGGATGAGACGAGCAAACAGCAAGTCAAGGAGACGCGAGTGCCGCGTCCCGCAGCGCCCGGCTTATCGGCGGCATACGACTACGAATACGAGCGCAATGGAGTGAGCAGCCTGTTCATGCTGTTTGCACCGTTGGACGGATGGCGCCGAGTCGAGGTCAGAGAGCGTCGCACGAAGGTGGACTGGGCGCATGTGATAAAGAACTGGTCGACGAGGACTACCCTGACAGAGACCGGATCGTGCTGGTAATGGACAATCTCAACACTCACAAGCTGTCCTCGCTATACGAGGCATTCGAGCCTGCTGAGGCGAGGCGTATAGCTGAGCGACTGGAGATACACTACACTCCCAAACACGGGAGTTGGTTGAATATGGCGGAGATAGAGATCGGTGTGCTGGCTCGACAGTGCCTGGACCGACGGATTGCCAATCAAGACATCCTGCGCGGCGAGGTCAATGCTTGGCAGAATCAACGCAACCGGGATGTGATACGAGTGGATTGGCGCTTCACGTATGAAGATGGCCGGCCAGTCGGAGCGGCAGATCGCTGAGTACCTTGGTGTCTCCCGGTCGGTGATCAGCCAGGACGACAAGATCGTCCTGGGCAAGCTCGCTGACGAGTACAGGCCAGACGCTGATCAGCTGAGGGGGTCTCCCGATGGCCCGCTACGAGGCGCTGTTCGCGACGTACTTCCCCAAGGCGGGCACCGTGGGCCACAACGCAGAGGCTCCAGGTTACTCCTGGAGCCTCTGCTCGCGTCCAAAGGGTTGGTCTAGCCCGCTCTAGTGCTTTTCAACGAACATGTCATAGAACGGGGCCAAACCGTAAAGGTGGCTGTAGAAGCCCTTCACCCAGGGCTGTATCGCCCACCTCCGGATCAGGTCCCAGTGATACGGGATGATGTAGACCCGGTCCATGTAGTGCTCCTCGGCAGCGTTTAGGGCGGCACACCGGTCGGGATGGCCTATAGGCAGCGACCTGGCGTAGGACGCCAGGGCGTCCAGTTCCGTGAATTCGTTGGGGTCGCTGGTCTCCTGCACTACGTAGCTGGCTCTCGAAACGAAGATGTCCTGAACCGTCAGCTCATCGGGGAACGTGGCGCCTCCGCTGGCCCGCCGGAACTGCGACTCCGGCCGTCTCGGCATGCCGCTCTCGACCTTGAGGATGTCGAGGTCCACGTCCAGGTTGTCCTTCCAGTACTCCCTCATCGCCACGGTCATGTTGATTATCTCGGACCTTCCTAGATCCATCTTGAGAATACCAAGGTTCGCGGCACTGCCGTAGGTCGATTCGGTAAGGTACTGTCGCGCCAAGTCGGGATCGTATACGTGACCCGTGGCGACGGGGTTTCCGCAGGGCAAAGTCGGCGATATGTACCCCGTTGCCTTCCTGGTCAGCGGGCCCATCACCGCGGATATGATGGTCTGCATGTCCGCGCCCTGGGCCAGCGACTTCCGCACGAACAGGTCCTCCATCGGCGCCTTGTCGAGGAGGGGAATCGTGAACCAGACGCCCGCGTTACCGATCGGCCTCAGCTTGTCGTGGAAGTAGTGGTTGGGATCGGCTGCCGCTGCGGCCCAGGTTGGTTCGTCCACGAAAGTATAGATGTCCGCCTCGCCGTTCTCGAACATGATCGTCTTGACCTGCGAGTCCGGTACACGGGGCATGAAGATCCTGTCGACGACGCTATCTCCACCCCACCACTGACCGCCTGATAACCCTACTCTGGTCAACACCTTCCGATCCGTGTCGGGGTCCTGCGTCATGCTGTAAGGACCCGCACCAATGGGAGCGCGCCACCACTCCTCGTCAGCCAGCACCTGTTCGAGCTTCGATATGCCCGTGTTCCAGGCGATCAAGTGCGTGGACCAGGTGGCCAACGGTGCGTCCAAGGTGATCTGAAGGGTGTGGTCGTCCAGGGCGACGAGCCCCTCCGCCTTGGTAACGTCTCCCTCCATCAGCTCGTCCCATCCCATGATCTCGCCTATATAACGGGAGGCGCCGCCCCACGCGACGATGTTCTCCGGCTTGGCGCCGTGCTCCCAGTAGGCTTTGAAGTCGTCCGCCGTGAGCGGCGTCCCGTCTTGGAACACCGCGTCCTCTCGCAGCTTGTAGGTCCATACAGTAAAGTCGTCGTTGGACTCCCAACTCGTGGCGATCCACGGGATCAGCTGGTTGTCGGGGTTGAGGCCAAGCAGAGTCCCATAGACGTTCTTTCCGAAGAATGAGTTGCCACCACCGTCGCGCCAGGGGACATTACCGTAGCCCACTTCGCCCCACGGCCCGACCATGGTGATTTCCTGCTTATCGTGCAGGTTCAACACCACCCCTGTGGGCCCAGTCCTAGTCTCGATCTTCTGTCTCGCAACCGCCGGTCCAGCATCAGCAGCCTTGGGCGCCTCGGGGTCTGCGGCCGCCTGTGCCGCCTTCGGCTGGGCCGGAGCAGCAGCAGCCTGCGGCGCTCCGGGCGCCTGCCCGGCTGGCGCCTGCGGCGCCGCAGGCTCGGCAGCCGCCTGAGGGGCACCTGGGGCTTCGGGCTCCGCTGCCTCCTCACACGCCACGGCCGCCACCAGCGCGATTGACGAGATCGCTATCAACAACAATGAAACGTTCAGCTTCAGTACTCGAGACAACATAACTCCCTCCTCACTCAAGGATCGGAGACTAGGGGGCCATTATCTGTCCCCGCCCCCTCCACGTCAAGACCCCAGGTATCACAAAGCCACCACCTCCGTCATTACCACGAACGGAGCCCTTTGCATAACCCCGTCATCCCGGCGGAAGCCGGAAGGTGGGGCCCTCTGAACACGGGAGGCAGCTTGCAGAAGACGACCTTCACCCTCACTGTACAACCGGGCACATGGGTAACAGTTAGACCGGGGACATAGGTAACACTTTTGTTGGAACCTTGTCGCCCCTCTTGGTGGAGTCATTGAGGAGTCCGATCAACAGTTGCCCGAAGTGTATGGTCCAGGTCTGATCGTCCTGCTGGACCAAGCCAACAGGTTCGCCCCTGAGGGACTCGCTCACGTAGACCATTTGCCCCCTCCACTTGATCTGTCCGGTGCTGCGGACGCTTCGTACCGTGACCCCAGTTCCGTACTCTGGCGAGCTGATGCGTGCGGGATAGGGGCGAAACGAGGACGTGTAGAGTCGGGAGGGCGGTCGCTGCCCGAGGGCCTCGTGGGGCCTCTCGACGTTGTAGCTGTGCCTGAAGCGGTCGAAAGCCCGACGCTGTCGTCTCCGGTTGGCTTTAGCCCGAATCCACCGAAGGAGGGCCTTGGGGACAGCCCTTGAAGAAGCGAGAGGGTGCCCCCATGAATCTGGGATAATGGTTTTGTAACAGCAAACCGACCCCAGAACAAGGAGCACCCAATAGATGCTACCACGCAACCACCCCGACCGCATCCGTGTCTCTTTCGACGACCACCGCCTGGTGGCCAATGCCGGGCTGCTCCTTCCGGCCACCCTCGCCCAGCACCTAGGCCTGCGGGAACTCGTCGACCATCACCTCGACCTGGGCGTCGCGCCGGGGCGGGCCAACACGGGGGACAAGATACTGACGCTGGTCGCTTCCGCGCTGGCGGGCGGCGACTGCATCGACGACGCCGATGCGCTGCGCGCCGGTGGGACGGCCCGCATCCTGGGCGGCACGATCAAGGCGCCATCCACCCTGGGCACCTTCCTGCGCAGTTTTCGCTGGGGCCACGTCCGTCAACTGGACCGGGTGAGCCGGGAGTTGCTGCCACGCGCTTGGCAGACCAGCGCCGGACCCGGCGACTCGCCCCTGACCATCGACCTGGACTCAACCATCCGCGAGACCTACGGACTGGCCAAGGAAGGGGCACGCCACCACGGCTATACCGGCAAGCGGGGCTATCACCCGCTGCTGGCTGTCGCCGCCGGAACCGGCGACGTGCTGATGTGCCGGCTGCGCGAGGGCCGGGCCAACACCGCTCGTGGCGCCGCCCACTTCCTGCGGGAAACGGTGGGGCGGGTGCGCTACGGCGGGGCCAGGGGACAACTCACGGTGCGGGCCGACAGCGGCTTCTACACCCACGCCCTGGTCGTCGTCTGCCGCAAGCTGGACGTGCGCTTCTCCATCACCATCCGCCAGCACAAAAGCCTGCACAATCTCATCGAGGCGATACCCGAAGATGCCTGGACGCCGGTTCCCTACTGGATGGACGGCGCCGCCGATGTGGCCGAGACCACCTGCACCCCCTTCCAGGGTGAGCCCGAAGCCGCCCCAGTGCGGCTCATCGTCCGGCGGGTGAAGCCCACGCCCGGTTCCCAACTGGCCCTGTTCACCAGCTACAGCTATCACGGCTTCATCACCGACCGGGACGGGGAAACCTTGGAACTGGAGGCCGACCATCGCCGCCACGCCGAGGTCGAGAATGCCATCCGAGACCTGAAGTACGGCGTGGGGCTGAACCACATGCCGTCGGGCCGTTTCGCCGCCAACGCCGCCTGGCTGGCGATACAGGTGATGGCGCATAACCTGGCCCGTTGGACAGCGCGGACCGGTCTGGGTGAGCAGGTGGTGACCACCAAGACCCTCCGGCGGCGGTTCTTCTCCCTCGCCGGACGAATCACCCGCTCGGCCCGCCGCCTCACTTTGCATCTTCCCCAGCGCTGGCCCTGGGAAACCCAATTCAGTCGCGCCCTGGCCCGACTGCGAGCCATTCCACTCCCGGCCTGACGGCGCCGTCGGCGACCGAGCTACCCACCGCACAACCGAAGGTCCCCGCAAACTCGCGCCACCCTGGTCCGCGAGGAGTTCCCTGCTGTGTATCCTCTCACCATCCCGCGCATCGCAGTCCCGCAGACGGCCATAGGGACCCTGTGCGGCAACTGAAGACCGTCCGCCGCCCTCCCATCTACCCCAATGGAGCCCAGGCCATCTCGCCCGCAGCTCCCTCACCCCCCCCTTCCGCTGTCCTCACGCCGTCCATCGGTGGATTCGGGCTAAGGCGGCGTAGCCGTCTCGGCCTTTAGGGTTCGGTGAAGCCGCTCCAGACGCCCTTTCTGCTCGGGGTGTCCGGGCTCGATCCGCTCTGGCACTATCCCCAGCTTGACCCACCATGTGGACAGTGGTGTGAGGCTTCCCAGCCCCAGACCAGCGAAGGGCGGCCTGTTGTCGGTGCGGATGGCGTGGGGCAGGCCGTACTCTCGGAAAGCCCGATCCAATACGCGCTTAACCTCTGGACCGGTGGGGCGCTGCAGACCGTCGCACACCAGCAGGTACCGAGACATGGCGTCCTGGGCCGTCAGGGGATCAATGCGCACTCCATCGTCGGTCCGGAACCAGCCCTTGAAGTCGATGGACCAGACGTCGTTGGGGCGCTGGGCGTCGGCAAAGGGTTCGCCCCAGCGTGTAGCCCTACGTCGTCGCTTGTGCCGCCTTACCAGACCAGCACGGTCCAGTATGCCGCTGGCCGTGGCGGGGGACGGCCAGGGCACGTCGGGATCGATCTCACGCAGCCTAGCGACTATCTTCTTCGGGCCCCATGTGGGACGGGCGCGCTTCTCCTCGACGATGCGCTCAGCTACTTGTGTGGGTGTGGCGTTGGGGTGGTGATGAGGAGCCCTGCTCAAGTCGAGCAGACCACCTTCGCCGTAGGCCTCATACCGACCGATCAGCTTGTAGCCGGTCTTGCGACTGATACCGAACTTTCGGCACAGCTCGGCGACAGTCTCCTCCCCCGCAGAGTGGCGCTCGATAAACTGTAACCGCTCCGATTCGACGCTCGTCTCTTTCCAGGGCAACACATCCTCCTCCTGTGGGATTGCCTTTACAATCCCACAATGTGTTACCCATGTGCCCGGTTAGGTGTAACCTATCTCCCCGGTCTGTACCCACCCCAGCCCTCTCCCGTCGAGGGAGAGGGAGTTGCGCAAAGGTCTCCGAACGCGAGAATCCATCCCCGGCATGGCGCACGAACAAGACCCCGGAAGCAGTCCCGTCACGCCGGCCTTCCCGATCAGGTGGGGAATCCGGGTTGGCGCCCGAGGGGTGCGATTAGAAGTGGTGGAACCCACAACTGTCATGCTGAGCGGAAGCGAAGCATCTCATTCAGCGACAGACTCCTCGTCCTTTCCACGAAGGACTCAGCGTAACAATGCCACCACTTTTGACCGCACCCGTGCCCGAGGTTGTCTTATGTCATGAACCGTGGGTGGCTGCCCAGTGTCACCTGGGGGCCGTGATCTTCTCCTTGGACACGTGCTCGCCCACCAGCTCGCCACCGGCCAGAATGTGGCCGTCTATGGCCCGCAGCAGATCCCATTTCGTGGCCTCGGGGCTCAGGTCGATCTCGGTGTCCAGGGCGTAAAGCCTGAACCAGTAGTGCTTGACGGCGAGCTCCTGAGCGCCCCTGTCGCCCCCCCACAGGACACGGACGGGCGGCGGGCAGGGTCCCAACCACCCGACCTTCTCGTCGCTGTTGGTCCCCTGCCTCGCCTTGGGACCGATTGACGGCGCCTCCGCGGTGTTGGGGACGGCCTCCGGGAGCCCTCTGGCATCCGGCGGGATACCCCACAGCACCCAGTGCGCCCAGGGGGTGCCGGGGAACTGGTCGCTGTCCACCACGAGCGCAAGGGATACCGTGCCCTCGGGAACTTCGGCCCAGGTTATGGGGGCCGATACGTCCTCCTCGGTGCAGCTGTACTTTCTCGGGATGCGCCGATCTTCGTTGAACTTGGAGCTGGTCACGTTGATGCTCAGATCGAACTGCTGCACCAGCGCGTATTCCTCTACCACCACAGCATCGGCCTCTGCGCCGGCGGCGGCGGCGTTATCGGCTGGAGCCTCAGCCTCGGTGGCGCCGTCGGCGCCGCTCGAACACCCAAGCGCCAGAGCCCCCACAAGCGCTGTCGCAACAACCACGACCTTGATGGACCGAGGGAGAGACATCTGCTGACCTTCTCTCATCACGTTGCTGTGCCCCCGATTGTATCCTAAACCCGGCTCGGCGGGGACGCTCCAAGTGCCCTTCTAATTGGGGCGTTGGATGCGCTCCTTGGACACGTGCTCGCCCGCCAGCTCGCCACCGGCCAGAATGTGGCCGTCTATAGCCCGCAGCAGGTCCTCCTTCGTGGCCTCGGGGCCCAACTCGATCTCGGTGTCCAGGGCGTAAAGCATGAACAAGTAGTGCTTGACGGCAGCTATCGGCCCAGCCACACCCTGGTAGAGAAGGACGGGCGGCGGGCAGGGTCCCGACCACCCGACCTTCTCGTCGCTGTTGGTCCCCTGCCTCGCCTTGGGACCGATTAACGGCGCATCCGCGGTGTTGGGGACGGCCTCCGGGAGCCCTCTGGCATCCGGCGGGATGCCCCACAGCACCCAGTGCGCCCACGGGGCGCCGGGGAACTGGTCGCTGTCCACCACGAGCGCAAGGGATACCGTGCCCTCCGGAACTTCGGACCAGGTTATGGGGGCCGATACGCCCTCCTCGGTGCAGCCGTACTTTCTCGGGATGCGCCTTTCTTCGTTGAACTTGGAGCTGGTCACGTTGATGCTCAGATCGAACTGCTGCACCAGCGCGTATTCCTCTACCACCGCAGCATCGGTACCGGCCTCTGCGCCGGCAGCGCCGCCGTTATCGGCTGGAGCCGCAGCCTCGGTGGCGCCCTCGTCGCCGCTCGAACACCCAAACGCCAGAGCCCCCACAAGCGCTGTCGCAAAAACCACGACTTTGATGGACCGAGGGAGAGACATCTGCTGACCTTCTCTCATCACGTTGCTGTGCCCCCGATTGTATCCTAAACCCGGCTCGGCGGGACGCCCTCCCCCAGATTCACCATCTGATTTGGAAGGTCGGCGTGACGGACTGCTTCCGGGGTCGTGATGGCGCACCACGTGGAGCTGGCGTTCAGCCGGGACGGAATTCACTACGACCGGCGGTACCGGGAGCCGTTCACCCAGCGAGGGGCCAGGTCGGAGTTCGACTGCAACTCGATCTACGGCAGGTCCCCTCTCCTGCACGGCGACCGGATACTGTTCTTCTACCACGGCCTGAGCTACAGGTCTCCGGAGACACTTCTTGCCTTGGGCGACAAGGGCAAAGGGGCGGTGGGACTGGCCACGCTGCCTTTGGACGGGTTCTCGTCTCCATGGACGGGGTCGGAGGCGCCCTGTCGAGGGATGTGGCGCCGTACAGCGAGATGGTGACGCGCTCCTTCGGTTTTGCCGGCTCGCGCCTGTCCCTGAACGTCAGTGCGGCCTTGCAGGACCCGGGGCCCGGGGCCAGTGGAGCTGCGGGTCGAGGTCCTTGAGCCGAACCACCATCGGATCGACGGGTTCCAGTTCGACGATGCCGACCCCATCACCGAGTCGGGCCAGTCCCATGTGGTCTCGTGGAAGGGCAGCCCCGACCTGAGCGCGCTGGTGGGCAGAGCGATCAAGCTCCGCTTCTACTTCAAGAACTGCAAGCTGTACTCCTTCCAGTTCAATTGGGGCCCCTCGATGAGCCCCGATAAATCGGGGTAAATATCCGAGTTCGCCCTACCGGCATCGGCCTGGTCGGGCCCCTCGATACACCCTTCCCCGGAAGGACCACTCGGGTTGAGCGGTCTGAGTGTGGGCAGGACAGGCTAGTTCGCCAGCCAGAAGGCGTACAGCTTTGCGTTGGCCAGCTCGAAGCGCATCCGGACGGGCCGGTCTGCATCGATCGGGCCCTGTGGCCACGCTAACCCGCCGGCGAGCTGGTCGCCGGTGAGCGGTTCGCACTCTGACGCCGTGAAGCCTGGGAGCGGCTCCATGGTCTCGGCGTCCAGTACGGCGGCGCGGACCCCGCCAACTGCCTGAGCATTGACGTACAGTTGCTGGCCTCGAGCTTCCATCGGCCCCGTGACGATGGAGCCCGCACCGTCGGCATCCATCGAGACGAAGCCGTCGAGTCTCAGCCTGGCCAGCTCGAGGGCGCCCAAGTCGTTGAAGTACTCCCGGTACTGAGGAGCGTAGCTCTCGGGGACGCCGCGGAACCTTGCGGCATTGTGGTACACCCAGATCTCGTCGTCCCGCACAATGGGCCGGCCGCACACGGCCACCTGGCAGGTGCCGTAGTTGGCGCCGTCCCAGGGTTGTATCCCGAGGAAGACCTCCCTGTCCGCGACGCGTTCCCAGTTGTACAGGTCGCGGGATACCGCCAACTCGGTCTGGTTGATCCCGCAGTGGTTCATCTGGGGCCCGTCAGGGCCCGCCGGGTTGAACAGCAGCGGAAAGCCCACGTACAGCCCTTCGTATGGCATCACGGACATCGTGTAGAGCTGGGCGATGTAGTCCGTCTCTTCGTCGACGGTCGGGGGCGACAGATATGCCGGGTCATCCACCACCTGGCGTATCCGCTGCTTGCGGTTCCGCTGGTCGACCTCGTCGGTGTGCAGCACCAGGACCGGGTCGGTCCACTCAACGAAGTCGTCGCTCGTGGACATCCAGACCGATCGTCCCCACTCGGTGTGCTGCTTTACCGTGGCCGCGAACCGGCCGTTGAAGTCGTCGTAGAAGAGCTGCGACGTGTCATCGCTGGGGATCCCCGGCACATGCGGGAAGATCCAGTGAGAGCCGTCGTGCGACAGCGCCGGGTACCGCCGGGAGTTGTCGGCATCACTGGCGAGGGCCTTGTAGCGCCGCTGGGGGTCGGGGTCGCGCTCGTCGCGGACTATGTGGTGCAGCCGCCGCTCGCCGATGTCCACCGGGTTGCGCTGGCCCCTCCTCCGCAGGAAGTCGATCTTCGAGTGGTAGGCCAGGTTATTGTCCGTGGACCCGCGCCATTCGTACAGACCCAGGGCTGGGCGGTCCCAGCCCACACCGTCGGTCGACGTCGCGTAGTGGACGTCACCCGAGACGGGAGGGTAAGGGGCGGCGTCCTCGAACACCACGTACCACCACTCCCAGAGGTCCTTCTCCGGGTTCCACTGCGGCACGCTGGCGCTCTGAACGAGGGTTTGCTGCCGCGAGCGATCGGCCTTCAGTACCGGGCCCAGGCGCTCTGGCTGGTGCAGCCGCCGCACGACGCCCCACGTCGACTCCACGGCGTGGTCGTCCAGAAAGAGCTGTTTGTGATTGCCGGCATCCAGTAGCTCGGTCATCTCACTCCTCTCGCGATCCTTGTCCACCGGTTCGTCGTCGGTGGTGTGGTGCTGTCTGAGATAGTCCTCTACCGCCTTGACTCGGCGAACTCGTGTGAGAATATACAGTAGCGGCCGGTCTGTCCAATGGTCGGCAACTCCCGAGGAGCCAACGTTCTAACCAGGAAACGGTCCAGGCTCTCTCCGGTGCTCTGAAGGGGGTCGACGGGCATTTCTTGCACCTGCTGGACGTGTCGTTGCGGTCCTGGCTCCAACTCCGGGAGCTACCGGGGCATGCACCCATCCCATCCGGCACGATAGAACAACCAGCCTGGACTGTAACGAGGCTAGGTAGTGTTGACATTTCATCTTAGCCATATGAGAGCGCCGACAAAGTGGAGGAATCCGAGGTACCTATTTGCCAGCTTGTCGAATCGGGAGAAGATGTGGCGGTAGTGCTTGAGCTTGCCTATGAAGCACTCGACGAGATGCCGCTCTCGGTACAGATACTCATCGTATAAGGGCAGCTCCCTTCGGTTCGAGCGAGGCGGGATCACCGGGGTAGTCCCGTTGCCGATGATCGACTCACGAAACTGGAGGGAGTCATATGCGCGGTCTGCAATCACATACTCACTCTCCATATCGGATATGAGCGCCTCGGCCTGAGTGACATCGTGCTCCTGCCCTCCGGTCAATCTGAATCTCAACGGGTTGCCGAGGCCGTCGACACCGACATGGACCTTTGTAGTGAACCCCCCTCGGCTGCGACCGAGGGCTTGAGATACTTGACCACCGTTTTTTTGGGAGCGCCCGCAGCGGAATGGTGGGCCCGGACTACGGTACTGTCGATGATCAGGTACTCCATGTCAGGGTCATCGATCAAATGCTGATGCATTCGTTCCCATATTCCGCCCTCACACCATCGGGCAAACCGCTTGTAGACGCTGTTCCATTTCCCGTACTCGGAAGGCAGTAGCCTCCACGGCGCACCAGACCTGCTCATCCGAATGATGGCCTCGATGAACCGCTTACAGTCGGACTCCTGTCCGACATACAAGTCTGGCTGACTACGAAGGAACTCCAACACCCGCGACCATTGTTCTGGAAATAGTTTAATTGTTGACATATACCCAGTATAATATACATGCCAACACTACCTAGTCGTCCCAGTCGAAGAAGATGCCCATCCAGCCCCTGGGCCCGGCCAGGATGGCATGATAGAGCCTGTCGGCCTGCTCGGGCTTGACCACGTGGCTGATCAGGTGGTCCACTTTCAGGTCGCCAGTGGCGATCATCCTCATGACTGCGCTGCGGTCCCGGTTGATGGTCCACGGGTAGTACTTGTGCGTAGCGCCTTCCTGCCAATGGGAACCACGGACGTCGATCTCCCGTATCAGGAGGTTTCGCAGCCGCGTCTCCAGCTTTCCCTGGGTCGCGCCCACCAGAATCACCTTGCCCGCGTACCGCGCGGCGTCGATGCAGTCCGCCAGCACCTGGGCGACGCGGTTGGCGTGGAAAACGGTCTGGGCTCCGCCGCCTGTTAGTTCCTTGACCGCCTCGACAGAATCGACCTCGGACGCGTCCACGGTATGAGTCGCACCGCTGGTCTTTGACAGCGCCAGCCGCTCCGGCTCCAGGTCGACCGCGATGATCGGGTAGGCCCCCGCGATCCGGCACATCGACGCGATGAGCTGGCCGACGACACCCTGTCCGAATATCGCGACGGACTCGTCCGGCTGGAGCGCGGACCTTCGGACACTGTGCAGTGCTACATCGCCCAGGCGAGAGAAGCACGCCTCCTCGTCCGTGACGTCGAACTCGATCTGCTGGACCGCGCGAAGCATCGTCTCGTTCTCCACACGCTCGGTGTTGACGACCAGGTGCGAGGAGTGCCTGCCGACGGCGAACACCCTGTCGCCGGGGCTGAACCCGCTGACGTCGGGCCCGACGGCCCGGATGCGCCCGACCGCTGTGTACCCAGGAGTGTCCCGCGGACGTGTGGGCTGTAGCGGTGGTGTGTCGTCCGAGGTTGCGTCGGCGTCGGCGTCGGTCGAGCGCTCCAACCCCACGCCGGGATGGTCAGGCGGCAGCGGCAGCAGGTGGCCCTTCTCGGTCCCCGCGCTGACCTGAGTCCGGCTCACGCGGACAAGGACCTGGCCCGGACCGGGGTACCGGACCTCAAAGGTCTCCACGTTTACCCGCTCCCGATCGACGACCTTGAGCCTTCTGCCCAGCTCTGCCATGGCTGTCTCCTCCGGCTCCCACAGCCGTTCGCGTCGATATGCCGCGCGTAATCTTTCTAAACCGCCAACATCGGCGGTGGATTCGCTGGTCTACGTCGCTAGACTTCCAGACCTGGAGGCCGCTGGAGGACATCGACTGTCCGGAGATGTTCGCCGACGAGATCAAGGGCCTGGTCCGCTGGAACGATGGCACGGATGTCAGGTCGCCGGCCGGCAATCCGGTGCGGCTGAGGTTCGGCCTGGACGATGCCGACGTCTGAGCGTTCCGGTTTCGACAGGTATTTCCATCGTCCTCGGGCTTGTCCGAAGGTCACTGGAGCTCCGGGACCGAAAGTCCAAACTGGGCGCAGGCGTCGCGCAGAGCGTTTATCTCCTCCCTGACTTCTTCGAACTCGAACGCCCCCCGGGTCTTGGCCATGAGGTCGTTGATGGCGCTGGGGATCGGCTCGTGGGCGCCTAACGACAGCCCGTACATGTTATTGATCCGGTACCTAGTCTCGCCCACAGCCCCTCCCTCGGCACTTGCCGTCCCGCGAACATCGCCCGCGTTGACGTCCTCGATCAGCTTCGCGAACCACTCGCAGATGTCCCTGTCCTGCTGTTGCGCGACGTCGCCGGCCTCGATCGCCTTGCTACCGGCATCGCCATCAGTGCCCTCAGTGCCGCCAGTGCCATCAGCGCCATCGTTAGACGAGCAGCCAACCACAATCAGTAAACAAAACGCGGCGAGTATAAGGATCGTCTTCATCGGTGCCCTCGGATTTGACGGTAGTTTCAGACGGCTTCCTTGATTGGTGGACACGATTATAGCCGGAATCTCCCATTTCAACTCATTCCGGCCTGGTCCATGGGGATGATAGCGGGAATTCCCCATATCAAGCTGCCTGGACCCAAGCAACGCACCATCCTCAACGAGAGCGATGGTAATATCACTCACGGATGCCGTCAACCATCCCATCGCCAGTGGCACGAACCCAACTCACTGTACGCCCCGTATCGGTCCTATCTGTTCGAGAGCCAGGTTTATCCAGCCCCGTATCGGTCCTATCTGTTCGAGAGCCAGGTTTATCCAGCGTCAGGTCTGCCGGCCACTCAATTCCCAAAAGAGAGATGCTTCAGAGAGTCCAGTGCCCTGAGTACGCCTTTCGCGGTCAGGAATCTACCTGCGGCTGTCCAACTGCGAGCGACGACGCCTGAGACCACGTCCTTTGCCGGAGGCGTCACTATTGAGTTCCGGAACTGGGTCGGTAAGACTTCAGGTTGTTGCCTCGGCAGACTTGAGCTACAATCGGACGCCCCCAGGGCGGTAACGCCGGAAACGTTGCTAGTACTTGTGGGAGATGGGCTATGATCGTTGTTAGGGTTCCTCTGATCCTCGCTACCACCGTCTTGCTGTTCGCGGTCGTCGCCGCCTGCTCGAGCTGGGACGAGGCCGATACCGAGACTGGCGGCGCGGCGGCAGCAACGGTGCCGGACGAGTCCGGCCCGTACACGTTGACACAGGTGCCGGAGGCGAACATCGAGTTGACCAGCACCAAGTTCAACACGATCAGGCGCATTCCGGTCGAATACACGTGCACGAAGGAAAGCAAGTACAACACCCGGACCGCTAGCACCACACACGGACAGGAGTGGTCGCCCCCGCTGGCATGGGACTCGGTGCCGGAGGGTACCAAGAGCATCGCCATCATCATGGACGATCCCGACGTCAGCATCGAGTTCGAGGACCGGACCGAGCCGTGGGTCCATTGGGTGATCTGGGGATTGCCCCCGGATGTGACTGAGCTCGCCGAGCAAGTGCCGACCACGACCGAAGTGCTCTCCCTCGGACCGAGCGTGCGGCAAGGTGCCAATAACTACGGGACGATCGGATATAGTGGTCCCTGCCCTGTCGCTCCGAAAACTGGCGAAGTAAAAGACATCTGGGGGCAAGTCTCCCACGCTACGGCGCCGCACGAGTACTCGTTCAAGATCTACGCACTGGACATTGAGATCGTCCTACCCGCCGGATCGTCCAAAAACGACCTGCTGAGAGCAATGGACGGGCACATACTCGGAATCGGCGAGATCAAGGGCGAGTACGTGCCCCAGCACAAGGGACTTTGAGAAACGTCAAGGGCTGGCAGCAGCTCACGCGAAACCTGACGTCTGCCGCTGTATCGCCCGCTATATCCTCAGCCGAGGTGGCCGGCCGGGGAGCCGGCTCCCTTTGCGGCATTCAAGCGCGGACGAGCGATCGGCATGAGTTACACACGGTGAGGAGTCTGTCAAAATGAAATCGAGCTTCGATCTGGGATCGGAGGCGTGGTGCTCCTACGACTATCACGCGAGCGTTCCCTTGGGAGCGAACTACTTCGTCATGGCGCCGTGGGCGGCAGGCGGGGGCGTCAACGACTCTGGATACATATGGACTAACGAGGCCGGCTGGAGCGCCGACACTCCGGAGAGGCCGATATCGGTGCTGCCGCTGCTGACCTACCGCAGCTGGGTCGGCCTGGGGCCGGTAGACCTGCGAGAGGCGCGGGTTTCCGTTTACCTGCGGGGCGACGGCCTGGAGCTCGGCGGCGCCAGTTGCTACTTCTGGGTCGTGGGACGCGGAAGGGACGGCCGGCGCGGGGGTCGGTGGCATTTCGCCAGTAACCCGCTCCAAATCAGCGAAGGCCGATGGGCCGACGAGCCCAACGTCTTCACCCTGCACAACGACGAGTCGCTGTGGCATCGCAGCTGGTCGGCGGACCCGGCCAACCCGCCATCGCTCGACGATCTCCTGAGGAGTTGCGGCAGCTACGGCTTCTCTTTCGTCGACTTCGGCCAGCTGCCGAGAGGAAGGTTCGCCATGGACGAGATCGAGATCGAGTTGGCGCAGCCTTGAGGCCGCGGGCTGGCCCCTCTGTTCTCCCGGTCCGTCAGTTTGTCTGCGACGGCGGTGGCTACGGGTGCCGTCCGATCGCTATCTCCCTTTGACTTCGGCGCTCATCTCGGTCTTCAGGTGGCCGGCGGAGAGGATGTGACCGTCCATCGCGCGCAGCAGATCGTTTTTCGTGGCATTCGGTCCCAGGTCCAGGTCGGCGTCCAACGCATAGAGATGGAAGTTGTACTCGAAGAGCACCTTGCCGATGACCTGGGTCTTGTACTTCCACCCGCTGCTTTCGGTCGCAGGGCGCGGGCACGGGCCGCCGTAACCGGTCTGGTTGCGGTTGTTGACGCCCTGCCGCACGTTGGGGCCGAGCGACGCCACTTCGGTGGTGGTGGACACTGCCTCGGCAAGCTCCGCAGCGTCCGGCGGTAACCCCCAGATCACCCAGTGGACCCAGGGCTGTCCCGGCTCTTCGTCGCTGTCCATGACCAGCGCCAGGCTCTTCGTGCCCTCCGGCACGCCGCTCCACTCCAGCGGCGGTGACGTATCCTCCCCGTACAGGAAAGTAGCCAGCTTCCTGTTATAGGACTCCCTCGTCACGCAGGCGTGCTTGACCGGGATGCGCCGGATGCGGTCAAAGACCGGGCTGGTGAGCTCGACCCCCAGATCGAAGGTCTGTTTGAGAGCGTATGGTCCGTCGGCGGCAGCTTCGGGAGCGTCCGCCCCGTCGTCCGCGGCCGCAGCGACAGCCTCGGCATCGCCGGTCTCGGCGTCGCCGACGTCGCCGTCACTGGAACAGGCGGCTGCCAACAGCGATACGAGCAGCATCGTGCCCAACAGCACCCAGAGAGCGTGACGTCTGGCCATTGGCCGGTCTCCCACTCGGTTGTGCGGTACCTGGATCGCCCCAGGAGCCTTCGGGTCGGTGTAACTCGTCGATGCCGACGCAGTGGAAAAAGTTTGGCCCGGGAGCTTCAATCTCCCGGGCCCGTCTCACTTACCCGATCATCCCCTCCGGGGCGACGGGACGGATCCCGATCCGTCGTTGACTAGTGTTTGGTGATGTACAGCCAGGGCATGCTGAGGATGTTGAAGGGGGTGCCGGCCTCGAACCCCTTGACCCAGGGCTGAATGATCCAGATCTGCTTGCTGGTCCACGTCTGGGGCATGATGTAGTAGTTGGCCAGGAACTCGTCCTCAACCGCCGATATGGCATCGCAGAGTTCTGGTCCCAAGGGCAGGCTATTCATGTGGTCCAGCAACGCCTGCAATACCGGATAACCTCCCTCGATGGGGTCCAACCCAGCGGTGCTGGATGTGTCCACCAGGCCGCGGATCACTCCCGTCGGGTCACCGTGCAGCGAGCCCCCGGCTGTGCGGCGTATCTGGGAGTCCGGACGTCTCTCCATGCCCTGCTCACGCCTGAGGATATCCAGCTCCACGTTCAGGTTGTCCTTCCAGTACTCCTTGACCGCCACGGAGGCGTTGGTGTGCTGCGGGACGTGATTGTCGATCCGGAGCACGGGGACTTTCCCCGCGTACGTGGACTCGGCCAGGGATTGCCGCGCGAGGTCGGGGTCGTACGCGTAACCCTGCTTGTTCGTGTCGTGGCATGGTAACCCCGCGCCGACCAAGCCTTTCGGGTAGTCTATGATCTCCGGTCCCCCGTAGACCGCCCGCAGGATGGATTCGTTGTCCGCGCCATGTACGAGGGCCTTCCGGACGTTCAGGTCCTCGAGGGGCGCCAAGGTGGTTCCGAAGTTCCAGTAGACAGAGCCGTTGCCCTGCGACTCGTACGTCAAACCGTAGAACGTGGTGCCGGGCTTCAGCGCTTCCTCTTTGGTCTTGCCCCCGGTCAGGTAGTAGTCCACCTCGCCGTTCTCCAGGGCGATCAGCGCGACCTGCTCGTCCTGGATGCCCAGACCGATTATCTTCTCGATATTAGGCTTGGGTCCCCACCATATCGCGTCCGCCACCGCCTCGAAGGTCATGGCATCTACACTTATGGTCAGCCTGTAGGGCCCCACGCCTATCGGGTGGTTAAACGCTTGGGGGTCGCTGATGGCCTGTTCCAGCTTCATGAAGCCCGCGTTCCAGATGCCCCATTCCAGAGGCGCCCCCGCGTTGGGGAACGGGTACCTGATCTCCAGCGTCCTGTCGTCGATGACGACAAGCCCCGTCGCCTGGCTGGTGTCACCGGCCCTCAGGTCGTCCCAGCCTTCGATAGTGCCGATCGTGCGGCTGGCCCCGCCCCAGGAGGCGATGTTCTCCGGCTTTGCGCCGTGCTCCCAGAAGGCCTTGACGTCCGCGGCGGTAAAGGGCGTGCCGTCCTGGTAAACGACGTCGTCCCGTATCTTTACCGTGTATACCTTTCCGTCTTCGCTCTGGCTCCAGGATACGGCGATGTACGGCTGCGGATTCCCGTCTTCGCCGATCTGAACGAGGGTCCCGTATACCCATGGGCCGTAACCCTGCGACATGATCCGGCCACCATCCTGCCATATGGGCCGTCCGCCGCCTTCGTAAACGGTTTGGTGAGTGTGCAGATACTGCTGGGGATGCAGCTCCGTCCCGGGCGGAATAAACGCCTTGGGGTCCTCGCGTGTGGCCGGCGGCAGGGACGGCGTCGGCGTTGCGGGAACTGCCGTCGGCTCTGCCGGAGCCGCTGTCGGCTGGACCGCGGCAGTCGGCGGCTGCGGAACCGGAGTCGGCGCGTCGTCTTCTTCACAGGCCAACGCGGCTATTAGCGCGATCGCCATCACTAATGGCAGCAACATCTTCAGCTTCATGGTATATCTCCCAACATCAGTCCCCGCTTTCGACGCCGCGAGACAGTATGCGCGATTATACGGACTTGCAAATCCGTGTCAAGCCGTTCAGCCGCCCAGATGCCCCACCTGATTGGGCCGGCCGGCGTGACGGACTGCTTCCAGCGTCATAGTGGTGCACCCTGTCGGGGATGGATTCCCGCGTTCGCGGGAATGACGGAGGTGGGGGACTTACGCCACCGAGGCTACAATGAATTCAGACGTCAAGGTCGAGTTCGAGCACCGGACGGAGTCGCACCCCATCAAGTTGGTGTCCGAGTACGTCATCCATGATGTCGTCTAAGCCCCAGTTGGTTGTCCGAGTATCGCCTCTAGCAGAGCTTCGTCAAGCACGGGGGGGGGGGTAGGCGCAAGTTATTGAACATACGACCGACCGCTCGTCGAACTGTTCGGCCAGCACCAGACCCGCCAGGCGACGCGGCGCCGGCCGGTTCGGAAAGATGCCGACCACGTCCGTCCGGCGACGTATCTCCTTGTCGAGCCGTTCCAGCGGGTTGTTCGGCCAGATCTGCTTCCGGTGTGCGACCGGGAGGCAGTGGAGGCCACCAAACTAGACCTGGACCAAACATGGGGGTTTGGACCCGCCAAACCCCGTTTACACGCTACAAGTGGACCAAGAGCTCGAAAGTTCTGTCTACAGTAAGACTCGGGTCACCACCATTCATACGCCCGTGACGGCGGTCGCGACTCCGGTATAGCCGCACTGGAAGCCTGTCTAATATCGCAGCGAGCGCGGGCGTCCCACGTACGAGAGGCCAACTACGTGCCGCACGCCTCGCCCAACAGCCTCGGCCCCGTGGCGCTAGTCGTCGAGGCTGATGCGGACCCAGCGGCCGTGAGACAGCCCGCCTACGGTGCCCCAGAGGTAGACCAGCAGCGTGCCGTCGGGGAGCAGCTTGCCGCCCGGCCGGCCGAAGCCCTGCGCCATGTTGACCGCAAGGCTCGTCGGCTCCGGATCGCCGAGCACCGCTTCCGCGCCCGCGTCAAACGCGACGATCTCGTTGTCGACGTCGAAGCGCTCCAGGTCTTCGCTGAGCGCGACGTGCACGCCCTGCGGCTCCCGGCGGTAGCTGTACACGGCCGCCACCCGGCCGTCGGGCAGCGCGATCGGCACGCACATCTGGCCCATCAGGTTCGTGGGCAGCGGCTCGGTCCAGGTGCGGCCCTGGTCGGCCGACTCCAGACAGCGGTTGGGCAGGTCCTCGACGGCCCTGTAGCGGTGCGCCCATACCATGTTGTAGATGCGGCCGTCGGGCAGCACGGTGGCCGCGTGGTCCCACCAGTTCATCTCGCCGGTCGGGTCGTCCGCCACGACAGTGAGCTCGCCCCACGTGCGCCCCTGGTCGGCGGAGAACAGCGCGATCGCCTTCTGGTCCGGGGGACCGTCGTAGCCGACGGGCTTCCACGTCTCCATCGGGTACATCCACCGGTCAGGGGCAAGCTGGAGCAGCACGCCCGAACCGTTGGCCGTGTACCTGGCGGGGTCGAGGTCTACGGTGACGAGCTGCGGCGCCGACCACGTCCTGCCCGCGTCATCGGACCAGTAGATGAGGTTCTCTGGCCGCTGGAGGCTCTCGGACCGAGCGTCGAAGGTCTCGGATATCCGGTCAGCCTGAAAGCGGGTCACCCGCATCAGGAGGCGTCCGTCGGGGACTACGCTGATGGTCGGCCCACGGTAGGACCAGCCGTCCTCGGCGGCAGCCGGCCCCCGGAGCTGACCTTCGTTCGTCCAGGTCGCCAAGCCGTCGACGGATCGCAGTATCTCGATCCGGGCGTCGGAAGAGACGAACGTCGAGCTGACGAACTGGCAGGCTATGTAGGAGTCGTCCGGGAGCGGGGTGATCGACGCCATGTAGGCGCCGCCCCTCGCGGGCTGGGATATGACACCTATGTCAATGATATTCATCTGCGCACCCCAAAGTCGGACGGAGCTCTACGGGAGAGGCGTGACCCTTACCAGCGACGCGTTACGCCCGGCCTCGCGCGCCAGCTCGTCGAGTTGATCGGCGCCGCATAGCTGCGTCGGGCCCGCTCGAACAGTTTGAATGATGTGGACCAGCACGTTGTCGGCCGCGACGAAGCGCTGCTCGGACTTGATCGGGACATCCGAGTCCAGCCGGGCGAAGACGAACCCGTCTCCTTCTTCGACGGAGACCCTCATCCCGCCGGCCGCGCCGACCATCATTGCCGCCGCGGATGTCCTCTGTGCGGTCAGCCTGA
This sequence comes from Dehalococcoidia bacterium, assembly GCA_965222445.1. GTDB lineage: Bacteria > Chloroflexota > Dehalococcoidia > Lucifugimonadales > CAJWER01. The sequence goes on along the minus strand of CBDCTY010000001.1, from coordinate 211,821 downwards.
GCTGATCGTCGGCTGCGCCCCGTTTCTCAACGAACGACACCGATACCTGAATGCGGCGACTCCCGCCCGCGCCTTCCGACGCGGCGAATCGTTGGGACTTCCAAGCAGCGTCGTCGTCCACGTCCGCCTTGAGCGTTCCGTCGGATCCGATCGAGACCTCCTCACCGCGTCGCACGAAGGCCTCGACCTTCTGTAGGCCGCCGACATCGGGACAAGCGGCGACTATGGAGTCCCATCCGATGGCGAAATCGGCGTCCGCCGCGGTATGGGTCAGCAAGTAAGGCGGCCTCGGGTGCTCCGCCTCAGGCTCTTCGGAGCCGCCGCAGGCCGACGCCAGAACGGCGGCGAACACCGCACAGGACACCACGGCCAGACCTGTCGCCGTGCGGCGCGGCATGCCCTCGAACAGCCGCGCGGATAGGAATCGCAACGTACTTTCCAATGTGCTCGAACCCTCAGGCAATAGCCTTGGGGAAATGGTAGTCGCGGCGAAGGGTGCGGTCAATGCTTCCACCTGCCCGCGGTCCCTCGTCGCCGGTGCGCCGCGTGGGTCGCCGGGAGCCGTCGTCGGGTCGATCCGCGACAAGGCTCAGTTCTCGATCAGACGGTACTCGTCGGGTACGCGGAGCACCTCGCAGCCGGTGAAGCGGCCGTCGAATGTCAGCCGTACTCCTTCACAGTAGCCGATGGCGTCGCCCCAGGCCGCGTGCGGGTAGTCCGGGACGGCGGCAACCGCGCCCAGCTCGACGATTCCACCGTGGGTCACGATCAGGGCCTGTGCCGACTCCGGGACTCGCTCGACGATGCTCCGCCAAAGGTACGCAATCTCCGCGGCGAATTTCGCGGCGCGGCCACCGGCTCGCACTACTTCGGAGATGCGGGAGAACGGACACGGCCAGCCGGAGGCAGTGCCGGAAGGTATTCGGCCCAGAGATTCGTCCGTCTCGTCGACCTCGAATCCCATCGCTATGGCCGTTTCGACCGCCCGCGGGACGGGACTCGCCACGACCAAGCTGAACGGGCCTGACTCTGCGCCCACGAGACGGGCGAGGTCTATGCCGTCCTGGGACAGGTGCTGGCCGGGCTTGCGCCTCATCGTGTGCCGACGCACGTACAGCGTTCGCATGGGGTAGGTCTCGACAACCAGCATAGCAGCTTCCCACGGCCCGCGCCGCACGGCGTTCCCGGCTGCGGGGTCAGTGGCCGTGATATATGATTGGCGCGACATGGCCGCGTTGGGTCGGTCGTGAAACTGCCCGCCGGACGGAGGCGCCCCGATGGAGAACCGAAGTGACGGTTTCAGGCGGCCATTCCCCGCCCTGACGCCCGCTCAGCGCTACCACTTCGACGTGTTCGGCTACGTGGTCATCGAGAACGCGGTGACGGAGGACCTGACGGGCAGGCTGCTTGATGCCTTGTACAGGCTGCGGAGGGATTTCCTGGAGACGGGCGACCCCACAGGGGCGACGGTCCGAAACGGCCGGGTCACGTACTACCAGCCCCACCGGATGCACTTCACGCACGTCCTGGAGACCGACCCGGCCATCCTCGAGTACGTCTCCCATCCGCGCCTGGTGGGCATGGTCGAAGAGGTGGTCGGAGACACCGTCAGGTTGGAGGAGACCGAGGCGACGATCAACTCCCGAAACCCGGAGGACAATCTCGACGGGCAGCCCAGGTACGGCTTTCACGCGGGCCTACGCCCCGACATCGGCACGTACGTGGAGAACGGACTGGTCCATTCGAGCTTCGTCAAGACGCTGACGAACCTGACCGACCTGGGACCGGAGGACGGCGGCACGGTCGTCATCGCCGGCAGCCACAAGATGAAGTGTCCCCAGGACGAGGTAGTCGCCTGCGCCTACGAGGACCCGTCATTGATCCACCAGGTCGTCGCGCCGGCCGGCTCGACGCTGCTGTTCACGGAGGCGCTGGTCCACGCGACCGGCCAGCGTCGGAGCGACGGCGAGCGTGCGATCATGATCGCCGGCTACACACCGACGCACTTCCAGGCGTGGGCGGGAAACGAGCCGACCGCGGCCTTCGTGGAGAGGGCTCCGGAGCAGCTCAGGCCGCTGCTGTCCGGCAGCGACAGATGGCGGCGGGAGTACCGCTTCAGGAAGCTCGGGGACAGCCCAGAGCCCTGGCCGTCATAGAGGGCGCCGGGTGCCGGCTCAGGCCGAGCCGCGGAGCCGGGCCGTCGCGGCCTCGTCGACGTCCAGCCTCCCCGCGTCGACGGCGACCATGTAGACGTCGCGGGCGCGGGCGATGGAGACGAGGCCCGACTCTACGTCGGCCAGCACCGCCTCGGGGTCGCGCTTCGTCGGGTCGCCGAAGCCGCCTCCCCCCGGGGTCTGGGTCACGATGACGTTGCCGCCGGAGACCGTGGTTGTCACCTTGGATGGCAGCCTGCTTTGCTCGCCGCCGGGCCCGGCGACGAAGCAGCGCGAGGGCGACGCCCTATGGCCGCCGTGCAGGCCCCACGGGGCCACTTCGGCGCGGTCGGAGCTGAGGGTAAGCCGCACGTGGTCGCCTACCACTCGGACCTTGCGCCGGAGTCCGACGCCGCCGCGGTGCCTTCCCGGGCCCTCGGAGTCCGCAATCAGCTCGTACGCCTCGACCCTGAGGGGGTAGGCGGTCTCTATCGACTCGACCGGGGCGTTTCGAGTGTTGGTCATGTGGTTCTGGACGGCGTCCATCCCGTCGAGGCCGGGGATGCCGCCCTGGCCGCCGGCGTAGGTCTCGACGTAGTTGTAATAGACGCCGGTGCGGGTGTCGATCCCGCCGATGTTCAGCAGGTTCATCGTGCCCGACGATGCCGCAGGCGCCAGGTCCGGCACGGCCTGGGACAGGGCTCCCAGCAGGACGTCGACGATACGCTGCGTGGTGACGATGTTCGCGTTGCAGACCGCGTTGGGGTATGTCGCCGACAGCAGGCTGCCGTCACGGACTACGATCTCGATGGGCCGGTAGGCGCCCGCGTTCGGCGGCAGCTCCGGGTCGAGCAGCGCCTTCAAGACGTAGTAAACGCAGGCCGCTACCGAGGGCCAGCGGCAGTTGAGCGGGCCCGCGCAGGCGTCGTCGCTCTCGGTGAAGTCCGCGCGCACGGTCTCGCCCCGGCACTCGAGTCTGATTCGAATGGTCAAGGGCTCAGTCGTGATGCCGTCGCCCTCCACGATGTCCTCGAAGGTGTAGACGCCGTCGGGAATTCTGGTGAGCGCGGCCCGCATCCGGCGCTCGGAGTAGTCGAGCATCTCGTCCAGGTAGAGGCTGATGGTGTCGAAGCCGTAGCGGTCGGCCAGCTCGCACAGCCGGCGCGAGCCCACGGAGCCGGCGGCGTACTGCGCCATCAGGTCGCCGCGGACCTCTGTCTGGGTCCGGACGTTCTGTGCGATCAGCTTCCACAGGTCCCGCTCGAGCTCGCCGCGGTGAAACAGGCGGACCGGCGGTATCTGCAGTCCTTCCTGGAATATCTCCGAGATGCCGAAGGGCATCGATCCGGGAGCGAAGCCGCCCATGTCGACGTGGTGCGCCTGGTTGGCGGCTATGGCCAGCAGCGTGCCCTTGTAGAAGATTGGCGAGATCAGACAAAGATCGTTGAGGTGGCCGGGGCCGGCCGGATAGGGCGTGTTGGTGGCGATGGCGTCGCCCGGCTCCAACTCGTCGAACGGATAGACCGCCATCGCCGACTGTACCGCCGAGTGCATCGTGCCCAGGTGGAGCGGGGTGCCGATCTCGCTCTGCGCCACGACGACCACGTCGCCCGAGCCGGTATAGATGGCGCAGGAAGTATCGCGCCGGTCCTTGATGTTGGTCGAGTAGCTGGCGCGTATCAGCGCGGCGATCATCTCGTCGGCGATGGAGTAGTAGGCGTTGCGCATCACCTCCAGGGTGATCGGATCGACGGCGCGAGAGCTCATCCGCCTCCCTCCAGCAGAAGATTGCCGAACTCGTCGACGCCGGCCGAGCCGCCGGGCCACACGAGCGTGGTCGAGTCGAGCTGCTCTATCACGGCGGGGCCGTCGACCCTGTCGCCGGGTCTGAGGAGCGCGCGGTCGTAAATCGCGGTGGACACGAACCCGTCACGGAAGAAGATCTGCCGCGTGGCGTCCAGCGCGTCAGGCGGATTCGGTCGGCCGTTGGCCGGCGCCGACGGCAGCTCCGGCCGCGCGGTCCCGGAGGTCGCCGTCACACGCAGGTTGACCAGCTCTATCGGATCTTGCCTGTTCGCGTAGCCGTACGTCCGGACGTGGACCTGATGGAACCTCTCGTAGGCGGCGGCTAGCTCGTCGTCGTCCAGCTCGCCCGACGCCATGACCACGTCCAGCTCGTAGCCCTGTCCGAGATATCGCATATCGGCCGTGCGGACGAGCGTCACATCGCCCTGATCGACGCCCTCGCGCCGCATCCGTTCCAGGGCTACCGCCTCCATTGTCGCGAATGCAGACCCCATCTCCGCGGGTGGGATGTCGTCGCCCCGCCTGAGGACGGTGCGCACGTAATCATGCCGGAGCTCGGCGAGCAGCAGCCCGAGCGAGGAGGTGACGCCGGGTGCGATCGGCACCAGCACGGTCGGAATGCTGAGCTCCTCGGCGAGCTCAGCGGCGTGCAGCGGGCCGGCGCCGCCGAAGGCCATCAGGCAGAAGTCCCGCGGGTCGTAGCCGCGGGCCACGGACACGACTCTGATGCCCTTGATCATCGCCGCGTTGACGACGCGCACGATCCCCTCCGCGGCCTCCTCGACGCCCAGGCCGAGGGGCGAGGCGACGTGATCGGCGACCGCTCTGCGGGCCAGGTCCGGGTCCAGGGACATCCTGCCACCCAGGAACCGGTCGGGGTTGAGCCGGCCCAGCGCGAGGTTCGCGTCGGTAACCGTGGGAGACTGTCCGCCCTCACCGTAGCAGGCCGGGCCCGGGTGCGCCCCGGCGCTCTGCGGGCCGACTCGCAGACCGCCGCCCGGGTCGATCCAGGCGATGCTGCCGCCTCCCGCACCGAGCGTGTGGATGTCCACGGTGGGCACTTTGATCGGCAAGCGGTCGATCTCGCCCTCGCTGGTGCGCCGCACTTGTCCCTGATGCGAGAGACAGACGTCGAAGCTGGTGCCGCCCATGTCCACCGAGATCGTATTCCGCTGGCCGGCGCGGTTGGCGAGGATGACGCCGCCGATCACGCCCGCGGCCGGCCCCGACAGCACCGTGCGCACCGGGTTGTCGGCCGCCGACCCGGCGGTCGTCGTCCCACCATTCGACTGCATGATGTGGACGTCGGAGGACAGGCCCAGTGCCGAGATGCCGTCCTCGAGCCGCCGAAGGTATCTGCGCATGACCGGCGCCACGTACGCGTTGATGGCCGTGGTGCTCATCCGCTCGTACTCTTTGAACTCGGGCAGCACCTCGTGCGAGAGCACGACGACCGAGTCGGGCATCGCCGCGCTCAGCGCCGCCCCGACGATCTTCTCGTGCGCCGGGTTAGCGTAGGAGTGAAGCAGGCACACCGCCACAGCGTCCGGCTTCGCGGCCTTGACGCGCTCGACAGTGGCCTCGAGGTCGCCGTGGTCGATGGCCGTGAGGACCTCGCCGGTGTAGAGGATTCGCTCCCTGATCTCGAAGCGAAGGTGGCGCGGCACCAGAGGCTCCGGACGCTGCATCCGCCAGTCGTACAGGTGCGGGCGCTCCTGGCGGCCTATGTGCAGCACGTCTCGGAAGCCCTCGGTGACGACGAGGGCGGTGCGGGCGCCGGAGCGTTGAAGCAGCGTATTGGTCGCGACGGTCGTGCCGTGGATCAGGAAGTCTATCTCGGCAGGAGCGATGCCAAGGCGCTCGATCAGCTCGCGGGTGCCCCGCACTACGCCCTCGGACTGCTCGGGCGTGGAGGCGGTCTTGGCGAACTCCAGCCTGCCGGTGGAAACATCGTAGAGCGAAAGGTCGGTGAAGGTGCCGCCGACGTCGACGCCGAGCCGGTGCGTCATGACCGCGAGGTCCGCCCACGCCGGAGCTTATCCGGAGGGCTGGTGCGTGAACCGCGGAGGTTCGGCGAGCGCAAGACTATCGGAACCAGTCGTAGCTCAGGCTGAGTGACCGGTCCCGCAGCGGCAGATCGACGTGGGCGCCGCCGTCGGCCGAGGACTGCTTCAGCGCTATCTCGACCTCTATGGCGGTGGCTACGCGCCGGCCCGAGTTCTTGGGCTCGTCCAGCCTGCCCTCGATGCAGTCGATGACGTCGTTCAGCGTGTACACGCCTCCATAGGGCCCGACGTACGACGGCCTAGGCCACGGGACCTCGACCAGACGTCTGCCGGCCAGCGTGTCCATACTCTGCCACAGCCTCCACCCGTCTACGGCGTCGAAGGCCATCTCGCCCTGGGAGCCGGTGACCCGTACCTGCGGCGCGCCGGTACGGAAATGGACTGGCAGGCCGTTCCGGGTGACCATCATTCCCTGCCCGTCGAACTCGTTGCTGCCCTCGACCGCGCGGTAGGGGTTGACGTCCCGTGGAAGGCGATGCAGCGAGTCGCCGGCCCCGACCACCCACGCGGGAGGGCTGTCGAGGAAGTAAGTCCAGTTCTGGTGTTGCGCGACCGGTCTCGGCGCCTCGATCGACACCACGTCGCCGATGGCGCCGTCCGCTATCAGCTCGCTCGCCTTGGCGAAGGACGGGTGCGTCGTGGTGACGGACCCGCAGCTCAGCGGCACCCCCGCCGCGGCGCAGGTCGTGACCATGCGGTCGGCCTCGTCGAGGGTGTGGCACATGGGCTTCTCGGTCACGATGCCCTTGGCGCCGCACTCCACGGCGAGGCAGGTGAGGTCCGCGCGGTCCTTGACGTTCGTGCACACTGCGACGATGTCGGGCCGCTCGGCGCGGAGCATCCCGGCGGCGTCGGTGTAGACGGCGTCGATGCCGTAGCGCCGCCTGAACGCCTCGAGACGCTTCGGGTCCCGATCAGCCGCCGCCACTAGGTCGACGTCCGGCCTGTCCCAGATCGCCTCGGAGTAGCTGCCGGGTATGCCCTCGCTGCCGGGGTGGTCGTGGTGGTAGAACTTGCGGTGGATGTCCAACTCCGGGGTTGGACGATCCACGTCGTCGATCTCGAAGCGGTCCCATAGGCGGTCGGCGAGGTCGTACAGCAGCCCCATCCATCCAAGGCCGATTACGGCGCCCCGATACTTGGCCATGTCTTCTCCCCCGGTCCCGGCCCCTAGACGATCTGCTCTCCGCGCAGCGCCCCAAGGGCTCGCTCGAACGCCTCGGCCGTCCTGTCGATCTGGTCGTCCTCGTGGACCGCCGACACCATGAATCCGATGCCGCCCATCATGTCGACGCCCTCGTTGAACATCGCCAGCCGGGTCATCTCCGGTGTCGGGCGGGAGGTGGCCTCCGCGATCTTGTCGTGCGGAATGGAGCAGACCTCGCCGGTGCAATCGCCGTCGACTCCCAGGGCGACGTGAACGATGGAGGCGACGCCGTGCACGTGGCCGGCGACCTCCATCTTGGTCAACGCGTCTCGAAGCCCGGCCCGAAGCCGCGCGGCGTTGGCGTCCGCGCGCTCGTTGATCGGCTCGTTGGCGATCAGGCCGAGCGCCGTCACGCCCGCGGTGGCGGAGACAGGATTGGCGTTGAAGGTGCCGGGATGCGCGATCCGGACGGCATCGTCCTCGTGGCCAAGCTGGTCCATGATGTCGCCCCTGCCCGCCACCGCGCCGCCCGGGAAGCCGCCGGCGACGATCTTGGCCATCGTGGTCAGGTCGGGCTTGATGCCGAACCGGGCCTGCGCGCCGCCCTTCGACAGCCGGAAACCGCAGATCACCTCGTCCATGATCATGACGACGCCGTGCTTGGAGGTCACCTCCCTCAGGTCCTGCAGGAAGGTCGGGTTGGACAGCGGAAACTGCCCCCAGTGGCCGCCGCTCGGCTCGCAGATCACGGCCGCGATGTCCTTGTCCCGCTCCAGAATGCGGCCCAGAGCGGCGATGTCCGGGTCGGCGACGATGACCGTCGACAACGTCTCCTCGGGGATGCCCCGTTCGGTGATGATCCCGGAGTCTATCGCCACGTAGTCGTGCCAGCCGTGGAAGTGCTCGTGGAACTTGACGATCTTCCGCTTGCCGGTAAACGCCCTCGCCAGCCGGAGCGCCAAGAGTGTCGACTCTGTACCGGACGCGGTGAACCGCACGCGCTCAGCCGACGGGATCAGATCGCTGACCTGGTCGGCCCACTTGATCTCGAGCTGGGACGCCCCGGCCATGATGGTACCGTGACTGAGGCGCTCGGAGACGGCATCCACCACGACCGGATGAGCGTGCCCCAGGATGAGGGCGCCGTAGCCCATCATGAAGTCGATGATCTCGTTTCCGTCGGCGTCCCACTTCAGGGCGCCGCGCGCGTCGTCGACGTACACGGGAAACGGGCGCACCACGCGGGACTGGTGGCCGCCCGTCGGAACGCGCTGCACCGCGGCCTGGAAGATCTCGGCCGACTTACTGAACTTCTCCCGGTACCGCTCCAGTATCGTGGCCATCTATGCAACTCCTGGTTGTCTTCGTCCGACCGGAGGTTCCGCCGGCTGATTGTACACGAAATCGGCGCGCCTTTTGACCCGCCGCCAACGGCCAACTATACTTGGCCTGTGCCACAGTCCGACATGGCCCGAAGCCTCCCATGACCGTATTACGATTACGTTTCGATACAAACCCATTTCGCGGCGTCATCATAGACAAGACCGAGTTGCCCGACGACCCCGAGGTCTTCCGCGGCCGTCTCGACGAGTCGCTCGCAGGGTGGAAGGCGGAAGGCTACCGGGTCGCCTGGCTCGAGGCGCCGATCGGCATGGCGGCGCTCGTTCCGGTGGCAGTGGACTTCGGCTTCACGTTCCACCACTGCGCGGAAGACTACGTGATGATGACCTGCCGTCTCGAAGAGGGGGCGTTCGTGCCGGCCTACGCCTCGCACTACATCGGAGCGGGCGGCGTGGTCATCAACAGGCGGCGGGAGCTGCTGGTCGTGCACGAGGCCGGCAGACGCCCGGTGGGCCGACGCTCCTACAAGCTGCCCGGAGGCGCGCTGATGGAGGGCGAGGACCTGGAGGAGGGCGTCGTCCGCGAGGTGCTCGAGGAGACCGGCGTGCGGACCCGGTTCGAGGCCGTGGTCTGCATGCGCAACCTTCACGGCTACCGGTACGGAAAGTCGGACATCTACTTTGTATGCCGCCTGGCGCCCCTCAGTCACGAAATCACCATGCAGGCCGACGAGATAGAGGACTGCCTGTGGATGCCGCTGGACGACTACATGGCGGCCGACAGCGTGAGCGACTTCAACAAGTCGATCGTGCGGGCGGCGGTCGAGACTCCCGGTCTCGTGCCGAGCCGGATCGACGGCTACAGGGACCGGAGGCAGTACGAGACGTACATGCCCGGCTGGGACGGTGTCGTAGTTGAAGGCGGGTGACGCGATCGACGGGTACCTGGACGCGGCCGGACGCCGAGGCGCCGGCGGCTACGCCTTGTCCGCCGGGGAGCTGCTCTGGCTCCTGACCTCGGGCCAAGAGCGCGGCGGCGACGAGCTGGAGCTGCTCAAGGCGCTGCAGCGGGCGCTGCCTCAGCCCACTGACGAAGGCGGCACGATCGGCAAGCTGAAGGCGCTGCTCACCAACGCGATCATCATGCGCACCCGGCTGGCCGATCGCGAGGCCGACCTTGGAGGACTGCTCGGGCAAGCAGTTGCAGAGGGCAGGCTCACCGGCGTGCCCGTGGACGAAGACATAGTCCGCCCTCTCGCCACGCTCATGGTCGAAGGCGGCGAGAGGGTCCGGCGCGTCGCGGAGAGCGCGAACGCGGATCCGGGCGCGACTAGCTAGCGAACCTCTGAACAAGCCGTCAACACGACCGTTTTCCCCATGTGACCATGCCGCAATCCACGGACTTTTTCAGACGATCCCTAGTGCGCTTGGATGTACATGTCGTAGACCGGGACATTGCCGTAGAGGTGGGTCTGGAAGCCCTTCACCCAAGACTGCACTGCCCATCTCTTGATCAGGTCCCAGTGAAACGGGATCATGAAGACCCGGCTCATGTACTCCTGCGAGACGGCGTCGTAGGCCAGACACCGGTCGGGATGGTCCATAGGCAACGACCTGGCGTGGGCCACTAGAGAGTCCAGGACAACAAACTCGCTCGGGTCGCCCCCGGCCAGGACTCCGATGTCTTTCCTGGTAAACTGGTCCAATAGCTGAAGCTCATCGGGGAAAATGGCGCCTCCGCTAAAGCGCCGGAGCTGAGAGTTCGGCCGTCTCGGCGTACCACTCTCACGCCGAAGTATGTCAAGCACCGCGCCGAGGTTGTCCTTCCAATACTCCTTGACCGCCGCGGTCATGTTGATAATCTCGGGCCTTGCCAGATCGATGTTGATAACGGGGAGGTTCTCAGCACTGCCGTAACTCGATTCGGCCAGCTCCTGCCGAGCCAGGTCGGGATCGTATATGTGGCCCAGGGCGGCGGGGTTTCCGCAGGGCAGAGTCGGCGACAGGATCCCCGTTGCCTTCTTGGTCAGTGGCCCCATCACCGCAGATATGATGGTCTGCATGTCCGCCCCATGGGCCAGCGCCCTCCGCACGAACACGTCTTGCATTGGCGCCAAGGAGATGTTGGGTTGCATGTACCAGAGGCCCGCGTTACCGATCGGCCTCAGCAAGTTGTGGAAGGGATGGCCGGGATCAGCCGATGCCGCCGCCCAGGTTGGGTCATCCAAGACCAATATGTCCAACTCGCCGTTCTCCATCATGATCACCCGGACCTGACCGTCCGGGATAACGGGCAGGACCAGCTTGTCGATGATGCTGTCTTCACCCCACCACTGACCGCCCGCTATCTCTACTCTAGTCAACACCTTGTTACCCGAGTCGGGGTCCCCCACCAAGCTGTAAGGACCCACACCGATGGGATGGGTCCACCACTCCTCGTCAGACAGCACCTGATCGAGCTTGGAGAAGCCCGCGTTGAAGGCCGCCACGTGCGTAGCCCAAGTGGGGTACGAGCGGCTCAAGTTGACCTGCAGGGTGTGGTCGTCTAAAACGACGAGCCCCTCTGACACGGTCACGTCGCCGGCCCTCAACTCGCCCCACCCCTTGACGTCGGCCAGGTAGAGGGAGGTGCCGCCCCACGCCACGATGTTCTCGGGCTTGGCCCCGTGCTCCCAGTAGGCCTTCACGTCGGCCGCCGTGAGCGGCGTCCCGTCCTGGTACACCGCGTCCTCTCGCAGCTTGAAGGTCAATACGTCAAAGGTGTCATTGAACTCCCAACTCGTGGCGATCCACGGGAGTAACTCGTTCTTCGGGTTCAAGACAAGGAGCGTACCGTAGACGGCCTCTCCGAATTCCGAGTTACCGCCACCGTCGCGCCAGGGAGCATTGCCATAGCCCACACCATGCCCCGGCATGGTCAACACCTGCGTGTCGTGCAGGTCGAGCGCCGTCCCCGTGGGGCCGGTGCGCGTTGTCTTCCTTACCATGGCGGCCTGGGGATCCGCTGCCGCCTGGGCTGCCTTAGGCGCTGCCGCTGTCGCCACCGCCATCGCGGCTTCCCCCGCTTTCGGCTTGGCCGGCTCCGCCGCCTTCGCTACCTGGCCCGTCGCCCCCTTGGGCTGAGCGGCAGGCTCGGCCGCCCCGGTCTTGCCCGTCGGGGCCTGTGGCGCAGCGGCATCCTCGGCTGCCCTTGCCACCGCAGGCTGCTCCGGCGCGGCAGGCTCCTCCGCCTCCTCCGCACCGCAGGCCACGGTCGCCACCAACGCGATCACAGCCAGCAGCAGCTTCGATATCACTTGTTTGGAACGCATGACTACTCCCTTCCAGTTCACAAAGGGGGTTGGCTGGGGACTATTATATCTCCGCGACGCGCCCTGTCAAGACTCAAGACGCCTGCCAATCGGAAGAAGGGTTGACACGCGTGGCTACACAGATATAATGAGGCCGCCTTGTTGTGGATGCGACCGCCGGGAATCGGGACGCGAGGTCTGTCTACGAGTGGCGGGGCGTCAACCAACAGCATGGGGATCACGGTCGATCCGGAATCTCAGTGAGGGGCCAAAATGACTAGGCATATCGCGAAACGTACGCTGCTCTTTACGGTGCTGATCTCGATACTATCGTTGATGGTCCTGGCGGCCTGCGCGGGAGCGCCGGGCAAGCCTGGCAATCCGGGCCTCCCCGGCGCTCCGGGCGAACCCGGCAAGCCTGGCAAGCCCGGATTGCCAGGACTCCAGGGACTGCAAGGCGATTCGGGCCGTGCCGGATTGCCAGGACTCCAGGGTCCGCCAGGGGAGCCGGGTAAGCCGGGGCTGCCTGGGTTGCCTGGGGCGCCCGGCGCGCCGGGCCAGCCGGGGCTGCCAGGAGAACCGGGTAAGCCCGGTAAGTCCGGGCTGCAAGGTTCGCCCGGAATTGCGCCGCACGCCAACGTCATGTCGGCCGGCCGCACACTCTACCTGGACGCCACTGCGGAGATCCAGGGTTCGGGCTTCCAGAAGTTCGAGCCGGTCACAGTCTACATCGACCTGGATAGCGAGGGAGCTTCAGTGATGCTGGGCTCCGCCACTGCCGACGCGGGAGGAGCGTGGCGACTACAATCGTCGGGGTACGGCGATGGACTGGCCGAAAGCGTAGCGACAATGTTGTCTGACGGGATTCTGGCCGGCAACGTCTTCTCCCTAGTCGCCGAGGGCGACGACGGGACCAAAGCATCCACGCCCGTACTCGTCCAAGCCGAGGCGCCCCCGCCTCCGCTGCCGCCGGCAACTCCCGCAAAGGGCTCGGTGCTCGTCGGCTCGACCGCGGCCGACGGGACCTTCAGGGTCGGATTGGCTAACGCAGGCGAAGAGATCACGATCGTCGCAGCCGGCTTCGACGCCGGAGACCTGATCATAGTCACGATGGACGGAACCGCCCTGACCAACATGATCGCCGGGGACGATGGCACCGCGACTACGTCCCTGGTACCCACGATCTTCGTGGGTCGGGTGATAACGGTGGTAGGCGCTGGCGCTCACCAGATCGAGTTGACAGACTCCTATGGCGCCACCGACTACAAGGCGCCCATCTTGATCCTCCCGCAAGTACAAGAATAGCTCAACTCAGCTGGCGCAACGAAGAAGAGCCCCGCTTTCGAAAGCGGGGCTCTTCTTGTTGTGGCGCCGGGCATGACCGGCAGCTTGGAGGTTGAGTCCTCTACCCATCCTAATGGAGGGGGAAGGGCTAGCGAACCGCGAGGACATGGCCCGGAGGCCCCGGAGAAGGCCTCTCGTTATGTCTTCCTGAGGAGTCCCGATGAGGCATCGGGACGAGGAAAGACCTGGGGCCGGGTAATGTTCGCGCGCCATACGCGCAGCCCACCGTCGCCGTCATGTCGGCTACGTCCACCGACCCGCAGGCCACCTCCGAGCAGAGCGGCGACCCGCCCGCCAGATGTCTTTCCTGAGGAGTCCCTCACGGGAACTGCTGGAAGCAGCGTCTGTGGACACCCGGCGCTCTACCAGGTGCCACACCGCGACTTCGAAAAGGCCCGGCGACCGAGGGCATCGGATAGATCGCCGCCCACGCGCGGGGGTTTGCTTCAGAGTCTCGGCCGAACGACCCGACCACCGCCTACCGGTCTCTGATCAGTGTCTTTGACACGTGCTCGCCCACCAACTCGCCGCCGGCCAGGATGTGGCCGTCGATGGCCCGCAGCAGGTCCTGCTTCGTGGTCTCTGGGCCCAGGTCGATCTCGGTGTCTAGGGCGTAAAGCCTGAACCAGTAGTGCTTGACAGCGGAATCCTGCGACTTAGTGAGGCCTGACCGAGAGACGGTGTAGGGCGGCGGGCAGGGTCCCGACCACCCGACCTTCTCGTCACTGTTGGTCCCCTGCCTCGCCTTCGGACCGATTGACAGCGCCTCCGCGGTGTTGGGAACGGCCTCCGGAAGCCCTCTGGCATCCGGCGGGATACCCCATAGGACCCAGTGCACCGAGGGGGCGCCGGGGAACTGGTCGCTGTCCACCACGAGCGCAAGGGATATCGTCCCCGCGGGACCATCGGACCAGGTTATGGGAACCGAAACGTCCTCCTCCGTGCAGCTGTACTTTCTCGGGATGCGCCTTTCTATGTTGAACTTCGTGCTGGTGACGCTGATGGTCAGATCGAACTGCTGCGCCAGCACGTATTCCTCTATCACCGCGGCATCGGCGTCTGCCGCGGCGGCGCCGCCGGTATTTGCTGGAGCCTCAGCCTCCGTGGCGCTGTCGTCGCCACTCGAACACCCAAGCGCCAGAGCCCCCACAAGGGCTGTCGCAACAAGCACGAGTTTGCCGGTCTGGGCGTGAGACATCTGCTGACCTCCTCTCATCACGTTGCGGCGCCACTCAGCCCGCTGGCTCCGACAGCAGGGGCATCTCCTTAGCAAGCATGGATATGCTGAATCGAGCATTCGGGCCCGAGACGACATAAAACCATGGGAGCAGCGTGTCGACGCCCTGCGCCAGTCGGACCGGCCTCCTCGTTTCGCACCCACAGACCATCACGGCGACGGATAGGCACGCCGCCACGGGCGGCTAGGCGCTATCTCACAGATCAGCGACCATCCACGGCGTCCTCACCGTGATCAAGAACGGCTGCTCCTCAGATTGCCTCAGAGCCTCGGGCAAACGACACCCCATGCCGCCTACCGGCCGGGCAGCGTAGTGTCAATCGTAGTTGATTTTCCGATCGGGGCGATGTACGTGTTCGCCCACCAGCTCGCCACCGCCCAGAATGTGGCCGTCTATGGCCCGCAGCAGGTCCTCCTTAGCAGTTTCGGGGCCCAGGTCGATCTCAGTGTCCAGCGCGTAAAGCCTGAATGTGTAGCGCTTGACAGCGAGCGCCTGCGCGCCCTGGCGGCCTCCCCACTCGACACGAAAGAGGGGCGGGCAGGGTCCCGACCACCCGACCTTTTCGTCACTGTTGGTCCCCTGCCTCGCCTTCGGACCGATTGACGACGCCTCTACGGTGTTGGGAATGGCCTCCGGAAGCCCTCTGGCGTCCGGAGGGATACCCCACAGGACCCAGTGCACCCAGGGGGCGCCGGGGAGTTGGTCGCTGTCCACCACGAGCGCAAGGGACACCGTGCCCTCGGGAACTTCGGACCAGGTTATGGGGACCGATACGTCGTCTTCTGTGCAGCTATACTTTCTCGGAATGCGCCTTTCTATGTTGAACTTCGAGCTGGTCACGTTGGTGTTCAGATCGAACTGCTGGACCAGCGTGTATTCTTCTATCACCGCGGCATCGGCATCTGCCTGTGCGCCGGTATCGGCCGGAGCCACAGCCTCCGTGGCGCCGTCGTCGCCGCTCGAACACCCAACCGTCAGAGCCCCCACAAGGGCTGTCGCAACAACCACGAGTCTGGCGGTCTGAGGGTGAGGCATATTTCGACCTTCTCTCATCACGTTGCAGTGCCCCCCGATTATACAGGAGACCCGGTTGGGCGGGGAACGCGCTCTTTCTGTTTGCCCTACCGCAGCCCAATGGCTCGTACAGCGATTCCGCCTAGTCAGCGTAGATATGCTGGGTCCACAACTGGGGCCCGCGAAAGACCATCCCACCACCTCGCGGCATAGACGCATAGACGACATCTCTCTGAGCGACCGGCCGGCACCAGGCCCCCAGGCCCGCGCGAGGTGCATGGCCGTCGATGGAGTGTTACGCTGGTCGGCTAGAGATACAACAGGGGGACAGACATGGCGCTGATCGATATTGGCTCGCGGAAGCAGCTGTTCATCGACGACTACATGATCGAGTCGATGACCAACACGAAGCCGGTGATGAACCCGGCCGAGAAGGTCGAGAACAACCCTGTCCTGCCGCCGGAGCGGCCGTGGGAGGGCAACGACACAAACGTCGACGCGGTGATCTTTGACGACGGGGACAAGAACTTCAAGATGTGGTATCAGTGCCGCGGGTTCAGAGCTCACCAGGGCGACGGCAAGATCATCGTGACCGGGGAGTCGGGAGCCCCCCCGCCGGTAGTGTGCCTGGCCATCTCCGAGGATGGGGTGCACTGGGAGAGGCCGGACCTGGGGTTGGTGGAGTTTCAAGGCTCGAAGCACAACAACATCCTGCCGACGACGCACCTGCCGCCCGGCGGTTACGCGGGGAGTCTATGTATCTTCAAAGACGCGCACGAGGATGACCCCGCCAAGCGATACAAAGCGATCGTAAAGAACAAGATCCCCCGAATGAGCGTCGCCCTCTACTACTCAGGAGATGCGTTCAAATGGACTCCCTATGAAGGCAATCCCGTCGTCGAGACAACCCGGAGGGTCGAGGGCCGGGACCCAACCGGGTACATAGGCTGGGGGCCCTTCGACTTCATGGGCTGGGACCCCATCCGCGAGGTGTATGCGGTGCACATGGAGAACTGCGCCCACATCCTCAGTCCCTTGAAGAAGCGGCTGATAGGCCGCGCCGAGAGCGCCGACATGACCGACTGGAGTCAACCTGAGACGATACTCGTGCCCGACGAGCGGGACTCTCCCGATACGGAGTTCTATGGAATGTCCGTCATGGCCTATGAAGGCATCTATGTCGGGCTGCCATGGATCTATCGGACTACCAACACCACACACCACGTGGAGCTGGCGTTCAGCCGGGACGGAATTCACTACGACCGGCGGTACCGGGAGCCGTTCATCCAGCGAGGGGCCAGGTCGGAGTTCGACTGCAACTCGATCTACGGCAGGTCCCCTATCCTCCATGGCGACCGGATGCTGTTCTTCTACCACGGCCTGAACTACAGGTCTCCGGAGACGCTTCTTGCCTTGGGCGATGAGGCCACAGGGGCAGTCGGACTGGCGACGCTGCCCTTGGACGGGTTCGTCTCCCTCGACGGGGTCAAAGGCGCCCCGTCCAGAGATGTGGCGCCCTACAGTGAGATGGTGACGCGCTCCTTCGGTTTTACCGGCTCACGCTTGTCCCTGAACGTCAAGGCGGCCCTGCAGGGCGAGGGACCGGCGGAGCTGCGAGTCGAGGTCCTCGAGCCGAACCACCACCGGATCGACGGGTTCCAGTTCGACGATGCCGACCCCGTAATAAAGTCTAGCCAGTCCCACGTGGTCTCGTGGAATGGCAGCTCCGACCTGAGTGGGCTGGCGGGCAGAGCGATAAAGCTACGGTTCTACTTCAAGAACGCCAAGCTCTATTCCTTCCAGTTCAGATAAAGGGCTGGTTCAAATAGGGCCCCCGGTGCGTCCCTGGCAAGTGAGGCCACTTAGAGGGACATCGGCTCGTGGCCGGCAAGAGGGCAAGGCTGCGTTTCAGCCTGAAGGATGCCGACGTCTACGCCTCTCGATTTCGATACGTCTCAGGTCGGGAGGGGGTGTCGCTGACAGATGCGGCCGCCTGAACGTCAAAGCGACTGCGGCGCCTACTTGAAGCTGACCTCGGGGCGGTATGACCCTGTACTCGTAGCCGCGGCCAACATATTCTCATCGCCCTCAGGCTCGCCCAAAGGTCACTCGAGCTCCGGGACCGGAAGTCCAAGCTGGGCGCAGGCGTCGCGCAGAGCGTTTATCTGATCCCTGAGGTCTTCGAACTCAAACTGCCCACGGGCCTTGGACATGAGGCCCTCGACGGCGCTGCGTATCGGCTCGTGGGCAGCTAGCGACAGCCCATACATGTTGTTGATCCGATAAAGCGTCTCGCCCACCATCGCAGGTTCGGCGCTCGCAGACCCCCGAACCTTGCCCGCGTTGACGTCCTCGACCAGCTTCGCGAACCAGTCGCAGAGGTTCTTGTCCTGCTCCGATGCAATATCGCCGCCGGCACTCGCGTCGCTCGCCTCACTCGCCTCGCTACCGACGTCGCCATTACCGCCATCGTTAGACGAGCAGCCAGCCAGAATCAGTAGGCAAAACGCGGCGAAAATAGGGATCGTCTTCATCGGTGCCCTCGGCTTCTACCGCAGTGCAGGACGGCTTCCTTGGTTTGCAGACTCGACTATGGCCATGATGAGAATATATGCCCCCCTCTCGATGCGGGTCAACCCCCATCTCCTCAGCCGTCAGGTACGAGTCAGTGCTAGATAGCCTCAATAGGTCCGTAGATTGCGGTAAGCCAGACAGGGAAGTTGGCCCTGTTTATGGGTTGTTCAGAGGTTCGCTAGCGTGTCGTTCTGGGCCAAGCCTCCCCGGCGGGCTCCCCTCTACAATCTCAGCTCCAACCGCGGCTTGAGCAGGTCGTCCGGCAGGCGGGTGTCACGCATGAACCCGACCAGCGTCCGGTGGATCTCCCGGGCTATCTCGGGCCGGGAGGCGATCAGGTTGTTCTCCTGAGCGGGGTCGGAGCTCAGGTCGTACAGCTTAGACAGGCCCGGCTCGACGCTGTAGATCAGCGACCAGTTGTCCGAGGTCACCGTCGTCGCCACCGCGACGTTCAGCGGCCTGCTCACGTTGTCCACCGACCGCACCTCGGAGCCCTTGTTGGCGAACGGGACGGTGCTCACCACGAAGTCGCGGCCGGCCGTGTTCGCGTCGGCCATCGCGGGAAGCAGCGAGCGGCCCTCCACCCAGTCCGGGGCCGGAAGCCCGAACAGGTCGAGCGCCGTGGGCATCATGTCCACGGCCGACGACATCCCCGAGTACGATCCGGCCCCGTAGCCGGGGGCCCTGATCAGCAGCGGCAGGCGCACGATCTCTTCGAACAGGGGGCTATGGTCCCACTCCGCGTCGGGGTCGCCGTGCCGGTACAGACCCCCCTCGGGCCGTTTCGCGTACGTCATCTTGCCGAACAGGCCGCCGTGCTCTCCGAAGTAGAAGCCGTGGTCGGTCGAGAATATCACCGCGGTATCGTCGGCCAGACCCATGTTCTCGATCTTGCGGAGCAGGTAGCCGACCCACGTGTCCACCATCGTCACCTCTCCGCAGTAGGTGGCGTGGGCCTTCTTCACCTTCGCCTCGGTGAATCCCGGCTGGTCCTGCCAGTGGCCGTATAGCGGCTGCACGACCTCGCCGTCGTAGTCCGGCATGTACAACTCGGTGTAGTAAGGCGGCGCGTCCCACGGCTCGTGGGGGTCCCAGGTGTCGACGTAGAGGAAGAACTGATCCTTGTAATGGCGCTCCAGCCAGTCGCCCGCCCGGATCATCGTCTGGGCCACGTTGCGGTCGGACTCCTTTCGCCACCACGCCACGACGTCCCGCGACTCGTGGTGACCGATGCGCTGCACCCGCGTCGGCGAGCCCTCCTGCCCCTGGACCGTGAAGTAGGTCTGGAAGCCGCGGTCGTAGTTGAACCCGTGGCGCCAGTAGAACGGCGTATCGACGACGGCTGCCGTGTGGATGCCGTTGTCGCTCAAGATGTTCCCCAGCGTCGTCACGTCGTCGCCGAACGGCATCCATCCCATGAACGACATCGTCCAGCGCCCCGTGAAGTGGTCTGCCCTGGTCGGCATCGTCGGGAACGCGGCCGCGTAGTGCGAATCGAACCGGACGCCGCCGGACGCCAGCGCGTCCAACGCGGGCGTCCGGATGTAGTCGTTGCCGTAGGCGCCCAGGTGGTCGCGGCGGAAGGTGTCGGCAACGATCCATACGACGTTCATGGCTTTATCTCCTCTGCGGGGGTTGGCGCCCGGAGTCTATGCGAGCCGCCGCGCACCGGTCAACGGACGCGGACGCGCCGACGGCCGCTCTCAGAAACCCGATGGGTTCATCGTCGCGGATGGTCTAGCCTGTCCACCAACAGGAGGGCGTTAGCTGTGCTGTCCTGGGCGATGTAGTCGTGGATGTACAGGAGGTCGGCGCGAGCCTCGAGCGAAAAGACGCAGCGGCTCGCGTCGTCCGTTCGGTGGATGCAGCGTTGCGCCGCCTCGGCTCAGCGAACACGTCGGAGGCTGAGACGACCCGGCCCGTGTCGGCCTGTTCGGTGCCCCGACGCACGCTCTCCTGCATCTCCCCGAACTCGCGCTCAAGCGCATCGTCGCGCTCGGCAAGCAGTGCAAGGGCGCTGTCGAGTACATCGTCTAAGGACAAGTACCTGCCCGATTCGACCTTGCGCCGGATGCGGTCCAGGGTACTATCGCTTATGGAAACGTTCACGGTAATACCCTAAACCCAAATCACTCCTTCGCGCAAGCACGACGGTGCGCCGCGTAATCCGGCTTAGGATACCCGACTCAATCGGGAAGGACCTGAACGCCCACGGCGGCACTTGGAAACCGCAAACGCAATAGTCGGTAGTGTCAAACACACAACAATTCCCAAATCCACCGGCTAAATGAGTGGGAGACCTCGTTGGAGCCCGCCGCGAAGGGGGCTAAGAGCCTATCCGACAACTCCAGCAGCGCGATATGTTATCCAGGCACAAGCAAAGTGCAGCATAGCCAGATAGTTGTCCAAACGCTTCTCCCAACGGATGAGCAGGCGTCTGAACCGATTCAGCCAGCTATGGCTGCGCTCGACCACCCAACGGCGGGCGCGGTAACCTGGAAGGGTCTGTTGTTCCTTCCGCTCCTGGCCTCGGCTGCGGATGTGCGCTGTGTATCCGTACCGAGCCACCAACTGCTCGACTTCAGCAAAGTCATAGCCCTTGTCCATACACAGCCGCTGAGGTTGTGCAGGCCGGGGAACCGGACGTTGTGCCACTATAGATCCCAATGTCGGCTCAACCATCTTCATGTCGTGGCGGTTGGCTCCATCCACACTCTCCCCTATGGGAATACCGTTCCCCTCAGTCAACAGGCTGCGTTTGGTACCCTTCTTACCCCGGTCTGTAGGGTTCGGGCCAGTGCCCTTACCCCCCGAGCGGAGCCTTTGTCATGGCTCCATCCATTGCCTGCCACTGCCAATCTATCCCTTGCTCTTGGTCGTATTCAGACAACCCCCGCTCCCACAACTCCTCGAAGACTCCGGCGACTCGCCAACGCTGGAACCTGTCATGCACAGTGCTCGGAGCACCGAACGTCCGAGGCAACGCTTTCCACTGGCAGCCGGTCCGCAGCACGTAGAAGATCCCATCCATACACTGGCCGGCAGGTTTCCACGGCCTCCCGCCCTTCGGACCCGCCGTCTCCGCAGGCAATATCGGCTCAATCCTCTCCCACAGAGCATCGGGAATCCGCCAATCAGCGCCTACGCCTCCACTAAGATGGTTGTTGAAAGGACAAAGCCATCACCAACGAGGTGCACCCATTATGCGGCAAGGAGTTCTGCCGTTCCAGTACGTCGAGGAGAGAAGTTCGACAGGTATGACGGCCATGGCGGGTCTGGGAGTCTACCTGGACCTGTTCGAGGCAGTTGGCCTGAGAGAGTCGGTGGACCGTCACGTGGGCGTGAGGAGTGAGGCGCAGGGCTGGACGGACAGCCAGGTGGTGACCTCGTTGATAGTGCTGAACCTGGTGGGCGGGGAGTCGGTGGCGACCTTCGGATACTGGAGAAGGATGCTGGGTTGGGTAGGATGTTGAGTATGGCCGAGCGTCACGGGGTGCCCGGTGGAGAGCGAAGGGCGCTTCGGAGGAGGTGGCGCACCGAGCGTCGTCGGAATGTCCCGTCGCCTTCGTCAGTGTTCCGCTACCTGTCTAGCTTCCATGACGAACAGGAGGAGGCCAAGCGTGAGCCCCACAAGGCGTTCATACCCGCTGCGACCGATGCTCTGGTTGGTCTGAGGAGGGTGAATGCGGAGACGATAGGCTTCGTTCAGAGCCATGCTGGGCATAAGCAAGCAACGTTGGATATGGACGCGACGCTGATCGAGACCCACAAGAGGCAGGCGAGCTATTGCTACGACAAGTACAGAGCGTATCAGCCTCTGACGGCGTACTGGGCCGAAGCCGACCAGATTGTGCACTCGGAGTTTCGAGACGGCAACGTACCTGCGGGCCACCAGCAGCTTCGGGTGCTGCGGGAGTCATTGGAGTATCTGCCCAGAGGAGTCGAAGAGGTGCTGCTGAGGTCGGACACGGCGGGTTACCAGCGGGAGTTGCTGCGGTACTGGGCCGAGGGCAGAGACGAACGCTTCGGGGTGTGATCAGCGACAATTACTTTTGCCGGTAGACGCTGACTATTCTTGCCGGTCGTGGGGGGAGACCATCTGGTACAGGAGGTACCGGATTGGTCACAGATCAGCAGGTAGTGCTACTGAGGCAGAAGCTAATGGAAGGCAAGAGCCAACAAGCGGCGGCGGCGGCATCTGGTATGAGCGTGCGGACGGCGCGGACGTGGCAGCGAGGCAGGCTGTCGTCGGAGAAGAAGGGCAAGCGGAGGTGGCGAACCCGACCGGACCCGTTCGCCGGGGTGTGGGCCGAGGAGGTCGAGCCCCTTCTGCGGAGCGACGTTGAGGGAGCGCTGCAGGCGACGACTATTCTGGAGTGGCTCGACGAGCGGCATCCCGGCCGGTTCAGTAAGTCGCAGTTGCGGACGCTGCAGCGTCGTCTTCGAGACTGGCGTGCGCTGAGTGGGCCGGATCGGGAGGTGTACTTTGAGCAGGCTCATCCCCCTGGTCGCGAGGCGCAGATGGACTTCACACACTGCGGCGAGTTGGGGGTGACGGTCGGAGGCGAGCCGTTCGGCCATCTGCTGTTCCACTTCGTGCTGAGCCATTCGGGATGGCGGTATGTGGACCTTGCCTATGGGGAGACGTTCGCGGCTCTGGTGAAGGGCATGCAGGGGGCTCTGTGGGAGTTGGGCGGTGTGCCGGAGGTGTTACGGACCGACAACCTGTCGGCAGCCACGCACGAGTTGAAGGGGAGCGGAGGTCGTGCGCTGAACGAACGGTATGCGGCGGTGCTGGCGCACTACGGGCTGCGGTCCACGAGGACGAACCCGAGGTCATCCCACGAGAACGGCGTGGCCGAGCAGGGTCACCACAGGCTCAAGGGCGCGCTAGGCCAGGCGCTGGTCCTGCGCGGCAGCCGGGACTTCGGGTCGGTGGAAGCATATCTCTCGTTCGTCCGGCAGGTGGCGGACAAGCGCAACAGGCTGGTCATGGCGAAGGTGGAGCATGAGCGGCGTCACCTCCGGCCACTGCCGCCCGCCCCTGTGCCGGAGTACGTTGTCTACCGGACGAAGGTGCGCAGGTGGAGCACGGTCCGGGTAGCCAACCACAGCTACACTGTGCCGTCCCGGCTGATAGGCGTGGAGGTGGAGATCCGCCAGTACGCCGACCACTTGGAGGTCTACTACAAGGGCAGTCCGGTCGAGCGGATGGATCGAGTGCATGGCGCTGGGGAGGCCGGCATAGACTACCGCCACGTCATCGGCTCCCTGGTGCGCAAGCCCGGTGCGTTCGCGCGTTACCGGTACAGAGAGCAGATGTTCCCCACCGGGACCTTCCGCTTGGCCTACGATGCCCTGCGGGAGTGGAGGGGCGAGCGCGCCGACGTGGACTACGTACGCATCCTGCACCTGGCCGCCACGACCATGGAGTCGGAGGTGGACCGAGCCCTGGGAGTGTTGCTCGAGGCGGGCATACCCTTCGACTACGCGGCGGTGCGGGAGTTGGCGGCCCCGGCCCCGCCACAGATCCCTGAGCTGGCCTCGCCCAGGGTGGTGGACCTGAGGGTCTACGACCGTCTGCTTGCGGCGGGTGTGCGATGAGCATGGGCAGGATCTCCTCGGACGGAGTGAAGGAACGGATCGGCCAGCTGTGCAGCGAGTTCAAGCTGCCCACGGTGGGAGCGGAGGCAGGCCCCCGGTTCACCGCAGCCGGTCACACGGACGCCCTCGTGACCCTTGTGGAGGTGTTGGAGCAGGAAGCCGAGGACCGCCGGCAGAGGCGCATCATCCGCATCAGACGAGCATCCAGGCTGCCCGTCGGCAAGACATGGGACACCTTCGAGCACGACAGGGTGCCGGTGGCGCTCAGACAGCAGCTCGACGAGCTGGCCGATGGGAGCTTCGTCGAACGAGGTGTCAATGTCCTGGCTTTCGGACTGCCCGGCACCGGCAAGACCCACGCCATGTGTGCCATAGGCCACCGCTTGGTCGAGTCGGGACGCTCGGTACTGTTCACCCCTGCCTACCGGCTGGTCCAAGACATGCTGGCGGCCAAGCGGGACCTCGATCTCCCACGCATGCTCCGCAAGCTCGACAACATCGACTTCCTGCTCATCGACGACCTCGGCTACCTACCCCAGGGAGCCGAGGAGTCCGAGGTCTTGTTCACCCTCATAGCCGAGCGGTACGAACGCCGCTCTCTGGGCATCACCTCGAATCTCGTCTTCTCTGAGTGGGACAAAGTCTTCGCGAACCCTATGGCCACAGCCGCGGCCATAGACAGGATCGTCCACCACTCGATCATCCTGGAGTTCGACGTCCCCAGCTATCGGACCGGTGCAGCTCAACAGCGTCTCCAACAGGAGGTCTACCGGCAAAAATAATTGACGCACACCGGCAATAATAGTTGACGCCGATCAGGGTGATCGAGTTCGCCGTCGGCGCCGATGTTACGCCGGAGTTGAAGCGGGCGATCGACTCTGTGCCGGAGGGCGATTGGCATGAACTCAAACAGAGTGTGGTGGGCCATGAGTTGGAAACGGGACAACAGTGGGCGGAGGTGAACTTCATACCCAACTGGATAGGTCACAAAAAGAGTAGTCCTGAGTACCGTTTCATAGCGATCAGAAAGTTGCTGCGCAAGCCGCCTATGCCAGGGATGGAGGCTCACCTGCAGTTGTCGCTCCCCGTCATGGAGATTCGGGGCGAGGGTGGTACAAGGTCACAGCATTGGTGACCAACCGTGCTCTCCCAGGGGACAAGCTGATCGGGTGGTACAGGCAGAGGTGTGGGAAGGGTGAGGAGGTGCACGGGGTGCTCAAGGAAGACCTCGCTGGCGGTCGGCTGCAGTCGGGTCTGTTCGGGGCCAATGCCGCGTGGTGGGCGATAGCGGTACTGGCGTTAAACCCCGTATGGGGCTACGGGGCAGGCTCTCAACTCGGCGCTGAAGCGCTTGGCGTTGGGCGCCGAGTGGCTAAGCAGACGGCTCAAGGCCGTGCGATTCGGCCTGATCGGGCCTGCCGGACGAGTCGTGCATCATGCCAGGAGCATGATCATCCGCCTGCCCAGAGGACACCCTTCATACAACCTGCTACTCAAAGCTCGCGCCAAGATGCTGGCACTACCAGCCCCACCGTAGTTCGACCTTCCCACAACCAAATCATCTCGACCCGAAGCGGCCGGATCCCGTCCGGTGGATGCGCCTCGCCATCCTTCTACCGCACAAGGGCCGCAGATGCCCTCAACATCCCCAAACGGCCTTCCAAGACCACCTCGACACGCATCTCCGAACGCCCAGACGGTCCCCTAACCGCCCCGACATCCGTCAAAGTGCCACCACCAACCGCACACATCAATCTGCCGGTGGATTTGGGTGCTCCTGCTCGTACTGGAATGCCAGTAAGCCTTGCTTCATAATAGATGCACCTCGTTGGTGATCGGTTCGTTTGCTCAACAACCATCTTAGCCCACTTCACGGCGGGCTCCAACGAGGTCTTCCTCTTATCTAGGTGGGGAATCCAGGAGCCGGTGATAGGTTGACAACAGGGGAGCACCGGAGTTGCTCAAGAGTGATCGGCTCGTGCTCGGAAGGCATCGCCCGGACGACTTGGCTGCGTTCCACAGCTTGTGATGTGTATGTCGCTGAAGGGTGGCGAAGTCCCCAAGATGAGGATAGGGGGTCAATAGATTGTCCTATCGTGGGTCCATCAGGGCAGTATTTGCGATAGCACTTCTAGTCGCCACCGCCGTTGCGTGTTCGCGCAGCGACGAAGAGGTGGACACACAAGCCGGGGCCCCGGCCTCCGCCGGCTCCGTAGTCGTAGGCGATACCACGTCAGGCTCTGGTGGCGCCGGTGCTGAATCAAGCGAAGAGTACACGGTGGCCCAGCAGTTCGATCTGAGCATTGAGGTGACCAGCTCGGAATTCAACGAGAGAAGGCGCATTCCGAGGAAGTACGGCTGCACCCAGGAGGACATATCGCCTCCCTTATCCTGGTCCGAACCGCCGCAGGGGACTGTTAGCCTTGCGCTGGTGGTGGACAGCAATCAGCACCCCGGGCCCCGCTGGGCGCACTGGGTACTCTGGGACATCCCGCCCGCCGCGCGTGCGCTTCCCGAAGCCGTCCCCAACACCCCGGAGGCACCGTCAATCGGCCCGACGGCGCGGCAGGGGACCAACAGCGAGGATAAGGTAGGTTGGTCGGGACCATGCCCGCAACCTAACCGCGTCCCTATGAGTAGCACGCGTCCATCGAATACCAGGGACGTCGTCAAGAAGTACACGTTCAGGCTTTACGCGCTGGACACCGATATCGAGCTGGGGTCCGACGCGACCAAAGAAGACTTGCTCCGGGCCATAGACGGCCACATAATCATTGGGGGTGAGCTGACGGGTGAGCAGGTGGGCGAGATCATCCGTTTCTAGACGTAATGTGTGATCGTTGCATGCGTAACGCCTATCGCCGCTAGTCGCCTGACGACAGGCGGCCCTGTTCACCTCTCAGGTGTAGATCGGCCGGATTCAGCCCGAGGTTCGACGGGCACGAACGTCCCGGGTATTTTCAGGCATATTCTGAACAGCGAATCCTCCGACATGATGTAGAGCGCCCTCCAGTCGTGCGCCACAGGCCGCTTTGGCGGTCCCGACGGCACGTGGTCGATGGTGCCTAGTAGACCGAAATCCTAGCAATGAAGGGTAACGAGAATACCGCGCGACGCTCCCATCCTAACCTTCCCGCCCAGGGGAAGGGACTCACTGTTGCCGTGAAGTCTCGCCAATCCAGACTAACCCTCATTTCAAAGATTTCGTACCACTAGGTTTCTCCAATCGAATCGCTTTCTTCCCGGTTCGGCTGTCGCATGATGCCGGAGAAGGTTCCGCACCCGCGATATCCCCAAGGTGGGGACGGCCTACAAGCAACGAGCCTTCGGAGAGCCGGCTCTCCGAAGGCTCGCTCTAAGACCGCCAGTTGTCGCCCTGAGTGGGCGGCCTTCGTGTGCCTAGTGCTTCTCGACGAACATGTCCCAGAGGTTGACTCTGATGTTGGAGTTGGTCTCGAAGCCCTGCACCCAAGGCTTGATCACGAAGTTCAAGAACTCGAACCACTGGAACGGTATCCCGTAAACTTTGTCGAACCACTCAGTCTCCACGGCCTGGTAGGCCTTGCACCGGTCGGGATGGTCCAGGGGCAGCGACCTGGCGTACTCGTGCAGGGCGTCCATGACTTCGTATGCGCCCGGCACGGGGTCCAGTACTCCGATATCCTTGGCGGTGAATGTGGTCATTACCTGGGTCGGATCGGGTACCCAGGCGGCCTCGCTGTACCGTCGCAGCTGCGTGTTATCCCGCCTCGGCATGCCGCTCTCACGCCTGAGTATGTCAAGCTCTATGTTGAGGTTGTCCTTCCAGTACTCCTTTATCGCAACGGACATGTTGATAAAGCTGCCACGTGACAGGTCTGCCAGGATTACAGGGACGTTCGCGCCGCTGCCGTAGGTCGACTCGGCAAGGTACTGCCGCGCCAGGTCGGGATCGTAGAAGTGACCCCGGCTGTCGGGGTTGTAGCAGGAGGCGCTGGGCCCGAATATCCCTGTTCCCATGTGGGCCGCCGGGCCGACCACGGCCTGCACGATGGTCTCCATGTCCATACCTTGGGCCAGCGCCTTCCTCACGAACAGGTCCTCCATCGGCGCTTGGGAGAGCTTCGTCCCCCACCACCAGATGCCTGGATAGTTCGGTCTTCGCAGGTGGGTGCTCCAGGGATGGCTCGGATCGAGGACCTTGTTGAAGGTCACCTCGTCGATCTGCAGTATGTCAATCTCGTTGTTCTCGTACATGATGAGCTTGACCTGCGCGTCCGGTACCGCGGGCATGACCATCCTGTCGATTACGCTGTCTTCGCCCCACCACACTTTGCCCACCGACTCCACCCGGTTTGTTATGGTCAGACCGGTATCTTTGTCATAACTCAGGTCGTAGGGACCTGAGCCGATAGGGTGATTGCCCCAGTCCGGGTCGGACAGCACCTGACTAAGCTTGGTCAGGCCCGTCATCCAGACAGCCATGTATTGAGGCCAAGCAGGCCAGGGGAGGCTCTGTGTTATCTCCAGGGTGTGGTCGTCGATGACGCGTAGACCCTCTGCATCCGTGACATCTCCGGCCTTGAGCTCCTCCCATCCCTTGATGGTGCCCAGGGCGATGCTGGCAGCACCCCACCCGGCGATGTTCTCCGGCTTAGCCCCGTGCTCCCAGTAGGCCTTGACGTCGGCCGCGGTAATCGGCGTACCGTCCTGGAAGACCGCGTCCTCACGCAGCGACACCGTGTATACCGTGGCGTCATCGTTGACGGTCCAGCCCGTGGCAATCCACGGGACCAGCTTGTCGGTGGGGCCGTCAAATTGGAGCAGCGTCCCGTAGACTCCCATGGAGAACTGCCGGTTGCTCCCGCCGTCGCGCCAGGGGGCTAGATTACTTCGCATGCGTCCGGGCATGGTGAGCACCTGCGTATCGTGCAGGTTAAGCTGGACTGTTGTTGGGCCGGTCCTTGTAATTGCCTTTTTTAAGACCCGGGCCGGTCCCTCTGCAGCCTTGGGGGCCTCGGCCGCTGCAGCGGCCTGGGCCGGAAGCGGCGTGTCCGCCGCGCGGGCGGCCTTAGCCGGTCCAGGCCCCTGTCCGCTGGGCGCCGATGGCGCGGCCGGATCGGCAGGGGCCTGGGCGGCTTGGGGTTGCGCAGGCTCCTCGCCTTCGTCCGACCCGCACGCCACACCGACCACCACAACTAGTAAGGAAGCCGCAATCACAAGGAGGGCGCGAATAATTATTGCTCTGGACAACATGGTTGGTTCCTTTCGCATCATTAGCGCGGCACTAACACGTCACTTTCGGAGCGGGGGTGCTATTATATGGTCCGCTCCCATCGGCGTCAACCGCCTAGCTGCCCGAGGTGGTTGTTCTATGAAGCGTCGGGCAACTCAATTCTCGCTACCTGACAGGCGCTGGCTGGAAACGTGCTCACCCAGCAATTCCCCGCCGGCGAGTATGTGGCCGTCAATAGCTCGCAGCAGGTCTTCCTTGGTCGCCTCGGATGCCAGCTCAATATCGGTGTCCAGCGCGTAAGCTTGAATAGATACCGCTTTACGGGGTTGTTATCCGCCTTGGGGCCCGTCCAGTTGAGACGCACAGGTGGTGGACATGGGCCTGACCAACCGATCCTTTCGTTGCTGTTGGTCCCCTGCCTAGCCGTTGGCCCGATTGACGGTGCCTCCGGGGTGTTGGGGACGGCCTCGGGAAGTGCTTTGGTGTCCGGAGAGATGCCCCACACCACCCAGTGTGCATACGGGGGGCCCGGGAACTGGTCACTGTCCACCACCAGCGCGAGGCTAAGCTCGAATCCACCGAAGGAGGGCGTCGGGTCAGTGTCCTGAAGCGGCAAGAGGGTGCTCCTGTGAATCTGGGATAATGGTTTTGAAACACGAAACCCACCCCAGAAAAGGAGCACCCAATAGATGCTACCACGCCACCACCCCGACCGCATCCGTATCGCCTTCGACGATCACCGCCTGGTGGCCAATGCCGGGCTGATCCTTCCGGCCACCCTCGCCCTGCGCCTCGGCCTGCCCCAACTCGTCCAGCAGTGCCTCGACCTGGGCAATGCGCCGGGCCGGGCCAACACGGGCGACAAGATGATGACCCTGGTTGCGTCTGCGCTGGCTGGCGGCGACTGTATTGACGACGCCGATGTGTTGCGCACCGGGGGGACAGCCCGCACCCTGGGCGGCACGGTCAAGGCGCCCTCCACCCTGGGCACCTTCCTGCGCAGTTTCCGGTGGGGCCATGTCCGCCAACTGGACCGGGTGAGCCGGGAGCTGCTGGCCCAGGCCTGGGCGGCTGGGGCCGGACCCAGCGACGCACCGTTCACCATCGACCTTGATTCGACGATCTGCGAGACCTACGGACTGGCCAAGGAGGGCGCCCGCCACCACGGCTATACCGGCAAGCGGGGCTATCACCCGCTGCTGGCCATTGCCGCCGGAACCGGCGACGTGCTGATGGCCCGGCTGCGTGAGGGCCGCGCCAACACCGCCCGCGGCGCCGCCCACTTCCTGCGGGAAACGGTGGGGCGGGTGCGCTACGGCGGGGCCAGCGGGCAACTCACGGTGCGGGCCGACAGCGGCTTCTACACCCACGCCCTGGTCGTCGTCTGCCGCAAGCTGGACGTGCGCTTCTCCATCACCATCCGCCATCACAAAAGCCTGCACAATCTCATCGAGGCGATACCCGAAGATGCCTGGACGCCGGTTCCCTACTGGATGGACGGCGCCGCCGATGTGGCCGAGATCACCTACACCCCCTTCCAGAGTGAGCCCGACGCCGCGCCGGTACGGCTCATCGTGCGGCGGGTGAAGCCCACGCCCGGTTCCCAACTGGCCCTCTTCGCCACCTACAGCTATCACGGCTTCATCACCGACCGGGACGGGGAGACCCTGGAACTGGAGGCCGACCACCGCCGCCACGCCGAGATCGAGAATGCCATCCGAGACCTGAAGTACGGCGTCGGACTCAACCATCTCCCCTCGGGCCGCTTCGCCGCCAACGCCGCCTGGCTGGCGGTCCAGGTGATGGCCCACAACCTGGCCCGCTGGACAGCCCGCATCGGTCTGGGCGAGGGGGTGGTGACCACCAGGACCCTCCGGCGGCGCTTCTTCTCCCTGGCCGGACGGCTCACCCGCTCGGCCCGCCGCCTCACTTTGCATCTGCCACAGGGCTGGCCTTGGGAAACCCAGTTCACTCGCGCCCTGGCTCGATTGCGAGCCATTCCACTCCCGACCTGACGGCGCCCGTTTGCCACTGACCCGCCATCAGGCCAACTGAACGTCCCCGCCAACTCGCGCCACCCTGGTCCGCGAGCGCCTCTTGCCGCGTCCTCTGTCCTCATCTTGTCCCACAGCGCCCATCGCAGACCGCCATTGGCGCCCCCAAAAGCGCCTGCAGACCCCCCGCCAACCTCCCGTCTATTACTCAGGGCGTAGATGCTCTAATTGCCTGTCTAGCAGCCTGTCCGAGAAACACGGTTGGCGAGTGTTTGGGCGTATGATGGGTCCAGTCCAGTAGCGGGGAGTCGTTGATGAGCAAGACCTAGTGTGGTGTATCCGTAGTTCATTCGTAAATTAAGGGGAGATCAACGCTGATCCGTTACTCTGGTTCGATCAAGAATTGGGTCCCCTCCCCTTTCAGAAAGCCTCCGGATAATGCGGCGAACTACGGATACAGGACACTAGTACTTGCTATCATAAGTCAGAGTAACGTTGTTTGAGACTTCCAGGTTTGACAACGGTCTTGGTCCATTCGAAGGGAGTAGGGTTCTGATTGCGGGCATCAGTAAAGCGGTCGATAGCCTGACAGACCTGCTTGGGGTTCGTGGCACTGAGGTGTCGCAGGACAGCCTGGGTCAGGATGCTGAACCAGACCTCGATCTGGTTCAGCCATGAAGCATGTGTGGGCGTGTAGTGGAAGTGGACTAACGGATGGCGGGCAAGCCAACGGTCATGCTTGGGCTTATGAGTGACGAAGTTGTCCAGCACCACGTGGAGCTCGGTATCGGGATAGTGGGCCACTATACGGTTCATGAAGTCGAGGAACTCCCGTCGCCGCTTGCGGCGATAGTGGGCCACATTAACCTTGCCGGTATGCACCTCAAGGGCAGCGAAGAGGGTCGTAGTCCCGTGTCGCTTGTACTCGTGAGTATGCCCCCGCACCGCCTCTCCGTTAGGAAGGCGCAGCCACCCCTGAGCTCGTTTCCAAGGCCTGGATGGAAGGCTTCTCATCGACGCTGATCACCACTGCGTTCTCGGGCGGTTCCAAGTACAGACCCACTATGTCCGCCGCCTTTTGGGCAAACTGCGGATCGGTGCTCACGCACCAACTGCGACGTCGCTGAAGGTGGATGCCGTGCTTGCGCAGGACCCGCCAGACATGTATCGCCGACACGTCGCCAAGGGCTCTGGCCAACAGCTTGCCCGTCCACGTCGTGTACCCGTCCGGCGCAGGCTCGTCCAATTGGGCCAGAATGCGCCGCTCGGTCTCCTCGTCGTATACCCGGGGCTTGCCCCCGGGGAGCATCTGCCAGTCCCCTCAATCTATGCTTGGCGAACCGGGTGCGCCATTTGCTCACGGTAGCCGCACGCGTTTGCAACTTAGATGCGACATCCTTCGTCGTGCTTCCCGTCGCGGCTTCCAGCACGATACGGGCTCGTTGCACAAAGCGTTGCTCAGTACTCGTTCCGCGCACCCAACTCTCCAGCGTCCCTCGCTCCTCCTCCGTCAATTCGATAACCGTTGCTACTCCTGACATAAACTGAGCATACAACATAACGCTGTATATTGTTAGTCGGTACTAGTACTTGCTATCATAAGTCAGAGTAACGTTGTTTGAGGCTTCAGGTTTGACAACGGTCTTGGTCCATTCGAAGGGAGTAGGGTTCTGATTGCGGGCATCAGTAAAGCGGTCGATGGCCTGACAGACCTGCTTGGGGTTCGTGGCACTGAGGTGTCGCAGGACAGCCTGGGTCAGGATGCTGAACCAGACCTCGATCTGGTTCAGCCATGAAGCATGTGTGGGCGTGTAGTGGAAGTGGACTAACGGATGGCGGGCAAGCCAACGGTCATGCTTGGGCTTATGAGTGACGAAGTTGTCCAGCACCACGTGGAGCTCGGTATCGGGATAGTGGGCCACTATACGGTTCATGAAGTCGAGGAACTCCCGTCGCCGCTTGCGGCGATAGTGGGCCACATTAACCTTGCCGGTATGCACCTCAAGGGCAGCGAAGAGGGTCGTAGTGATCGGCGTCAACTATTATTGCCGGTGTGCGTCAATTATTTTTGCCGGTAGACCTCCTGTTGGAGACGCTGTTGAGCTGCACCGGTCCGATAGCTGGGGACGTCGAACTCCAGAATGATCGAGTGGTGGACGATCCTGTCTATGGCCGCGGCTGTGGCCATAGGGTTCGCGAAGACTTTGTCCCACTCAGAGAAGACGAGATTCGAGGTGATGCCCAGAGAGCGGCGTTCGTACCGCTCGGCTATGAGGGTGAACAAGACCTCGGACTCCTCGGCTCCCTGGGGTAGGTAGCCGAGGTCGTCGATGAGCAGGAAGTCGATGTTGTCGAGCTTGCGGAGCATGCGTGGGAGATCGAGGTCCCGCTTGGCCGCCAGCATGTCTTGGACCAGCCGGTAGGCAGGGGTGAACAGTACCGAGCGTCCCGACTCGACCAAGCGGTGGCCTATGGCACACATGGCGTGGGTCTTGCCGGTGCCGGGCAGTCCGAAAGCCAGGACATTGACACCTCGTTCGACGAAGCTCCCATCGGCCAGCTCGTCGAGCTGCTGTCTGAGCGCCACCGGCACCCTGTCGTGCTCGAAGGTGTCCCATGTCTTGCCGACGGGCAGCCTGGATGCTCGTCTGATGCGGATGATGCGCCTCTGCCGGCGGTCCTCGGCTTCCTGCTCCAACACCTCCACAAGGGTCACGAGGGCGTCCGTGTGACCGGCTGCGGTGAACCGGGGGCCTGCCTCCGCTCCCACCGTGGGCAGCTT
Source organism: Dehalococcoidia bacterium (assembly GCA_965222445.1). Taxonomy (GTDB): domain Bacteria; phylum Chloroflexota; class Dehalococcoidia; order Lucifugimonadales; family CAJWER01. The sequence goes on along the minus strand of CBDCTY010000001.1, from coordinate 178,254 downwards.
GAACTCGCTGCACAGCTGGCCGATCCGTTCCTTCACTCCGTCCGAGGAGATCCTGCCCATGCTCATCGCACACCCGCCGCAAGCAGACGGTCGTAGACCCTCAGGTCCACCACCCTGGGCGAGGCCAGCTCAGGGATCTGTGGCGGGGCCGGGGCCGCCAACTCCCGCACCGCCGCGTAGTCGAAGGGTATGCCCGCCTCGAGCAACACTCCCAGGGCTCGGTCCACCTCCGACTCCATGGTCGTGGCGGCCAGGTGCAGGATGCGTACGTAGTCCACGTCGGCGCGCTCGCCCCTCCACTCCCGCAGGGCATCGTAGGCCAAGCGGAAGGTCCCGGTGGGGAACATCTGCTCTCTGTACCGGTAACGCGCGAACGCACCGGGCTTGCGCACCAGGGAGCCGATGACGTGGCGGTAGTCTATGCCGGCCTCCCCAGCGCCATGCACTCGATCCATCCGCTCGACCGGACTGCCCTTGTAGTAGACCTCCAAGTGGTCGGCGTACTGGCGGATCTCCACCTCCACGCCTATCAGCCGGGACGGCACAGTGTAGCTGTGGTTGGCTACCCGGACCGTGCTCCACCTGCGCACCTTCGTCCGGTAGACAACGTACTCCGGCACAGGGGCGGGCGGCAGTGGCCGGAGGTGACGCCGCTCATGCTCCACCTTCGCCATGACCAGCCTGTTGCGCTTGTCCGCCACCTGCCGGACGAACGAGAGATATGCTTCCACCGACCCGAAGTCCCGGCTGCCGCGCAGGACCAGCGCCTGGCCTAGCGCGCCCTTGAGCCTGTGGTGACCCTGCTCGGCCACGCCGTTCTCGTGGGATGACCTCGGGTTCGTCCTCGTGGACCGCAGCCCGTAGTGCGCCAGCACCGCCGCATACCGTTCGTTCAGCGCACGACCTCCGCTCCCCTTCAACTCGTGCGTGGCTGCCGACAGGTTGTCGGTCCGTAACACCTCCGGCACACCGCCCAACTCCCACAGAGCCCCCTGCATGCCCTTCACCAGAGCCGCGAACGTCTCCCCATAGGCAAGGTCCACATACCGCCATCCCGAATGGCTCAGCACGAAGTGGAACAGCAGATGGCCGAACGGCTCGCCTCCGACCGTCACCCCCAACTCGCCGCAGTGTGTGAAGTCCATCTGCGCCTCGCGACCAGGGGGATGAGCCTGCTCAAAGTACACCTCCCGATCCGGCCCACTCAGCGCACGCCAGTCTCGAAGACGACGCTGCAGCGTCCGCAACTGCGACTTACTGAACCGGCCGGGATGCCGCTCGTCGAGCCACTCCAGAATAGTCGTCGCCTGCAGCGCTCCCTCAACGTCGCTCCGCAGAAGGGGCTCGACCTCCTCGGCCCACACCCCGGCGAACGGGTCCGGTCGGGTTCGCCACCTCCGCTTGCCCTTCTTCTCCGACGACAGCCTGCCTCGCTGCCACGTCCGCGCCGTCCGCACGCTCATACCAGATGCCGCCGCCGCCGCTTGTTGGCTCTTGCCTTCCATTAGCTTCTGCCTCAGTAGCACTACCTGCTGATCTGTGACCAATCCGGTACCTCCTGTACCAGATGGTCTCCCCCCACGACCGGCAAGAATAGTCAGCGTCTACCGGCAAAAGTAATTGTCGCTGATCACGTAGTCCCGTGTCGCTTGTACTCGTGAGTATGCCCCCGCACCGCCTCTCCGTTAGGAAGGCGCAGCCACCCCTGAGCTCGTTCCAAGGCCTGGATGGAAGGCTTCTCATCGACGCTGATCACCACTGCGTTCTCGGGCGGTTCCAAGTACAGACCCACTATGTCCGCCGCCTTTTGGGCAAACTGCGGATCGGTGCTCACGCACCAACTGCGACGTCGCTGAAGGTGGATGCCGTGCTTGCGCAGGACCCGCCAGACATGTATCGCCGACACGTCGCCAAGGGCTCTGGCCAACAGCTTGCCCGTCCACGTCGTGTACCCGTCCGGCGCAGGCTCGTCCAATTGGGCCAGAATGCGCCGCTCGGTCTCCTCGTCGTATACCCGGGGCTTGCCCCCGGGGAGCATCTGCCAGTCCCCTCAATCTATGCTTGGCGAACCGGGTGCGCCATTTGCTCACGGTAGCCGCACGCGTTTGCAACTTAGATGCGACATCCTTCGTCGTGCTTCCCGTCGCGGCTTCCAGCACGATACGGGCTCGTTGCACAAAGCGTTGCTCAGTACTCGTTCCGCGCACCCAACTCTCCAGCGTCCCTCGCTCCTCCTCCGTCAATTCGATAACCGTTGCTACTCCTGACATAAACTGAGCATACAACATAACGCTGTATATTGTTAGTCGGTACTAGCTTCCTTACGAACCCGACCAGCAGTTGCTGATGCCAGCGGCGTTGCAGGAGTGGCTGCCTGACGACCATCTGGCCTACTTCATATCCGACGTGGTGGACCAGTTGGACATGTCGGAGGTCACCGCTCGCTACGAGCGGGAACGGCGAGGCGGACCGCCGTATCATCCACGGATGATGGTCAAGGTGTTGCTCTACGGTTACTGCGTGGGGGTGTCGTCCTCACGCCGCATCGCCCAGCGTCTCCACGAGGACATCCCCTTCAGGGTGTTGGCGGCGAACAACACACCGGACTTCCGGACCATCTCCGACTTTCGCAAGGATAATGTGGATGCGCTGTCGGGCCTGTTCGTACAGGTACTGGCGTTGTGCCAGCAGGCGGGGCTGGTGAAGCTGGGGCACGTGGCGCTGGACGGCACGAAGGTCAAGGCCAACGCATCGAAGCATAAGGCGATGAGTTACCAACGGATGAAGGAGAAGGCAGCGCAGTTGTCGGCGGAGGTAGCGGAGTTGTTGCGACAGGCCCAGGCAGCGGATGATGAGGAAGACCGGCGGTACGGCAAAGACAAGCGTGGAGATGAGTTGCCGCAGGAGTTGGCCTTTCGAGAGGGTCGGTTGGAGAAGATACGGGAAGCCATGGCGGCGCTGGAAGCCGAGGCGCAGGCGGCTGGCGAACGGGCCGAGGCCGAAGGTCGTAAGCACCCGGGGGTGCCCGACGACAAGGCCCAGCGTAACTTCACCGATGCCGAGTCGCGCATCATCCCCGCACCTGGAGGAAAGGACTTCCTGCAAGCGTACAACTGTCAGTCGGTGGTGGACAGCGCTCACCAGGTGATCGTGGCGGCGCGGGCCACCAACCAGACTTCGGATAAGCAACAGGCTGCGGTGATGATGGAGGAGACCATCGACAACGTCGGTGCAGTCCCCAGGGAAGTATCCGCCGATGCTGGCTATTACTCGGCAAAGGCAGTCGAGGAGCTCTATGCTCTGGGCGGGGACCCGTTCGTCGCGCCGGAGCAGACCCGCCACGGCCGGGTTGTGCCACCCGCGCCCCGAGGACGCATACCCAGCCATCTGTCTCCCAAGGACCGGATGCGACGGAAGTTACAGACCAAGCGGGGTCGGCAGCGCTACGCTTTGCGGATGCAAACTGTGGAGCCGGTATTCGGCCAGATCAAGCAGGGCCGTGGATTCCGGCAGTTCCTGCTGCGGGGACTGGAGAAGGTGAACGGCGAATGGTCGCTGATCTGCACCGGCCACAACCTGCTCAAACTGTTCCGCTTTGGGGTCAATCTGCACAGGAAAGCACGGGTCGATGGGCCAGCCCAACGCATCAGGAACTTTGCCGAGGTAGTGAGCACGGCGCTATTCGCAAAGCTATCTGGCGGCCGGCCGGGGCAACGGCACAATTAGTTGTCGCGATCCATTGTCGCTGACCCGCAAGCACCGTTAGAGGATGTGTGATAAGTCTTGGACATGTATTAGAATGGAGGTATGAAACGCAAACCATACCCCAGCGACCTGACCGACGAACAGTGGGATGTTCTGGCTTCCCTACTCCCATCAGCCAAGACCGGGGGAAGGCCACGTACTGTAGACCTACGGGAGGTCGTCAACGGCATTGTGTACGTTCTGCGCAACGGCTGCACGTGGCGAGCCCTGCCGCATGACCTCCCGCCTTGGGGCACCGTGTGGTGGTATTTTCGGGAATGGAGACAGGATGGTACATGGGAACGAGTCCATGAGGCCCTGCGGCCCAAAGTTCGGAAGGCCGAAGGCAGCAACCCAACACCTAGCGCGGCCATCATAGACAGCCAGTCTGTTAAGACGACGGAAAAAGGGGGCCTCGTGGCTATGACGCTGGCAAGAAGGTCAACGGTCGAAAGCGACACATCATTGTAGATACCATGGGGTTGCTGCTGGCGGTGGTAGTGCATCCTGCCAATATCCAGGATAGAGATGGAGCGAAGCTGGTCATCGATAAATTGATAGGGCGGTTTCCCCGCATGAGGTTGATCTGGGCCGATGCTGGCTATGCTGGAAAGCTGATCGAGTGGGTCTGGGCCCTGACAGGCTGGGCGCTCGAGATTGTCAAGCGCCCCAGGGACAGCCACCACTTTCAGGTGCTGCCGCGAAGATGGGTAGTTGAACGAACATTCGCGTGGCTCAGCAGGTGCCGTCGGCTGAGCAAGGACTACGAAGCTCTGTCCGATACAACGGAGGCCTGGATCCACATAGCTATGATTCATCTCATGCTCCGACGCTTAGCACCAACCTGATTTGAACTTCTCACACACCCTCTTAGATAATCCTCGGACGGGCTGCTGGGGACACTTTGAACAAGCCTAGTGTGTTGTGGCATAGTACTATGCCACTAGGAAGACAGAAATGTTTGGGGTGAAGACACGATGGACCAGCCAACATTTGCCGAGTTGGAATACGAGAGCAAGAAGCGCAAGACCCGTCGGGAGATATTCCTTGAGCGCATGGATGAGTGGCACTTCGGGATGAAGGTACACATCGGAGCGGACGCTGAGACGGGAGTAGTACATAGCGTAAGAACGACACCTGCGAACGTTCATGACGTGACGGAGGCTCACCAGCTGCTGCACGGTGGAGAGAATCGGGTGTGGGGCGATGCGGGGTATCAGGGAGTCGACAAGCGATTGGAGAATCGAGAGTCGGATGTCGAGTGGTTGGTGGCGATGAGGCCCGGGAGACGTCGGCAACTGGAGCCGGGAAGCTATGAGGCGCTTATGGAGAAGCGCAAGGCGTCGACCAGGGCGAAGGTGGAGCATCCGTTCCTGTACGTGAAGCGGCACTTTGGCTACGCCAAGGTGCGCTACCGTGGGCTGGCAACGAACACACAACGGCTGATGTTGCTGCTGGGGATGACGAACTTGATAACGACAGAGGGATACTTGGCATCCTGACATGGGCGAAGTGCGCCCAAACCAGAACAACGAGCGGAGATACGCCTTAGCAGAGCCGTTTCAGTACCACAAAACCTCTATCGACACACCACAAGAGGAAAGTCCCCTTACTGTCCATCACATACGAGACACACTCAGTCAGAGGTTCCCTAGCACAAATGCCGCTACCCTTACTATTGGTCCCATTGGCCGTCGCCGGCGGGTCCGCCGTCGCCCAGGCCGTCGCCAAGCTGAGGACGCACCGCCGCCTCAACGCGCTGCGAGACGAGCTGGGACAGCTCGAATCGGACCACCGGGGCGAAGTGCAGCGGCACTACGATCGCCAGACCCAACTCTGTCGCCAACTGGGCCGGCCGGAGCCGGAGCTGCCACCGGTCCTGCGCGAGGCTGAGCAGCCGGAGACCGCCGAGCCGCCCCCGCCGCGATGGCGTAGACTCCTGAGGCGACGGACCACCACCGTGGCCGACGGGTCCACCCGCACCCGGTCCGGCATTATCGGCCGCCACGGGGCCAGCTTCGCGGCCGGCACGGTCTGGAGAATGCTGTCGGATCCCGTCCTGAACGTGGCGCGGCCGCTCAGCGCCAGACTGCTCACATTCGCGCCCCGGTTCGCCTCGGTCGGAGGCGCTGGCGGCTCGATCGCGGCCTCGACCGGCCTACGGTTCGCCCTGGGCGCAGTCACTGTAGTCGGCATCATCCTGGGACCGGTCCTGGCCGTCTGGTCGATCTTCTCCGAAATACGACGCGTCAGGAAGGCGCGCCGCGAGCTGGAAACGACCCGCCTACAGCGCGAGGCCGAGCTGGCCAACTACGCCGCCCGCACTCGGCGCCTGCAACGAGAGCTCGACGCGATACCCCCCGCCGCCGCGACCTCATCATAGCCGCTCGGCGGCTCAGCCACCCATTTTCCGTCCCGCGTGCATACCCGTTCGCTTTAGCGAGCGGCCAACCTGCTGCCGCCAAGCACGGGGCCGGCGGTCTACGGCGCGAACGCGCTCTCCGCACCTGTCGGCGTCTGGCGATATCCTGATCGAACATGGCCCGCCTTTCTCTGTATACATGCCGATGTTATATCAGGTTTTGTGAAGAACTGAACCGTTTCGCACCTTCAGACATGCTGACAGCACTGTTTCGACACGGGTACAATATCAGAAGAATCCAGTGGCGACGTAAGACCTGCGCAGGCGGGATCTGGCGGAGAGGGACTGCGGGCGCCTCCCGGCCGCGGCAGCATTGCCCGCTCTGCTAGGACACTATCTCGAGCCATAGACGAGGTCCGGCAGCCGCAAGGCGATACCCGGGAAGGCCAGCACGAGGCCGATGACGACGGCCATGCATACCATGAACGGCAGTACACCGATCCACACGTCCACTATGGTGCTCTGCTTCGCCGGCTCGTTGGCCCCTCGGGCCCGCGGGCGTAGGCGCCCGAACCGATTCTCTTCTCGACTCTGAGCCGTCAGGAGTAGTCCGGGGTCGGGCTGCAACCCGTCGGTAAGGTCCCCTTCTTCCAGGACCGGCGCTCCGTACACGTCGTCGCGCGCCAGCTCCTCAGCGCCGCCTCTTGACGTTCCTTCCCGACCGCCTGTCAGGGGACGATTGCTCCGGTAACGCGCCGTCGCTAAGTCCACACGCGTTCGTGCACGACCTTGACAAACGGCTGCCCAATATCTATTCTCTTATCTGTTTACTAAGTATGCAGAGCTTATTTAGCAGCGTGTACACGATATATGGCCCGTAGATGGCACGAATTGGCGTCCGTAGTGTCCTCTTCGTCGAGTGCGGAGCCTGATGCATCAGCAATCGCGCTGCCCCGTCATCGGCCGGCAGTTCCACGGATCATAGCGGGGCTCGCGGCCGGGTTGACCGTCCTGGCCCTCGTCGGACTGCTTGTCGACAGGGCCGAGCTGCGGTCGGCGATAGCGGTTCTCGGAAGCCGTCCGGAGCTGCTGGCGATGTTCGTGGCGGCCTACGCGGGCGCGTTCTGGCTCAGGGCGATCGCGTGGAAGCGGTTGCTCACGCACCGGACCGGCGTCTTTTCACTCTTTGCAGTCTTGCACGCCGCGCTGCTGGCAAACCATCTGCTGCCCTTCAAGGCCGGGGAGGCCGTACGGCCATACCTCGCCGGACAGCGCGGCGTTCCGCTCGGCGAAGCCGCCGCGACGACCGCGATCGCCCGTCTCCTCGATCTCGCGAGCCTGACGGCGATCGTGCTGTTCCTCAGCCCCCTCCTCCCTGTCGCGGGCGGCAACGAGTTGGGAGCGTCGGGCCTGGCCCTGCCGGCGACGGTGATTGTCGTGGCCGCGACGGCACTGGTCGCGGTGCGTTCGGGTCGTCTGGCTCCGCGGCTGCCGCAGCCCCTGCGCCCTTGGGTAGACGCGCTGCGGGTGCGTCTGCGGCAGGTGTCGGCGCGTCAGACGGCGGCCGCGGCACTGTGGACCGCTCCGAGCTGGGTCCTGGAAGCGGGCGCGGTGTTGGTCGCGGCGAAGGCCCTCGGTTTGGAGCTGTCTCCGGCCGCGGCAATAGCCGTCACGGCCTTCACCATAGTCTTCCAGGTATTCCACGTGACGCCCGGCGGAATCGGCGTCTACGAGGCGAGCATGACGGGAGCGCTGGCCGCGCTCGGAATACCAGTCGACCAGGGCCTCGCCGTCGCCGTGCTCACTCACGGCCTGAAGTTCGCGTACTCGTACTCCGTGGCCGCCGTGCTCACGCTGATCGCCGCACGCAGCCTCCTGGGAGTCAAAGGACTGGGGGCCATTCGCGGAACGTCGGACGGGGCACGGGCCGCCTCGCGGTTCGAGATCGCGGCGGCCCGCCTGTGGAACGTGGTCAACGAAGGCAAGCCCTTCACGCCCGTCTTCGCGATCGCGGTGGTCATGCTGCTGAGCATTCCTCACGCTGCCGACCTGGGTTACTTGGGCACGCGCGAGCGTGGCGCTGCTTGCGCTGCTCCCGCTGTTCGTCGTCTTCTACCGTTTCGACTTCCCGATCAGGCTTCGGGCCGCGTTGTGGGGATACCTGGCCGTGTTCCTCATCGCATTCCGGTTCGTTGACGTCGCGGCGGTCGCGCTGATGTTCGGCCTCTACGCGACGTTCACCGTGTTCCTGTGGGGAACGGTCTACTACCACCTCCGGATCGGCACGTCCTGGACCAACTTCACGCGATTCTGGCGGCTGGTCGTCGAGAACCACGACCCGACCAGCGGCAACTTCCTGGAGCAGGTACCCAAGGCCGCGCTGCTGGTGTTCGCCTTCCAGATGCTGGTCGAGCGTCCCGGTCTGGGCGACATGCTCGCGTTCGAGGGTTTCACGCTGGCCGTCGGCGTGACTGCCGTCCTGTTCCACCAGTGGTTCTTCAGGTGGCCGCCCGCACCGCCGCTGGCCCCGACGCGCCTGCGGGCAGCTCACGGGGTTCGCAGGTCCCGCCGGTTCATCGCGATCGTGATAGACGGGTGTCGCGCCGACCGTCTGCTCGAAGCCGACACTCCGTTCATCGACCGGCTCAGGCGAGAGGGCGCCGACTACACGAACATGACCACCGTGTACCCCGCCAGGACGGTGACCGCCTTCAGCTCGATGCTCACGGGCGCGCCGCCGAGGGCGCACGGCATGCGGAGCAACTTTGTTCCGAGCCTCGGGATCAAGTGCGATTCGGTCTTCGACTCGCTCCGCGACTCGGGGCTGAAGGGCAGGCTTGTCGGAATCGCTCACCTGGTCGACGCGTTCGGCGAAAGCGACGTCGAGACGGTGAGTGCAGTCACATCCAACGACGAGATCGACGAAGCGCTGGCCGCGCGGGCACGCGACGTAATGGAACGCGACGATCCAGACCTGCTGGTGGTGCAGCTACTGAGCGTGGACCAGACCGGGCACGCCCGGGGCAGCTACAACGACGAGTATCTCGCGAAGATCGAGGCCGCCGACCGCATCATCGAGGATTTTCTCGTGTGGTGCGAACGCCGGGACTATCTCGACGACGCCACGGTGCTCGTCACTTCCGACCACGGCCAGGGCATCGGCATCGGGGGGCACGGTCACATGAGCCCCTCGGAGGCGGTCGTCCCCTGCATCTTATGGGGTAAGGGCGTCGAACGGACGGGGCCGAGTCACGAGCCTCGGTCGATCATGGACGTCGCCCCCACCATCGCCTACTACCTGGGCGCCCAGCCGCCGGCCGAGTCGGTCGGACAGGTGCTCGGCATGGCGGAGGACCGCGAGCGGACACGTCCGCTGGCCGTGATCGTGCCGGCCCACAACGAGGCCGAGAATCTCGCCGATACCCTCGCCGAGATGCCGCGCCAGAGCGTCGACGGCATGAAGGTCATCGTGGTCGACGACGGGTCGACGGACGGCACCGCTGAGGTCGCCCGTCGAGGCGGCGCGCACGTCGTGGTACGCACGACCGGAACCGCGGTCTCGGCGCCGCGCTTCGGACCGGGCTTGAGACCGCGCGTGAAATGGACGCGCGGGCGGCCGTGTACATCGACGCCGACGGCGAGTACCCGCCGGCGCAGATCCCCGACCTGCTGGCGCCGATCGAGGCCGGCGAAGCCGACTACGTGCTCGGGTCGCGCTACCTTGGCTCCCGCGACGGCCAGTCGCCCGTTCGCTTCGCCGCGAACCTAGTGTTCACCGCGATGCTCTGCGTGGCCGCGGGCCGCATCGTCACGGACGGGCAGACGGGCTTCAGGGCCTTCTCCCGCCGCGCCCTCGAGTGCGCCGAGATCATCCACGACTACAACTACGCCCAGGTGCTGACACTCGACCTGCTGAAGAAGGGTATGCGGATGCGAGAGGTGCCGATCGCCTACCGGCATCGCACCAGGGGCAGGTCGTTCATCGGCCCCAACTATCTGTGGCGTGTGCCGCTTGCAATGGTGAGACAGATGCTTCGCACGTGACCCGACTGACATCTGGTCCGTTCGGGTCGTTATGCGGACGGAGATACGGAACGAAAGTACGAGGAGAGTTGGACTGTGCGAAACCATAGGGGACAGAGTTACGCGAAGGGCTTGGTCGGACTGATCGGTGCGGCGGTTCTGATTCTGTCGTTGGCTGCGGCCTGCGGCGAGGACGATGGCGAGGACCGTCCGGGCGTTCAGGTGATCGGGCAATCGGGCTCGGTCAGCGGGTCAGTGAGTGGGTCCGTCAGCGGCTCGGTAAGCGGCACGGGAGTCGCCCCAGTGAGCGGCGCCGCAAAGACCATGGCGTCCACGGAGCACTACACAACGGTGAGCGACGTGGTCTCGCACGCCGCGATATCGCTGGACATGCGCGACATTGGGAGCCTGCTGGGGGCTGCCAAGACCGACGAGGCGGTCGACTGGGCTGCGATCACGGCGCTGTACGAGAACGGCGCCAACTCGGTCAAGGGCGACGGCTCGGTGCGCACGCTGCTGTCGTTGGCTACCAGCGATTCGGTCCTGGCTGAGTTCCCCGGAGGGACCGACCTCGACCGCAACGTCCGCGCCGGCCTGACCGGACAGTGGCAGGGCCGGGACGTCGACGATCTCGTCCGCCGGCAACTGACAAACAAGGGCCTGCAGGCGATCATCTACGGCAAGGTACTCCAGGAGCTTACCGCCGCCCGGTCGAAGATCGAACAGGGCAACACCGACGACGCCTCGGGAGCGCCCCACAACGTCGACGAGGCGTGGGCCTTCTACGTTGGAGCTGCGGACGACGAGGGCAATCGCAACTCGTCGATCGCCGCAACGGCCCGCAGCCGGGCCGGCAACTTCGGCCTGGACGGCAAGGTCGACGAGCCACTGCAACAGGCGCTTACCGAGGCGCTCGCCGCCTCGAGGACAGGTGACCTGGGCGTCTACGACGCGGCCGCGGACCAGGCGCGCGGACGTCTCAACACGATCTTCTACCTGGCGGCACTACGGTATGCGAAGCGCGCCGCCGATGACGCGGAGCCTGGGCCCAGGGCGGAGCACCTGGCCGAGGGGTGGGCCTTCTACCAGGCGATACATCCGGCCGTCCGCTCGGCCTCGGCGTCCGCGGCATCCACCGTCGGGGGGCTCTTCACCCAGGACCCGTCCGGGCCCGTGTCGCCCGATTCGGTCGACGCCCTGTACAGTGCGCTTAATGAGGAAGCGGTCATCACGGCGCTGGGCATCCCATCGGACGTTCGGGTCACTTCGCCGTCGCAACTGCAGTGAGGGAGACAATGATCAGGTGGCAGACAGGGTTGCTGCTCGCGGCCGCTTTCTTGACGGTCTCGGCGGGCCTCCTCGTCTCCTGTGGAGGCGAGGAGGAGACGCTCACGGTCTACTCCGGCCGAACCCGGAGCCTCGTACATCCGCTGCTGGAGTCGTTCTCGGAGGAGACCGGAATCGAGGTCCGGGTCAAGTACGCGAGCAGCGCCGCGATCGCCTCCACGATCCTCGAAGAGGGCGACAACACGCCCGCGGACGTCGTGTTTCTGCAGGACCCCGGGTCCCTGGGCGCGCTGTCCGGGGCAGGCGTTCTCGAACGGCTGTCGGATAGTCTGCTGGCGCGTGTCGACGCCCGGTTCCGGTCGCGCAGCGGCGAATGGGTAGGCACCTCCGGGCGCGCCCGGACGGTGGTCTACAACACGGCCGCCATCGACCCCGCCACGGACCTTCCGAGCTCAATCATGGACTTCACCGACCCCGCCTGGAACGGTCGCCTAGGATGGGCGCCGCCCAACGGCTCGTTCCAGGCGTTCGTCACCGCCATGCGGGTGCAGCTTGGAGAGGACGCGACCCGCAGTTGGCTCGAGGGCATCAAGGCGAACGACGCCCGATCCTACCCCAACAACATATCGACCGTCGCCGCCGCCGCCCGAGGCGAGATCGACGTCGGATTCGCGAACCACTACTACCTCGCACGCTTTCTCGAGGAGGAGGGGCCCGGATTCGGGGCTCGGAATCACTTTCTGGGAGGCGCAGACCCGGGCGCTCTGGTCCTGGTCGCGGGAGCGGGCATCCTGAAGGCGTCCAACAACACCGCGGTCGCCGAGCGTTTCGTCGAATACCTGCTGTCGGAATCGGCCCAGCGGTACTTCGCAGCCGAGACGAAGGAGTACCCACTGGCCGCCGGGGTCGAGCCTGAGGGCGATCTGCCGTCGCTGGCTTCGCTCGACCCGCCCGACGTGGACCTGAGCAATTTGAGCGATCTGCAGGGCACGCTGTCGCTGATGCGGGACGTCGGCATCCTGCCGTGACCGAGCTCGCGCGGCGCTGGAATCTGCCGCTGGGCGCGGCCGCCCTCTTTCTGGCACTGGCCCTGGCGTACGCCTTTTCGCTCGGCATACGGGCAACCAACGGGGCGTCTATCACCGGCGACGAACCGTTCTACCTGCTGACCACCCAGAGCCTGCTGGAAGACGGAGACCTCGATCTGCGTAACCAGTACGACGCGAGGTCGTACGAGGCTTTCTTCGACCATCCGGACGGTCTTTGGAAGCAGTCGATGCCGTCGCGGGACGGTCGGCTGCTCAGCCCCCACAATCCAGGGCTCTCGGTGCTCCTGGTTCCCGGCTTCGCCCTAGGAGGGCTGACCGGCGCGCAGGCGCAACTGTTGCTGACAGCGGCGGCGACGATGGCTCTCGCGTTCGTACTGGCTACCCGGCTGACCGGGCGGCGCGCCGTGAGCTGGCTCGCGGCGCTCGGCGTAGGCCTGAGCGCCGTCGCCTTCGTCCACTCCACGGAGGTCTACCCCGAGATTCCCGCCGCTCTCGCCCTGGCCCTCAGCCTCCTGGTGGTCACGAAGCGGGAGAGGCTGACGCTACTGGACGCCCTCTGGGTGACTGCTGCCCTATCGGCCATGTGTTGGCTCGGGATCAAGTACGCGCCCCTTGCCGTGCTGGTGTCCGCCTACTTCCTGCTCAGGGCCGACGCGTCGGGCCGGGCCGCCCTGATCGGCCTCTCCTGCGCCTCGGCCGCGCTCTTCGTCTGGTTCCACCTCGAGACCTTCGGCAGCCTGACCCCCTACTCGGTGAACCTCGTCTACTCAGGACAGTCGACGGTGGAGGTGTTTGGACGGCACGTCGACTTCGGCGACCGTATCTACCGCCTGTGGGGGTTGTTCGTCGACCGGAGTTTCGGCGTGGGTCGCTGGGCCCCCCTGCTCCTGGTGGCCATACCCGGACTGGTATTGCTGGGGAGGCGCGGCTCGTCGCATCGCCTGGTGCTCGGATTGATCGGCGCGCAAGTATTGATCGCGACATTCGTTGCGATAACGATGATGGGCTGGTGGTTTCCCGGCAGGACGCTCATGACGGTATTGCCGCTGTTCGCGCTGCCGTTGGCACTCGCCGTTGCGGCGGCCCCCAGTTGGGCCAGGGCCACGATAGCCCTGCTCGCCGCATACGGGATGACGATCACGGGCGGGCTTGCCCACGCCGGGCACTCTGGCGAAGTGAGAATCGCCGTCGACCCCTTCGACATGAGCTTCACGCCATTTCAGAACGTGTCCTGGCTATTCCCCGACTATAGGGCCTGGACGCTGGAGACGTGGGGACTCACCGTGTTCTGGCTGGCGCTCGCCGGCCTGGCGTTTGTCCTGGCGGCGCCGCCGGCTCGGCGTCACGCAAGACGGGCATGTCTCGATCTGTCGATGCGGCTAAGAGCGGCGTCGAACATGCGACGCAGCGCGGAACACCGTTTGCCGTCTCCACGGACGGGTGCGGCATGAGACAAAACACCAACAGACGGAGGATGAGATGAGACGTTCCGGGTCTGCGGAGCACTTGTCCGTGGGGACCGTCACGGCGCTGACAGCCTACCCGTTCTTCGTTTTTCTGCTATACAAGGGACGGCCCTTCGGTGGAAGGAGCATGTGATGTCCGACTCCCAGATCAAGCCCGACACGGCGGCCCGCACCACCGGTGTGCTGCTGCTGCTCACCGCTGTCGCCACAGTCGTGATGGTGTACGCCCGCGTCTCGGCGGACGCCGACCAGCCCACGCTGCTGGAGTCGCTGCGCGCGATCGAAGAAAGCAGGTGGATGTACGGAACCAGCGCGGCAGCGCGGTTCGTGTCCGGCATCGCGCTGCTGGCCGCGGCCTGGTACCTGTCCCGGACGTTGATCATCCGAGACGGCTTGGGAACACCGCTCGTGCCCTACTTGCTCGCAGTGTCGGGTATCGTCACCGCGGTCTCGGGAACATGCGCTGGCGTGTTGGCGGTCTACCAGATGCCCGAGGCTGCCGCGGCGAGCGGCGCCGCAGCCTTCGAGGCCCCAACAGCGTTGGAGGCGACTTCCACACTCCGTTGGCTGACCGGCAAGATCGGGTTCGCGGCCGCCGGCATCGCTCTGCTCGTCGCGGCCCGGTATCAGTGGCAGGTCGGCGGCGCCCTGAGGTGGATCGCCCCAGCGTCGGCGGTCATAGGCATCTCAATGCAGCTAATCTGGATAGACGCCGCAACGATCATGCACCGGATAGGCGGGACCGCCTTCTTACTGTGGCTCGTGGTCATGGGGACGATGCTCTTCGCGGGCCTCGTCGAGCGGCGTTTCATGGCGAAGTACGGCCAGTCCCCCAACCGCACCGCAAGGTGATGACTAGATACGGCGTGAGAGGCCGGCTCCTATGGCGGCCCGTGAAGCGTCCACACCCTCCTATGCTATCCTCACCATGTAGGACGCACCTTTTGAAGTACGAAATCCAACCGCACCTTTGGAGAACACCATGCTTAACGCCAAGCTCGAGAGCGCGCTGAACGACCAGATGAACAGCGAGCTGTACTCGGCCCATCTCTACCTGTCGATGGCCGCCCACTTCGAATCGGAGAACCTCAGGGGGTTCGCGCACTGGATGCGAGTCCAACACGAGGAGGAGACCTCGCACGCCCTGCGCATCTTCGACTACATCAACGACCGGAACGGCCGAGCGGTCGTGCAGTCCATCGACCAACCCCCCGCCGAGTTCGAGTCCGTCCTGGGGGTCATGGAGATGACCCTGGAGCACGAGCGCCACGTGACGGCCATGATCGAGGACCTGTACCGGGAGGCTCAGGCCCAGAAGGACTACGCGACCCACGTTCTGCTGGAGTGGTTCATCGAAGAGCAGGTCGAGGAAGAGAAGTCCGTAGTCGAGATCATCAATGACCTGAAGCTCATCGCCGGAGACGGCACCGGCCTCCTGATCCTCGACGGTCGCCTGGCGGAGCGTACGGCGGACGAAACGGCCGAGTAGCCTCAGCACGGGGCGTTGGAGCGGGACTCAAGCCTCGCCGCCGGGCTCCGCACCGATGAACTCCGAGAGCAGCAACTCGAACACCGGCGGGACATCGGACACACCGGCGTCCTGGCTGACCGCCCGGTCTTCAGGCGGACCGTCGTCCGCTGAAGTAACTATATACGTCGCACTTACTACGTGCGCCCTAATAGTCTTGCTATGTGCTCACTAACCAGCAAGGCGGCCCGGGGCCGACGGAGCGCACTCGGGGCGATCAGGTTGCGTGCTCACACTGGTGGGGCGCTCAGGGCACTCGGACATCGGCGCGTATCGGGGGGCGGAACGTCGGCAGACACGCGTACCGGACCAATCGCAGTTGGCGCTTTGCCACGCCACGCCGCCAGGAGGCCCGTCTACGACGCGCCGAAGGCGAGAAACGCCTTTCCCGAGACGGGAATCAGAGTGACTTGTGCGCCGAGGGCCAGGGTCGAGTGGGAGCGCTGCCTGCACCTCAACGTGGCGCCGGACGGCATCTGGACGTCCAGCACCGTCGCGTCTCCGAGGAACTCTCGGGCGCGTACGACCGACGGGCCCTCCGCGTGGGGGACGACCTGGAAGTCATCGGGGTGTACGAGCAGCATCACGCGCGCACCGTCTTCCAGTACGCCGTTGCTGCTGGTGAACGGGAACCTGCCGAGCTCGGTCACGGCCAGACCGTCCCGGATCTCGCCGGCGATGAAGTCGCTGGTACCGGCCATCTTCGCGACAAAGGGCGTCGCGGGCATGCGATAGACGACGTCGGGAGTGTCCATCTGCTCCAGTCGTCCGTCCCTCATGACCCCTATGCGGTCCGCGATGGCGAAGGCCTCCTCGCGGTCGTGGGTCACGAAAATCGTGGCCATGCCGTTCTCCCGGAGGATGCCCATCAGCTCCCTCCGCAGCTCCCGCCGCATCCCCACGTCGAGATTGCTGAACGGCTCGTCGAGCAGCAAGGCGATCGGCCGCGGGGCGATCGTGCGCGCCACGGCGACCCGTTGCTGCTGCCCGCCGGACAGCTCGTGAGGATAGCGGTTTTCGAGGCCGCCGAGCCTCACCAGCCCGATCACCTCGGCGAGCCTCCGCTCCCGCTCCGTGGCGGTGAGCCTGTGCAGACCGAAGGTGACGTTCTCGGCGACCGTCTTGTGGGGGAACAGGGCGTACTCCTGGAAGACCATGCCGACGTTCCGGTGGTCCGGCGGGACGTGTACTAACGGCCCGGACACCAGCCTTCCACGTACGCTTATCTCGCCTTCGTCCGGGCTCTCGAAGCCCGCGATCAATCGCAGCGCGGTAGTCTTGCCGGAGCCGCTGGGGCCCAGTATCGATAGTGTCTCCTCGGGCCTCAGGGCGAAGCTGACGCCGTCCACTGCCGAGGTGTCGCCGTAGCGCTTCGTTACGCCGCGGCACTCGACGACGGGACCGTCGGTCACGCGACCGTTCCCCAACGCTCGGTCCGGCGCTCACGCGTGACGAGATAGGCCATCGGCACCGAGGAGATCAGGATGAGGGTCAGGGCGGGCGCCGCAGCCCGCGCGAAGAACGCCTCGGAGGACGCCGACCAGACCGCGGTCGCGAGCGTCTCGAATCCCAACGGGCCCAGGATCAGGGTCGCCGGCAACTCTTTCATCGACACCAAGAAGACCAGCGCACCACCCATCAGCACTCCCGATCGGACCAAAGGCAGCGTAACGCCTCGCATGACCTGACCGGAGCCCCGCCCGAGTCCTCTCGCCGCCTCCTCGATCCGGGGACTGACCTGATGCAGCGCGGCGCGCGTCGCTCCGAGCGCGGCGGGGAAGAACAGAACGACGTACGCGAATACAAGCAACCACGTCGTCTGGTACAGCGGCCGGGCGTAGTTGGCCCCGAAGAACACGAGCGCCAACGCAACGACCACGCCGGGAAGGGCGAAACCGACGAAAGTGACGCGGTCGAGCAGACGGCTGAGGCCGCTCGGATACCGCACGACGAGCACCGCCAACGGCACCGAGAGCGCGGCCGCCGAAACGCCGGCCAGTCCCGCTGCCACTACGGAGTTCCATGTTGCAGTCAACAAGAACAGCATCGGCTCGCCGGCCAGCACGCCTCTTACGAGCCAGTGAAGCAGCACCGCGGTTGGCAGACCCAGCGATAGCGCGACGACGGCCCCGCACAGTAACAGCGCCGGCCACTTCCAGCGGCCCAGGGTCACGACTCTGGGCCTGCGAGACGCCCCGGAGCCGGTCCGATAGTAGCTGAGGCGGCCGCGCGTCTGCCCTTCCAGCAGCAGAATCAAGAACGCGATGCCCACGACCGCGAGTGAGAGCACCGAGGCAATCGAGCGGTCAAAGGCGGACTCGTACTGCTGGAAAATGACCCACGTGAACGTGGGATACTCCATGAGTGACACCGCGCCGAAGTCGCTCAGCGTGTACAGCGCGACCAGGAGCGAGCCCACCGCGATTGCGGGCCGGAGCTGGGGGAGCGTGACTCGAAACATCGTGCTCCAGGAACCGTGTCCGAGGCTGCGGGCCGAGTCCTCCGTGGCGGGGTCCAGGTTACTCCACGCACCTCTCATGACGAGCACCAAGTATGGATAGCTCAGCAGCACGAGCGTCAGGGAGGCCCCGGGGAGCCCGTACACCTCCGGGAGCCGCTCCACGCCGAGCGGTCCCAACGCCTGCTGCAGCATCCCGCGCGGACCGAGCACGGAGACGAATAGGAACGCCCCAACGTAGCTCGGGATCACCAGCGGAAGCACACCCAGGACGGACCACATGCCGCGCATTGGCAGGTCGGTCCTGACGGTCAGCCAGGCCAGGGGAATGGCAATCGCCGCCGAGCCCAGCGTGACCGTGACTATCAGCAGCGCCGTCCGCCCGAGGGTCTGGGCCGTATGAGCGCGGAACAGTAGCTCCCACGCCTCGCCGCTGGCGTCCATGCTTCGTACCAGGAGGTAGACCAGCGGCAGAAGCATCGCCAAGCCCACCAGTACCGCGGGGGCCCAGACCACCAAAGGCGCCCCGGAAGCGGAGGGGCGATGCCCGACTGCCCTGAGGATCAGCGGTCGACTAACTGCCTGCATCGGCTCCCGATTCCACAGGGCTTTTCATGCAAGGACCCGAACTGTTCCTGACGACAACGCTCATTCAACCATACGCTAATAGACCGTGAGTTAGTATGTATATGTGTAGCGTGAATGTCAAGACTTATCGCCATTGCCGATGCGGGCGTACCGCTTCCCGCGCCCTGGGCATACCGCATCGCCGAGCCGCGAACGGAAGCGTCCCAACCCCGGCACCGCCAGCTGAACGGCCAGCGAAGAATTGACCGGGCCCGTACTGATTTGATAACTTCACTGGTACAACCCAGTTTGTCGAACGAGCAGGAAATGTCCGCCAGAGCCAAGAAAGAACGCACGAGCTCGGAAGAGACACGTCTGTCGATGTCGACGGAGAACTATCTGCTGTCGATCTTCCGGCTGCGCGAACAGCAGCCCCGGCTGAGCCTGACGCAGCTTGCGGACCACCTGAGGACGCTGCCGGTTGCCGAGGGGCTCGGCACGTCGCTCCCCTCGGTGAGCGCGATGATCCGCCGGATGAGCCGTGAGGGCCTCGTGGAGTCCGACCAGCGGACGGGCGTGATCCTGACGCGGGAGGGCCGTCAGTCCGCGGAGAGCATCGTGCGAAGGCACAGGCTGGCGGAGCGCATGGTCGTGGACCTCCTCGGCGTGGACCTCGCCAAGGCCCACGAAGAAGCCCACCGGCTCGAGCACGCGATCTCCCCGGAACTCGAAGAGAACATCGTGGCGAAGCTCGGAAATCCAACGACGTGCCCGTTCGGGCATCCCGTTCCGGGCAGCGGCTACAGCACACCCAAAGACGCGATATCGCTCGATCAGGCCGCACCCGGCAAGGAGCTGGTCGTCGACAGGATCCCGGAGGACGACCAGTCACTGTTGGAGTACCTCGTGGCGAACAGCGTCATCCCCGGCGAGACGCTCACGATTGAAGAGGCGGCCACCAGCAGGGGAGTGATCACCCTGGTCTGCAACGAGAACGCGGTCGCCTTCAGCTACGAAATAGGCTCGAAGATCTGGGTCCGCGCCGCTGGTGACTGACTTGGCTCGTTTGCGGGTCGACTGTCCGACCGAACGCGGCCGCCGAGGCGAGACCATCAGACGATGCTAGAGGTAGGCGCTCAAGCTCCGGACTTCACGGTCACACTCGGTTCCGGCGAGCAATTCACGCTCTCGGAACACCTTGGCCGAAACGTGGTGCTCTTCTTTTACCCTCGGGCCTTCACCCACGGCTGCACGGCCGAGGTCGGGGGGTTCTGTGAGTCGTACGACATCATCACAGCCAACAATGCCATCGTCGTCGGCATCAGCACCGACGGCGTCGACAGGCTGAAGCGCTTCGGCGACTCCGTCCAGACTCGATTCGGCCTGGGAAGCGACTCAACAGGGGAGATACGCCGACATTATGACGTGCGCCGCCGCTTCGGGCTGGGCACGTCCCGAGTGACCTACGTCATCGACGGCGGCGGCACAATCAGGAACGTTTTCCACAACGAGATCATGATCTCCGGCCACGTGCAGACCGCGCTGCGGACGCTCGAGAGCCTCGAACAGGGAACTTAGCTGGCCCTGTGGCTTCTATGCACTCCGGACGTGAGACTCCCACGCGTCTCTCGACGAGAATTGCGGCCTGAAGCCCGTCTCGCGAGCTATCTTATCCGTGCCCGCGAGCCACGGATAGCGGACAAAGTCGAGACCCATCGCCGGCGAGTCCGACTGTAGTCTGAGCGCCCATGTTAGCTGCGTGGCCGGGTACAGCAGCCACGCCGGCAACGAGATGACCGGACGGCCGCGCGCGGCCGCCATCTCGTCCCAACGTATCGACCCGGCTCCCGCCAGATTATACAGACCCTCAGCGTTGCCCATCACGGCCTGCGCGAGGCAGCGAACGGCGTCCTCCTCGTGGATGAGCTGCATCGGCGGATTCGCGCCGGAGACGGCGACGAGAAATGGCTTGTCGAACGCGCGGGCAATGAAGTTGTCGGCGTTGGGCCCCATGATCGGGCAGCACCTCAGGACGCACACGGTAGCCCCGTTGTAAGCCGAGGTGAACTCTTCCAGAAGCCGCTCCGACTCCAGCTTGTCCTCGCTGTAATGGAACCCGGCTATGGGCCGGGGCGGCGTCTCCTCGGTCGGGACGTCCGGGTTATCGGGGTGCGCCCCGTACACGCTCGTGCTGCTCAGGTAGACTATGCGCCCTACCCCGCCCCGGCGGCAGGCGTCGAGCGTGTTGCGCGTACCGCCCACGTTGACCCGCCGGTTAGTTTCGCGGTCCCTGCCCTGCCACAGCACGTACGCCAGGTGCACGACCGTGTCCACCTCATGGTCCGCGAACAGCCCCGGGAAAGGCCTGGACACGTCCTGCCGCACGAACGACACTTTGGCTCCGAAGGACGAGGTCGGCTCCCTCACGTCGATTGCCAGGATACCGCCGACGTCCTCGCGCTCCACCAGGTGCCGAATCAGCACCGTCCCGACGTATCCCGAGGCGCCCGTGACCGCGATCCGGTGGGGGCCCTCAGCCATCCGCCAGTTCGTCGGTGAAGTCGAACCTCATCGTGCCCAGGCCGGGAACGTCGAACGCCATCTCGACGGTGTGCACTCCCGGATCCAGAGTCTCGCCGTCCGCCCAGATGGTGATCGTCTTGTTGATCTCCAGGGTGAAGGTGTTGTCTTGAGACACGTCGCTGAAGGAGGTCTCCTTGCCGCCGATGGTAAAGTAGCTCCTCTCGGCCGGGAGCTCCCGACCGTCGAGCTTCAGCGGCCACATCCTGGTCGAGTAGCCTGAGCCCAGGCCGTTCTTGAGCTCGAACTCGAAGCCACCCGCGGCGTTGTTCAGGCTGCCTTTGACGTACAGGCGGCGAAGAATGAATCCGGGTACGGAAACCATGCGTCAGTCCTCCAGAGTGCGGAGCCGGTCGCTACGAGGCCAGTGCGCTTGCTCCGCGGCGCGCGGTCCTTCTCATCTCGAATATGGCGGCTTCGGATGCCACCACGTCGTCCGGCAACGTGCCGGGACGGCCCAGAATCGAAGAGAGAACGAATATCTTGGCGGCCCGCTCGGTCAGGATCGACGCCTCCAGCGCGGATGCTGGGCTTGCGCCTACCCCCACCGCGCCGTGGTTGCGGATGAGTGCGGCGTCGCGGGTCCCCAAGGCCGCGCACACACGCTCGGCAACCTCCTGCGAGGCCGGTGGCGCGTATTCGGACACCCTCACATCTCCCCCCAATGCGACCACCATCTCGTCGACGATGGGCGGTATCGCCAGACCGGCCACGGCCGCCGCGCTCGAGTACACCGCGTGGGTGTGTACGATACCCCCGACGTCCGGGCGCGCCTCGTAGATCGCCGCGTGCAGCAGGGACTCGGACGACGGGTTTAGATCGCCGTCCACGGGGAAAAGGTCGCCGTCCACGACGACTATGTCGTCTTCCGACAGCTCTTCGCAGCTCCTGCCCATGGGCGTGATGGCGATGAGGCCGTCCGGCAGCCGCGCGCTGACGTTTCCGCTCGTCCCCGAGACGAGGCCCAGCTCCGCCATCTTCCTGGAGACCTCGGCGACCTGGCGCTTGGCTGCGTCCATGGTCATAGCGTAGCACTACACTCCGGACGCTTCCAGATGTCGGGCCACTTCAGTCCAGCGTCCATAGAGGTCCTCGTACTCCGCAGAGTCGACGGGGCTCGGATCGATCGTCGTAGACGCCGTGCTCACCTCCGCCCGGCCCAATAGCGAATCGAGGCCGTCCAGCGCCGCAACTGCCGTGACGTACGCCCCAGACGCTGTGACGTGCGGGGCCGAGGCCACTTCGACCGGACGTCCAAGCACGTTCGGCAGCATCTCCACCCATGAGGACGTGGCCGTCATGCCGCCTCCCACCGCCACCCTGGACGCGGCGACGCCGCTCAGCGATTCGAGCTGTTCGAGATTCGCCCGCACCGCGAACGATATCGCCTCGAGGGCCGCCCTCGCCACGTGCCCGCGCCCGATGCCGCCAAAGGTCAGGGGTACCGGAAAGATCAACCCGCCCGCCCGCAGGCCGACCCTGCCCATGTCCATCCGCGACGCCCCCAGAAACGCCAGGACGCCGTCCGACCCTGCCCCCACGCCCCGTGCGGCCGCGTCCATGCGGTCGAACGGCCTGGTCTCACCGGCCCACATGGTATCCGCGAGCCAGCGGTACGAGTTGCCCGCGTCGCCGCAAGTGCTCTCCAGACTCCAAAGCGACTCCTCCACGTAGCAGCCCGTCCAGGTACGCCGTCCCGCGTCGTAGGCCGGCGCATCCGTGAGCATGAGCAGGGGTATGCTCCATCCCGCGACGACCCCCACCTGTCCCGCGCGGCCGACGCCCAGCCCAAGAAGGCCGCACTGCGTGTCCGCGGCCGACACGACAACGGGGACATCCACGGGAAGGCCGGTGAGGCCCGCGGGCTCACGACGCACTGCTCCGACGACCGCGCCCGCGCGCTCTATGGTCACCCCGCAGTTGGCCCGGACCCCAATCTCGGCGAACAGCTCCGCGCACCATCGACGCGTTCGGACGTCGAGCAGGCCCGCCTCAGCCGCCAGCGTGGCCTCGCTCGCGAGCTCTCCCGACAGCTTCCACCGCAGCCAGTCCGCCAATGTGACGACCCGGTCTATCCTTTCGTACACGTCCGGCCTGTTCTGCATGAACCAGCGCAGTCTGGCCGGCGTGAACAGGAAGGAAGGCAGTCTACCCGTGACTTCGAAGACACGGCTCCCCATTGCGTCGTCGATGGCCGCTCCCTCGAAAATCGCCCTGAGGTCTACGTTCGGGCCCGCGTAGAGAACGCGCCCATCCCTGTCGAGGAACACGACCGCCTGCCGCTGGCTTGTGACCGTGACGGCCGCAATACGGCGGGCCTCCACCCTGCTGTCACCGACGCACTCCGCGACGAGCCGCGACGTCGACGCCCAGACACTCTCGGCGTCCAGCTCACGGGCATAGGGCGACACCGCACCGGGGTCGAGGTAGCTCCATTCAGCGGAGCGCTGCGTGACCACACCACCGTTCGAGTCGAACACGAAGCATCGAATCCGTGTCGACCCGGCGTCCACCACGACAACGAACCGGCTGCCGCTCACCGCGCCGCCCAGACGGCGGGGTTGACGAGGTTCACGGGTCTGACGCCATCCAGGAACCGCACTATGTCGCCGGCCATCATCCTGGAATAGCGTCCGATAGTCTCCTCGGTCGCTCCGCCCAGGTGGGGGGTCAAGATCACGTTGTCGAGCGCCAGCAGCGGGTGGTCCGGGGCGATCGGATGGGTCTCGAAGACATCGAGCGCGGCGCCCGCGATCGCCCTGCTTTGAAGCGCCGCCGCCAGGCCGTCCCGGTCCACTATCCTCGCGTCGGAGAGGTTCACCAGGAACGCGGTCGGCTTCATGAGTGCGAGCCCGCGGGAGTCGATCAGCCCTTCGGTCTCGGCGTTCATCGGCGCGTGAATGGACACGAAGTCCGAGCCGGCCAGCACCTCGTCCAGCTGCCGCATGGAGATGCCGACCGGTGGGGCGTCCACGAATGGGTCGTGGGCGACGCACGTCATGCCGACCGCGGTCGCCATCTCCCCCAGCCGCCGTCCGATGGCGCCGAAGCCCACGATGCCCATCGTCCTGCCAGCCAGCTCCAGTCCCCGCAGCTCGACGTACGGCCCCAGGGGATTGAGCCATCGGCCTCCCGTGACGTAGTTGTGGCTCTCCGGGATGCGCCTCGCCAGCGCCAGCATCAGTCCGAGGGCGTGCTCCGCCACGGCTTGGGCGTTCCTCCCGGGGGTGTTGACGACCGCGACGCCGCTGGCCGTGGCGGCATCTATGTCGACGTGGTTCGTGGCGGCCCTGCAAATCCCAACGAACTCGAGATTCGGAACCGCCTCGAATACCTCCTCGAAGACGAAGTCCACCTCTACCACCAGGACCGAGGCCCCTATGCCGTTCAATTTCGCCGCGAGCTCGTCCGGGACGTGCATCCGCAGCGAGTCCATCCAGCTCTCGCTCTCAACGTCGAGCCGGCCAGACAGACGTCGCAACTCCCCCTCGTCAAAGGGCGCGAGAATGAGCCCTCGGGTACGTCCGGCCGTTTCGGGCGCGAGCCTCACCACAGTTACGCGCCCTCGCGCCGAGCCGGCGCGAATGCACCCGGACCGACGCTCGCCAGCCAAAGCGGCGCCGGAAGGATTGGCAGAGTCCGCGTCATCCAGGTTGCCTCCAAGTTGAACGGGCTTGTTGTGCCAATCCGGCATGACGCCCGAAAGCCAAGAGCCCAGGCCGGCTCATGCCTTCATACGGATGCCGGCCGGATCGTATAGGGGCTCTTCCGCCACGGTCGCCGGGAGGCGCTCGCCAAAGTAGAGGATGTCGACGCGCGTTCCCACCTCGGCGTAGTCGATGGGCAAATAGCCGTAAACGATGCCCCTGCCTATGGAGTGGCCGTAGGTGGCGCTGGTCACGTAGCCAAGCACCCGGTCGCCGTCCAGGATAGGCTCCTTGCCCACGACCACGGAGCACGGATCGTCGAAGGTCATGCAGCACAGCCTGCGGGTCAGGCCCCGCGCTCGCGACGTCCGTAGGGCGTCCCTGCCAATGAAGTCGCCCTTGCTCGTCCTCACCGCGAATCCTATGCCCGCCTCGTATGGGTTGTACTCAGTGTGGATGTCGTTTCCCCAGAGACGGTAGCCCTTCTCCAGCCGAAGCGACTCGAAGGCGCCGCCGCCCGCGGCGATGAGGCCGAGCGGCCGGCCCGCCTCCCAAAGTGCATCCCACAGCCGCAGACCATGCTCGGCGGAGGCGTATATCTCCCACCCAAGCTCGCCGACGTAGGAGATGCGCAGGGCCAGCGAGGGGACATCTCCCACGGTTATGGGCTTGGCGGTCATGTACGGAAAGCCGTCGTTGCTCATGTCGTCGTCGCAGACACTGGCGAGCAGCTCGCGGGCCCTCGGCCCCCACAGACCGATACAACATAGCCCCGACGAGACGTCAGCGACGCTCGCCGCGCGGTCGTCCGGTAGATGCGACCGGATCCAGTCCAGGTCGTGGAGTCCCATGGCTCCACCGGTGACCACCAGGAAACGCTCCTCAGCGAGCCGCGTAACCGTGAGGTCGCACTTGATCCCACCGCTCGGCGTGAGCATAGAAGTGTACGTGATCGACCCGATAGGCCTGTCCATCTGGTTGGAGGCAAGGCGCTGGAGCGCGCCGAGCGCGCCGGAGCCCGTCACCTCGAACTTGGCGAATGGTGTGAGGTCGAAGAGGGCCACACGCTCCCGGGTGGCTACGTGCTCCGCCGCAACCGTTGGCGACCATTCACGCGCCTCCCAGCCCGCGCGCGATTCGCCTGTGACGGTGAGGGAGTCGGGGAGGCCCACGTTGGCCTCGTACCACTGGGGGCGCTCCCATCCCGCGTTCTCGAAGAAGACGGCGCCAAGCTCCTGCTGCCGGGCGAAGAAGGGCGTCAGGCGAATGTTTCGCGGACTGCTCAACTGCTGCCGCGGGTGGATGATGTCGTACACCTCGCGGTACTGCTGAGCGGCGCGCTCCCGGACGTACGGTCGGCTGAGCGCGTGCGGGTGGAAGCGCCTGATGTCGCATTCTCGGAGGTCGGCGGTCGGCTCGCCGTTCACGATCCACTCGGCGACCGCCCTGCCGACGCCTCCTGCGTGGGTTAACCACACGGCCTGCGCCGACCAGAAGCCGCGCACCTGGGGCGATTCCCCAAGCACGGGAAAGCCGTCGGTGGTGAACGAGAACAGGCCGTTGAACTTGCGGGTCAGGCCAGCGTCCTCGACGCTGGGCATTACCTCCCGCGCCGCCGTCATCGCGTTCTGGAAGTGGTCGGGCGTAAAGGGCATCTCGGCCGGACCAGTGGGAGCCCCCCAGTGTTCCGGGATGTCGTCGGCCTCCACAAGCAGGGGTTCGTGCCGGTACGACCCTATGCCGATCGCCTCGCCCACCTGCCGGAAGTACATGGACTTGTCCTGGTGGCGCAAGAACGGCAAGGAAATTTCCTCGGCCGCGCCCGCCAGCCCCGCCAACGGGGTGGTAACCGCGTAGATGTGCTGCATCGGCGACAACGGTATGGGCACGCCGGCCAAAGCGCACAGTCTGGGCGCCCAGATGCCGACGGCGGAGACCACGAGCTCCGTCTCGATGTCCCCGCGGGCGGTGTGGACAGTCGTGACGCGCCCGTCGTCGATCCCGAAGCCGGTGACCTTTACGTTGCCGTAGAACGCCGCGCCTTTGCGCTCGGCCTCCCGCGCCATTGCCTCAGCCGGCCTGGTCGCCCTCGTCTGGATGTCCGACGGCACGTACATCGCCCCCAGGACGCGCTCCGAGAGCATGGGGAAGAGGCCGCGCGTTTCGGCGGCGCCGAGCATCTGGGCTTCGACGCCCCAGCTCTGGCCGAGCCCTACCTTCCGTTTCAGGTCGTCCAAGCGCTCCGGCGTCCAGGCCACCTCCATGCTGCCCACGGCCTTGGCGCATGGAACGCCGTCAAGCTCCAGCCGTGACCATAGGTCAACGGAGTAGCTTGCGAAGCTCGTCATGGTCTTCGAGGGGTTGATCTGGAACACGAGACCCGGCGCGTGGGACGTCGAGCCGCCGGTCTCGAAGAGCGGGCCCTGATCGACGACGACGATGTCGCGCCACCCAAGCTTCGTCAGGTGGTAGGCCACGCTGCAACCGACGATCCCCGCGCCAACGACGACCGCTCTAGCGTGCCTCGGCAGCGTGTCGTCAGGCATCTGGGCGCGCCTCCTCGCGACAGGTAGGGCAACGCGATGCTATCACAGAAGCCGTGCTCACGCGGCTAGCTGTGAGACTCGAGGTTGGCTACGCCCTGCCCGACCGCACGATGGCGCCCCAGTCCCCGGCGCATGTCGACCGAACGGGCCAGCGCCGCAGACTCACTACGGCAGGTACTTCCTGTTGACCTTGGCGACGTAGGAGTATGTCGGGTTGACGAACTGGGTGACCCTGGCCTCCAGACACTGCGCCAGGAACATGAACGCCTCTCCCCTTTCCATGCCGTAGTCGTCGCCCAGCCACAGGATCATCTCCGCCAGGGCGATGCGGAAGGCGTCCTCAGCGGGCTTCGCCTGTGCCGTGGTCATTATGTGTGTGGCATTCTCGATTCTCGGCCACGTCATCGATTGCGGCTTGTCGGCCAACTCCACTCGCAGTCTGGCGATGCCACCGGTCTCGATGCCCCCGCCGCCGCAGATCTCCCCATCGCCCTGTCGTGCGTGCATGTCACCCACGTGGAGCAGGGCGCCGGGCACCTGCACGGGGATCGAAACAGATGCGCCCGAGGTGATCTCCTGTATGTCGAAGTTACCTCCCCACTCACCCGCCCATCCGTTGTGCCTGCGCTCCCTCTCCGGCGCCACGCCGACCACGCCCAGCATCGGCTCTACCGGAAACGACAGCCGGTCGTTCCAGATGATTCTGCCCTCCTCGATTCGCACCGCCTTGAATTGAGGCCCTACGCCGCTATCGCCGAGAAAGCCCGGCGCCGCTCCCGTGGAGCCCCTGTACTGTGTGTAGCCGATCCCATGTACCTGGATATCTTCGACGTGCACGGTCAGCGCGTGGCCGGGCTCCGCGCCCCCGACCCAGATCGCCCCCGACGTTGGGTTTCCACGATCCGTCGGGTGGTCGTCGCTGCGCTTAGAGTTCCAAAGATCTCGCAGTTCCTCCGGGATCTCGGACGAGTCGAGGCCCCGGTTCATCTGTGTCTCGACCTCGAACACCTCTCCGGGTCTGACCCTCATGGTGACCGGATTGTCACGGCCAGTCTCATAGTAGAGCACGTCGCGTGTGGCGCGCTGCATCTGCATAGCCCTCCGTTTCCGATGGTGTGTGGCGTCCGCAGGGTCAGTCTATTCCTTCGGCCTCCACTGTCAAGAGCCCAAACTGCTCACAGTTGAATTACCGAAGGGGATGTCTTGCTTCAAAAGTGACGTTTCCGTCGAGGAGCATGAGGAGAAGCAGCCAGAGCGAATATGAGGAAGACGACGAGAGAGCGTCACAAGACAGGGGGCGGTCCTCGAAAAGGGGGCCGCCAAACAGCGCCCTGGAAGAGAGGGGCTTGTCCGAGTACCTCGCGGATCATGATCGACCATCTTCAGAACCGCGAGGACGGTGCGCCAGTTCCGCATCGTGCTCGCGGTCTGCAGCTGCGAGGCGAGGTACTCGTTCGTCAGCTTGCTCCGTGCCGTGCCATTGGGGTAGTGCAAGTAGACGTTGCGCCCGCGTACAGCGAAGCCGTCCTGCTGCGAGCGTTCCGGGTCAAGATGGGCGACTGCTTCGGCACTGGGTATGTTCTCGAGGAACGCCACTTGGAGGAAGCGCGGGTCGCCAGAGGTATCGAAGGGGTTCGACGTGGCGATCTGCTGGAGCTCTTTGCTCGATCGCACGATGACAGCCGTGGATATGCCGAATCGCTGGCCAATGGCCCGAGTTACGAGTTCAGGCACACGTTCGACGAGGTTCGGCGCCGCGTCAAACCCCGAATCCACCGAAGGAGGGCCTTGGGGACAGCCCTTGAAGAAGCGAGAGGGTGCCCCCATGAATCTGGGATAATGGTTTTGTAACAGCAAACCGACCCCAGAACAAGGAGCACCCAATAGATGCTACCACGCAACCACCCCGACCGCATCCGTGTCTCTTTCGACGACCACCGCCTGGTGGCCAATGCCGGGCTGCTCCTTCCGGCCACCCTCGCCCAGCACCTGGGCCTGCGGGAACTCGTCGACCATCACCTCAACCTGGGCGTCGCGCCGGGGCGGGCCAACACGGGGGACAAGATACTGACGCTGGTCGCTTCCGCGCTGGCGGGCGGCGACTGCATCGACGACGCCGATGCGCTGCGCGCCGGTGGGACGGCCCGCATCCTGGGCGGCACGATCAAGGCGCCATCCACCCTGGGCACCTTCCTGCGCAGTTTTCGCTGGGGCCACGTCCGTCAACTGGACCGGGTGAGCCGGGAGTTGCTGGCACGCGCTTGGCAGACCAGCGCCGGACCCGGCGACTCGCCCCTGACCATCGAGCTGGACTCAACCATCTGCGAGACCTACGGACTGGCCAAGGAAGGGGCACGCCACCACGGCTATACCGGCAAGCGGGGCTATCACCCGCTGCTGGCTGTCGCCGCCGGAACCGGCGACGTGCTGATGTGCCGGCTGCGCGAGGGCCGGGCCAACACCGCTCGTGGCGCCGCCCACTTCCTGCGTGAAACGGTGGGCGGGTGCGCTACGGAGGGGCCAGCGGGCAACTCACGGTGCGGGCCGACAGCGGCTTCTACACCCATAGCGTGGTATCCCTCTGCTGCAAGCTGGACGTGCGCTTCTCCATCACCATCCGCCAGCACAAAAGCCTGCGGAACCTGATCGAGGCCATACCCGAGGCGGACTGGACGCCCATCCCATACTGGATGGACGGCGCCGCCGATGTGGCCGAGACCACCTGCACCCCCTTCCAGGGTGAGCCCGAAGCCGCCCCAGTGCGGCTCATCGTCCGGCGGGTGAAGCCCACGCCCGGTTCCCAACTGGCCCTCTTCACCAGCTACAGCTATCACGGCTTCATCACCGACCGGGACGGGGAAACCTTGGAACTGGAGGCCGACCATCGCCGCCACGCCGAGATCGAGAATGCCATCCGAGACCTGAAGTACGGCGTGGGGCTGAACCACATGCCGTCGGGCCGTTTCGCCGCCAACGCCGCCTGGCTGGCGATACAGGTGATGGCGCACCTGGCCCGTTGGACAGCGCGGACCGGTCTGGGTGAGCAGGTGGTGACCACCAAGACCCTCCGGCGGCGGTTCTTCTCCCTCGCCGGACGAATCACCCGCTCGGCCCGCCGCCTCACCCTGCATCTTCCCCAGCGCTGGCCCTGGGAAACCCAATTCAGTCGCGCCCTGGCCCGACTGCGAGCCATTCCACTCCCGGCCTGACGGCGCCGTCGGCGACCGAGCTACCCACCGCACAACCGAAGGTCCCCGCAAACTCGCGCCACCCTGGTCCGCGAGAGTTCCCTGCTGTGTATTCTCTCACCATCCCGCGCATCGCAGTCCCCGCAGACGGCCATAGGGACCCTGTGCGGCAACTGAAGACCGTCCGCCGCCCTCCCATCTACCCCCAATGGAGCCCAGGCCATCTCGCCCGCAGCTCCCTCACCCCCCTTCCGCTGTCCTCACGCCGTCCATCGGTGGATTCGGGCTTAAGCTTTCCGTGTCGATTGAGTTCGTTGAATGAAGGTTCTCGCTTTTGTATAGCTTGGTGGGCCAGAGTGTACCGAATGCGAACTTTTCGGTGGGAGGTTGCGCTGTAAATGTGCGGACAAGCGAGGATTCCCTTGGCATGATCCTTGCTTTTGGACCGCCGCAGCGTAGGAACCCGCCTATGGATGGCTAACGGCGTTGCGGGCCGACAGCCCGCGCGCCTCCGCCGGTGACGGTTACGGGACAGGACCTCTAGGAGGCTCTCGAAATCAAGGGCCCGATGGGCTTCAGCCGTATGGTGTCGACGCCGAACTCGCCAACACCGGGCACGCCACCCTGACCCACGCGCTGGATGGCGTGCCCGGTGCGCCAAGCCGCCATGTGGCTGGCGCCCAGCTACTGCACCGAGTTGGGCGCCCAGATTGGCTATTCGTCCACGTCGCTGACGTTGATGGTCACCCAGATGGTGATGTCAGTCTGGGGGTCGGACTCGACCTTGCCGGCGTCGTCCCTGCCGTCGCTCACAGACACCATGACGTCGTAGGAGGTCTTGCTTTCGTGGTCCAAAGCGCCCTTGGTCTTGAGCTGGCCGGTGGCGCTGTCGATGGTGAACCAAGATTTGTCGTCACGCAGGCTGTAGGTCAGCGTGCCGCCGTCGGGGTCGACGGCGGCCACGGGTCTGCCGATGTTCTGGCCGGAAGCCGTGTTCTCCTCCACCCCGGCGAGTGGCGCTGTCCCCCTTCGTTGAAGGTGGGCGGGTCGTTGCTCGGGACGGACACCGCCAGCGGAACGCCCACGACGCCAGTCCGGCCGCTGTCACCCTCGGCGTTCTTGGCCCGCACCTGCACGTCGTAGGACGAGTTGGCGGTCAGGCCGCTGATCTGGGCGCTGGTCCCGGTTCCGCTGTGCCCATGACTGGTCCAGCTGCTGACGCTGCTCAACTTGTACTGCACATCGTAGCCGTTCACCGGGGGCTTGCCATCCATGGCGGCGGCGTCGGGCG
Organism: Dehalococcoidia bacterium; assembly: GCA_965222445.1. Classification (GTDB taxonomy): domain Bacteria; phylum Chloroflexota; class Dehalococcoidia; order Lucifugimonadales; family CAJWER01. The sequence continues at coordinate 146,518 of CBDCTY010000001.1, read as the reverse complement.
CGATCCAGGACACGCTCAAACTCTCCACTCCCTGCGTCACCGTCAGCCCCGTCGGCGGGCCCGGCTACTCGTCCACGTTGGTGACGGGAATGAGCACGGTGATGCTGTCCGATCCGCCCCAGCCGTCCCTGACCGTCACAGTGACCGAGTAGAAGTTCTTGGCCTCGTAGTCCAGCGCGCCGCTGGTCTGCAACTGGCCGGTGGAGGCGTCTATGGCGAAGTGCGAGGCGTTGGTCCCGCCCAAGGCGTAGGTCAGCGTGTCGCCAGCGTCGGCGTCCGTGGCGGCCACGCGGCTGCCGATGTTCTGTCCCGCCGCCGTGTTCTCCGCCACGCGACGGATGGTGGAGACCCCGTCGGTGAAGATGGGCGCGCTGTTTGCCGTGGGCGTTCCACTGACTGTGCTGGTCCAGCCGCTGTCCCCCTCGGCGTTCTTGGCCCGCACCTGCACGTCGTAGAGGGAGCCGGCAGTCAGTCCGGTGATCTGGGCGCTGGTTCCCGTTCCGGTGTGCGAATGACGGGTCCAGCCGCCGGCGTTGCTGAGCTTGTACTGCACGTCGTAGCCGTTCACCGGAGGCTTGCCCGTCATGCCGCCGGGAGCGACCCAGGATACGCTCAAGCTTTGCACCCCCGGCGTCAGCGTCAGCCCCGTCGGCGCCCGCGGCGGCTCGTCCACGTCGGTCACGATGACGGTCACGTTGATACTGTCCGATCCGCTCCGACCGTCGCTGACGTTCACGGTGACCGTGTAGGAGCTCTTGATCTCGTAGTTAGCCGCCTGCTTCAGGGTCAGTTGGCCCGTGCCGCTGACAATGTCGAAGTCGGCGTGGTCGCCCGTGGCGTCCAGGCTGTAGGTCCGCGGGTCGCCGTCCGGGTCCGTCGCCGCCACCGTGCCCACCGCCGTGGCCCCTTCGTCGATGGTGAAGGTATTGCTCGCCCCGTCGGTGAAGATGGGCGCGCTGTTTGCCGTGGGCGTTGCGCTGCCGCTGGTCCAGCCGCTGTCCCCCTCGGCGTTCTTGGCCCGCACCTGCACGTAATACTGCGAGCCGCCTGCCAGTCCGGTGATCTGCGTGCTGGTCCCCGTTCCGGTGTGCGAATGCCTGGTCCAGCCGCTGTCGCTGTTGAGCTTGTACTGCACGTCGTAGCCATTCACCGGAGGCTTGCCCGTCATGCCGCCGGGAGCGACCCAGAATACGCTCAAGCTTTGCACCCCCGGCGTCAGCGTCAGCCCCGTCGGCGCCCACGGCGGCTCGTCCACGTCGGTCACGTTGACCGTCACCGTGATGGTGGCATCAATGCTGGCGTCGGCGGCGCCGCCGGCGTTCTTCCCGTCGCTCACGCTCACCGTCACGCTGTAGGAAGTCTTGCGTTCGTAGTCAGCCGCCTGCTTCAGGGTCAGTTGGCCCGTGCCGCTGACAATGTTGAAGGCGGCGTGGTCGCCCGTGGCGTCCAGGCTGTAGGTCCGCGTGTCGCCATCCGGGTCTGTCGCCGCCACCGTGCCCACCGCCGTGGTCCCTTCGGCGATGGTGAAGGTCTTGCTCGGCCCGTCGGTGAAGGTTGGCGGGCGGTTGCCTGGGGCCGGCGCCGTGGGTGTTCCGCTGGCGGCGCTGCTCCAGCCGCTGTCCCCCTCGTGGTTCTTGGCCCGCACCCGCACGTCGTAGAGTGAGTTGGCGGTCAGGCCGGTGATCTGGGCGCTGGTCCCCGTTCCGCTGTGCCCATGACTGGTCCAGTTGCTGTCGCTGCTCAGCTTGTACTGCACGTCGTAGCCGTTCACCGGGGGCTTGCCCGACATGGCTGCGGCGTCGGGCGCGGCCCAGGATACGCTCAAGCTCTCCACTCCCGGCGTCACCGTCAGCCCGGTCGGCGCCCCCGGCGGCTCGTCCACGTCCGTCACGTTGATGGTCACGGCGATGGTGGCATCAATGCTGGCGTCGGCGGCGCCAGCGGCGTTCTTCCCGTCGCTCACGCTCACCGTCACGCTGTAGGAAGTCTTGCGTTCGTAGTCAGCCGCCTGCTTCAGGGTCAGTTGGCCCGTGCCGCTGACAATGTTGAAGGCGGCGTGGTCGCCCGTGGCGTCCAAGCTGTAGGTCCGCGTGTCGCCGTCCGCGTCCGTCGCGGCCACCGTGCCCACCGCCGTGGTCCCTTCGGCGATGGTGAAGGTCTTGCTCGGCCCGTCGGTGAAGGCGGGCGGGTTGTTGCCTGGGACCTGCGCCGTGGGCGGAGCGCTGACGGCGCTGGTCCAGCCGCTGTCCCCCTCATGGTTCTTGGCCCGCACCTGCACGTCATAGGGCGATCCGGCGGTCAGGCCGGTGATCTGGGCACTGGTTCCCGTTCCGCTGTGCCCATGACTGGTCCAGCCGCTGGCACTGGACAACTTGTACCGCACGCCGTAGCCGTTCACCGGGGGCTTGCCCGCCATGGCGGCGGGCGCGGCCCAGGATACGCTCAAGCTCTCCACCCCCGGCGTAACCGTCAGCACGGTCGGCGCGCCCGGCGGCTCGTCCACGTCGGTCACCTGGATGTACACAAACATGACGGCTAGTTTGCCCCGCCCGTCGAACGCTAATACGTCTACCGGGTAGAAGGGGTACGGGTAGCCGCCTCGGTGGGCGTCCTTGTGTTCGTAGTCCAGCGCACCTTTGGTCTTGAGCTGGCCGCTGGCGCTGTCTATGGCGAAGAGAGGGGCGTACATTCCGCTCAGTTCGTAGGTTAGCGTGTCGCCGTCGGGGTCCACGGCGGCCAGGCGTTTGCCGATGTTCCGGCCGGAAGCCGTGTTCTCCTTCACCCGGAGAGTCACCTCCCCCCCTGCGGTGAAGGCCGGAGCGCGGTTGACCCCCGCCGGCGGAGCCCCCGTCTCGTCCACGTCGGTCACGTAGATGGTCACCGTGATCTTGGCGTCGATGCCGCCGTCGGCGCCGCCGCTGGCGCTCTTCCCGTCGCTGACGCTGACGGTGACCGTGTAGGAAGTCTTGCCCTCGTAGTTCAGCGGGCCGCTGGTCCGGATCTGGCCGCTGGCGGCGACTATTGCGAAGTGCGCGGCGTCGGTTCCGCCCAGGGCGTAGGTCAGCGTGTCGCCCGCGTCGGCGTCCGTGGCGTCGACGGGGCTGCCGACGTTCTGTCCCGCTGCCGTGTTCTCCGCCACGCTGCGGCTGGCGCTGGACCCTTCGTTGAAGGTGGGCGGGTTGTTGCCTGGGGCGAGCGCCGTGGGCGTTGCGCTGACGGCGCTGGTCCAGCCGCTGTCCCCCTCATGGTTCTTGGCCCGCACCTGCACGTCGTAGAGCGAGTTGGCGGTCAGGCCGGTGATCTGGGCGCTGGTTCCCGTTCCGCTGTGCGAATGACTACTCCAGCCGCTGGCGCTGCTCAGCTTGTACCGCACGTCGTAGCCGTTCACCGGGGGCTTGCCATCCATGGCGGCGGCGGCGGGCGCGGTCCAGGATACGCTCAAACTCTCCACGCTCGGCGTCACCTTCAGCCCGGTCGGCGCCCCCGGCGGCTCGGCCACGTCGGTCACGTTGATGGTCACCGTGATCCTGGCGTCGATGCCGCCGTCGGCGCCGCCCCCGGCGTTCTTCCCGTCGCTCACGCTCACCGTCACGCTGTAGGAAGTCTTGCGTTCGTAGTCAGCCGCCTGCTTCAGGGTCAGTTGGCCCGTGCCGCTGACAATGTTGAAGGCGGCGTGGTCGCCCGTGGCGTCCAAGCTGTAGGTCCGCGTGTCGCCGTCCGCGTCCGTCGCGGCCACCGTGCCCACCGCCGTGGTCCCTTCGGCGATGGTGAAGGTCTTGCTCGGCCCGTCGGTGAAGGCGGGCGGGTTGTTGCCTGGGACCTGCGCCGTGGGCGGAGCGCTGACGGCGCTGGTCCAGCCGCTGTCCCCCTCATGGTTCTTGGCCCGCACCTGCACGTCATAGGGCGATCCGGCGGTCAGGCCGGTGATCTGGGCACTGGTTCCCGTTCCGCTGTGCGAATGACTGGTCCAGCCGCTGGCACTGGACAACTTGTACCGCACATCGTAGCCGTTCACCGGGGGCTTGCCCGCCATGTCGGCGGGCGCGGCCCAGGATACGCTCAAGCTCTCCACCCCAGGCGTCACTTCCCACCAAGCCGGCAGGCCCGGCGGCTCGTCCACGTCGGTTAGGTAGATGTACGCAAACATGACGGCTAGTTTGCCCCGCCCGTCGAACACGAGTACGTCTACCGGGTAGAAGGGGTACGGGTAGCCGCCTCGGTGGGCGTCCTTGTGTTCGTAGTCCAGCGCACCTTTGGTCTTGAGCTGGCCGCTGGCGCTGTCTATGGCGAAGAGAGGGGCGAAGAGTCCGCTCAGTTCGTAGGTTAGCGTGTCGCCGTCGGGGTCCACGGCGGCCAGGCGTTTGCCGATGTTCCGGCCGGAAGCCGTGTTCTCCTTCACCCGGAGAGTCACCTCCCCCCCTGCGGTGAAGGCCGGAGCGCGGTTGACCCCCGCCGGCGGAGCCCCCGTCTCGTCCACGTCGGTCACGTAGATGGTCACCGTGATCTTGGCGTCGATGCCGCCGTCGGCGCCGCCGCTGGCGCTCTTCCCGTCGCTGACGCTGACGGTGACCGTGTAGGAAGTCTTGCCCTCGTAGTTCAGCGGGCCGCTGGTCCGGATCTGGCCGCTGGCGGCGACTATTGCGAAGTGCGCGGCGTCGGTTCCGCCCAGGGCGTAGGTCAGCGTGTCGCCCGCGTCGGCGTCCGTGGCGTCGACGGGGCTGCCGACGTTCTGTCCCGCTGCCGTGTTCTCCGCCACGCTGCGGCTGGCGCTGGACCCTTCGTTGAAGGTGGGCGGGTTGTTGCCTGGGGCGAGCGCCGTGGGCGTTGCGCTGACGGCGCTGGTCCAGCCGCTGTCCCCCTCATGGTTCTTGGCCCGCACCTGCACGTCGTAGAGCGAGTTGGCGGTCAGGCCGGTGATCTGGGCGCTGGTTCCCGTTCCGCTGTGCGAATGACTACTCCAGCCGCTGGCGCTGCTCAGCTTGTACCGCACGTCGTAGCCGTTCACCGGGGGCTTGCCATCCATGGCGGCGGCGGCGGGCGCGGTCCAGGATACGCTCAAACTCTCCACGCTCGGCGTCACCTTCAGCCCGGTCGGCGCCCCCGGCGGCTCGGCCACGTCGATCACCTGGATGTACACAAACATGACGGCTAGTTTGCCCCGCCCATCGAACGCTAATACGTCTACCGGGTAGAAGGGGTACGGGTAGCCGCCTCGGTGGGCGTCCTTGTGTTCGTAGTCCAGCGCACCCTTGGTCTTGAGCTGGCCGCTGGCGCTGTCTATGGCGAAGAGAGGGGCGTACATTCCGCTCAGTTCGTAGGTCAGCGTGTCGCCGTCGGGGTCTACGGCGGCCAGGCGTTTGCCTATGTTCCGGCCGGAAGCCGTGTTCTCATTCACCTGGAGAGTCACCTCTCCCCATGCGGTGGTGAAGGCTGGCGGGCGGTTGACCCCCGACGGCGGAGTCGTCGGCTCGGCCACGTCGGTCACGTTGATCGTCACGTCAATCCTGTCCGACCCGCTCCGGCCGTCCCTGACCGTCACGGTGACCGAGTAGGAGTTCTTGGCCTCGTAGTTCAGCGCGCCCTTGGTCTGCAGCTGGCCGGTGGCGCTGTCTATGGCGAAGTGGTTGGCATTGGTCCCGCCCAGGGTGTAGGTCAACGTATCGTTGTCGGTGTCCGTGGCGGCCACGGGTCTGCCGATGTTTACGCCGCCGGGGGTGTTCTCCGCCACGCTTCGGGTGGTGGAGGCCCCGTCGTTGAAGGCGGGGGCGCGGTTGACCCCCGACGGCGGAGTCGTCGGCTCGGCCACGTCGGTCACGTTGATGGTCACGTCAATGCTGTCCTTCTTGTGGCCGTCGGAGACTTCGACCTCCACCTCGTACGAGGACTTGCCCTCGTGGTCCAAGGGCTCCTTCGTCTTGAGCTGGCCGGTGGCGCCGTCTATGGCGAAGTGGTTGGCGTCGGTTCCCTTCAGGCTGTAGGTCAGGGTGACGGTGGCGTCGGCGTAGTCGGCGGTCAGGGGCGCGCCGATGTTGGTGTTGGCCGCCGTGTTTTCCGCCACGCTGCGCGTGGCCGAGTCGCCCTCCCGGAAGGCCGGCGGGACGTGGGGTAAATTGTATCTGCCCCACGGACCCACTCCGTAGGCGTTCTTCCCGCGTATCTTCAACTGATACTTGGCGCCCGGAAGCAGGTTCCGCACCGTGAGTTGCGTCCCGACGATGTTGTCGTCCACCACGCGGAAGGGGTCCGTCGAGGGAGGGAGAATCCTCTTTATTTGAAGCTCGTAGGCGTCGATGGAGTCGCTCGGAGTTTCTTGCTCCCAGCGCACATTTGCGGCCCTTTCAACCATCCTGACCTTCGCGGAGCTAGCAGTACGGTTGATCAAGCTCACGGTTACCGTGATGGTGGCGTCCACGTTGCTGTCCGCGGCGCCGCTGGCGTCCTTCCGGTCCATCACGGTTACGTCCACGCTGAAGCGGACCTTCGTACTCTTGTCCAGCTGCTCCAGCGCCTGCGTGGTTGTCAGTTGGCCGGTGGCGGCGTCGATGGTGAAGTAGGCCACATCCGTCCCGCCCAGCCCGTAGGTCAGCGGGTCGCCGTCGGTGTCGGTGGCGGCGATGGGAGCGCCCACCGGGCGGCCCGCTCGTATCCGGGTCGATACGACGCGGCCCGCCGTGGCCCCCTCGTCGAAGGTCGGCTCGGCGTTGCTCACGGCGGGCGCCGCCAGCGGAACGCCCGCGGCGCTGGTCCAGCCGCTGTCTCCCTCGGCGTTCTTGGCCCGCGCCCGCACGTCGTAGGGCGAGCCGGCAGTCAGGCCGGTGATCTGGGCGCTGGTCCCGGTTCCGGTGTGCGCATGACTGGTCCAGACGCTGTCGCTGCTCAGCTTGTACTGCACGTCGTAGCCGTTCACCGGGGGCTTGCCCGCCATGGCGGCGGCGGCGGGCGCGGTCCAGGACACGCTCAGGCTTTGCACTGCCGGCGTCACCCTCAGCCCCGTTGGCGCGCCCGGCGGCTCGTCCACGTCGGTCACGCTGATGGTCACGTTGATGGTGCCGTCAGACGTCGGACTGGCTTCGGCGTTGCCCGCGGCGTCCTTACCGTCGCTCACGCTCACGGTGACCGTGTAGGAGTTCTTGGCCTCGTAGTCCAGTGCGTTCTTGGTCTGCAGCTGGCCGGTGGAGGCGACGATGGCGAAGTGCGAGGCGTTGGTCCCGCCCAGGGTGTAGGTCAGGGCGTCGCCGTTGTGGTCGGTGGCGGCGACGGGATTGCCGATGTTCACGCCGGAGGCGGTGTTTTCGGCAACTCTCCGGACCGCGGTCGACGCGCTGAAGAACGGCGCGCTGGGCGGCGCAGCCCGGCCCTGGCGACCAAATTCCTGCCAGGTGGCCGTGTCGTCGCCGTCGAAGTCCACCTTCAGCGCCGGGTACTGGCTGGACGTCCCAAAGTCCCACGGGTCGTCCCCGTTGGTAGCCGGGTCGTTGTCGTTGTCGGCGTTGTCCAGGTCCACGTTCCAGGCGGAGTAGATGCCGCCGTAGGCCGTGGGCGATTGCAGATCGCTGGTGATCTTGCCCAGGCCTCCCACGCTGCCGCTCTGGCGGGTCGTCCCAGTGTCCCAGTAGGAGACGCTGACCATGTTGCTGCTGCTAACCCCCGGCCTGGGGGAATAGGATCCCACCAGCCCGCCGACATCGGACTTGCTGCCGAACACCAAGCCGGTGGCATAGCTGGCGTTCACCGCATCGGCCCTGTTCCCAGTCGCCATGCCTCCGGCCAGCCCGCCGACGAAGGAGACTCCCCTCACCGTACCGGTGGCATAGCTGGCGCTGACCCCACCGCGGACGGAGATGAATCCGACCAGTCCGCCGGCAAAGTACGTGCCCCGCACGCTGGCGGCGCTATAGCTGGCGATGATCTCACCGCCAATTGCATCCCCAACCAGCCCGCCGACGGAGTTTGCGCCGTCCACCTTTCCGGTGGAGTAGCTGGCAATGACCTCGCCGCCGGAGATATTCCCAACCAGCGCGCCGATATGTGAGCCTCCTGTCACGTCTACATCCACCAGGCCGACGTTGCGGATGGCGCCGCTGCCTCGTAAATCTCTAAACAGTCCCTGCTCATTAGCATTCGGGCGGTTGATGAACAGGTTCGTTATGGTGTGGCCGTTGCCATCGAAGGTCTCGGTGAACGATGATAGGGTGCCGCCGATGGGCTTCGAGCCGATGGGCTGCCAGCCCGCGCCATCGTTCCAGTAGGCGGCGTCGACGCTGGTAATCCGGCGGTCTCCGTCCTCGTCGAAGTCCAAGTTCTCCGTCAGCTCGTAGCCGGTGCAGGTGGGCTGGCTGGAGGTGTTAAGCTTGCAGCCCATGCCCGCCGCCGCGTTGGGGAAGGCGGTCTCGTAGTTGGCCTGGTCGCCCGAGGCCACCGAACCGTCGCCGTTCACGTCCCAGCGGATGGCCTTCAGCTTGGCCAGGCTGGTTATCTCGATCAGGCCGTTGTTGTCAAGGTCGTAGTCCACTGTCGACCCGGCCGCCCCCGGGACGCCGGTGACGGTGGCGCTGAAGGGGCCAGTCCCCTCGTGGTTCTTGGCCCGCACCTGCACGTCGTAGGTGGACCCAGCCGTCAGGCCCCGTATCTGCGTGCTGATCCCCGTTCCGCTGTGTCCATGACTGGTCCAGCCGCTGTCGCTGCTCAGCTTGTACTGCACGTCGTAGCCGCTCACCGCCGGCTTGCCCGTCATGTCGCTGGCGGTGGGCTCCGTCCACGACACGTCCAACCCCAGGGCGGCGGGAGACACCGTGACGTTCCCCGGCGCCACCGTCGGCGGCTCGGCCACGTCGGTCACGTTGACGGTCACGTTGATGCTGTCCGATCCGCTCCCACCGTCGCTGACGTTCACGGTGACCGTGTAGGAGCTCTTGCCCTCGTAGTCGGCCGCCTGCTTCAGGGTCAGTTGGCCCGTGCCGCTGACAATGTCGAAGGCGGCGTGGTCGCCCGTGGCGTCCAGGCTGTAGGTCCGCGTGTCGCCGTCCGGGTCCGTCGCCGCCACCGTGCCCACCGCCGTGGCCCCTTCGGCGATGGTGAAGGTCTTGCTCGGCCCGTCGGTGAAGGTGGGCGGGCGGTTGCCTGGGGCGGGCGCCGTGGGCGTTCCGCTGCCGCTGATCCAGCCGCTGTCCCCCTCGGCGTTCTTGGCCCGTACCTCCACGTCATAGAGCGAGCCGGCGGTCAGGCCGGCGATCTGGGCGCTGGTCCCGGTTCCGGTGTGCGCATGACTGGTCCAGCCGCTGGCGCTGCTCAGCTTGTACTGCACGTCGTAGCCGTTCACCGGGGGCTTGCCCGCCATGGCTGCGGCGTCGGGCGCGACCCAGGATACGCTCAAGCTCCCCACTCCCGGCACCACTCCCAGCCGGGTCGGCGGGCCCGGCGCTTCGTTGACATTCGTCACGTTGACCGTCACGCTGATCGTATCGTCGAGCGAGCCGTCGCTGGCGGTCACCGTCAGCGTGTAGGAGTTATCGCTCTCGAAGTCCAAGGGGTTCTTGGTCTTGAGCTGCCCGGTGGCGATGTCTATGGCGAAATTGGCCCCGTCGCTTGTGTCCAGGGAGTAGGTCACGACGGCCCCGGCGTCCGGGTCCGGGGCCGTAATGGGGTTGCCGATGTTCTGTCCCGTCACCGTGTTCTCCGCCACGCTGCGGGTGACGGTGGCGTCCGCGAAGACCGGCGCTTCGTTGACATTCGTCACGTTGACCGTCACGCTGATCGTATCGTCGAGCGAGCCGTCGCTGGCGGTCACCGTCAGCGTATAGGAGGTCTTGGTCTCGTAGTTCAGGGGGTTCTTGGTCTTGAGCTGCCCGGTGGCGATGTCTATGGCGAAATTGGCCCCGTCGCCTGCGTCCAGGGAGTAGGTCACGCTGGCCCCGGCGTCCGGGTCCGCGGCGGTAATGGGGTTGCCGATGTCCTGTCCCGTCACCGTGTTCTCCGCCACGGTGCGGGTGACGGTGGCGTCCGCGAAGACCCCCAAATCCCCCACCTGACATGGTTGGGAGCTGCTTGGTGTGCTTTCAGGGGGTGTCCGGGTGTCGACTTGGGGTGACGCATGACATGATCGGCATCGGACAGGGTCTAGGGTGCCGTCTTTGAGTGTATCGGCAGCGGTTCGCTGCCAATTGTGGCTGTTGTCAGGCCGAAGAAGGCATGGCCCGGCCTGGCAACTCGGCAGAGTCGCCTACAAACCGATGCTCCAGGCAGGGTCGCCTATGCCCGATACGGCTCGGCAGCCAGCGCCAATATCCTCTGCCGCGCCGTGAGCAGCAACTCGTATGAGGGATGGCCACGGGCAAGACGGATGATCAACCTCCTGGCGTGACGCACCACACGGCCCGGTAGGGCGATCAGGGCGAAGCGCACCGCCTTGAGACGCTTGCCCACCCACTGTCCGCCCAACACCAGCCGCTTCATGGCAGAGTTCAAGTTGAAGGCCAACACTGCTATCGCCCACCATGCTGCGTTGGCTCCGAACAGCCCCGACGGAAGCCTGCCCCCGGCAAGGTCACTCTTGAGGACGCCGTGGACCTCCTCGCCCTTGCCGCATCTCTGCCTCGACCACCAGATCAACTCATCTGCCGCAATGCTCCGGTTGGTCACCACTCCGAAGACCTTGTACCAGCCTCTGTTGGACAGCTCCATCGCGGGGAACGGAAGCTCCATCTGCCCCTCCATTCCCGGCAGAGGCTGTTCGACCAACCGCTCCCTGGTAGCTATGAACCGATACTCAGGGCTGTTCTTGGAGTGCCCTATCCAGTTGGGTACGAAGTTCACATCAGCCCACTGCTGACCCGTGTCCACACGATGCTCCCCAACCTTGCGGTACAGCGTCTGCCAGTCTTGCTCGGCGACCTCGGACACCGCACGGCGGAACTCCGTCGTCACGTCGACCCCAACCGCGAACTCGATCACCCCGAACCGCTCGTCTCTACCCTCCGCGCAGTACCGCAGCAACTCCCGCTGGTACCCCGCCGTATCCGACCTCAGCATCACCTTCTCCACCCCCGCAGGCAGACGGCCCAGCCCTTCAATCAACACTTGCAACTGCTGATGGCCCGCCGGTACATTGCCGTCCCGAAACTCCGAATGCACAATCTGGTCGGCCTCTGCCCAGTAGGTGGTCAGCGGCTGGTAGGCCCTGTACTTCTTGTAGCTGTGGAGCGCCTCCTGCTTGTGTGTCTCCACCAGACAGGCGTCCATGTCCAGTGTGGCCTCTCTCTGAGGCGAACGGCTCTGCACGAAGCCCACCAGGTCGGCGTTCACCTTCCCCAGACCCTCCATAGCTCCGTTGGGAGCAGGTATGAATGCTCTGTGAGCTTCCCGCATCGCCTCCTCGCCCGCGTCATGGAACCTCTCCAGATACCGGAACACCGCAGACTCCGACGGCACGCTCCGACGACGCTCGACTCGCCATCTCGCCTTCAGCGCCCTGCGCTCCCTACTACCCATCCCCCAGGTCTCGGCATGGCGAAGTACCCTGCACAAACCTGCGTCCTTCTCCAGAACCTCCAGGTCCATCACCGACTCACCGCCTGCCAAGTTCAGCAGTATCAGCGACGTGATTATCTGGCTGTCCGTCCAGCCCTGACCACACTCCCGCAGTCTCACGTGGCGTTCCACCGACGACCTCAAACCCGCTGCTTGCATCAACTCCAGGTACGTCATCAGCCCGGACAGTCCCGTCATACCTGTCGAGCCCTTCTCCTGCTCGTACTGGAATGCCAGTAAGCCTTGCTTCATAATAGATGCACCTCGTTGGTGATCGGTTCGTTTGCGCAACAACCATCTTAGCCCGCATCGCGTCGGGCTCCAACGAGGTCTTCCTCTTATCTAGGTGGGGAATCTGGGGACCGGCGCTTCGTTGACATTCGTCACGTCGATGGTGACCTCGATGCTGTCCTTCTTGTGGCCGTCGGAGACTTCGACCTCCACCTTGTACGACTTCTTGCCCTCGTAGTCCAGGGCGCCCTTCGTCTTGAGCTGGCCGGTGGCGCTGTCTATGGCGAAGTGGTCCTTGTCGGTCCCGTCCAAGGTATAGGTCAGGGTGACCGTGGTGTCGGCGTAGTCGGCGGTCAGTGGCAGGCCGATGTTGGTGTCGGCCGGCGTGTTCTCCGCCACGGTGCTCGTGGTCGAGCCGCCCTCCTGGAAGGCCGGCGGGACGTGGGGTAAATTGTATCTGCCCCACGGACCCACTCCGTAGGCGTTCTTCCCGCGTATCTTCAACTGATACTTGGCGCCCGGAAGCAGGTTCCGCACCGTGAGTTGCGTCCCGACGATGTTGTCGTCCACCACGCGGAAGGGGTCCGTCGAGGGAGGGACAATCCTCTTTATTTGAAGCTCGTAGGCGTCGACGGAGTCGCTCGGAGTTTCTTGCTCCCAGCGCACATTTGCGGCCCTTTCATCCATCCTGACCTTCGCGGAGCTAGCAGTACGGTTGATCAGGCTCACGGTTACCGTGATGGTGGCGTCCACGTTGCTGTCCGGGGCGCCGCTGGCGTCCCGCTTATCCATCACGGTTACGTCTACGCTGAAGCGGACCTTCGTATTCTTGTCCAGCTGCTCCAGGGCCGCCGCGGCGTTCAGCTGGCCGGTGGCGGCGTCGATGGTGAAGTAGGCCGCATCCGTCCCCCCCAACCCGTAGGTCAGCGGGTCGCCGTCCGTGTCGGTGGCGGCGATGGGAGCGCCCACCGGGCGGCCGCTTCGTATCCCGGTCGATACGACGCGGCCCGCCGTGGCGCCCTCGGTGAAGGCCGGCTCGGCGTTTGCGGCGGGCGCCGCGCGCCTCTGCCGCCCGAACTCCTGTGCCGTGGCCTCGCCGTCGCCGTCGAAGTCCCGCTGCAGCGCTGGATACTGGTTGGCCGTCCCGAAGTCCCACGGGTCGTCCACGTCGGTCGTCGGGTCCTTGTCCTTGTCAGCGTTGTCCACGTCCACGTTCCACGCGGCGTAGATGCTCGGGCCGCTGCCGTAGGCCGTCGGTGTCTGCAAGCCGGCGGTATTCTTGCTGGCGCCGCCGTCGCTGCTGGCCTGGCCACTCGCAGTCGCGTCCCAATAGGCGTCGGTGACGGTCATGCCGCTGGTGGCCTTGCCAATCAGTCCGCCCAGGTTGCCTCCCACGGCGATGGTGGTGGTCGGAGCCCCAGTGGAGTAGCTGGCGACTATGACGGAAGCCCCGCCCCGGCCAATCAATCCGCCGACGTCGGTGGAGCCGTTCACCGTACCGGTGGCATAGGCGGCAATGATTCTGGTTTTTTGGGTTATATAACCGACCAGCCCGCCTGCTCTCGCGCCACTCGCATCGACGTTGACGTTGGAGTAGCTCGCCCTGATCTCACTACGGGATTTCGCCTCGCCGACCAGTCCGCCTACGTTGGTTGCCCCGGCGACATTGCCAGTGACGTAGCTGTCCCTGAGCCGGCTGCCGCTGCTGTGGCCCACCAGCGCGCCCACATTATTCCGCCCCGTCACGTTCACGTCTTCCAGGCCAACCCTGTAAAACCTGGCGCTACCGTTCACAGCACCGAAGAGTCCGATATCATCCGCAGCGCCCCGGCTGATGAACAGGTTGGAGATGGTGTGGCCGTTGCCGTTGAACACGGTGTTGTAGCCGCTGATCGGCTCCCAGCCTGCGCCGCCGTTCCAGTAGGCGTCGCTGCTGTCAATCACGATGGCGCCGCCGACGTCGGTGGTCTTGTCGGTGTTGAAGTCCAGGTCCGCCGTCAGCTCGTAGCCGATGCAGACGGGCTGGTTGGGGGTGGCGGCGTTGTCGTCGTGGTCGCCAAGCTTGCAGCCCATGCCCGTCGCCGGGTTGGGGAAGTCGATGTAGTAGTTGGCGTTGGTGGAGGCGCCGTCGCCGTTCAGGTCCCAGCGCAGGGCGTTCAGCTTGGCCAAGCTGTCTACGTCGATCAGGCCGTTGTCGTCCGCGTCGTGGTCCACCCCCGGCGGCGCGGACCGCTTCTGCCGCCCAAACTCCTGCCAGGTGCGCGTGCCGTTGCCGTCGAGGTCCGCCTTCAGTACCGGGTACTCGCTGGCCGTGCCGAAGTCCCACGGGTCGTCCGGGTTGGTGGCGACGTCATTGTCATTATCGGCGTTGTCCACGTCCACGTTCCAGTTGGCGTAGATGCCGCCATAGACCTTGGGCGATTGCAGCTGGGCGGTGGTCTTCCACACGCCGCCCGCGCTGGTGGCCTGGCCGCTGGTTCCGATGTTCCAATAGCTGTTGGTGGTCGTGCTGCCCAACCCGGAAGTGCCCAGCAGCCCCCCGACGTCGGTCGAGCCGGTGACGGCCCCGGTGGCGTAGCTCGCAACGACGGAGCTGGTACCGACGTTTCCCGTCAGCCCGCCGACGTCGGTCGAGCCGGTGACGGCCCCGGTGGCGTAGCTCGCAACGATGGAGCCGAAAGAGACGTTTCCATTCAGCCCGCCAACCTGGTCGCCCGATGTAGTGACGTCGCCGGTGGCGTAGCTCGCAAAGACGGAGGTGGAACTGAGGACTCCCACCAGCCCGCCAACCTGGTCGCCCGAGGCAGTGACGGCGGCGTTGGAGTAGCTGGTCACGATTATCTTGTCGGCGCCATAGTGATACCCCACCAAACCGCCGACAACGCCACCGCCGCTGACACTGCCGGTTGTGTAACTTGACCTGATGTCGCCGAAGGCGTTGCCCGCCAAGCCGCCCGTGTGGTCCTTCCCGGTGACATTGACACTTTCCAGGCCGACCCTGCGAACCTCGCTGTCCGTGCCGGTAGCGCCAAAGAGCCCCACGCCGTCGGTGGACGTCCGGTTGATGAACAGGTTGGATATGGTGTGGCCGTTGCCCTTGAAGACGCCGTTGTACCGCTCGGCGTTGTCGGAATTGGCGTTGGTGCCGATGGGTTCCCAGCCCGCGCCGGCGTTCCAGTAGTCGTCCTTGTCGTCGATCACGATACCGCCGCCGGTGTCGGTGGAGGTGTCGGTGTTGAAGTCCAGGTCCGCCGTCAACTCGTAGCCGGTGCAGACGGGCTGGTTGGCGGTGAGGGCCGAGCTGTCGTGGTCGGTCAGCTTGCAGCCCATGCCCGCCGCCGAGAAGGGGAAGGCAGTGGCGTAGCTGGCCTCGCTGCCCGCGGCCGCCGAACCGTCGCCGTTCAGGTCCCAGCGCAGGGCGTTCAGCTTGGCCAGGCTGTCCACATCGATCAGGCCGTCGTTGTCAGTGTCGTAGTCGATGTGCGCCTGCGGGCCGAACTCCTGTGCCGTGGCTCTGCCGTCGCGGTTGAAGTCCCGCTGCAGCGCTGGATACTGGTTGGCCGTCCCGAAGTCCCACGGGTCGTCCACCTCGGTCATCGGGTCCTTGTCCTTGTCAGCGTTGTCCACGTCCACGTTCCACGCGGCGTAGATGCTCGGGCCGCTGCCGTAGGCCGTCGGTGTCTGCAACTCGGCTGTGGTCTTGCTGGCGCCGCCGTCGCTGCTGGCCTGGCCACTCGCAGTCGCGTCCCAATAGGCGTCGGTGATGGTCATGCCAATGGCCTTGCCAATCAGTCCGCCCAGGCTGCCTCCCCCGGCGGGGGTGGTGGTCGGAGCGCCGGTGGAGTAGCTGGCGACGATGACGGAGTCCCCGCCCTGGCCAACCAGTCCGCCGACGAAGGAGGAGCCGTCCACCGTACCAGTGGCGTAGGCGGCAATGATTCGGGATTTGGATCTCAGACTACCGACCAGCCCTCCTGCTCTCGCGCCACTCGCATCGACGCTGGCCCTAGAATAGCTCGCCCTGATCTCACTACGGGATTTCGCCTCGCCGACCAGTCCGCCTACGTTGGTTGCCCCGGCGACGCTGCCGGTGACGTAGCTGTCCCTGATCCGGCCGCCGCTGCTCTGGCCCACCAGCGCGCCCACCTTATTCCGCCCCGTCACGTTCACGTCTTCCAGGCCAACCCTGTAAAACCTGGCGCTACCGTTCACAGCACCGAAGAGTCCGATATCATCCGCAGCGCCCCGGCTGATGAACAGGTTGGAGATGGTGTGGCCGTTGCCGTTGAACACGGTGTTGTAGCCGCTGATCGGCTCCCAGCCTGCGCCGCCGTTCCAGTAGGCGTCGCTGCTGTCAATCACGATGGCGCCGCCGACGTCGGTGGTCTTGTCGGTGTTGAAGTCCAGGTCCGCCGTCAGCTCGTAGCCGATGCAGACGGGCTGGTTGGGGGTGGCGGCGTTGTCGTCGTGGTCGCCAAGCTTGCAGCCCATCCCCGCCACCGCGTTGGGGAAGGCGACTGCGTAGTTGGCCTGGTCGCCGGAGGACGCCGAGCCGTTGCCGTCCAGGTCCCAGCGCAGGGCGTTCAGCTTGGCCAAGCTGTCTACCTCGATCAGGCCGTTGTTGTCCGCGTCGTGGTCCCCCAGCGCCGCAGTTACGCCGGTGGCTGGGGCGCTGAAGGGTCCCTCGCCCTCGGCGTTCGTGGCCCGCACCCGCACTCCATAGGTGACGCCGACCGTCAGACCGCGGATCTGCGCGCTGACGCTTGTGTCCGAGTGGGGGTGGTTCTGCCACGCTCCCCAGGTGTTGGGGCGGGTGGAGGTGCGCTCCCGGTACTGTACGTCGAAGCCGTTCACCGGAGGCTTGCCCGCCATCTCGTCGGCGGTGGGCACCGTCCACGACACGTTCAACCCCTCACGGTCGGGAGTCGCTGTGACGCTGCCCGGCGCCACCGTCGGCGGCTCGGCCACGTCGGTTACCCTGATGGCTACGTCGATGAGTGTCGTGTTTCCGTTGCCATCGTCCGCGGTCACGGACACCCTGTAGGAAGTCTTCCTCTCATAGTCCAGCGCGCTCTTGGTCTTGAGTTGGCCGGTGGCGGTGTCCATGTCAAAGCGCTTCGCGTTCGCCCCGCCCAAAACGTAGGTCAGTATGGCGCCTTCTGGGTCCACTGCGGCAACGGGCGCGCCGATGTTCGTACCGGCCGGCGTGTTCTCTGCCACGCTCCGGGTAGCCGAGACGACCGGGAATACAGGAGCCTCGTCGACGCCGGCGCGGGTCACGTGGATGGTGACGAAGATGTCTTCGTTGCCGTTGCCGTCTAGCCCGTCATCCGCCACCACCCGCACCAGGTACTTGCTCTTCGTTCCGCGGCTCAGCGCGCTCTTCGTCTTCAGTTGGCCGGTGGCGCCGTCTATGTCGAAGTCGCCGCCGTCGGTCCCGCCCAGCTGGTAGGTCAGGGAGATGGATGGGTCGGCGAAGTCGGCAGTCAGCGGCGCGCCGATGTTCGTGTCGGCCGCCGTGCCCTCATCTACGAACCGGACAGAGGTTTCGCCCTCCTGGAAGGACGGATGGATGTACATCAGCAGCGCCGCCTGCCAGGGGCCCAGGAAGTCGCCGTTGATCCCGCTTATCCGGATTTGATACCTGGCGCCTGGAGTCAGACCCTCCACTTTGAATCGCCTCGCCTTGATGTCGTTGCCCGCGGGCGTCCAATCGGTCGCCATGGAGGAGGGCGCCACCAGCCTCATCTGGAGCTCGTAGGTCTCGACCGGGCCGCCGATCGCGGTGGCATTCCAGTACACGGTCATCGCCTTCTCATGGTATTGAATCATGATGGACCTGACGGCGCCGGGGGTCGCGTCGGTTACCCTGATGGCTACGTCGATGGATGCCGTCCCCCCTTTGCCGTCGGAGGCTTCGACCTCCAGCTGGTACAAATCTTTGTTGTCGTAGTCCAAGGCGCTCTTGGTCTTGATCTGGCCGGTGGCGCTGTCTATGTCGAAGTCCGCGACGTCGGTCCCGCCCAGGGTGTAGGTCAGGGTGTCGCCCTCCGGGTCCGTTGCGGCGACGGGTGCGCCGATAGCGCTTCCAGCCTGCGTGCCCTCCGCCACGCTCCGGGCAGCCGAGGCGGCCGAGAAGTAGGGAGGATCGTTGACGCCGGCGCGGGTCACCCGGATGGTTACGAAGATGTCTTCGTTGCCGTTGCCGTCTATCCCGTCATCCGCCACCACCCGCACCTGGTACGTGTCCTTCGTCCCGCGGCTCAGCGCGCTCTTCGTCCTCAGTTGGCCGGTGGCGGCGTCTATGGCGAAGTCGCCGCCGTCGGTCCCGCCCAGCTGATAGGTCAGGGAGATGGATAGGTCGGCGAAGTCGGCTGTCAGGGGGGCGCCGATGTTCGTGTTGGCCGCCGTGCCCTCGTCTATCGACCGGACTGTGGATTCGCCCTCTTGGAAGGACGCTTGGACGTGCTTCGGCACTTCCGCCGCCGTCCAAGTGCTGCAGCCGTCGGCGTTCCACGCGCGTATCCGCACCTGGTACTTGGCGCCCGGAGTCAGGCCCTTCGCATCGAAACGCGTCGCCGTGATGTCGGCCCCGACGGTCACCCAGTCAGTCGTCATGCTGCTGGGGGCGACCCGCTTCAGCTCGAGATCGTAGGTCTCGACCGGGCCGGTGGTGGTGGGCGCGCTCCAGGTGAAGCGCAGCGCTTTCTCTCCGTACGCGCCATATATCCTCGAGACGGGGCCTGGAAGCGTGACAGCGGGCGCCGAGCGCCCCTGCCGCCCGAACTCGTAGGCGGTGGGCGTGCCGTCGCCGTCGAAGTCCGCCTTCAGCGCCGGGTACTGGCTCCCCGTGCCAAAGTCCCAAGGGTCATCCGCGCCGGCGACACCGTCGGTGTTCACGTTCCAGTTGGTGTAGATACCGCTGTAGTCCGTGGGCGTTTGCAAATCGCTGGTTGTCTTGCCCACGCCGTCGCCGCCAGAGAAGGACTCGCCGCTGGTCGTGGTGTCCCAGTAGCTGTCGGTCACCGTGTCATCGCTATTCGCCGTCAGGCCGCCGGTGGTCCCCAAGTCTGAAGAGGAAACGAAGCCCCAAGCGTAGCTGGCTGTTATGGCGCCACCCTGCTGGTCTCCCACCAGACCACCCGTAGTATCCGCGCTTCTCACTGCGCCGCTGGCGTAGCTGGCCAGGATGTCGCCATCCATAATCTCACCCACCAGGCCGCCTGCAATGTCATCTGTCCCCGTGACGCTGGCGGTGGAGTAACTGGCCGCGATTGACTTGCCTGAAGCGTCGTAATACCCCACCAACCCACCGACATCTTCCTGCCCGGCGACGCTGCCCGTGGTGTAGACGTATCTGAAGTAGCCGTAGGCGCTGCCCGCCAGACCGCCCACGTAGTCCTGCCCGGTTACATTGACGTTTTCCAGGCCGACCCTGCGGACCTCGCTGCCCGTGCCCGTGGCGCCAAAGAGACCCACTTCGTCCGCTGAGCGGTTGATGAACAGGTTGGAGATGATGTGGCCGTTGCCCTCGAAGACGGCGTTGTAGCGGGATCCGGCCGTGTCTGTGCCGATGGGTTCCCAGCCCGAGCCGCCATTCCAGTAGGCGGCGTCGACGCCGGTGATGGTGTCGTCGTTGTTCTGGTCGAAGTCCAGGTTCGCCTCCAGCTCGTAGCCCGTGCAGGCGGCCGGGCAGCCCATACCCGCCGCCGGGCTGGGGAAGGCGATGGTGTAACCGGCGTTGGTGGAGACGCCGTTTCCGTCCAGGTCCCAGCGCATGGCGTTCAGCTGCGCCAGGGTGTTGACGTCAATGAGGTTGTCGTTGTCAGCGTCGTAGTCCACCGGCGCCGCGCGCCCCTGCCGCCCGAACTCGTACGCGGTGGGCGTGCCGTCGCCGTCGAAGTCCGCCTTCAGCGCCGGGTACTGGCTCCCCGTGCCAAAGTCCCAAGGGTCATCCGCGCCGCCGATGTTGTCCACGTCCACGTTCCAGTTGGTGTAGATACCGCTGTAGTCCGTGGGCGTTTGCAAATCGCTGGTTGTCTTGCCCACGCCGTCGCCGCCAGAGAAGGACTCGCCGCTGGTCGTGGTGTCCCAGTAGCTGTCGGTCACCGTGTCATCGCTATTCGCCGTCAGGCCGCCGGTGGTCCCCAAGTCTGAAGAGGAAACGAAGCCCCAAGCGTAGCTGGCTGTTATGGCGCCACCCTGCTGGTCTCCCACCAGACCACCCGTAGTATCCGCGCTTCTCACTGCGCCGCTGGCGTAGCTGGCCAGGATGTCGCCATCCATAATCTCACCCACCAGGCCGCCTGCAATGTCATCTGTCCCCGTGACGCTGGCGGTGGAGTAACTGGCCGCGATTGCCTTTCCTGAAGCGTCATAATACCCCACCAACCCACCGACATCTTCCTGCCCGGCGACGCTGCCAGTGGTGTAGGCGAACCTGACATAGCCGTACGCGCTGCCCACCAGGCCGCCCACGTAGTCCCGCCCGGTTACATCCACGCCTTCCAGGCCGACCATACTGACCTCGCTGCTCGTGCCCGTGCTCCCAAAGAGCCCCACTTCGTCAGTGGACCCCCGGTTGATGAACAGGTTGGAGATGATGTGGCCGTTGCCCTTGAAGACGGCGTTGTAGCGGGAGCCGGCCGTGTCTGTGCCGATGGCGACCCAGCCCAAGCCGCTGTTCCAGTAGGCGTCCTGGTCGTCGATCACCGCCTCGCCGGAGACATCGGTGGTGGTGTCGGTGTTGAAGTCCAGGTCCGCCTCCAGCTCGTAGCCGGTGCAGGTGGCCTGGCAGCCCATGCCCGCCGCCGGGCTGGGGAAGGCGGTCTCATAGTTGGCCTGGTCACTGGAGGCCGCCGAACCGTCGCCGTCCAGGTCCCAGCGCAGGGCGTTCAGCTGCGCCAGGGTGGTTATTTCGATGAGGTTGTCGTTGTCAGTGTCGTAGTCCACCGGCGCCG
Source organism: Dehalococcoidia bacterium (assembly GCA_965222445.1). Lineage (GTDB taxonomy): Bacteria > Chloroflexota > Dehalococcoidia > Lucifugimonadales > CAJWER01. Next base: position 125,801 of record CBDCTY010000001.1, on the reverse strand, counting down.
ACCGCACCTGCCGCCCGAACTCCTGCCAGGTGGCCGTGCCGTCGCCGTCGAAGTCCGCCTTCAGCGCCGGGTACTGGTCGGCCGTCCCAAAGTCCCAGGCGGCGGCGTCCCAGGACGAGTAGATGTTCTGCACGCCGCCCTTGGTATCGTCCATGTCCTCGGTCCCGGAGGTGGGCGCCAGCAGGTCGCTGCTGACCTGGGGCACGCCGACCGCGCTGCCGGCCTGCCTGGTGGTGGCGGTGTCCCAGTAGCTGTCGGTGGCCCTGCTGCGTTGTTCCTCTCCCATCAGCCCGCCGACTTTCGCCGTGCCGGTGACTTCGCCGGTGGCATAGCTGGCAACCACGGAACTGTAATTGAAACTTCCCACCAGTCCGCCTACCCGTTCGGAGGAGGTTACGGCTCCGGTGGCATAGGCGCCCCGGACCTTGGTTGTATACGCATAGCCGACCAGCCCGCCAGCTGAGTCGGAAGATGCAGTGACCGCGGCATTGGAGTAGCTGGTCCTGATCTCCCCGATTATGCCGCCCACCAGACCAGCGACGCTGCGGGTCCCGGCGACCTTGCCTGTGGTGTAGGCGAACCTGAAATCGCCGTAGGCCCAGCCTGCGAGACCGCCCACATGGGTGCGCCCGGTCACGTTGACGTTCACCAGGCCGATCCTGCGGACCTTGGCGGATGTGCCCATGCCGCCAAAGAGACCGACGTAGTCGGTGGACGTCCGGTTGATGAACAGGTTGGAGATGGTGTGGCCGTTGCCCTCGAAGACGGCGTTGTACCGCGAACCCGGATAGTTGTCGCTGCCGATGGGGGCCCAGCCCATCCCGCCGTTCCAGTAGGCGTCCTGGTCGTCGATCACGATGCCGTCCACCGTATCGGTGGTCGTGTCGGTGTTGAAGTCCAGGTCCGCCGTCAGTTCGTAGCCGGTGCAAGTGGACTGGTCGGCGGTGGCGGCGATGCCGTCGTGGTTCATGAACACGCAGCCCATGCCCGCCACCGGGCTGGGGAAGGCGGCGAGGTAACCGGCGTTGGTGGAGCCGTTTCCGTCCAGGTCCCAGCGCAGGGCGTTCAACTGCGCCAGGGTGGTTATCTCGATGAGCCCGTCATTGTCAGCGTCGTAGTCCCCCGCCGGCGCCGACCGCTGCTGCCGCCCGACTCATAGGGGTGGGTGTGCCGTCGCCGTCGAAGTCCGCCTTCAGCGCCGGGTACTGGCTCGCCGTCCCGAAGTCCCACGGGTCGTCCGCGCCGGCGACACCGTCGGTGTTCACGTTCCAGTCGGCGTAGATGCTCGGGCTGGAGCCGTAGGCCGTGGGGGTCTGCAGTTCGGACGTGGTCTTGCCCGCGCCGCCGGCCTGACCGCTGGTGGTGGTGTCCCAGTAGCTGTTGGTCACCGTGTCGTCGTCCCGCCCAACCAAGCCGCCCAGGTCGCTGCCCGCCGGGATGGCGTCGGAGGAGACGGCGCCGGTGGCGTAGCTGGCGGTGATCGTGCCGCCGTTGTTCCCGGCCAGCCCGCCCACCTCGTTTTCGCCCTCTACCGCGCCGGTGGCGTAGCTGGCAGTGATGCTGCCGCTGTTGTTCCCGGCCAGCCCGCCCGCTTGGTGCTGGCCGCCCGTCACCGCGCCGGTAGCGTAGCTGGCGATGATCGCGCCGCCATTGGACCCGACCAGCCCACCGGCATAATTGCCGACGCCGGAGACGCCGGCCGTGGAGTAGCTGTGGCTGACCACAGACGACCCGCCGACCGTGGAGCCCACCAGCCCGCCGACCTTGCTGTCGCCGATGCTGAGGGCGCCGTTGTGTCCCGCCGCCGTGACGCTGCCACCGGAGGAGCTGTAGCTCACCTTGCCCGCGCTCATATGCCCCACCAACGCCCCCACGTCGTGCTTCCCCGTAACGTTGACGTTGGTCAGCCGCAGGTAGCGAATCTCGGCTGGAGTGTAGGTCTGGGCGAACAGCCCCAGGTAGGTGACCGTGGGGCGGTTGATGAACAGGTTGTCGATGGTGCGCTTGTTGCCCTCAAAGGTGGCCATGAACGGCGCGCTGTCGGTGCCGATGGGGTCCCAGCCCGCGCCGCCGTTCCAGTAGTCGTCGCTGCTGTCAATCACTGCCTCGCCGGAGACATCGGTGGTGGTGTTGGTGTTGAAGTCCAGGTCCGCCGTCAACTCGTAGCCGGTGCAGATGGGCTGGTCGGCGGTGGCGGCCTGGTCGTCGTGGTCGCCCAGCTTGCAGCCCATCCCCGCCACTGCGTCGGGGAAGGCAGTTCCGTAGCTGGCCTGGTTGCCCAAGGTCGCCGTCCCGTCGCCGTTCAGGTCCCAGCGGTTGGCGTTCAGCTGGGCCAGGCTGTTGACCTCAATCAGGCCGTTATCGTCGGCGTCGTAGTCCACCAGCGCCGAGCGCCCCTGTCTCCCGAACTCGTAGGCGGTGGCCCTGCCGTCGCCGTCGAAGTCCACGTGCAGCGCCGGATACTGGCTGGCCGTCCCGAAGTCCCACGGGTCGTCGGCCCTGCCGTCGTCGTCCACGTCGATGTTCCAGTTGGCGTAGATGCCGCCATAGACCGTGGGCGATTGCAACTGTTGGGTGGTCTTCCGTGTACCGCCGGCGCTGGCGTTCTGACCGGAGGTCTGGGCGTCCCAGTAGCTGTCCTTGACCAGGTCGTCGAAAGACGCGGCCAGGCCGCCCGGGCCTTCGCCAAAACCAATGGAAACTGCGCCGGTGGCATAGCTGGCTGTTATGGTAGCGCCTGAACTGCCATCGCCCACCAGACCCCCCACTACACTGCCAACTTCGCCGGCGTCCACCGCGCCGCTGGCGTAGCTGGCCCGGATTTCGCCACCGGTAATCTCACCCACCAAGCCGCCGATATCCTGGTCTCTCCCTGTGACGCTGGCGGTGGAGTAACTGGCCGCGAGTGCCGAGCCGTTGGCGTTGTATACCCCCACCAGCCCACCGACCTCTTGCAGCGCGGTGACGCTGCCAGTGGTGTAGGTGAACCTGATGTCGCCGTGGGCCAAGCCCACCAGCCCGCCCACCTTGGCGGACCCGGTTACATCGACGCTTTCCAAGCCGACCCTGCGGATCTCGCTGTCCGTGCCCATGGCGCCAAAGAGACCCACGTAGCTCCCCGAGCCGTTGATGAACAGGTTGGAGATGGTGTGGCCGTTGCCGTCGAAGACGGCGTTGTACCGCTCGCTGTCCCTCGCATTGGCGTCGGTACCGATGGGTTCCCAGCCCGCGCCGCCGTTCCAGTAGTCGTCCTGGTCGTCGATCACCGCCTCGCCGGAGACATCGGTGGAGGTGTCGGTGTTGAAGTCCAGGTCCGCCTCCAGCTCGTAGCCGGCGCAGGTGGCCTGGCAGCCCATACCCGCCGCCGGATTGGGGAAGGCGGTGGCGTAACCGACGTTGGTGGAGACGCCGTTTCCGTCCAGGTCCCAGCGCATGGCGTTCAGCTGGGCGAGGGTGCTGACGTCGATCAGGTTGTCGTTGTCAACGTCGTAGTCGGTGGTGGCGGAGGATTGGGCCGTCGCCGGGCCTGCCGAGAAGACGAGGAGCAGGGCCGCGGCGGCCAACACCAGCAGCAACGCGAGGAGGCCGCCGCGGCCTCTGGCCTCGCTCACCGGCCAATCCAACCTGCGCCAAAATCGGGGGGGGGGGGGGTAGAATTTCGCGGGCGCAGACGCCCCGCTCAGGCGGGAAGCCCCCGCGTGTATGAAGGTCCTGACGTTGGACACTTTCCAGCCCTCCCGTTCATCGGCAATAATAAATAGTGGCGAGCTTCGCTCTACGCCCAAACTTTCCAGCCCTCCCGTTCATCGGCAATAATAAATAGTGGTGAGCTTCGCTCTACGCCCAAGCGGTGGTGGCCGGGACCAGCCTGCTATGGGCCGGGTCCACGGCCAAGCGCAGCCCTTCCAGCGTGTAAGCCCCCAGCAGGGCCCGGGCGCCATCCTCTCCGAAGACCACCAGGGTGGCCTCGGTGCGGCCGTCGATGGTGGCCATAGCACGCCCGATGTCGTACTCCACTCGCCGCCCGTCGGCCAGCACGAGGCTGATCTTGTCGATGGGCGACACTCCCAAGTCCCGCATCAGGTTGGAGGGCACGATGGTGTAGCTGGCTCCGGTGTCCACCATCGCCTCTATCTCCAACGACCGTTGGCCGTCCATGCTGTCCAGCCGGATGGGCGAGTTGAAAACGCCCAAGTCTCCCCAGATTCCCCACCTAGATAAGAGGAAGACCTCGTTGGAGCCCGACGCGATGCGGGCTAAGATGGTTGTTGAGCAAACGAACCGATCACCAACGAGGTGCAGCTATTATGAAGCAAGGCTTACTGGCATTCCAGTACGAGCAGGAGAAGGGCTCGACAGGTATGACGGGACTGTCCGGGCTGATGACGTACCTGGAGTTGATGCAAGCAGCGGGTTTGAGGTCGTCGGTGGAACGCCACGTGAGACTGCGGGAGTGTGGTCAGGGCTGGACGGACAGCCAGATAATCACGTCGCTGATACTGCTGAACTTGGCAGGCGGCGAGTCGGTGATGGACCTGGAGGTTCTGGAGAAGGACGCAGGTTTGTGCAGGGTACTTCGCCATGCCGAGACCTGGGGGATGGGTAGTAGGGAGCGCAGGGCGCTGAAGGCGAGATGGCGAGTCGAGCGTCTTCGGAGCGTGCCGTCGGAGTCTGCGGTATTCCGGTATCTGGAGAGGTTCCATGACGCGGGCGAGGAGGCGATGCGGGAAGCTCACAGAGCATTCATACCTGCTCCCAACGGAGCTATGGAGGGTCTGGGGAAGGTGAACGCCGACCTGGTGGGCTTCGTGCAGAGCCGTTCGCCTCAGAGAGAGGCCACTCTGGACATGGACGCCTGTCTGGTGGAGACACACAAGCAGGAGGCGCTCCCCAGCTACAAGAAGTACAGGGCCTACCAGCCGCTGACCACCTACTGGGCAGAGGCCGACCAGATTGTGCATTCTGAGTTTCGGGACGGCAATGTACCGGCGGGCCATCAGCAGTTGCGAGTGTTGATTGAAGGGCTGGGCCGTCTGCCTGCGGGGGTGGAGAAGGTGATGCTGAGGTCTGACACGGCGGGGTACCAGCGGGAGTTGCTGCGGTACTGCGCGGAGGGTAGAGACGAGCGGTTCGGGGTGATTGAGTTCGCGGTTGGGGTCGACGTGACGACGGAGTTCCGCCGTGCGGTGTCCGAGGTCGCCGAGCAAGACTGGCAGACGCTGTACCGCAAGGTTGGGGAGCATCGTGTGGACACGGGTCAGCAGTGGGCTGATGTGAACTTCGTGCCCAACTGGATAGGGCACTCCAAAAACAGCCCTGAGTATCGGTTCATAGCTACCAGGGAGCGGTTGATCGAACAGCCTCTGCCGGGAATGGAGGGGCAGATGGAGCTTCCGTTCCCCGCGATGGAGTTGTCCAACAGAGGCTGGTACAAGGTCTTCGGAGTGGTGACCAACCGGAGCATTGCGGGAGATGAGTTGATCTGGTGGTCGAGGCAGAGATGTGGCAAGGGCGAGGAGGTCCACGGCGTCCTCAAGAGTGACCTTGCCGGGGGCAGGCTTCCGTCGGGGCTGTTCGGAGCCAACGCAGCATGGTGGGCGATAGCAGTGTTGGCCTTCAACTTGAACTCTGCCATGAAGCGGCTGGTGTTGGGCGGACAGTGGGTGGGCAAGCGTCTCAAGACGGTGCGCTTCGCCCTGATCGCCCTACCGGGCCGTGTGGTGCGTCACGCCAGGAGGTTGATCATCCGTCTTGCCCGTGGCCATCCCTCATACGAGTTGCTGCTCAGCGCGCGGCAGAGGATATTGGCGCTGGCTGCCGAGCCGTATCGGGCATAGGCGACCCTGCCTGGAGCATCGGTTTATAGGCGACTCTGCCGAGTTGCCAGTCCGGGCCATGCCTTCTTCGGCCTGACAACAGCCACAATTGGCAGCGAACCGCTGCCGATACCCTCAAAGACGGCACCCGAGACCCTGTCCGATGCCGATCATGTCATGCGTCACCCCTGGTCGACACCCGGACACCCCCTGAAAGCACACGAAACAACTCCCAACCATGTCAGGTGGGGGATTTGGGGGGCGCATATTAGCCCCATATTTAGGGGGACGGGGGAGGATGGACGGCGCGCGCAAAGCGGAGGCGCGGGAGGAGCAACAGGGGGTGAAGCTCAGCTACGCTCCGGCTTGGATGACGACGCGGCCCCCGCCTTCGACCTCCACGTACGGGCTGTGGCTGTCCAGCAGCCGCATACCTAAGAGCGGGGTGGACTCCGACGCAAAAGCATAGACGAGCCTCGGCTGGCCGTCCCACATTACCGTGGCATCGTAAACATCAAAGGTCACTTCGCTGCCGTCGGCCAAAACCGCTTGGTCGCTGGTGACGTAGGGGAATTCGAGCTCCGAGACCAGCGCCGGCGGCAACGTAAGAAAGCCGCTGTAGCCGGTGTCAATCACGGCCTCTATCTCTCTCATGTGGCCCGCTGGACCTTGCAAGGCAAGGGGAATGACCGCTTCATAGGCGGGATTCACCACCCCCTGGATCACTGGGCGCTCCGCAAGGCGCTGCCGCCGAACTTGTATACCCCCGGTGTCCAACCCGCAATGACCAGACATCAATGGCCTGGGGACTCAGAGTCCGCAGTTGCTCTACCGCTTCACGAAGCTCCTCGCCAATGACCCAGATTCCGGTGTCCACGTCGATGGAGACGACCTCTCCGTGGTGGTCTGCTTCGACCTTGTGCCGGATGTCGCGCTGGTAGATCTCGTCGCCCAGGCGGGCGATCTCTTCTTTCGGGCGGGTTGGCGCGGTGGGCCTGGGTGATTGCGCGGGCGCAGCCTTCTCCACGTCCCTCATGCGGCCCCCTTTCAAAGGCATATTCCCACACTTCGTAATCTACCATTCTGCGGGAGTTCGGGACAACGAAAAAGGGCGGCATACACATGGACTCGCAGGGGGAGGACACCCGATTCTCGGTGTCCTCCCCCTGTTGCATTGCGGTCTAGCGTTTCGCGCCAACCGGCTCCTTCTTCCGCTCCTGCTCAAGGGTAAGCGCCCACTCGAACATCGAGAGCGACGCGGGCTTGGGCTTGCGGTCCCTACCCCTGGGCTTCACCGGCTCCTCAGACAGGAACTCCGCCCAGGAGAACAGTGCTCTCTGCGGCTCCTCGGCCTCGTCGTGGTGCCCGTTGCCATTGCCGTTAGCGTGGCCACCGTTCCCGTTGACCGGGGCAGCCGCGTGGCCGTTGCCATTGACCTTGTGGCCGTTGCCCAGAGCAAGCTCCACCGTCGGCCCGATGATGTCGAACCCGTGTCCGTTGGCGTGGTGTCCGTTGCCGTTGACCGCGACGGCCTCCGGCTCGACTTCGACCAGCTTCCAGCCATCGTCCACTAGCAGCTCCTCTGCGGTGGCCTCAGCGTTCCTGGCCTGGGCCAGGACATCTTCAATCGTCTCCGCCTCGTCCTCCTCGTCGCCGCTGACGATTCCCCGATCGTGGTCGAGGACAAGCTTGCGGGCCAGGGCCATCATCAGGTCGTCCCCCTCGTCGCCGTAGGCGGCCAGCCCGTCCTCCGGCAGCTCGCCCTCGACGGCGAGGGAGCTTTGCATCTTCTTCGCCACCAGCTTCAGCGCGTCGGCCTGGAGCGTGTTCCGGTAGGACATGAACACCACCTTGACCGGGCGGGTCTGCCCGATGCGCCAGGAGCGGCGGGAAGCCTGGCGCATAACGTAAACGCTGTAGCCGGACTCCGTTCTGCAATCGACACAACATCCTCAGTCGGGATGGCCAGGGTCAGGTTGACTTTGTTGTGCCGGTCGATGGTCGCCCCGTCCAGAAGGATCTCAAGCACCTCCCTGCGCCCCTTGTCAGACAGGCTGTCCAGTCTGTCCCCGGCCCGCCGAGTCCATTCGACGATGTGCTCGGCCAGCGCCCGCTTCTCCGCCTGCGCCGATTCCCGGGCGCGGTGGTCGTCCAGCACCTTCCGCAGAGTCTCCAACCGCTCGGTGATGAACCTGCGCTGGTGGTCAAGCTGCTTCTCGGTGATCTTCCCCGACACGAAGAGCCTGATGGCCCGGTCCTCCTCCATCTGGACCTTTTGCAGATCCCGCTCCGCTTTGGCTGTCTCGTCGGCCAATCCGCCGCCGTCCGCCTGGCAGTCCATGGCCTCGATGCTGGCGACGATCAGGCCAGGGTTCTCCAACAACCTCTTGACCTCGCCCCAGACCACTTCTTCAAGCCGTTCCGCCCTGATATGCGAGTGCTCCCGGCATTTCACGCCCTCGTTCAGCATCCCGTAGCAGTTGTAGTAGCGTCGGGGAGTGTCCAGATCGTAGATATAGTCCTTGCCTTTTCGCCTGGAGGTCTGGCGTCTATTGGCCCGGCAGCCCATGAGATACCCGCACTCGGCGCACCTGACCAGATGCTGCAAGAGATAGAAGAGCTTGGTGTTGCGGCCCGAACGGGTCAGCCGCTGTTTCTTGGCCTCCTGTGCCTGTTCCCATATCTCATCGTCCACCACCGGCGGGAAGGGAACCCCGACCCACTCGTCCTCCGGGCGGTCGTATCTCCTCGTTCCGTGCTCGGTGGCGACGTGTCGGCGCTTGCCAAACCACCAGGTGCCCCTGTAAGCCTCGTGCCTCAAGATGCGAGTGACGGTGCCGTCGTACCACTTTCCGACGGCCCTGGGCGTGGGTACGCCCTCGGCGGTCAGCAGCTTGGCGATGACCCGAGCCCCCATCCCCTCGCGGACGTACATGCGGAAGACGCGGCGGATGACCTCGGCCTCGGCTTCCTCAACCACCGGCCTGCGGCCCTCTCCGAGTCTGTACCCGTAGGGGACGTTGTTGACCGGGATGCGGCCCTGCTTGGCCGCGCCGCGCTTGCCCATCGAGGCCCGCTCCCGGAAGTTGTCCAGCTCGATCTTGCCGATGGCCGCCATCAGGCCGAAGGTCTTCATGTCGATGGCGTCCATGACGGCTTCGAGATCAATCTGATACGCCTCGACGACCTCCATGAGGGCGGCTGCGGGGTACATGCCCCGGCTGAGGCGGTCTGACTTCCAGCAGACTATGGTGTCGAAGCGTCCCCGTTTGGCGTCGGCCAGCATCCTCTGGAACTCGGGGCGATTCTTCGACCATCCCCTGCCCACCTCCTGATAGTGGGCCGTGATGGTCAGCCCCCGGCGCTCGCAGTGCGCCTCCATATCGGATATCTGCTCCGATATGGAGGTCTTCTCCTCCGTGTCCTGGCTCTTGTCCGACACGCGGGCGTAGATGGCCGCCCGTTTCGTTCCAGTCTTCCTATCGGTTCTCATCGCCATGATTTCCTCCTCTCGAATCCCTTGAAACAAAAAAAGACCCGCCTCCTGTCGGAGCGGGTCTGCGAGTAGTACAATTACTTCGCATCATCTGGCTTTAACAGGTGGCGCCACGGCCCGGGGTGTTCACGCACCGCCGGGTCAACTTCTACCCGCCATTTTACCGCGTTGAACAGGGTGGCGTCAAAGCGCGTCTGTGCGCTGCTCCATCGCCTGCCTCGTCCGGTCGAGCTCCGCCGCCAGGACCGTCTCGTCGGGCAGGGCGATCCGGTACTCCGCAGCCATCACGTTGTTCGACAGCCCCTCAAGGGCGTACCGGGCGAGGGCCCCGTCCTTCTCGGAGCACAGGATCAGGCCGACGGGCGGGTTCTCGCCCTCTCGCGCCCAGTGCTCACGCGCCATAGTTCAGGTAGAAGTGCATCTGCCCGGCGTCGGCGTGGGTGAAGGCCCCGATCTTCAGGTCGATGACCACCAGGCATCTGAGGCTCCGGTGATAGAACAGCAGGTCCACCCGGTACCACCGGCCGCCGACGCGCAGACGCCTCTGCCTGCCCATGAAGCAGAAGTCGTCCCCCAGCTCCAGGAGGAAGGTCTCCAGGTGGCGGATGAGCGCCTCTTCGAGGTCGCTCTCGGAGTACTCGTCCCTGAGGTCGAGGAACTCCAGCACGAAGGGGTCCTTGATCTGCTCGCCGGGGAGGGCGATGTCCTCTGGACGCTTCCTCTGCCCGCCCGTCAGCATGGCGGCCCTGTTCTTCGAGAGGGCCGTTCGCTCGTAGAACTGCGAGCCTATCTGCCGGTCGAGCTGGCGGACCGACCATCCGCCCCGCAGCGCCTCGGTCTCGTAGAACTCGCGGGCGCTCTCGTTCCTGACGGACAGCAGGCGCACGTAGGCGGACCAGGGCAGCGGGAAGGCCGAGAGAAGGTCGTCGAAACCCACCTCGACGGATGGGGGATCGGATTCTCCAGACGCCGTCTGGAGAATCCGGTCGGGCGGATATGAGAGGTAGAACAGGCGCATGTTGTAGATGTTCTGAAGGGAGAAACCGCGTCCGAATCGCCCGGTTAGGTCCTCGGCAAGCCTCTCGATCAGCGCCGCTCCGTACTCGGCCCGCTCCTCTCCCGACTGCTCGAACTCGACGATGCGCCGCCCGATAAGCCAGTATGCGGCGGTCATGGCGGCGTTCACCGAGCGGGCGGCCGACTCCCTGGCCGCGTCGATGATCTTCGACACGTCCCCGAAGACGGTCTGATAGGGGACGTCAAGCCCGCCGGTAGTCCCCGTCTTCCTGACGGCTCGTTGCTCCGGTCTATCCGGCATATCGCCCGCCTGTTGATGGCCTCGCTCAGACTCCACAGTGTCCCTCGCACTCGTTTCCGAACCCGTCTCTCTGTCCGTCCGTGCACACCTCCGCCTCGTCGAGGGCGACTGCGTGGGCCAAGGGCATTCGCAGCGAGTGCAGGTATGGCTCTTTGACATAGGCCAGCCCGTCACGCAGCCTGGCGTCGATCTCCACCGCCTCGGCGAACAGCTCCGGCCACCTGCGCTTGGTCTCGATCCAACGCTGGCGGGACTGGAAGGGGCAGGCGACGCAGGCCGAGCGTTCCAGGGGCCTGTCGTAGCGAGCGGCCCACCAGTCGGCGCAGTCCCTTCGGGATATCCCCGCCTCGATGAGCGGGTAGCGGTTCGTCATCCAGCGGTGGCGGGAGGTCCTCATGCGGATGGCCTCGTCGGTGGAGATGCCGAGCCAAAGCTCGACGGAGGTTCCAGCGGGGACGCGCTGTCGGGGTCTCAGACCCAGCAGGTCGCGTATCCTGCGACGGATGGGTCTGATCTTGTAGTTGTCGGTGCACTGGCGGCGGCCGATGCCGTCGCCCTCTCCGGCGTGTCCCTTCAGGTAGACGGGTATGTCCACGTAGTTTCGGGAGCCTGAGTGGTTGGTGAGGGCCTTCACGTCCTCGCGGAGGCTGCGCCCGTTGTCCACGACGTACGTGGGGAAGGTGAGATGGCTGGACAGCCATTCCAGGTGCTCGTAGACGCTGGGAGGCTCCCAGCGGGTGTCGGCGAATATGGCGCAGTCCGGGATGCGGTCAAAGTCGCCCGCGCTCGCCATGAGGGCCATGACGGAGGACTGGACGCCCCCACCCAGGCTGAGGACGGTGAGGGTTGGGGAGAAAATCATCAGCGCTCCTCCTCTCTGCCGTCCGGCTGCGGGTCCGTCTCGGGGCGAGGCGGGTCGTCCTGGGCTAGCTCGACCAGGATGGTGAAGAGGCGGCGCAGCCGCTCCTGGGCGTCGGGGGCGGGCTTGACGTCGATGCCGACGACCCTCAGATCCGGCTCGTCCCTGGCGGTCCTCCGCCGTCTCTTCGGTTGGTTCTTTCCGGTGGTATCTTTCACGGTGGGTAGTCGCAGCGGCGAATCGTCTGGCCGCTGGCCTCTCGTTACAGGTCTGTGACGGGCCGCCTGCGCTGACGGAAGGGGCGAGCGCCTGCGGCCTCCATGCCGATTCAGGCCCCGCCGTGCCGCCGATGCGCGCCCTGCGCCCGGCGGGGCCGCGTGTCTAGCTCTCCTCCTTGAAGAAGGTCATCTGGATGCCCTCGCCCAGGATGACCGGCAGTCCGCCGGGTATCCGGGACGCGAAGCGGCAGATGGAGAGCATGGCTCCGCCGCAGGGCTCGACGCCCTTCCTGCGCCACATGCGCAGCTGCTTGGGGTCCACGCCGAGGGCCTTGGCCATGCCGCGCCAGCTGAGGCCGCTGAGCTCCTTGAGGCGTTCGAGGCGCTCACCGAAGTCCTCGGGCAGCACGCCGTCCTCCAGGGGCTGGGTCCCATCGGCTACGGGGTTGTCGCGCCCGTCGAAACGGGTCGGGTCGTTACTGTTGTTCATCGCTATCCTCCAATCTGAACAGGTCTCCGAACTCGGTCAGTTCCAGGGCCTTGAGCATCCGGCGGCGGATGCGACCGGAGGGGGAGCGCCCCGTGTTGACCAGCTTGGAGACGTAGCCGGGGCTTATCCCGATCTCCCTGGCGAGCCAGTTCTGGGAGCGGTTCATCACAGCGAGCCGCCTCCAGAGGGCCGCCACGTCGAGCTGGACAACGTTCCGTCCTCCGCGCCTCCGGGGGCCTTCCCGCTTATGGGTGTCTCGTGTACGCATTGGTCCCTCATTCCTCGTCGTTCATGGGGTCGGCAGGGCCTGGGGCGACTGCGGGTCGGCGGGGGAGCGCCATGCGCGTCCCAGCGGGCCGAGGGCGTGACGGTCTCCCACAGGGGGACCGTCACGCCCTCGGCCCGCATCTCCTCCCGCGCCACGCGCAGGAAGTGGGTCCGAGCGATCTCGTCGTCGAAGACGACCAGGACTGCGGGCCTGGCTCCGTCGTCGTCGGTGGGCCGGTGAGATGAGTAGTAGCGCAGATAGGGGGCCAGGCGGTCGGACATGGTTGAGGGCCGCACGGCCCGTCTCTCCCACTCCAGGAAGAAGGGCCAGGTCGCATCGTCCCTGCGCAGGACGCCGAAGGCGTCGGGGTTGACGGCGCGCATGCCGCCGTCGTGCCGGAAGTGGCGGGAGGCCCTCGTGGGCGGGTCGAGCTGGACGATCTCCCACCCCAAGAGGCGGGCCTGCGCGGCGAGCGCGGACAGGAAGCCGTGGACGGCTGAGGTGTGCTCCATGTTCCTGAGCAGCTGCCGGGTTCTCCCGCCGGTCAAGTTACGCCACTCCAGGGGGCCTTCTATGTCTTCGAGGGCGGTGCTCCACCGCCTCCTCGCCACGGCGACGGAGGTGCGGTCCCTGCGGGCGAGGAGGGCCAGCCCCCGGTCGGTGAGGGCCAGTCGTCCTCCCGCCTCCCGGGGCCGGGCCGCCAGGCCGAACCCCTCCAGGGGGATGACGATGTTGGAGGCCCTCTGGGGCGTGACGTCCATCAGCCCGGCCAGCTCCTTGAGGGCGATCCAGGGCCAATCGGAGATGAGGTCGAGGGCGCGCTTCTCGGCGGGCCTGAGCATGACGGGCAACATCTGGTCGGTCATGTCCGAGGCGGCGGCCCTGTCGGGCAGGTCGGCGGGCGGGTCGGCCCGTCCGGGTTCCGGCTCCAGCGGCAGCCCGCCGCCGGGGGCCGCCCGATCGAGGGCGTAGCGCAGGGCGACGGATGCGCCGATCCTGGGCGGGCTCCATACCGGCTCGCCCGCTCCGGCCGGGACCGCATCGCGTTCGAGGGCCAGCAGCGCCGGCACGTCGGTGGTCGAGAGCGCCCTGCGCGCGTGCTTGATCCGCACCTCGTCGGCAGCGAGGACGAGCACCGTTCCGGGCATCGGCCAGTCGCGCAGCCGCCAGAGGCGCTTGGCGAAGCCCGACCTATAGGCGGTGAGTCCCTGCCTGACGACGCCCACGGTCCTCCCATCGGGAAGGGTCATGGCGGCGTCCAGGGGGATGGAGCGGTACCAGTGGAAGCGGACGGGGAACGCCACGTCGGAGACGGCGGAGGCGACGCCGTAGATCGATGCCACGGCGTCGAGGCGCTCCATCAGGCTGCGCCGCCACTGGGCCGAGACGGGCCAGTGGCGCACCAGCTCGTCGGGGGCCATGCCCTCCTCCTCGGCGAGCCTGTGCAGGCCCGCGGCGGTGAGGTGGAACCTCCGCGCCTGGGGAAGCAGCACCGTCGCGTGGAGCACGGAGGCGCAGAGCCCGCCGGACTCCAGCTTTTCGACGGCCTCGTAGACCGCGCCCCTGGACCAGCCGGTGACGGCGACCATCTCCAGCCGGTTGAGGAAGGGCATGGACGCCAGGGCGCGTAGCAGGTCGGGTTCGCATCTTTCGGGTCTCATTCTCCAGCCTCTTTCCGCCTGCTCCGCCGACTCCTGCGCTCCGGCCCCTGCTCGGCGTCCGGTTTCTTCTCTGTTTCTCGTTCTTTCTGTTGTCCGTCGTCCTTCCCAAGCTCGTCGACGCCCCTGCGGAACTCCTCCACCTTCAGGTCGCCCTCGGCGTCGCCGTAGGCGACCTGCCGTGCGGGGACGGTGTATGCGGACGCCGCCGCGCGGATGCGGGCGGCGGTGTCGGCGTCTCCCTCCTCGGGCTTCCTGACCATCATCGAGAAGGCGGGCATCCGCTCCTTGCCCACGGTGGCCCGGACGTAGCAGTGGTGGACGGGCAGCGACACGATGTCGTCCTCGCTCACCCGGTCCTTGCCCAGCTCCCACACCAGCGTCCTGGCGTCGTTGCCCGCCACCTGGAAGACGGCCAGGCAGCCCACGTTGGCGAGGAGGGTGTCCCGCATGGTTCGGGAGAGGTCGTCCAGCTTGGCCAGGCTCTGGGTGGCGAGCACGAATGACGCCCCGAACTTCCCGAGCTCGCTGAGCATCGACTCGTAATCGACGCCGGGCATCGACTGCATCTCGTCCACGACGACCAACGCCCCTCTGCGCCTGCTGAGAGGCAGGCTTCCCTGCTCCCGTATCACGGCGTCCACGAGATTGAGCAACGACGCCCCGACCAGTGCGGCCACGTCCCTGCCCACGGTGCCCTGGGAGGTGGAGACGAGCAGGATTCCGCCGTCGTGGATCGTCCGGCGCAGGTCGATGGTCGAGCGGCGCTGGCCCAGGATGGCCCTTGCCCGCTTCGAGGAGGCGTAGTAGGAGAGGCGGGTCTGCACGGGGGCCAGGGCCTCGGCGCGGTACTGGCGGTGCCAGCTTCCGAAGTCACGCGCCCACCACTCAAGAAGATAGGGGTCCTCGATCTTCGCCAGCACCCCGTTGCGGAATGGCTCGTTGGACAGCAGGCGCAGCCCGTCGAGGATGGTGTACTGGGCCTCCGCCTCCACCTGCTCGTTGGCCTCGTGAAGGGTCTTGACGGTGAACTCCAATATGGACTGCATCCTCGGCCCCCACTGCTCCCACAGGCCCTTCGCCACCCTGACCACCGAGTCGGCGGTGCGGTCCCGGTCCGCGAAGATGCGGGTGTCGAGCAGGTTGATGCCGGGGGAGCGGGACTCGTCGGACAGGTCTATCAGACGAACGCTGTCTACCAGCGACTCGGGTACGTGCTCGAGGATGCCGGCCACCAGGTCGGTGTGGGGGTCAATGACGACGATGGCGTCCGGGTCCCTGCCCGCCGCCTTCTCCCGCATCTTGTGCGTGACGAGGTGGTGCATCAGGGTGGACTTGCCCATGCGGGTGCGGGCGACGTAGAGGTGGTGTCGCCTGAGCAGGTCTTCGGGGAAGCGGATCTCCCGCTTGGCTCCCGCCGTGGTGTCCCCCACCAGCGCCCCTCCCCGGACGCCCTTGGCCGAGGGGCTGAGCGCCCTCGCGCCGGACCGCTCCACCAGCGGCGTCTCGTCGCCCGCTCCGGGCGGGTGCCACAGCGAGGCGACCTCGCGGACGCCCAGGACGCTGCGCCCGCCGAACAGGCCGGGTCCGGACGGGTGCAGCATCTCCGGGTCGGGCGCGGCGGGCCGGACCCTGCCCATCTTGAACCGCGCCCCGGCGGGGTTGTCGTAGTGGCGGTAGGCGGCGGCAACCGGGCCGAGAAGCTCCCTGGCGCGCACCTGCCCCGTGTCGGCGGGCAGGATCGCCGACACCTGTATCTCCGCGTCGAAGGCGATGCGGGAGACCTTCTCCTGTATCAGGATGGGGTCCTCGACGCGCTTGCGGGCCTTCTTCCACCGCCACCATCCCCAGCCGCCGACCGCCAGCCCCAGGGCCGTGACCGTTCCCAGGAGGACGGCCTTCCAAATCTCGCCGTCCTGCACCCACAGGTAGCCCTTCAGCGCGGCGAGAGCGCCGATGCCCAGCACGGCCATCGTGATGCCGTCCATCTGCAACGGCTTGGTCTGGTAGGTGTAGGCGGGTTCCCTAGGCTCCATGCCGGGTCTCTTGTGGGCCTTCTCAAGATGGGGCTGCGACCAGTCTGGGCCGAGGGAGCGCAGCATCAGCCGCGCCACCACGCGCTCCCCCTCGTGGAGGGCAGTCAGTGCGCCCATCAGGGCGATGAGGGGATCGGAGCCGGGGTCGAGCAGGTCGTCGTCCCGGAAGGTCCTCAGGGGCACGTACTCGGGGCCGTCGGCCCGCAGTGTCATGCTCCACGCCTGCTCGCCCTCGCCCATGCGCAGGGGATCGTCGTCCGGGTCCAGCTTCCGGATGCGGGCCTGGGGATAGTGAGCCGACAGCTGGCCGCGCACGACCTCGTCGTCGAGGCAGCGGGCCATGAGGGTGACGCCGTCCATGTCCCCCGCCAGCTCCAGGGAGAAGGGTTCGGGCACCGCGATGGAGCCGAGCATGTTCTCCACGCCCAGCAGCGTGCGCTCCCCGGCTCGCGGCGGCGTCACCGCCAGCAGGACGGGGCCTTTCTTCTCGGTGTCGTCTCCGAACAGGATGTCCTTCGGGTTCAGCTTCATATGTGATAGTCCTTTCTCTATGGGGTCTTCTCGGCGTTCTCGCCCGTCCTACCTGTGGCCGCCCGGCCGCCACTCGATGACCGCCGTCTCCTCCGGGGTGGCCTCGATGCGCAGGGGGAAGCGGTTGCCCTTTGCCAGCAACAGGCCGTCTCCCCTGGGGCAGGAAAGCAGCCAGCGTTGAAGGTCCTCGGGCAGGTCGAAGGCGTCGCCCACCGTGCTGATGGCGGCGGCGTCCTGCTGGAGGAGGAGCTTGAAGGCGGCGTTCTGTAGGAGCGCCCTACCGGAGTGTCCGGTGATCGTTCGTGAAGAGTCCTCGGACAGAAGGTCCTGGACATCCTGGGTGATGAACTGGAGTCCCAGCCGGTGCTTGCGGGCGCGCTTCGCCATACTGACCATGAAGGCCGCCCCTTCGGGGTGCTGCATGATGCTCCACACCTCGTCCACCACCAGTAGGCGGGGCTTGGGGTCCTGGGCCGCCGCCGCCCACACCGTCTCGGTGCAGACCATCGCGGCGGCGGGACGAAGCTCCGGTTCCAGCAGCCGCAGGTCAAAGACGGTGACGAGGGCCTCGTTCCCGAGCAGATCGTCGCCCTCGTCGGACAACAGATGACGGAGGCTGCCGGTGGCAAAGGGCCTGAGCAGGCGGGCCAGAGCCTGCCCCGAACTCGATTCGGGGTCGCGGTCTCCCGCCTCGCTCTCTTGCAGGTACTTGTAGAAATCTCTGAAGCCGGTGCGCTCGCGGGGTTTGGCGTAGTAGCCCGCCAGGGCGTGGTCGAGGGAGGCGCGGCGCTCCGCGCCGAGGCTCTCTCCCACCATCACTTCGATCAGCCTTCTCAGGCTGCCGATGCGCTGGAGCATTTCTTCTGAATCGCCCTTGTCGATGACGAAGGGGTTCATTCCCTCGCCGGGGACGCCCGGCGACAGCACCCTGCCGCCCGCAGCGCGGGCCATGTCCGCGTACTCGCCCTCGGGGTCGATGACGTAGGCCGTGATGCCGCGCAGCACGCCCAGCTTGGTGGCGAAGCTCTTGCCGCTGCCCGACCTTGCGAGGACGGCGGTGTTGGCGTTCAGGTGCGTTCCGTCCCAGGGGTCGTAGACCACCGGGGAGCAGGCCCGCAGGTCGATGCCGTAGAGGGTGCCGCTCCGCGTGTCCAGGTCTGGGGGCGAGAAGGGGAAGAGCCGGGCTATGCTGGACGTGTCGAGGCTGCGCCACTCGGCCACGGCGTTCAGGGCCAGGGGCAATGTCGAAAGCAGCCCCTCGCGCTGTCGGAAGGCCAGGTTGTCCAGCTTGCCGAGCGTCGCGGCGAAGTGGGCCTTGGCCCGCTGGGTCATCTCCTTGAGGGACGCCTCGTCCCTCGCGTGGAGCGTGACGGACAGCGACGCGTGAAACAGCCTCTCCCTGCCCCTCTGCACCTCGTCCCTGAGCCTCGTCACGTCCTCCAGGGCAATCTCCGCCTCCGGGGACATGGTGCGGCCCCGCTTGAAGGAGAGGGACTGAGCCGACTCGAAGCGGACCTTCTGCCACTCCAGCGTCCTCGCCGCCTGCTCCGCCGGTATCGGGCCGACGTGGACGGACAGGTCCATCGGCGCTCCCGCCGCCATCAGCCCTTGCAGGAAACCGGGGGCCAGCGACCGGGGCCACTTGCCCAGGTGGAGCGACCGCACGAGGGTCCCGCCTATGCGCATGTCGCGGCGGCCTATCTCCACCTCCACCGGCGTCTCCTCGTCAAGCTCGGAGGGTGAGCCGCCCAGGGCGGCTGCTACGAAAAACATCCGAAGCTGGCGGCCTCTGAGGGGGTGGACGGACAGACCGGCCCTTGCCAGCAGGCCCCGCAGGTCGTCGATGCGCCCGAACTCGCACACGGCGTAGAAGCGCCGGTCGAGGATGCCGTCGCGGGACTCCAGGTCGGTCAGCAGACGCCCAAGGGACTCAGCCGCCGCTCTGGTCTGCGGCGGAAGGTCCTCCGGCTGTGCCTGTTGCAGCTTCTCTCTCATCCCTGCCAAACGCGGCGGGTGCTGCCTTATGAGCAGCTGCGCCGGGAAGTCCAGGGCGTTGAGCGCCCCGGCGAAGGCCCCCAGCTTCGGCTCGTCGATCTCAAGGCCCATCACCTCGCAGACGCCGAGCTTCACCCCGTCCAGGCGCACCGGCCCGTCGTCGTCCAGGTGCGACAGCATGAAGAAGAGGGGCAGCTCCGGCGGGAGCTTGGGAGGGGATGGCTGGGCCTCGGCTCCGGGCGTCTCCTGGGGACCGGAGGGGCCTTCTTGCGGCCCCTGCGCTCCTCGTCTGGTCAGTCGTCTAATAAGCTCTTTCAACAGCGTGTCTTCCTTTGCTCTAGGGTGTTGGGAAGGATGGGATGACGCCGTGGCTTAGCAGGGCGGCGACGCCCTTGGCCGAGAGCACCAGGACCAGACCGACCACCGCCAGCACGACGGCGGCCTTTGCCCTGCCGCCGCCGCGCTCCTCGCCCCCCTCGGCCATCAGGATGAAACCGGCCCAGACGATGGCGAAGACGGCGAATCCGGCGGCGGCGTAGGACATGGCGGTGAGCACGCGGTCGAACTGCTCCAGCATCGTGTCGCGCTCCTCCGGCGCAGCCCCCGTGAACACGAGCGCCACGCCGGTGAGAATCAGCAGCGTCGCGGCCCGCCTCACCAGAGCCTGCCCTCAGCTCGACTGGGGGGCCACTCCCATCCGAGGTTACGGAACCAGTCGCTCAGAGCCTGCCCCGCACTGGATGCGGGGTCGCCGCCCGCGGGCGTCTGCTCGGCGGGCGGGTCCTCGGGCTGGGGCTCCGGCAGGACCAGGGCCTCGAACGGGTCGTCGGCCCCCACAGCGGACGCAAGGGCGAGGGTCTCGTCCCTGGTCCTGGCGATGGGCGACCTCTCCACCGTCTCGGCCTTGACGTGCTCGGGGTGGACGATGGTCACCGTCACCTCCTTGGCGATGGTGGCGCTGGGGACGTAGGCGTACGCCGTCGCGGTGGCGGACGCCGTGGCGCCGTCCTCGCAGGTGGCCGTTGCCGTCTCACTGTCGGAGTCGCTGTCCCCCGGGCGATGGAGGTGCACGGTCCTGGTGACGTGTTCGACCCGCTCCGGGTGGTGGGTGAGCTGCGTCAGCGGGGGAATGGGTATGCGGAGGCTTGCCTCCAGGCTCACGTCCACGCTCACGGCGTGAATCGCCTCGCCTGCGGGCACGTCTAGCCTGAACCGGGTCTCGCCGTTGGGAACGAAGGGTTCACTCGTTCGCGACGCGCCGGTCGCGGCTGAGAGCGTCCCTGTGATCGCCGTCACCTGGGCGTCCTTCAGGGCCGTCTCGGTGACGCTCTCGTGCCCGGCCACGGTCTGAAGCTCGACCGGCTCCTCGACGCGGGCCACGCACTCCGACTCGACCGCGCCCTCGACGCTTCCGGGCGTCCAGCCCAGGGACGCAAGCCTGACGTTGCAGAGCTCGCCCTCCACGACAGGCAGGGGGAAGGGAAGCTGTGCTTCCTCGAAGGTCAGCGCCCCGGCCTGTCCCAGCGCCTCCTCCCACGAGACGGTGAAGGACGGCGCCGGGCCGTGGAGGGGGAGCGCGTAGTCGATCCGCTCCCCCTCGGCCAGGCTTGCCGAACCCCAGAAGCGCAGCCATCTCCCCTCCGGCCCGCCGAAGGCCCGCACCCGGATGTCCAGGGCGGTGGCGCGGTCGCCGGAGACGGTCAGCCCCTCGACGAATATCCTGCGGCCCTCAACCGGTTCCTGCACCTCGAAGTCGATCTCGTCCCGCCAGGGTTCGTGGTCGTCAGCCAGGGCGACCTGTGGGACGGTCACCACGGCCGCCGCCAGGATGGCCAGGGACGCGAAGGCAAACATGCCACGGCGGGGCTTCCGGCTCCTGCTCTGAAGCGTCTCGGCCCGGTGGTCTTGGCCGTGGCGGTTCCCGCCGTCCCTGCCCCTGCGCTTGCCGAACCAGCGCATCCGCCCGTTGCGGCGCTCCTTGTCCTTGCGCCGCTTCCTGTTCTTGCGCAGCCTTCCCAGGCCGCGTCCGGCGCGTTTCGCCATCAGGCGCAGGGGGCCGGGGCCGCTCCGCACCGGCTGGGCCGGCGCGGGCGGCTCGGCTCTCACCAGCTGGGACACCGGCCCGGCGTAGCGCTGCGCCCCCAGCCGGTACTTGAGCAGGTCGGCGGCCACCAGGGGCAGCCGCCGACCGCCTATCTTCCCCGCCACCATCGCCACGCCGACCAGCCCGAAGACCACGGCCAGGGCCATGCGCACCTCGGAGGGGCCAACGGGGGCGTAGCGGTATGCGCCGTAGGAGATGGCGCACACCGCCGTCACCGCCACGATCTGCGGGAAGGTGAACCCCAGCAGAACCCTGTCCTCTGCCCCCACGTGGGTGGGCACCTCGTGTTCTCTCATGGTCTGTTCCTCCCTTCTCACGTCGGCCTAGCTGTCCGATGGCGGTGTGGGTTCGGGCAGCACGTCGTCGATTTCGATTCCCGGGTCCACGACGGCGTTCATCACCAACTCCACGACGCCGTAGGCGACCAGGGCCAGGACGATGCCCGCCAGGGCGGTCATCATTGCGCTCTTGCCCCGCTCCATCTGGTGGGGCGCTCCCGATGCCGTCAGGTACAGGTACGCGCCGTAGATGAAGAATCCGACGCCGATGGCGCCCACGACGCCCAGCAGGATTCCCACCAGGTTCGATATGGTCTGTGTAAGGTCTTCCATTCGTTTCACTCCTCTTTGCTTTTCGAGCCTTCCGCTCGTCTCTACCGGTCGGGGTCGGTTCGCTCCGTTACCTGCACATCTCGTCCCCCTCCCTTGCGTTGCCTATCGACACGAAAGCTGTCGTTCGCATGTCTGTCTTTATTCCCCGCTGCTCCTGGGCGCTCCGCCTCCGTCTCCGCCTGCCGATGGGGTCGCCATCGAGGCCGCCGAGCTGAGGCCGCTGGCGGCAGCCGAAACGCCCGCGCTGGCCGCCATCGCTCCCACGGCCATGCCCCCCGGCCCGCCCGCCACCAGCCCGATGGTCCGGGCCGAGCGCACCAGCGACGAGGGCAGGTTCATGCCGAAGTAGAGCATCGAGAGCCAGGAGTCGAAGGTCCCGGCGTTGCCGAGCATCGAGGGCACCCGGGTCGCCATGTAGACGAATGCCAGGGACATCAGGAGCTTCCAGATCAGGTCCTGCACCGGCTCGAAGGCGGCGATGGCGGCGACCTCGTTCAAAAAGCCGAACCCTAGGGCCAACGCGATGAGCTGGATGGCCTGCTGGAAGGTGGTCGTCATGAAGAGACGGAGCCAGTGGCGGCCCCAGCCCGCCGTGTGGGGCAGAATCCACAGCCCAAGGGCGATGGGGGCCAGGGCCAGCAGTACGTCGATGAGGGCCAGGCGCAGCACCATCTGCACGATGACGTAGAGGACGAAGAAGCCGTAGACGAGGTAGAGGACGGCAAGCAGGAGGGCCATGCCCACGCTCCCGGCCTCCACCGCCGTCATCAGGGTGCGAAGCGTCGAGCGGAGCATGTCTCCGGGGGTGACGTCGAGGGAGACGGCTATGAAGCCGGACACGGCGTCGGCGACATCCAGGACCAGGGCGCACCACCACAGTGACGACGCGGCGGCCACGAGGCCGAGCACGAGGCGGGGGACCATCTCCCGCCAGCCTGCCTGACGGGTCCCCAGGTGCTCGGCCATGATGAAGCTCAGCCCCATCCAGCCGAGGATCACCACGAGGGCACCCGACGTGACGGCCCAGACGACCATCCACGCCTGGCGCACCAGGTCGTGGGCGTAGGTGAGGTCCGCAGGGGTGCCGGTGAGGATGTCGCTCATCTGCCGGAATCCCTCCGGCAGTTGTAGGCGTCCTCGCCCGACGCCCGCTCCACGACGCCGCAGAGGGTCCCGTGGACCCCCTCGATCATCCAGCCGGCGAAGGCCCTCGCCCACCGTCCGGGGTTGAGGGCGGACAGTATCTTGTCCCAGATGCGCCCTGGCTGGTGGATGGGGACGACGGCGTAGAACTCGCCTCTCTTGCCGTCCTCGGCCTCGGCCAGCATGACCAGCAGGTAGGCCCGGTCGCGGTCGAGATCGGGGTGATCGTCCAGGTCGGGGTACTCCCACGAGTACTCCCAGCCGTCGGAGCGCTTCTTCTCCCCGCCCTTGACCCGGTACATGGCGCTTATCCAGTCGCCGGTGTCGGCATCCCGGACGGCATAGAAGAGGCCGGCGATCTCCCGGTCGAAGATGGGTCGGGCGACGAACTCTCCGTTCTTCTTTCGCTCCACGAAGTCCCGGTCGGCGTTGACGAGGGTCAGCTCGTCGGGCGGGACCTGGGCCAGGGCGATGTTGCTCGCGGGGATTGCCAGAAGCAGCGCGGCTGCCAGGGGTAAGAGCCGTCTAATGGACCGGAGCTTCGATCTCAGCGCCACCTTCGTTTACCTCTCTTCTGCGGTCTGCCGCCAATGGCCGAATTACGGCGGTCGCAAAAAAGTGTGAGCAAATGAAACTGGAAATAAGACCCCTCATGACTCTGCGCAGCAATGCGGGGCGCTACGGGCCGTTCCCCCGTGGCTCTGCGCAGGGATGCGGGGGGCTATAGACCCTCTTTTTTTCGGCCCCTTTCGTGCAGTATTGGGGGTGTACAGGAGTTTGAGTTTGGTCGGGAAGCCGCAAGTCGGGTCGTGGGCAAGCTGAAACAGGGGTAAATCACCCCCCTACAGGACGTAAACAGGAAACACTTTGTCGAATGATGGCGTTCCGGACGGCAATGACATCGCCAAACGTGGGGAATGACATCGGCGGTTCGGTTGGAGCGGCGTCCCAATGACATTAGGCCCAGGAAAATGCGATTGAAGTGGGGGTGCATGACGTCCCCGAAAACCGTGGTCAGAGGCCGCTGGAAGGGCCGGACATTAGCTCAGGAGAGATTCGGCGAGGGAGAAAAGAGCCATGAAGACCACCGAACACGGCATCGAAGACAGCAAGGACATCGAGAATATGCACCACATGCGGCTCATGACGCTGCTGCAAGAGCTGGTGCGGGACAAGGGCTTCAAGGGCGCGGCGCGGGTGCTGGAGCTGGACCAGCGGACGGTGGCCGAGTGCGCGAGGACGGGGCAGCTGTCCCGGCGGGTGCGTCAGGCTCTGGAGCGGGCGTTGCAGGAGGGCGTCGGCTCTGCGGCGGCCCGGCAGCGGGAGCGCAACGACAGGCTGGAGAAGCGGGTGGAGGCGCTGGAGAAGGGCTGTGACGAGATGGCGAAGGGATATGACACCCTGGGCAAGGACTTGCGCAGGCGGATAGCTGCCGTCGAGGGCCGGGTTGAAGCGCTGAAGAGCAGCGATGCCCAGGGGACCGGGGCCGGTCATGCCGGCGCCGGTCCCTCCCGGTCGGAGAGCGGTGCGGCGGACGCTGGAAGCAAGCCTTCGTCGAGGCCCACGGTGCGGCGGGAGTACCCCGACCTCGTGACGCGTGAGCCCGCCGAGGACGACGAGGAGGTGTTCGGCGATGCGTGGGCGCTCATCGTCGAGTGGCGGGAGCTGAAGGACGCTCACCCCAACGAGGGGAGGGGCCGTGGGTGGCTGAAGGAGGAGGAGCGCCTGCGGGTGGTGGAGTTGGCCTTGCTCGAAGACCACGGGATGACGCTTCCGCCGGAGAAGCGGCCGCTGCGGGGGTTCGACCGCGACGGGCAGATCAACTGGCGCAGGACGGCGCTCTTCGACACGCGGAGAGCGACCAAAAGGCGGGAGCTTCTGAACAGGCTGACCTTCGGACTGTGGTGGCGGTAGCTGGGCCTGGTGTGCGGAGGGCTTGTAGTCAACTTTTGTGAACGATCTTGCGGCAGTTTGCGAAAGGGGTGTTGCAGGCCCTCTTTTGCGAGTCTCGGAGCGGTGATACTAGCCTCACTGTTTGGCTTTCTCCAAGGTTTCCGACCATAGAAACCTGGGTGCATGATCCCTGTTGCACGGGTCCGACTGGAGGATGATTCGCTCTCCCCCGGTCGCCCACGAGGGAATGCTGCTGAAGCGGAGTTGAGGCTGGTCCTTCGCAGGCAGCGCGGGCCGATACGACGGAGTTGACCCCGGTCCTTCGTCCTCGGTCCAGTCCGGCGGTTGGAGTGACAAGCCCTTCTCCCGCTGGACACCAGTCTGGCGAATCGGAGTTGATCGCTTCCTCCGCCGGGCAACTGGGACGGAGCGCCCCCCTTTGCGCTTCGTCCTCAACCAGCCGGTCGGAGTGCGCTTGCCTGTTGCAAACAGGTCTGTCGCCCCGACCGGCTCCTCATGCCCGCGGCATTGCTGACACGCAGCCGGGCCGCAGCTTCGACATGTGCTGGCTTGCGACCGATGTTGCAGGGCAGCCGCCTCACCATGCGCCGGATGCTCCTATAGATGTCAAGCCGCCCGTCCAACCACCTCGACAGAGTTCAGTAAGACAGGGAAGACTTCGCGAGCGACGTAGCGTTTGAGGCAGCGTATGACCTCGGTCTTGCTCAAGCCCTCAGTGGTGCGGCGACGCATGTATGCCCTTGTCTTGGGATCATGACGAAGCCTGACGAGAACGATGCGATACAGAGCCGCGTTGGCTTGTCGGTCGCCGCCACGGTTGAGCCGATGCCTGTTGGTCTTTCCAGAGGATGCGGGTATCGGATTGACCCCACACAACGAGGCGAACGCAGCCTCTGAATAGAGACGTTCCGGGTTACTCCCGGCAGCGATCAGGAGAGTTGCCGCCGTGTCGGGTCCTATACCGAAGACGCTGAGCAGGGCTGGTGCTGCCGCTTGGGTGAGTTGTTCGAGATCAGCCTCAAGGTCGTGGATCTCCTTGCTGAGTTGATGGTAGCGGCAGGCGAGCGAGCGAAGAACGTGCTTGGCCGCAGCCGCGGGATTGTCCAGGCGACCGGAACGGAAGCTCTTGCAGCGTGCAGCGAGGGCGTCGGCGGAGAGGCCATCGAGCGTCTCGCGAAACTCGGCAGGGGCCGTGACAACCAGCGACTTCATCTGGTTGATGGCCTGTGTGCGGGCCTTGACGGCCGAGTCCTTTGCGCACTTGATCATACGGAGCATTTCGACCTCGCCCTCGCCCGATTTGGGAGTGGCGTCGGCTACTCCGGCCAGCACCGCGCGCGCCGCCATCTCCGCATCGGTAGGATCGCTCTTCCCCTTCCGATAGCGGACTGAGCGGTCAGGCCGATTGACTTCGACGACACTGAAGCCTCGACCGATCAGGAACCGGGCCAGTCCAGCGCCATAGGAACCCGTTCCCTCGACCCCGAAGGCGTGAACCTCGCCTAGGTTTCTGGACCACCGTTCCAGCTCCCCATAGCCATGACTGGTCGCTGGCGCGTGATACTCGGCCAGACCACGCCCTGCTGGTCAATGGGTACTGCCACATGCTTGTCTTGGTGAGTGTCGACTCCGATGACCACCTGGACCGTGCGAATGACTTCGGGAACGGCGACTGCTGACATTCCTGCCTCCTCAAGGATGCGCATCGGCCAAAAGAGCGGACAAGACTGCGAAGAGGCCTGAAGCCAGGCTCCTATAAGGTCACTGCTCCCATAGCCGTTGGCGTGTATTGGCCATCTCGGTCGAGTCGACAGATCCGGCGTAAGGCATCACAGCCAGTCTGCGAAAGGGTCAGACCCGACCCGAGATGGCTCGGACATATCATCGCAGTCTGCCATTCTGAGCAGGCTGGCCGCTTCACGTCTCCGCAGCTTTCCTCAACTCTGACTCTACGCACCCTGGGCAAGCTGCGTCTTCTCTCATGCGCTGGCCTCCGATGAAGCCCTAGGACAGCCGCTCCCCTCGTTGCAGTTCCCCCCTGACGGGTATCCACCCTGGGCGAGCTGCGTCCTCTCTCACCCCACTCCGTCTCCCGCGTCCGGCATCCGATCGTGGGCGGAGTGCGACCAGCGTCAACCCATCACCAACGACACCCGCCATGGATGTCCGGCAGGGGTCAGCAACTGAAAGGAGGATTCCATGCACGTCAACGAGGTCCATCGCCGCTGACGGCGGGGCCTCCGGCTCTCACAACACATCCCCATTCACAAGGGTCGTCTCCACACACGGGGGCGGCCCTTCTTCTTTGCCCGCAAGCGGGCGCAGGCCAAAGGCACCACAACACATGAAGGAGGACGGACCGATGACGATGGCAACGATGGCAACCGGAACGAGGACGGCGAGGACGGCGGGAGCGGAGAGCGAACTGAGGGCGGCTGCGAGGCGGCGCGGGCTCACCATGAAGGAGCTTGCGAAGAAGATGGGCGTGTCCGCGGGATACCTGTCGCAGATTGCGAACGGGGGCAGGCCGTGGACGCCAAAGATGCGCGAGAGGGTCGCGGCGGCGCTGGGAGAGGTCCCCGGCCAGGGAATCGTCTACCGCCAGGGCGGCGTTGTGACCGGGGAGAGCAGCTTCATCCGGGAGCGCGCCCGTACGCTGGGCATGACCATGCAGGAGCTGGCCGACCGCGCGGGCGTGTCCGCCAGCTACATGACCCAGGTGGCCCGCGGTCAGAAGAACATGGGGGTGAAGGTCCAGGCGCGGGTCGAGTCGGCGCTCAAGGCCCCGGCGAAGATCGAGCCCGCACGGTGCGCCAACCGCGAGGGAGGCGTGGTGAGCGGGGGGAGCAGCTTCATCAGGGAGCGGGCCAGGGAGTTGGGTCTGAGCCTGCGGGACCTAGCCGACCGCGTAGGCGTCTCCTACAGCTACATGTCAATGGTGGCGCGGGGTCATAGGAACATGGGCGTGAAGGTCCAGGCCAGGATGGAGTCGATGCTGGAGGCTCCGGCCAAGGTCGCTGTCGCGCAACCAGCCTGCATCGACCGGGAGGCCGTGTGGGACCGGATGAACGCCCACGGCATCAGCCAGAACGAGGCCGCTCGGCGAGCGGGCATAAGCTCGGCCCATCTCTCGCAGATCATGAACGGTAGGAACAACCCGTCGCCGGTCGTGCTCAGCAAGCTGCACGGGGTGTTGTTCCAGCCCACGAAGGCGGAGCGCGTTATGCCCGCCGAGGTGAAGGTGCTGGGCTGGCGGAAGGGCGAGCGGAGCGGGATGGTGGTGCGCGGCGCCGGTGGACCCGGACGCGGCAGCAGGACCGTCGGCGGAACCGTTCGGGTCGGCGGCCGGGTGCCCTGGGGCGCGAAGGCGGAGTTCGCCTACCGCGCCGGGTACGACGGCATGGGACGGTTGTCGGTGACCCACGTCGTCGAGCGGGGCTACTCCGTCATGCTGAAGCAGCCGGAGCCGGCCGCCGCATAGAGACGCGAAAAGCGGGAAAAGCCGGTCGGCCTGGATGCCAGGACCGTCACTCAAGAGGGAGGCCATCGTCGATGCGACGATGGCCTCCCCAGGCTTCCCATATGTGCGGGTCTTTTTTGTTGCCCGAAATCATCGCCCGTCTTCGACATCCCCGAAGCAGGGGCAGCGGGCGCTCAAAGCGCCCTCGGCTCTCACGTCCGCGCGGCGCCACCGCGCCGCCTGCCCCTCGCCCGCGCCTCCCCGCTTGCCCAGCGCCTCGCGGGCCAGCTCCCTCGCCTCCCGCGCCGCGGCGTGGCCCGGCTCGATGCCGATGATGGCCTCGAAGTCCTCGAGGGCGCTCTCGAACCGGGCCGCGTACATGCGGGCGATCCCCCGGCTGTAGAGGACGTCCCTGTTGCGGGGGTCGATGTCGAGGACCCTGCTGTAGTCCTCTATCGCCAGCTCGTGCCGCTCCAGGCTGGTGTGGGCCAGCCCCCGGGCCGCGAGGGTCTCGGCGTTGCCGGGGTCGAGCTCCAGGGACCGGTCGAAGTCCCTGACCGCCTCGTCGTATCGCCCCAGGCTGCCCAAGGCGATGCCCCTGCCCCGGAGCGCCGAGGCGTTGTCGGGGTCGAGTCCCAGCACGGCGTCGAAGTCGCCGAGCGCGGCCTCGTGGGCGCCGAGGTTGACGTTGGTGATCCCCCTGGCGTAGTAGGCGAGGCCAAAGCTCCGTTCGAGCTCGATGGCGGCGCCGAAGTCCTTGAGCGCCCTGTCCATCCGGCCCATGTCGCGGTATGCCATGCCCCTGTGGTAGTGGGCGTCGGCGAGGTTGGGGTCCAAATCTATGGCCCTGCTCAGGTCCTTCACCGTCCGGTGGCGCTTGCCCATCGCCACGTGGGTCAACCCTCTGTTGTAGTGAGCGTCGGCGTCGCCGGGGGCCAGGGTGACGGCCACGTCGAAGTCGCTCATAGCCCCGGCCAAGTCGCCCAGCTCCGCCTTGCACGCCCCCCGGCTGTAGTGCGCCACCGCGTCGCCTGGGGCCAGGCGGATGGCGGCGTCGTAGTCCTCCACCGCCAAGCGGTGCTCCTCCAGCTTGGCGTAGGAGCGGGCCCGGTCGAGGTGGGCGCCCGTGTTGCCGGGGTCCAGGGCGATGATTCTGCCATAGTCCTCTACCGCCAGGCGGTGCTCTCCCAGCTCGCCGTATGCCAGCCCTCTGGCGCTCAGGGCTTCGGTGTCGCGAGGGTTCGCCTCGATAGCCTCCGTCAGACGCTCGACCATCCGGCGAAGGTCCTCGCGACCCATGCCGTCCATCATCTTACGGAACCTCTGGTACTCTTCTTCCGATGGATTCCCCTGGTCCGTTCCGTCATGCTCCTCGTTCATGACGCTCCTCCTGTATGTCCTGGCGTTCTCCTACTGGGCGGGTTTCTCGTTGCGCGGACGGCGGTCCCCGATGGCGCAGGCTACGACCCGCGGCCCGGACCTCGAATCGGTCTCCACCGGCTCAACTCCGCGTCGGGCCATCTCCTTGCGGCCTCTCCCCAACAGAGTGGTGCCGTCCTCCGACCCCTACGGGGCTGCCGCCAATGATGCCCCTATGATGATGCAGCCGCTCTCGTTAGGCAACGCCGGGTTGACGGGTGCGGATGGGGAGAGGCCCAGCCATGTGTGACGCCCTTTTTGCGTTTCCGGCGCCTGCGGCCGCAGGCGCTCGCTGGAGCGCCGACTCCCTAGTCGGTGAACAGGTGGACGAGGCCCAGGGGTCTCGCCACGGCCACCAGCGCCATCATGTTCCGCATGCTGGGGCTGGCCCTCCCCTGCCTCCAGCGCCGCATCGTCTCGTGGTGGATGTCGAGACGGCGGATGATCTCCGCCCACGACAAGCCAGACTCCTCCTTGAACCGCTCCAGCCGCTCAGGGAAGTCGTGGGGGACCTGGTAGGTCACTCTGCTGTGGTGGATGCGCTGTCGCGGCATCGCGCAGGCCCTCTCAGTGCACAGCCGGAATCACGCTCCATGCGGGCGCATGAGTCCCATTCCTATATCCCTTATCCCGTGGATGATCCGGCCTCCCTCCAATGTGCCTGCCTCACCCGTTTGTTCATATGTGCCATATCTTTCTGCTACCCTCCGACCCATGGAAACTACTGCTGACGATGGGGCTCTCAACGGTCAGCGCCGCCAACGGCAGTGACCGCCCCGGCGTAGGTCGCCGCGAAGTTCATCTCCAAGAGCCATCGGCGGAACGATTCGTTGTCGCTGAACTGCTTGAACAGCTCGGTGTGGTCTGCCAGCAACTCGGTCATGGCCCGCTCCAGCGCCTTGTCGTGCTCGATGCGGGCGTTCTGCCTATCGGAGTTGGCCATGGCGTTGCGGTACGCAGTATCTTCGGCAACCTTTGCGGGCAACTCCTCGGATATGACCCTCTCGATCTTGTCCTGGTCCTTCCACTCGATGTTGCCAAACCGGTCGTTGAACTCCCTGACGATGTTGGACAGCCGGTCCATCTCCAACTCCGGCTTCTGCCCTCCGCCCTCGGTTGGAACCGGCCCGATCTCCGCATCCTCGTCGGCCAACTGGATGGCCTGCACCGCCTGCTTCTCCACCCGGTAGCTGTCCATGTCGATGGATTCCAGAATCCCCTTCGACAGGTCGTCTTCCTCTGGAGCTGGCAGCTTGGGCACGAGGAAGGTCAGGAAGATGGAGAGCCTCTCCCACTCGGCGTTGGTGTAGGGCAGGATGGTAGCCAGGAACCCGTAGGCCCGCAGGAACGCCTTCGCCCTGCCCTTGAAGTCAACCTGACCATCCTCGTCCAACTCCCGGTAGACTGCGACGCAGGCATCGAGGATGGGGTCGAGGCGGTCGCGATCCTCTTTCGCCAAGAACCGCTTCACCAACTCGTCCACCTGCTCCGGGCCGTAGACCTGGTAGCCGTCGAGGGCCGCCTTCAGGTCGTGCAGACGGTCGGGGTCGGTCTCCTCCGCCAGAATGGTGGTGCGGTAGTAGTCGGAGAAGGCGTGCTGAATGGTGTCGGCGTCGTTGGCGAAGTCCAGCACGAAGGCGTTGTCCTTCTTTGGGTGAGATCGGTTGAGACGCGAGAGCGTCTGCACCGCCCTCACCCCCGACAGCGGCTTGTCCACGTACATGGTGTGCAACAGCGGCTCGTCGTACCCGGTCTGGAACTTGTCGGCGCAAACCAAGAAGCGGTACGGGTCCTCCTGAATCCTCTCGGGGATGAGGTTCGCCGAGAAGCCGTTGAGGGACGCCTCGGTGACCTTCGCGCCGTTGAACTCAGGCTCCCCGGAGAAGGCGACGATGGCCCGGTAGGGACTCTTCCGTTCCTCCAGATAGGCACGGATGGCGTGAAAGTAGGTGATGGCCCTCTGGATGCTGCTCGTGACCACCATGGCCCGAGCGTGGTCGCCGATCTTCCGCAGACCCGTCACCTGCTCGTGGAAGTGGTCCACCATGATCTCCGCCTTGAGGCGGATGGCGTGGTCGTGGTCTTCCACGTAGCGGCGCAGCTTCCTACCGGCCCTCTTGGTGTCGAACTCCGGGTCTCCCTCCACCTTCTTGACCAGCCGGTAGTAGCTGCCGACCGTCGTGTAGTGCCTCAGGACGTCGATGATGAACCCTTCCTGGATGGCCTGCTTCATGGTGTAGGAGTGGAAGGGAACGTGCTTTGTAGCGCCGCCTTCGGGGACGGGTGCGCCGAATATCTCCAGCGTCTTGTTCTTGGGCGTCGCGGTGAAGGCGAAGTAGCTGGCGTTGGCCAGCATCTTCTTGCTCTCCATGATGCGGTTGATCTTGTCCTCGGTGGTCTCGTCCCCCTCATCGCTACCGGATTCCCCAAGCGCCGTGGACATCGCCGCCGCCGTGCGACCGCCCTGGCTGGAATGAGCCTCGTCGATGATGATCGCGAACCTGCGTCCCCGGTGCTCGTTGCCGATGGCGTCGATGATAAACGGGAACTTCTGCACCGTGGTGACTGCGATGCGCTTGCCCTGCTGCAAGAGGGCGCGGAGTTGGGCTGAGGTCTCGGCATGGCCCACGACGGAGCCGACCTGGGCGAACTGCCTGATGGTATCCCTTATCTGCCTGTCCAATACCCTCCGGTCGGTCACGACCACCACGGTGTCGAAGGTGGGCGCGTCGTCCCGCTCCAGCCCGATGAGCTGATGGGCCAGCCACGCGATAGAGTTGGACTTGCCGCTTCCCGCCGAGTGTTGGATGAGATACCTGGAGCCGACTCCTCTAGTGGATGCGTCGGCCAGCAGTCTCCGCACCACGTCGAGTTGGTGATAGCGGGGCCATAGCTGATCCCGCTGCTTCTTGCCCGTCCTGTCGTCCTTGCTGTCGACGATCTGCGCGTAGTTCTCGATGATGTTGACGAGGCTGTCCCGTGTGAGCGTCTGCTTCCACAGGTAGTCGGTCTTAAGGCCGTTGGGGTTGGGCGGATTGCCCGCGCCATCGTTGCACCCCCGGTTGAAGGGCAGGAACCAGGACGCCTTGCCGTCGAGCTTGGCGCAGAACCGCACCTCGTGATCGTCCACGGCGAAGTGGGCCAGGCAGCGGCCCAAAGCGAAGAGCCTCTCCCTGGGACTGCGATCTCGCCTGTACTGCTCTACGGCGGCGTCCACCGTCTGCTTGGTCAGGCTGTTCTTCAGCTCGAAGGTGGCGACGGGCAGACCATTGACGAACAGGCACAGGTCCAATGCCAATTGGGTATTGTCCTGGCTGTACCGCAGCTGCCTCGTCACGCTGAAGCGGTTCTGCGTGTAGAGAGTCGCCGCCCTCTCGTTCCCCGGCGACGGCGTGCCGTACATGAGGTCGATCTGGTGCGGCCCATGCTTGATGCCGTTCCGCAGCACATCGACGGTGCCGCGCTTCGTGACCTCTCCCTGCAACCGTGACAGAAACCTGCGCCTCGTTGGACCGTCCTGTCCAAGGTCCAGTGATTCGGCGACGATAGGCTGGGTAGCGCTCAGAAAGGCGGAGAGTTGGACAAGGTCCACGCAGTATTCCCGGTCATAGTCCTGTGGGTCTCCGCATATCCAGCCCGCGCCGTAGCTGGACGGCCGCTCATGCACCATGCCGTTATGCGATGGCGCACAGTCGGCACCAGTCAGCGCCTCGCAAATGAGACGCTCAAGGCCTCTTTCGCTGGTGTCGGTGGTCACGCTATCCCTCGTCCATCGTCAGATCGGGATTTCCCTCAACTCACCCTGTTCTATTTCATCAATTGCGGCTCGGATGTCATCTATCCTCGGTTGCACATCTGGCCACCTGTTGGAACGCAGTACGAGGACGGCTATTGGCCTGCGGCTAAGGTCTTGCTGGTGCCTCATGTTCTGGTCGGCGGTAATCAATAGCTCGTATGCTTCGCTTTCGGCCTGGTCCAGCAGGTCCCCGTTGCTTAGCTCCGCCCAACCCCTCTCGGCGGCTGTGTCAACGCTATGTTCCGGAAGGTAGCCTCGAAGCGGCGCTGGGGTATTGTGGTCAAACAGGATTCTGTCGTAAAAAGTCGTGGTTGAGGGTTGTGGGATTGAAGATAATAGGTCCTGGAGAAGGTGGAGGAGAGAAGACTCAGGAGCAGGAGTAGGCAGTCGATGTTTCGAACGAGAGAGCCTCAAGAGAGCTTATGGCAGTCGGAGTTTCTGATCACGCCGAGGAAGGCAAGGCTGATGCGGAGGAGTTGGGCGCAGGTGTTTCGGAAGGAGGCTCTGCCGCTGATAGACGAGGAGCGGTTCGCTGCGATGTACAGCGCGGACATGGGCAGGCCCAACCGCGCGGTGCAGACGGTGCTCGGGGTGCTGGTGCTCAAGGAGATGTTCGATCTGACGGACATCGAGGCCCTGGAGGAGTTGGAGTTCAACCTGCTGTGGCATCACGCGCTGGGGTTGGAGATGGAGGAGGCACACCTTGCGCAAAAGACGCTGCACAACTTCCGCGTGCGGTTGATGGAGCACGACGGGGGGCGGTTGGCGTTCTGCGAGACGACGGACCGGATGATCGAGGCTCTGGGTCTTCGTACAGGCAAGCAGCGCGTTGACTCTACGCACATCATGAGCAACATCGCGGTGTTGACGCGGTTGGGGCTGTTCTGCGAGACGATCCGGGTGTTTCTGCTGGCGGTGAGCCGTGAGCACCCTGGCTTGGGAGAAGGGATTGGGGATAGTCTGGCCCAGCGGTACCTGAAGGAGACCGCAGAAGCAACCCGATACGAGGACGCGCGTTCGGAAGAGGGGCGTCGCCGGCTGTCGGTGTGCGCGCGCGACGTGTACCGGCTGGTCGATCGGTTCCGCGGGACGGCGGTGGCGCAGATGGACGAGTACGGGCTGTTGGAGCGGCTGTTGCGCGAGCAGTGCCACGTGGGTCGTCACAGGGACGGTCGTCCCGGAGCGGATGACGACGATGCGGCAGAGGGGAAGGTGCCGATAGCGCTGAGGGAGCCGAGGGAGGTGCGGTCGGACTCGCTGCAGACACCGCACGACCCTGCGGTGACCTACAGCGGACACAAGGGGAAGGGATACGAGGTGCAGGTGGCCGAGACGTGTGAGAGCGACAACGCCGTTCAGATGATCACGCATGTGGAGGTCACGCCATCGAGCGGCAGCGACTCTGTGGTGACGACGCGGGTGATCGACGAGTTGAGTGAACGGGGGATAGGTCCTTCGGAGCTGTGGGCGGACACGTCATATGGTTCTGGCCGGAACGGATGGGAGGCGGAGCGCAGGGGTACGGAGCTGGTGAGCCCGGTCGGTGGCCGGTCGCACAAGGAACCCGACGGAGGTGGTGATGAGCCGGTCAGACTGACTGCTGCTGACTTTGACATCGACGTTATGGCGACGAGGAGTGCGGTGTGTCCCGCGGGACATGGGGCGGTGGCGGAGTACGAGGATGAGGATGCGCCTGAGCGGGTGGAGATACACTTCGCCCGGGCGGTGTGTGAGCCCTGCGCGCTGCGTGCCCGGTGTCCTGTGAGGTGGCGCAGTCGCCCTGAGCTTGGGGGAGAGTGGTCACGGGGTGGAGCCTACGTGCTGAGTGCGGACCTGGCGAGGATGAACATCGCACGGAGGCGTGCGGCAGAGTCAGACGGACAGTGGCGCAAACGGTACGGGCTGCGTGCGGGGATAGAGGGGACGAACTCGGAGATGAAACGGCGCCATGGTCTTGGCCGCTTACGGGTACGTGGCGGCGAGAGGGTCCGGCTCGCCGTCTACCTCAAGGCCCTGGCATGCAACGTCAAGCGGATGGTCGGGGCACGACTGATCGAGATGGACGAGACGTTGGCCCGGCCGGCTGCCCTGGCCACTGTCCCCGCCGCTGCATGACCTTGCGGGTGACGCTGCCAACCCGGTAATCTCTTCCCGGACGGCGTTGGTCGCACCACAACGACCTCATCGGCCACTACACAAGCCCCAACCGGAACATCCAACCCCTCCACACCTAAACCGTCCTCACTCCCCAGTACCAACCCGAAAGCCCCTTGTTACGAGGAAATCAAACAGGACTTTCAATGCTGACCTTCGCGTCGAGGCTTCTGACCTCGTGTTCCAGCACCGACTTGACCTGCCATTCCTCTACCCCCGGAAACCAGTCGAGGAAGTCCTTCACCGTAGCCCCCGCCGCAAGATTGCCGAACAGAGCGGATACCGGCACCCTGGTCCGGGTAAACACCCATGCCCCACTGAGCCTTCCGGGTACGCTCTCCACCGCCGGGCACTTGCTCCAATCCGTCATGCGGTCACCTCCCCTTCCATTGTCGGCTCCTCTTCTAAAGACTGACTGGCGTCATAGGAGCCAACGTACATATTGTCCAGTATGAGGCCGTCTCCGTCTATCGGCTCCTCCTCGCCGGAATCGTGGGGCAGCTGCGCCCCAGAGGGCGCGCTGGTTCCGCTGCTCGGACCGTTGGGGCTGAGGGTTTCGAGCTCCCTTTCGTTGGTGTTGGTGGTCATGTCGGGTTTACCGCTGTCGATTTACAATTCCTAGGTAAGAGCTTCCAGTTTGCTCAGCCATTCTGCAAAATGCTGGCATCTCCCCCGCAGTGTGGGCAGGCCAATCCTCTCAGCGACTATTGGGCCGGATGATGCCTTGTCAGATCCGTATTCCGGTATTTCTCTTATTATTCGCTTGGAAGGCGCGGTTTCGTTTCCATCGTTGATCAGTTCGGGGTTGGACTGCTCAGCGATCTGAACAAGCCTACTGATTCCTGTGGAATGACGGTCGAACCGCTCTCCAAATTTCTTGGGATCGGAAAACAAAAGCGCCTCAAATTCGTGGAGTTGGAGGTAAGGAACGAACCGCTGGTCGGATATATCCTCCCCCAATGCATCCTCAAGAAGCCGAACGCGGGCATAGGGATCGCGCTCTTGTCTGGCATCTTCGTAATCAGGGAAATCTCCTGGCAGAGCGTAAAGGTCGAACATGGTTGATTCCCTCGTAAAAACCCGTTTTGAGGAAGTTCCAACGATTTAGCACACTTGAGCGCTACAGTATGTTGGGCTAGTATACAGGACAGAGACTGTATATGGTACCCAGGCGTGGGTACGGTTGTTCTAATTAGGCCTGCACAGACTTTTTACGAGAGAATCATGGTTGTGAAACGAACATCGGAGTTCTGGTCTTCTTTCATCCAGCGCTCAATGTCCCTCTTTGTCTTCGCATAATGCCGGATACCTCCACTGTATTTTCGGCCACGCGACCGGCTCGTCTCAACACACCGGGCGGCAACCCAGATGGAGCGGTCGGCCAGGTGAGGGCGCAGGATGTTCTCCACGAACCGGCGTTCCGTTTGTCCTTCCACTACGAAATGCAACCTTACGGACATTAGGGTTGTCCACCTAACACGTTCTTTTCCCACAACTCAGAAAGCGAATAATCCTCCAACCACTCCTCCAGCTTTTTGGAATCAAGATTCCTGAATACCGATTGCCGGCCTTCGCGCTCGACCACCACAATGTCTTCAGGCTCGAAACAATCTACCAGTGCCGTTGATTGTGTGGCCACTACCACTTGAATACTCTTTGACACAGCGCCTATCAACCCCCCCACCAGAGTAATGGCGTAGGGATGCAATCCCAACTCCGGTTCGTCGAGAATCAGCACGTCCGGCAGGGTTTCTTCCGGTTGCAGGAGCAGTGAAACCAAGGCAATTATTCGCAACATACCATCCGACGCCTGCGAAGCGTCAAATATCTGGTCGCTGCTCCGCTCTCGCCAAGCCAGCAGCATATGCCCGTAGTCGTTCACAAACTCGAAGTCGGAGAAGAACGGCAGAATCAATCGGATATTCTCCACGATGCGGCGGTAGTGCCAACTTTCCCGCTCTTTCAGACGAAAGAGGAAGGGGGCGATATTGCCCGCGTCTTCCTTCAAATAGCGGCTGTCGTTTACTGCCCACTTGCCTCTGATTCGGGCGTTGTCTGCCGTGTTGTGAAATTGATAAACGATGATTCTTTGCAGGATGTCTCGTATAACGCGAGCAGTGGTGTCCCCGATGGCTTTTTCGATCAGGGCCGGGCCGCGATGACCGGCGCCTGTTGGAATCCATGGAGCATGAGAGCCATATGTGCTCCTGGAAAAGCGGTAATTTTCATCCGCAAATATCAACGTATCACCGGCGGCGTAAACCAGTCGGTAAAAGTACTGGTTCTCCCCGGCGTCGTTTTGAATCGTCAACTCGGCTTCAATCTCCCGTGTTATGCCTGACCCGTCGTGCAGCAACTTGCCGGCCCCTCCTTGCTGACTCACGAATAATTGGAGGTTGCCAGGGTCAGCCAGCATCCAACTCATCATGCGAAAGAAAGAGACAAAATTGGACTTGCCCACACCATTAGGCCCAATAAATACATTGAGCGGGCGGGGCTTGAAACCTTCCAAGTCGTTGATAGTCTTGAATCCCCTCAGGGTTATTGACTCAAGCCTGCTTCTCATAATCCCTCATCTTCCCCCATGATGCCGTAGCTATGGGTGTGCTGCGGCCTACTTTCCGCTGGTTCCTCGGCTTCATCCGGCAACTGCGCCGCCGCCCGCACGTCCAGCTTGCCGGTCACCACGTCCGAAATCAGGCGTGTGCGGTACTCTTGGAGCAGATCGATCAGGCGTCGGGCAGCGGCAATGGCGGCTCCGAGACTTGCAGTCTTCTCCCGAAGAGTACGGAGAATAGCAATCTGCTCTTCATTCGATGGCAAGGCAATGTGGATCCGTCCGAACCTTGTTGGATTCAGGTTGGACTGATGCAAGCTAGGAATCGCTTCTCTACGAGCCCGTGATATGAAAGATGCGTCGTTTAAGGCCATGTTTAGATACTCTGGTTCGTGACTTGGATGGGGACGCATTCGCACAAGGTAAGAAGCGAACGTCACAGGCGTATCATGGCCGATGAATAGACCAACTTTGCCGACGAGCTCTTGGCTATTGGTGCGGTTAAACAGCAAGTCACCTTTTTGCAGAAGGAGGTGCGGGGCAACGAAATCAACTCCTCCATCATTTGGCATTATCACCTGTCCATCTTTCAAGTGTCCCATCGTGAGGAGGCGGATGGCACCTGAATCGGATGCAGATTCCGATATGCCATAGTCTATTGATAGGAACGCGCGTTTGACGGGCACCACTTGCCAATGCGCCGGCACGTCACCTAGCCACTCGATGCCGGAGGGCTTGAGCGCGACGCTGGGGTCGAGGCCGCGGGTGACGGCGCGGCTGACGACGGCCTGCCGCTCCTCCGCCAGCAGTGCGATGAGCTTCCGCTTGGCGCTGACGTATCGTCGGATGCGCCGGTCCACATGGTCCAGGTAGCGCACGATGGCGGTTTGCTCGGGGAGGGGTGGGAGAGGGATTGAGGAGCTGGCCAGATGCACCCGTGACAACTCGGTGAAGGTACTGCCCTGCCCCAGCGCGGCTAGGTCTTCCCTGCTTGCGCTCAGAGCGTAATGCAGGTACTCGGATTCTACGTTAGGACACGGCACGAGCAGACGACAGCCTTGGTTTACGCAGCCATCTGAAGTGAGGATACCGAGGTGTCCGATTGGAGCTCGGGTGGAGATTGCCACACTCCACGCTGGAGCGAGGGTTGTTCCACAAGACCTGTAACCGTCTGAAGAGATTCTGCGTCCGCTGGCTCTTATGTACCTACCACTGAGCTTCCCCAAGTCCTCAGGTGTCACCCACAGGATTTCGCCATCCCAGTAGGCAGGGACGTTGGTGGAAGGTGTAGCTCCGTTAAGCACGTTAGCGACCGTGCGAAGCCGCCGCACCTCCCAGTGCTCTGGCACGTCGCCGAGCCAGGGGACGGCGGAGGGCTTGTAGGCGGGGTAGGGCGTCAGCTCTGCAGGCATCTCTCAAGCCCCTTAGCCAACCGCTTGAATCTTTCTTGATTCTTGAAACTCGCTATCACCTCATCCTGCACTCGGCATTCTTTGAGTAGATGAATCACGACCAAGTAAACTATCGACTCAGCAAGGAAGTACAGGGAGGACCCGTCAGAGGAATCAAGCCAAGGTTTAGTATGAACCTCCCTGTTGATCCTGGTGTCTACAACTACCCTTTGTGCCCACCTCTCAACATCTGACACCAGATATAGAAACGTGTTTCCAGCCTCCTTAGCGAGATGTATGATGTCCTTCTTCATCGACGGTTCCCTGCCCAAGCGAATCCTCAATAGCGTCTCAACAGCTATGTATGCATCGTTGAAACGATAATTTACATATGGCGATGACACATTCCAGTTGGGCATCAGGCGATATGTGACGTGCCTATACTTCTCTGAGACCCGAAGCCACTGGGCGACTCCACCCAGCCCTCCGATGTCATCATAAGAAAACAGAAACCTAGGGGCTTTCCATGGAATATCAACTCCGACCCATTGGCTGTACAATCTGACCGGATCCTGAGACGTGTTGTCGGAGAATAGATGTACGCTGTCGATTGCTGCCAGCGACCCCGAACCAATAGTTACCAAGTTCTGTAAGTCATGATATTTCCTGCTTATGACTTCAATACCCTGTACTTCATCAAAGCGCAAAGTGAAACTGCAACTGTCCTTAATAGAATAACTCCTGCCAAAGCTACCCGATCTAACCGCACGTTCAGGAGAGGTTGTGAGGACTAACTCTCCAACTCCGTCTATCTTGCTTGTCGCTTTGCTAGATTGTACACGTACTAGTGTGTTACCCTCAGATGTGGATTCTAAGCCAAAACTGGATTTGCCGACCCAGCGTTCCAAATGCCGCAGATTTAGATCGACGGCTGCAAAATCTATGCTTTGACCTTCTCCAAATTGTTTTCCTTGAAGGACAGATGGAGACTTGTAGAGAAACCGAGAGATGAATGATTCAGTCACTCTATAGGAGTAACAACCCAACAAAGTGAACTCTTGAGCCGGTGGAGCTACACCAAGTATTCTGACTCCCTTCCCGTCTTCATCATCAAACTCCAAGTTAACTCGTTCATTAGAATGCCGAGATATCAGTTCCAGGGTAGCTCCGTCCCTAGGGTTGAACTTGAGATGCCCCGGCATCTCGTCATGAGGTTGTGAGGCCAACCAGAACCAGCCTAGTACGTCTAGCTCTTCCTGCGGCATCTGAGTGGTACTATCTTCCATGATTTACGCTGTCTCCATTAACCCACAATCTCCGCCAGCAGCCCCTCCGTCTCCCGCTCCAGCGCCAGGATGTCCGTCCGTATCTCCTCCAGCGGGCGCAGGGGTTGGGGCTTGTAGAAGTGGCGGGTGAAGCTGAACTCGTAGCCAATCTTGACGCCGGCGGGGTCGTACCAGGCGTCGGGGGCGTAGGGCAGCACTTCGCGGCGCAGGAAGGCGTCAACGCCGCCCTCTTCCAGCAGGGGAACCTGCTCCGTGTCCCGCAGGTCGGGGTCCAGCTCGTACTCCACGACGGCGGGCTTGCCGTCGATGGTGGCCGCAAACAGGCCGCGCAACGGGTCGGGCTCTGCGCCGCTCTTGTGGACTCGTCGAATCACGCGCGGCGCGCTTTCCGATCGCTCGGCCTCGTCCTTGAGCGCCTTGATTTCTTTGGCAGTGTAGGTCCGCTCCGGGTCGATGTCCTCAATGCGCAGGGGCCGCTCCACGGTGACCTTCCAGTAGCCGAAGGCCTCGTTGGGGAAGATCTTCGACTGCTCCGTCTCCTCGAAGGCCAAGAAGACATCGCAGATGTGCCGAATGTCCTCGTTGGAGAGCTCGCAGTTCTTGCTGCCCAGGTTCTTGCGCAGGGGTCTGTACTACTGGGTGGCGTCGATGAGCTGCACCTTGCCCCGGCGATGAGCCGGCTTGCGGTTGCTCAGAACCCAGATGTAGGTGGCGATGCCGGTGTTGTAGAACATATTGAGCGGCAGGGCGACGATGGCCTCCAGCCAGTCGTTCTCGATGATCCAGCGGCGGATGTTGCTCTCGCCCTGCCCGGCGTCGCCCGTGAAGAGGGAACTGCCATTGTGCACCTCAGCGATGCGGCTGCCCAGCGGCGTGTCCCGTTTCATCTTGCTCAGCATGTTTGCCAGGAACATCATCTGGCCGTCGCTGGAGCGGGTGATGAGGGAATAGTCGGCATCGCCGCCATTCTCGACGAGGAAGCGCGGGTCCGTGATGTCAGCCTTGCCGCCCATGCGCTCTAGGTCGGTCTTCCAGGACTTGCCGTAAGGCGGATTGGAGAGCATGAAGTCGAACTCGTGGGCTGGGAAAGCGTCGGCAGAGAGGGTGGAGCCGAACTGCATGTTGTCAGCCTCGCCACCCTCGCCCTTAAGGATGAGGTCGGCCTTGCTGATGGCGTAGGTCTCCGGGTTGACCTCCTGGCCGTACAGGTGGACAGATGCCTCTTTGCCGTGTTCCTTGGCAAGGTCTCCCAGAGTCTCCTCGGCGACCGTCAGCATCCCGCCTGTGCCACAGGCGCCGTCATAGACCAGGTAGGTGCCCGACCGGATTTCGTTGGCGACCGGCAGGAAGACGAGGCGCGCCATGAGTTGCACCACGTCACGCGGGGTGAAGTGCTCGCCGGCCTCCTCGTTGTTCTCCTCGTTGAAGCGGCGGATGAGCTCTTCGAAGACCGTGCCCATGCCGTGGTTGTCGAGCCCCTCCAGCCGCACAGAGCCGTCTCCGTTCAGGACTGGTCTGGGGCTGAGGTTGACCGAGCTGTCCAGGAACTTCTCGATCAGGAAGCCAAGGGCGTCCGCTTCCACCA
This sequence comes from Dehalococcoidia bacterium, assembly GCA_965222445.1. Taxonomy (GTDB): domain Bacteria; phylum Chloroflexota; class Dehalococcoidia; order Lucifugimonadales; family CAJWER01. The sequence goes on along the minus strand of CBDCTY010000001.1, from coordinate 83,696 downwards.
GCGTGGGAATCTGGTTGCGGAACCGGAACTTCTCCAGGACCTCCTGGACGTTGGGCGAGAAGCCGTCTAGGTACGCCTCGAAGTTGGCCCGGAGCCTCTGCTGCTGGCCGATGGAGGTGAGGTCACGGAGCCGGAAGCGCGACGTGTTGTAGAAGGCCTCGCCGGACGCTTGGCGCAGCGCCCCGTCCTGGTTCGTTATGCCGGCGTCGTCCAATTGGGCCTTCATGCGGAGTACCGCGTCCTTGGTGGGTTCCAGAACGGCGTCGAGGCGGCGAATGACCGTCATGGGGAGGATGACGTCACGGTACTTGCCCCGCACATAGACATCGCGCAGCACATCGTCCGCGATGCCCCATATGAAGCTGCTGACGTTCAGGGCGCTCACCGATTTGCCTCCTTAACCCTCTTGGATTCCTTTCGTAGCCGTCATATCGATGTGCCGCTACGCAGATGGGACCTCAAGCCCCTCAGCGAGAGCGGCCCGGGACAGTCCTGTGTCCAGCGTGGCCAGTGTCCCCTTGCACCTTTTGGCTAGTTCCAGATACAGAGCGTCGTAGAAGGAAAGGCCGTGTTCCCTCGCCAGATCGAAAGCAGCCTGGAGGTCAGCCTCCTGGTCGGTGAGAATAGGCAACTCTCTCAAGGAATCCAGACGCTCCATGGTGCTGTCTTTCGGCACTCGGCCTCGCCTCTCCGCTACCAGCAGGGCGTTGCGTATCTCATAGTGCCAGAGTTGCGGGACGATGGCCCCATCTCGTCTGAGATACGCCAAGACGGAATCGGCTCTTGGATCGGACTCATCGTCCAAGAGCCAATCAGCTGTGATCGACGCGTCCAGAACGATACGGCTCATATGCGATGTCCTTCGTGGCGTGCGGCCAGTATCTCTTCGGATGTCATCCCGGTGCTTTCCCAACCAGCCCGTCGTTGCAGGAAACGATCTACGGCCGACTCACGGCCAGCCCGGTCTTGAGAATGGGCCGGGACCAGGTGGGCGATGGTCTTGCCATGCCGCGTGATGGCAATGGTCTCGCCGTATTCGACATTCCGAAGGAGTTCAGCCAAGCGTGTCTTGGCTTCAGTCGCTTGAAACTCGCGCATAATGTCGCCTCCAACCTGTCGTTCTGACCAGATGATTATATCATTTGTCTCTACGATGCGGCAATCTGTAGAGTGAGCGAGCCGACCTTTTGTCTAGCCTTCGCCAGACCCATCCCACTACTTGGGATGTCCGCTACGGTCACTCCCCAGCCCTATCCAAGCCCACCGCCCATGAGAACCGTACTTCCTTCAGGTTTGTTCTGGATCCTGTATCAAGGGCGACGTCCTTGCCCACCCCCCCAGTGACGACATCCTTCTAAGCGTCGACCGGGCTCCGCACCCGGTGCAATCGCAAACTTCACAAATTGCCTTGCTTGTGTTGCTTTGTTCTATTGGGTATGATGTCGGAGGGTTATCCTAGCCTAGGGCTGAGCAACAAGGGTTGAACGCCATGACCAGTGAAAGAATGTTCACGGTGCCAGAAGTGGCACGCTTCTTTGGGATCACACCCCAAGCTGTCCGTCAGCGAATCGTGGAGGGACGGCTTCAGGCGTCCAAGGTACGGGTGAAGGGTATCGCCCGGGAATATCGTATCAGCGGAGAGGCGATTCAGGAGCACTACGACCTAAGCGACGCCGACATGAAACGGCTTGCCAGCGAGATGGTACGTTACCGGGTGGGATTCACGGGGTGGGGGCATGGTCTGCCCTTTCCTGACTACCAACCAGAACACCCCACTTACGACAGGGCGGTAGCTGAGGCAAAGAGGGTATTGACAGTCCTGCCGCGCTTTAGAGAAGAGAACGCAGAAATGGAACATTGGCTGCCCATGAATTTCCCGGAGGAGCCGGATAAAGCCGTCGTTTACGCCGACCCGTTCGATTGCGCGCGGTTCGGGATGGACTTTGAACACGCTACTGTTTTGATCATGGATCGTGTGGAGCGTGAAGGATGATTCTAGGAGCCAAAGCCAACGTCGCAGCTATCCTTTCCCGACTTCGGCGTGGCCCTGAACCTGCCCATGCGGATTCAATTAGAGGGAATGCCGGTTATTGCTGGAGGAAAGCGTGAATGGACAGGACGTGATCGCAGCTAATCGACCGTCGTCATCGGGAGCGCGTTTTCTAAGGTGCGCGCTCCAAGTGAACCCAAGCCACTATGCCGAGACCTTTCGCGGCCAGAAGCGTGACGGCAACTCTATAGACTACGCGAAGGCGATCATTGCTAAGGCGGTGGAGCTTGAAGTGTCCGTCCTTGCCATCACTGACCACAACAGCGTCAGCTCCGTCACAGAGTTCCGCTATGCTGCTGCGGATCGGGGAATCACGATCTTCCCCGGATTTGAAATCTCTTCCTCCGAAGGCATTCACATACTTTGCCTTTACCCGCCAGACACTGCCGGGGAAAGGCTCGAAAGGTTCCTCGGCGAGTTCGGGATACGGAGTCCCGAACCCTCTTCTGATCTGTCTAGCGAGTCTTTCGAGCAAGTTCTCCAGAAAGTCCGAGAACAAGGGGGCATCACCGTAGCTGCGCACATAACTGGCGACAAGGGACTGTTCGAGGTTCTTGATGGACAGGCGAGAATTCGTGCATGGCGAAATGAGGACTTGCTTGCCGTCCAGATACCAGGACCAGTCAGTGATTTGCCGAATAGTGTGCGGCCCATAGTGGAGAACAATAATCCTGACTACTGCCGAACCCATACTGTAGGCGAAAAGCAGGCTGTGGCCGTGGTCAACGCTAAGGACGTTGCAAAACCCCAGGACCTGGATGACCAGTCGGCGACCTGCTGGATCAAGATGTCGGAAGTCACCATCGAGGGGCTGCGGCAAGCATTTCTAGACCCAGATTCAAGGATAAGACTCAACAGCGATCCTGAACTTGAAGAGCATGCAGAACTTTGGACCCTTGCATGGGAAGGAGGCTTCCTTGACGGGGCCTCCATTCATTTCAATCCGAATCTGAACGTCTTGGTCGGCGGGCGTGGTGCCGGTAAGTCCACAGTCATCGAGAGTCTGCGATACGTCCTCAATTTGGAGCCTATCGGTGAGGATGCGCATAGGGCTCATACTGAGATGGTGCGTCATGTCATTCGCAGTGGGACTAAGATCACCCTTCGTGCGCGCGCCTATCGTCCCGCAAGACGTGAGTATGTGATTGAACGGACTGTTCCGAATCCATCTGTGGTGCGTGAAGAGAGCGGGCAAATCTCCAAACTGCTTCCGCGTGACGTTCTTCCTCGCATTGAAATCTATGGACAGCATGAAATCTCGGAGCTCGCTAAGAATGAGGAGAAGCGCACAATGCTGCTTGACCGATTTGTCCAGCACGATGACTCGCTGAACCGACGCAAGGACAGTGTGCGGCGCAGCTTGGAACAAACGAGGAGGGCAATCGCGGATGCTCGCTCCGAACTCCACCAAATCGATGAACAGCTAGCGATGCTACCTGGTCTGGAAGAAACCCTAGCTCGCTACCAAGAAGCTGGACTTGAGGACCGACTACGGGAACAGAGCCTTCTTGTTCGCGAAGAGCGCCTGCTCGATTCAATTCCCGAGCGAGTTTCGGCTTTCCGTGAATGCTTGGATACACTTCGACAGGAGTTGCCAATCGACCGGGCCTTCCTGTCGTTAAAGTCACTTGAAGAACTGCCAGGCAAAGAGATACTGGCTAGTGCCAATCCTGTCCTCGAACAGCTGAGCCGTGAACTTGAGACGGCGGCGACCCTTATTGAGGACGCGCTTAAGCGGGCGGACGAAGGAATGGAAGGTGTCCGAAGTCGCTGGTCCATCCGACGGAGCGAAGTCGAATCCCAGTATCAAAAGATACTTCGTGAATTGCAGAAATCCGCCGTGGACGGAGAGGACTTCATACGTCTCCGGCGTGAGATCGAACGTATGCGCCCTCTACGCGAGCGCCGGACTTTGCTAGAAAGGCTGGAAACTGAACACTCCAGCCAGCGGCTAGCATTGCTGGCCGAATGGGAGGAGGTCAAGGCAGCCAAGTTCCGACTGTTAGATCGCGCTGCCAGGGGCGTGAGCAGAAAACTGCGGGACCGAGTACAGGTTACGGTGACAGCCGCTGGCAATCGGGATTCCCTGTTCGAAGTGCTCAAGGATGAGATTGGCGGTCGCCTTTCTGAAACAATCGATCAACTCAGGAAGGCCTCCGACCTCTCGCTGCCTCACTTTGTTAAGTGTTGCCGGGATGGCCCGGAGGCGATTCAAGGCGCCTATTCGATTCCACCTGCACAAGCAGAACGCCTGAGTAAGGCGACGCCAGAGGCCTTGATGCGGATTGAAGAGCTGGAACTCTCTCCCACAACGGCGATCCAACTCAATACGGCTACCGCCGGCGATCCCCCGATCTGGCAGACGCTTGAGGAGCTTTCGACGGGACAAAAGGCGACCGCCGTACTATTGCTACTACTCCTGGAATCTGATGCCCCTTTGATAGTTGATCAGCCTGAGGACGACCTCGATAACCGCTTCATAACTGAAGGAGTTGTTCCCAGGATGCGCGACGAAAAACGGCGAAGGCAATTTATCTTCTCCACCCACAACGCCAACATCCCTGTGCTGGGTGACGCCGAGCTAATCCTTGGACTTACCGCGTCGGGTGACGCAGACAACAAAGGGAACGCAGTAATCAGGCCGGAACACGTGGGTTCCATTGATGCCAGTCAGGTGCGCGAACTCGTAGAGGACATACTTGAAGGGGGCAAGAATGCCTTCGAGACTAGAAGACTCAAGTATGGGTTTTGAGGGTCTGGAATGAATCGATCTCAGCTCTTGGAACTGCTACTGAATGGTGAGAACTCTGGGTTGGAGTTCAAGCGTGACTACATACAACCACAGAGGCTTGCTGGAGAGATCGTTGCCCTGCTGAATCTGGAGGGCGGCCACATTTTGCTCGGGGTCGAAGACGATGCAACTGCATCGGGGCTTACGCGAGAGCCTAAAGAGGCTGAAGAGTGGGTTATGCAAATCGCCCGAGACCACATCCAACCCGCTGTGATCCCGTATTGGGAGACCATAGAATGGGACGACGGGATCATTATCGGTGTTGTCTCGATTCCTGCTGACGCACCAGACAAACCTTATAAGGTGAAAAGCGGTGCTTCCTGGGTCACCCGAGTCCGTGTGGGAACAACGACGCGGGACGCATCTAGAGAAGAGGAAGAACGACTCTACCAGCAGTCCGGTTGGTTGAGGTACGGCCTAAAGCCAGTACTCGGAACAACGCCACATGACTTGGATCTTCGTCGCCTCAGAGACTATTTCGTTCGGGTGCGGGGCGAGCACAGCTTGCCCTTTGACGACGCGGACCAGTTCGAGAGATTGCTTCTAAACCTGGAGCTAGTCACAACGTCAGCTGGATATACATCGGCAACAGTAGACGGATTACTGCTGTTTGGCGAGAACCCTGATCGCTTCCTTCCCCAATCGGGTGTTAGGGCAATTTGCTACCAGGGGACCGAACCTGATTATGCAGTTCGTGAAGAGGAAGACATAGGGGGTCCCCTAACCCCCTTGGGTGGTAGTAGCGACCTAATGGTCGAAATTGGAATTGTGGACAGGGCCTGGGACTTCGTGCGGCGTAACACAGTCTCTTCAGCACGGCTTGAAGGGGCGCAGCGGCATGAGCGCCGGGAGTACCCAGAGGAAGCCCTACGCGAAGTTCTGGTCAACGCGTTGGTCCACCGCGACTATAGCATCGTAGGAACCGACGCCATGCTGTCCATATTTTCCGATCGCTTAGAGGTTCAGAGCCCGGGCCGCTTGCCCAATACAGTAACTGTTGAGGGTATGAGGTCAGGAATGCGCTACGCCCGGAATCAAACTCTTGTCAACGTTATGCGGGACTACGGTTACGTTGACGCTCGCGGCATGGGAATCAGGAACAAAGTCATTCCGCTTATGCACGCCAACAATGGGACAGAGCCCGACTTCATCGAAGAAGAGAACCGATTCACCGTGCGCCTTTGGAAGGGAGCCACCCCGTGACCCCACGGGCAGTGCGAGGTAGGTGTTGGTCAAGATTGATTTCCTCGTAACAAGGGGCTTTCGGGTTGGTACTGGGGAGTGAGGACGGTTTAGGTGTGGAGGGGTTGGATGTTCCGGTTGGGGCTTGTGTAGTGGCCGATGAGGTCGTTGTGGTGCGACCAACGCCGTCCGGGAAGAGATTACCGGGTTGGCAGCGTCACCCGCAAGGTCATGCAGCGGCGGGGACAGTGGCCAGGGCAGCCGGCCGGGCCAACGTCTCGTCCATCTCGATCAGTCGTGCCCCGACCATCCGCTTGACGTTGCATGCCAGGGCCTTGAGGTAGACGGCGAGCCGGACCCTCTCGCCGCCACGTACCCGTAAGCGGCCAAGACCATGGCGCCGTTTCATCTCCGAGTTCGTCCCCTCTATCCCCGCACGCAGCCCGTACCGTTTGCGCCACTGTCCGTCTGACTCTGCCGCACGCCTCCGTGCGATGTTCATCCTCGCCAGGTCCGCACTCAGCACGTAGGCTCCACCCCGTGACCACTCTCCCCCAAGCTCAGGGCGACTGCGCCACCTCACAGGACACCGGGCACGCAGCGCGCAGGGCTCACACACCGCCCGGGCGAAGTGTATCTCCACCCGCTCAGGCGCATCCTCATCCTCGTACTCCGCCACCGCCCCATGTCCCGCGGGACACACCGCACTCCTCGTCGCCATAACGTCGATGTCAAAGTCAGCAGCAGTCAGTCTGACCGGCTCATCACCACCTCCGTCGGGTTCCTTGTGCGACCGGCCACCGACCGGGCTCACCAGCTCCGTACCCCTGCGCTCCGCCTCCCATCCGTTCCGGCCAGAACCATATGACGTGTCCGCCCACAGCTCCGAAGGACCTATCCCCCGTTCACTCAACTCGTCGATCACCCGCGTCGTCACCACAGAGTCGCTGCCGCTCGATGGCGTGACCTCCACGTGCGTGATCATCTGAACGGCGTTGTCGCTCTCACACGTCTCGGCCACCTGCACCTCGTATCCCTTCCCCTTGTGTCCGCTGTAGGTCACCGCAGGGTCGTGCGGTGTCTGCAGCGAGTCCGACCGCACATCCCTCGGCTCCCTCAGCGCTATCGGCACCTTCCCCTCTGCCGCATCGTCGTCATCCGCTCCGGGACGACCGTCCCTGTGACGACCCACGTGGCACTGCTCGCGCAACAGCCGCTCCAACAGCCCGTACTCGTCCATCTGCGCCACCGCCGTCCCGCGGAACCGATCGACCAGCCGGTACACGTCGCGCGCGCACACCGACAGCCGGCGACGCCCCTCTTCCGAACGCGCGTCCTCGTATCGGGTTGCTTCTGCGGTCTCCTTCAGGTACCGCTGGGCCAGACTATCCCCAATCCCTTCTCCCAAGCCAGGGTGCTCACGGCTCACCGCCAGCAGAAACACCCGGATCGTCTCGCAGAACAGCCCCAACCGCGTCAACACCGCGATGTTGCTCATGATGTGCGTAGAGTCAACGCGCTGCTTGCCTGTACGAAGACCCAGAGCCTCGATCATCCGGTCCGTCGTCTCGCAGAACGCCAACCGCCCCCCGTCGTGCTCCATCAACCGCACGCGGAAGTTGTGCAGCGTCTTTTGCGCAAGGTGTGCCTCCTCCATCTCCAACCCCAGCGCGTGATGCCACAGCAGGTTGAACTCCAACTCCTCCAGGGCCTCGATGTCCGTCAGATCGAACATCTCCTTGAGCACCAGCACCCCGAGCACCGTCTGCACCGCGCGGTTGGGCCTGCCCATGTCCGCGCTGTACATCGCAGCGAACCGCTCCTCGTCTATCAGCGGCAGAGCCTCCTTCCGAAACACCTGCGCCCAACTCCTCCGCATCAGCCTTGCCTTCCTCGGCGTGATCAGAAACTCCGACTGCCATAAGCTCTCTTGAGGCTCTCTCGTTCGAAACATCGACTGCCTACTCCTGCTCCTGCTCCTGAGTCTTCTCTCCTCCACCTTCTCCAGGACCTATTATCTTCAATCCCACAACCCTCAACCACGACTTTTTACGACAGAATCAAGATTTGGATCGTCACTGAGCCCCCATCCCACCTTGAAGACCTTTCGACGTTCCATCCACGTCTGTATCCAGGCACTGCCCTTGGGCACCCTCCGGTCTTGTCGGGACTCCGAGCCGAGTGATTGGAGATGGACGTGAGCCCTTCTACGCGGGGATGGGCGAAGGTGATGGCCGAAGAAGGGCCAGATTTCATTGCTTGGCTAGGCGAAAACACCGTGCTGCGAGGCAAAATCACCATCACCGCCAAGGTAATCTCACAAATGCTTCTCTCCGAAATCGACACTGAAATCGCAACTCGCAAATTTTGGCATGGCGTTCCACGAGCGCTGAGCCATGAGTTCCCTGAGACTATGCACCAGGATTGGGGTATTGTTCGCGCGTATGTCTGGCTGCATTTCCTTGAGCGGTACGCCCGAACTTGGAGTGCCCTGGAGTACCTCGTCGAAGAGTGTCGGCTGCCAATGGGCAGGGATGGCGTGAAAACATTGGATGTTGGCGCTGGACTAGGACCTGTCGCGTTTGCGATCCACGACTTCTATGCGGCGATGTTGGAGTTTGCGGAAGAGACGGACCATCGGAAATGGCACTAACCGCCTGACATCGCCTGCGTAGAGCCAGCAACCGGCTTTAACGCCATGAGGTCCCTGCTTTGAGAGATGGCCTATTCGGTTTCTCGGGGAAATTGGCCTAGCGGGTTGTCGAGATAGAGCAATCTGACAGATTTCAAAGAGATATGCCCGAACCAAGAACGCGCCGATGAGTTTGCCCGCCTCCGAGGAGCCAACATCACGTACTGGGACGAGGTTCGTGAAGAGGAGGCGTCTGAACTCCTGTACACGGATCAGGAAGCCAACGAGCAGTCTCAATCGATGCACCGTTATCGCCTCTTCGTCTTCGGCAACTTCTTCACAAGTCGTGGATCGGTTGATGACATGGCTGAGACGCTGGGTGAAGTGCTCGCCGATGCCAATCTTGGTTCTGTGCTGCTAGCCATGGGTGGAGAGGGAGGGGACTATTCGGGTATCTACGAGGAATTGCAAAGAATCGCAGTAGTGACTGGATTTCGGATCATCGTGCCTGACGCGAGGGCTTCATCTGAGATTTCATCAGTCGCCGACATTATTTCTGCGGAATCCCTTGGAGTGTTTGAGCATGTGCAGAAACTCGCTCCGAACGATAACCCAAAGATAGTTGCACTTGGCGATGGTTTTGCGCAGGGCAAAGTCTTCCCTGCAAATGCGATTCACGCCTTCCGAAAGCACCGAAATGCCCGACAGTCCACCTGAGCAGGCTTAAACCAGTGGGCGGTCGCCAGACCCGTTCTTAGATCCACTGAGGATGGGAGGTCTGTAGCCTCCGCATCCTGTTGGTCCTATTCAACTCCGGTTGTATCCAAATCGACCGCCCACGAGAACCGTACCTTTTTCTGTTGATTGGAAGACAGAGAACTCTACCTCCCCCCAGACTATGGTCTGAAAGTCGATGAGGTCGAGGCCCGTCTGCACCAGCCTGGGGTGGCAGATGAGGACATCTATGCCCTGCTTCACCTTGTCGGCGACCCACGCCTCCCTCCGGTTCGGAGCCACCGCGTCGGCCTTCATCACCGCCACCCGGAACCCGTGCCGGGTGAGGATGTCGTCCATCCGCCCGGTGATGTCCCTGGTCCGGTATGGGTGACGTAGACCAGCACCCGCCTTCCCTCCAGCCGCTCGGCGGCCACCAGGTCGATGAGCGCCTTCTCCTTCGGGTACAGCTTCTCCTCGGACAGGGGCGGCACCTGGACGATGACGTCGCCGCTCCTGGGGTCGAAGACCGTCTCCCCGTTGGTGCAGCCGTCAGGATACGCCAACAGTGTTTGCAAGCAGGTGGCGAGCAGCCGCTTGGAGCCGCTCTTGAGGGCCTCCGCCAGCTCCTTGCGCAGCTCCTCGAACACGGTGTCATAGGCGCTGCGCTGGGAATAGCCCGTCGCGTCCTCCTCCGAGTCCATCGAGGACACGAGGATCTTCTCCTCGTAGTCCGGCAGGCCGGAGGCAACGTCGGCCAGTCTGAGGAAGACGGTGTTGCCGATGATGTGGAACAGCGCGGAGGGCACGAGGCCCGGCCGCTCCCTGACCACCTTGCGGAAGCTGCGGCGGCGGCTGTTGCGCCCGTCCTCCACCGCGTCGTCGTCGGGTTTGCCGACGGTGACCTCCTCGAAGCCGTACCGCTGAATCCAGCGGTGCTCGTCGGAGCGCTCGAACTCCGTCCTGATCTCCGGGCTGAATCTGTAGAGCAGGTGGAAGATGGTCGAGGAGTAGCCGCCGAGGAGGGTTCCGGTCAGGCTGAGGGACTTGCCGCAGGCGTCGGCGAGGATGCCGGCGGCGATGCCCTGGGCCGACCCGCGCCCCTTGTACTCGTGAATCTCGTCTCCGATGAGCAGGTCGAAGAAGCCCTTCATCCGGTGCTTGATGTAGTCGGCCAGCGGGTAGCGGGCCGGGCCGGACCTGTCGGCCTGCCACAGGGGGGCGCCGCAGCCGGCGCAGGTGTGCTTCCTGCGGTTCAGGTCTTCGTCCGTGAGGGGCACGCCGTCCTTGTCCACGATTTGCGCGGTGCAGTCGGGGCAGCAGGGCACCCGGAACGGCTCGCCCGTTTCCTCGTCCCGCACCAGTCTGCCGCCGGACGTTGCCCACCGCTCGATGACGGCGGCCTTCCAACGGTAGGACAGCTTGGCCCGCTCCCGGCTCATCACCGCGAAGAGGGGACCGGAGCCTAAGCCCGAATCCACCGATGGACATGGATGGACGGCGTGAGGACAGTGGAAGAGGAGTGAGGGAGTTACAGGGGCGATGATCCGGGCTCGAATTCGGGTAGACGGGAGGTTGGCGGGGGGTCTGCAGGCGCTTTTGGGGGCGCCAATGGCGGTCTGCGATGGGCGCTGTGGGACAAGATGAGGACAGAGGACGCGGCAAGAGGCGCTCGCGGACCAGGGTGGCGCGAGTTGGCGGGGACGTTCAGTTGGCCTGATGGCGGGTCAGTGGCAAACGGGCGCCGTCAGGTCGGGAGTGGAATGGCTCGCAATCGAGCCAGGGCGCGAGTGAACTGGGTTTCCCAAGGCCAGCCCTGTGGCAGATGCAAAGTGAGGCGGCGGGCCGAGCGGGTGAGCCGTCCGGCCAGGGAGAAGAAGCGCCGCCGGAGGGTCCTGGTGGTCACCACCCCCTCGCCCAGACCGATGCGGGCTGTCCAGCGGGCCAGGTTGTGGGCCATCACCTGGACCGCCAGCCAGGCGGCGTTGGCGGCGAAGCGGCCCGAGGGGAGATGGTTGAGTCCGACGCCGTACTTCAGGTCTCGGATGGCATTCTCGATCTCGGCGTGGCGGCGGTGGTCGGCCTCCAGTTCCAGGGTCTCCCCGTCCCGGTCGGTGATGAAGCCGTGATAGCTGTAGGTGGCGAAGAGGGCCAGTTGGGAACCGGGCGTGGGCTTCACCCGCCGCACGATGAGCCGTACCGGCGCGGCGTCGGGCTCACTCTGGAAGGGGGTGTAGGTGATCTCGGCCACATCGGCGGCGCCGTCCATCCAGTAGGGAACCGGCGTCCAGGCATCTTCGGGTATCGCCTCGATGAGATTGTGCAGGCTTTTGTGCTGGCGGATGGTGATGGAGAAGCGCACGTCCAGCTTGCGGCAGACGACGACCAGGGCGTGGGTGTAGAAGCCGCTGTCGGCCCGCACCGTGAGTTGTCCCCTGGCCCGCCGTAGCGCACCCGCCCCACCGTTTCCCGCAGGAAGTGGGCGGCGCCACGAGCGGTGTTGGCCCGGCCCTCGCGCAGCCGGCACATCAGCACGTCGCCGGTTCCGGCGGCGACAGCCAGCAGCGGGTGATAGCCCCGCTTGCCGGTATAGCCGTGGTGGCGGGCGCCCTCCTTGGCCAGTCCGTAGGTCTCGCAGATCGTCGAATCAAGGTCGATGGTGAACGGTGCGTCGCTGGGTCCGGCCCCAGCCGCCCAGGCCTGGGCCAGCAGCTCCCGGCTCACCCGGTCCAGTTGGCGGACATGGCCCCACCGGAAACTGCGCAGGAAGGTGCCCAGGGTGGAGGGCGCCTTGACCGTGCCGCCCAGGGTGCGGGCTGTCCCCCCGGTGCGCAACACATCGGCGTCGTCAATACAGTCGCCGCCAGCCAGCGCAGACGCAACCAGGGTCATCATCTTGTCGCCCGTGTTGGCCCGGCCCGGCGCATTGCCCAGGTCGAGGCACTGCTGGACGAGTTGGGGCAGGCCGAGGCGCAGGGCGAGGGTGGCCGGAAGGATCAGCCCGGCATTGGCCACCAGGCGGTGATCGTCGAAGGCGATACGGATGCGGTCGGGGTGGTGGCATGGTAGCATCTATTGGGTGCTCCTTGTTCTGGGGTCGGTTTGCTGTTTCAAAACCATTATCCCAGATTCACAGGAGCACCCTCTTGCCGCTTCAGGACACTGACCCGACGCCCTCCTTCGGTGGATTCGAGCTAAGGAGAGCCTGAGCTTCTCCAGGTCGGATGGAGGTGACGACGGCGGCCCTTGCCAGGGGAACCATCTGCTCCACCTCCCGCTTCCACTTGGGAACCAGGTGCGGCGGGCAGATGATGAGGATGCGCTCGAAGCCCGCCATGTGCGCCGCCGCCGCGCCGAGTAGGATAGGCCGCCGGCGAGTTACCCCGTGTTAGCGGAGCACTTTTCCGTCGGCCCTCCTCCGAACCGGACGTGCGGCTTTCACCGCATCCGGCTCTCCAGTGGTTTATGTCTGCTTCTGCGGATTGATTCGCCCGTGGTGGATGTCCATGTGACACGTCCGGCAGACCGCGAGGGTCTTGCGTTTTCGCGCCGCCATGATTTGTACCCACTTGGGCTTTTCTCGTTGGCCTTTCACGTTCAGGTCGCGAAGTGCGCGGATGTGGTGAATTTCTACTTTCACCGTTGAGTCGCACATCTCGCATGTGTCCGCTAGGAGCCGTTTGGTAAGCTCGTTGCGGCCAGCCCTGTACCGCTGAGGCTGTTGGTCTACGAGAACTGCCTGCCGTTGCCGTTTCAGGGGTATGCCACCGAAGTACGCCACTTTAGGGCGTTTGCCGTTGTCCTGCTGCTTGATGACCTTGAGACAGATACGCGGCCCGTGCTCGGTTTCAACGACGCTCTTGTACTGGCGACGCATCTTCCGTGCGGTGGACTTGTGCTTTGCCGCAAGGGTCCGTGCCAGCGACATCTCCATGACCTGATGCAAACGTCCGAAGTGATGGACGTTGTAGGCCAGAAGGTAGTAGTTGACGACGCCCCGGAACTCCGACTGGTACTGTGCCACGATGGAGAAATCTTCATCGTGGAGTAGGTAACTGCGGTGTGCCGGTTTGCCTTTGCGCATGTAGGCTTGGCAATGTTGTTCGATGACCTGGGTAGGGACCCGCAATCCAATTTGGCCGTTGACCCTGCGCCGACCGTTGCGGTCGAACTGGTCGTTGGCCTGTTGGTTCACGAGTTCGTAGCCGAGGAACCGCGCCGCCTGGCTGGTGGCGTGGGTTATGAGAGTTTTCTCCCTGGATAGCTCCAGCTTGAGCATGTCGCGCAGGAACGTTTCCAAGGATTCTTTTACCTGTTGGGCTTCGGCCTTTGGCCCGATGAAACCCAGCACGAAGTCGTCCGCGTAGCGCACGTACCGTAACCGGCGGTAGCCGGGGTCGTAGGGGTCGCGTGACGGCAGTTGTTGCATTTGCTTGCGCAGTTGCAATGCCTCGGCGTGGTTCCCCCGCTTCCTCTGGCGGGCCGCTTGGTTCAGCAAACGTGTGTACTCGCGGTTGTCTCTCCGGTCTGAGCCACGGGTGTGGGCTGGTATAAGCACGTTCTCGACAAACTTGGTTCTCTCGTAAAAAGTCTGGGCAGGCCTAATTAGAACAACCGTACCCACGCCTGGGTACCATATACAGTCTCTGTTCTGTATACTAGCCCAACATACTGTAGCGCTCAAGTGTGCTAAATCGTTGGAACTTCCTCAAAACGGGTTTTTACGAGGGAATCAAACTTGTCCAACCGGTCTAGGTAGATGTTGGCGAGGATGGGACTGACTATGCCGCCTTGCGGGGTTCCGCTCAGCGTGCGGCCATACTTCCAATCCTCGACGTAGCCTGCTTTCAGTAGGTACTTGAGCAGGCGTAGGAAACGGTTGTCGTGGAGCTTCTCGCCGAGCACCGACAACAGGACATCGTGGTCGATGTTGTCGAAGCACCCTTTGATGTCGCCCTCGACGAACCAGCGGACACCGGTCCAGTGGGTGGTCACGTTGCTCAAGGCGGTGTGGCACCCCCGGTCGGGCCGCAAGCCGTGGGAGCGGTCGGAAAACTGCGGCTCGTAGTAGGCTTCCAGAATCATCCGGATGACCTCTTGCAGCAGCTTGTCCGGCCCCGTCGGTATGCCCAGGGCGCGGGTCTTGCCGTTAGGCTTGGGAATGTTGACCCGTCGCACCGGCGTCCACCTGAACCGCTCGTAGCGCAAGGCTTCGATGATGCGGTCGGTTTTCGCCAGCGACATACCGTCCATGGTCTCTGCGGTGACGCCCTTGGTCGTAGCTCCCTGGTTTGAGTAGATGCGACCGTAGGCCCGCAGGTAAAGGTTCCGGTTGTAAAGCAGCCGATAGATGTTCTCCAGCGGCAATCCTCGTTCTCCGCGTTCGCGTATGACGTTCAGTACAGTTTCGGCTTGTTGCATTCTGCATACCTCTCTGTGTTTGTTCGTCGAAACCACCTGTCCTCCTTCGCCATGTGGACGGCTTTCCCGCCCTCGGACTACTACGAGGACTCCGTGACCATAGGGGTCTCCCCCCGTAGGCCATCCCGCGTTCCGTTTGACTCCGGGGTTTTGGCTCTGCTGGTCTCCATAGACAGTCCCGTGAAGGAGGTCGCTATGGATGAGTGTTCCCCTCTCTGGGTAACGGTGATAGAGCAGGGTGTCATTGCGCTTATTGTGGTCGCCTTGCTGGCGTTTGCGTACATCTACTTCGTTTTAAGGAGAGACGTGCCACGTCAGCGTGAGGAGTCCGACCGAGGCCAGGACTCTGGTGACTAAAACTGTGTCCAGCAGAGACCGTCTTCCCGTTATCTTCGACATAGGACGTTCTAGCGCGACTGTAGGTGCCCCGTTCGTCCCCTTGAATGACCACATTGATCATCGTCCACTCATCGGAGTTGCATTGGTACCTTCATCATACCGAGGCAATGAGTGGCGCCGGGTTACAAGCGTTCTACCGGCGGGTGGCAAGAACACCAACTGGGAACTGGGGTTCAGGCAATCAAGCTTTCACCGTATCGCGCGGGCCTTGCGGAACCAGTCCTACAACGCTTTGGGACTGTAGCCGCTTTACCGACATGCTGTTGTCCCCCTAGGCTTTCGCTTCGAGGTGGGTCGGTTGGCCCAACAACTTTCTCCGAGTTCTTCCCGACTGAGCCGGGTATCCTATGCCGCGTTACGCGGCGCACTGAAGGTCTTGCCCGTGCCCATCTCCCCGACGACGGTGGTGCCCCGGTGGGCTTCGAGGGAAAGGGCCCGCGCCCCGAATGGGGAGCGGAGCAGGCGGGGCAGCGTGCCGCCGTTCTCCGAGGGCCGGTAGAGGGGCGGGTAGGACTCCACCACCCGCCGGGCGATGGCGTCCTTGTATGTGTCGATGAAGTCTCCGAGGTTCATTGTGTCGTCCTCCTTTTCCGTGGTGGGCCGGAGGACGACGCCGGGACCCGAGGCGCACCACGCCCCCGGCGGGGACGTTTGTGCGTCGCGGGTCCCTGGAAACGTCCCCAGGCGGTTGCTTGAACGTGCGAGACCTGCGCAGTTGGCGGGCCTCGTGAGTGCGGCTCTGCGTGAGCCGTCTATGCTGCTTTCAGGGCCTCCCTGCGGGCGGCTTCAGCGACCTTGTGGTCTTCGTAGCAGCGTCCCTTCAGGTGGTACGCCTTCACCGGCGAGGACACGGCCCTGCCGTTCATGTCCAGGTCCACCGAGGCGGTCTGCATGGCCGGTTCGCCGGGGGCGATGGGCTGCCCGCACCGGCAGCAGGCTTCGAGCGTCATGGTGGTCTGCATCTTTCGACCTTCCTTTCCTTATATAAGGGTGTAGTCCGTTGCGTCCAAACGAAGCGAAGGCCCCGCCGGTCTCCTGTAGGGGATGAACGGGGCCTCGTGGGTAGAGCTCAGGGTGAGCCGTCCGGGCTAGGCGGCGATGTCCTCGATGCGTCCGTCGCCCAGGTCGAGGGCCACCACGGTCGTCGTCAGCTTCTCGCGGTGGACCTCCTTCTCCGGGGCGTCCTCGACCATCACCATATCCTTGGAGGTGCGTCCCTTGACCAGGATGCGCCTGTCGTCACCTTCGAGCACCAGGTTGTCGAGGAAGCCCGGCTCCACCAGCATCGCCATGTGTCCCCTGCGCAGGGGCATCAGCGGACGGGTGCGGGTATCCCTGGCTGGCCAGAGGGTGTCCGTGATCTCCGTGCTGGCCCACAGTCCCGACCGCCGCGCCTCCGCCGCTGCGGCGA
This sequence comes from Dehalococcoidia bacterium, assembly GCA_965222445.1. Taxonomy (GTDB): domain Bacteria; phylum Chloroflexota; class Dehalococcoidia; order Lucifugimonadales; family CAJWER01. Next base: position 67,096 of record CBDCTY010000001.1, on the reverse strand, counting down.
CGGGATCGACGGAGCGGGTGGTGAACAGGATGTCGCCCGACGGCGTGGTCTTCGGGGTGAACGGCGGATAGTGTTCGGAGCGCATCGGCTCCGGCTCTCCCTCCGCCCATTCCAGGACCATCCGCTCGGCGTTGGGGTCGGGGGTCGGGTCAGCCTTGCGGTAGGCCATGAGCGTCGCCTGGTCGAAGACCTCCGGTTCCGGGTCCGGGAAGGCCCAGCAGCGGAGGTTCCGGTAGTGAGTTGACAGGTAGCGGGCCGAGACCCCCAGCCGCTGGCGGGGAACGATGAACACCAGCAGGCCCCCCTCGGCCAGGTAGCGCGTCGTCTGCGTGAGGAAGGCGTGCTCCGTCCGCTTGTCCTCCGAGTCGTGGTCGTATGGGGGATTGAGCAGGAGCAGCCCGAAGGCCCCGTTCGCTATCGACGTGGCGAACAGGTCCGAGGCCAGGATGCGGTGGAGCCGCTTCTCGGCCTCCTCGGCCCTGTCCCGGTGCAGCTCCACGCCGTAGGTCTCGATGGACAGAGCCTGCCCCGTACGCGATACGGGGGCGTTGGGCCTGTCCAGGCGCTCGGCCAACCGCTCAAGAGCGTCCCCGGCCCCGCAGCAGGGGTCGAGGACGCGGATGGTCTCCCGGCCCCGGTGGTAGTAGCCGGTGGGGGTGTGTATCAACTCGGCGATCAGGTCCACCACCCGCTCGGGAGTCGGGTAGTAGCCCCCTTTGGCTTGTGCAGCGAGTCTCATGTCGTCTCTCCTTTCTCTGTGCCGCTTCAGGCGGCGATTGCCAGGTCCTTGTGGCGAGTGTCGATGCCGACCACCTCGCCAATAGCCACGTTGCGCTGGTAGCAAAGCACCTGGTGGGTGCCGATGCTCTCGGCGCAGGCGGTGCAGAAGGCGGTGATGAGCTCGGCGCGGTTGGCGACGGTCATCCGCCGCACCAGCAGCGAGCCGCTGTCCGGCAGAGCCTGCCCCGTACTCGATACGGGGGTATGGCGGTAGAGCTGGACCGTGGGGTCGCGCCGCTCCGCCTCCGTCGCGGGCCGGAAGAAATGGGGCTGTCCCGACCGGCAGAGGTGCTGCGAGCCGTCGTGCTCGCAGTAGCGGCAGGTCTTCCCGTCGGGGGAGAACCGCTGCCATGCCCCGTGATTGCGCTGTCCGCGCCGCTTGTTGTTGCGCTTGGCCCGCTTCAGCATCCTATCCATCGGACGCCTCCCTGGGCAGCGTCAGCCTGCCCGACGCCACGGCGTCGGACAGGTCGTCGCGCAGCTTCTTGGCCTTGGGGGAGCACCGGTAGGCCGAGACGCCCACCGACTGGAGCGGGACTATCTCCTCCTCTTCGATGCCCCGCTCCCAGAGCCAGTCCGCCCAGGAGCCGTGCAACGGCAGCGGGCTGCGCTTGTCGAGGAAGCGGTGGTGCAGCGCCGGGGCCTCCTCCTCCGACTGCGCCAGCAGCAGGAAGGAGTCCTTCTCGTAGCCGTACTCCGCCGTTTTCGTGTAGACGAGCGCGTGCCAGCCGCCGGTCGCCGGCAGGCGGGCGATCTTGGTCGTCCACGTTCCTATGGTCTCGTACGGGATGATGCACCGCTCGTAGCCGCCCTGGAGCGCCATGCCGTCCGCGCCCCTGATGAGGTGGGCGACGTCGGGGGGCTGCTTGAGGAGCGACGCCCAGATCGCCTTGAGCGCCGTCTGGGAGCCGACCATCGAGACGAACCAGAGGCCGTCCGTCCGGTCGTCGCGGGCGAAGGCGTCGGCGGTGGCGTTGAATCCGCCTGCGCTTATCGTGAACAGAGCCTGCCCCGCACTGGATGCGGGGTCTTCGGGGTCTATGGTGTGAGTCGCGAGCATTGCGACCTCCTTGCGTGTGGGTTGGGAGCGAAGCGCTGGGGAGCATGTCCCCCGCGTGAGAGCCGGACGGCGTGGGCCGTCAGGAACCCGTATCAGGCACGGGTCAGGCTATGAGGCCCCGTTCCTTGAGGCTGACGAACCGCTCGCCGCCGATGACCACGTGGTCCAGCAACTCGATGCCCAGCAGCTTGCCCGCCTGTGCCAGCTCCCTGGTGATGGCGGCGTCCTCCGGGCTGGGCGTCGGGTCGCCGGAGGGGTGATTGTGGCTGATGATGATGCTGCGAACGGCTTCGAGGACGGCGGGGCGCAGCACCTCGGCGGGCCTGACGATGGACGAGTTGACGTTGCCCTGATAGACGACCCGCTGGCCGACGACCAGGTTCCTGGTGTTGAGCAGCAGCACCCGCAGCTGCTCCTGGGCCAGCGGGGCCATCTCCGGTCCCAGCAGCCGCCGCACGTCTTCGGGGCAGTTGATGGCGGGCGGGTCTTCCGTGGGGCGCTCCGGGTGGAACTCGACGGCGTAGCGCACCGCCAGCTCGCCCAGCAGGTGAAGGTTGCTGCGCAGGGCGTCGAGCAGCGTGTCGGTCTGTTGTGCGGTGATGGCGGTCATGTCAGCCTCCTTCGCTATCGGTTAGAACAGAGGCGGGGCCGCCCCTGTATAGGGAAGCGGCCCCGTGGTTGCGCCTTCGGGAAGGCGTCGCTCTGCGGTTGTGGGACTAGAAGGGAGAGGCGCCGACCGGCTGCTCGATGTCCGAGGCGTCGCCGTTGCCGTTGCGGGAGTCGAGGAACACGACCTCGGAGGCGTGTATCTCGGTGCGGTGGCGGCGCTGGCCGTCGTCGCCCTCCCAGCTGTTCTGGACGAGGCGGCCCGCGACGTAGACGCGCTGGCCCGTCCCGACGTACTGGTTCACGGCCTCCGCGGTGGCGCCCCAGACCACGATGTTGTGCCAATCCGTCTCCGTCTCCGCGTCCTTGCGGTAGCGGTCCGTCGCCAGCCGCAGCTTGGTGACGGCGGCGCCGGGGGTGTACTGCATCTCCGGGTCCGTTCCGACCCTGCCCAAAAGCTCTACCTTGTTGATGGTGCGTGCCATTTCGATTCTCCTTGTGTGTGTAGTAGCGCGGTCTTGCCGCGCCCGGTTGAATGAAAGCGGGGCCGGACTTCCCAATAGAGGGAGGACGACCCTGTCCTGCGCTCCCACTTCGGAGCGTCTAGCTGAACTCGATGTGCGGCAGCCCAGGCCCCGGCTCGTCGAAGAGCTTGTCGGGGTCGAAGGATTCGACCGTCCGACCACCAGGCCGCTAGCTTCCCCTCCTGATTTCGCCGATGGTCTTCGGCTCCCAGTACAGGTCGCGCTCCACGGCGGGGACATTGCCGAACACCGTTGCCTCCGCCAGTTCGGTGAGGGAGGAGTACCCGATCTCGGTCTCAAACCCCTCGACGAGACCGAAGCACAGTCCGGTCTCCGGCTCCCACTCGGTGATGTACCAGCGCCAGCCTGTGTAGGGGCTGAACAGCCTGGTTGGGGCGAGCACGTCGTCGAAGTCGTCGACGTTCTCGTTGGCTCCGAGAGTGGGGATGGTCTCCCCCAGTTCCTTGGTCATGAGCTTGTGCCTGCGGCGCCCGCTGTGGCGGTCCTGCCAGATCGCGGCGGTCGAGGTGGTTCCCTTTTCGTCAAGCATGTCGTCTCCTCCTATGGGGGTGGTATGGGACTCGGCGGGGCCGTCCCTGGAGAGGGGAACAGGCCCCGTGTTGCGCTCCCGCGGGGTAACGTCTAGCTGACCCGCAGGTACTCGGAGACGTTCTCGGTGACGATCTCCGAGCGGGTCTCCGGGTCCAGCAGGTTGTTCAGCCTCTTGTAGTCCACCGAGTAGCGGCGGGACTTCACCATGCCCACGGAGCGGGTCTTCTCCCGCCCTTCGAGCTTCGCCTTGTCCACGCCCTGCTGCCCCAACCAGGCCCGGAGCTTCTCCAACACCCACCGCTTCTCGTCCTCGAACTCCCGGATGGTGTCCTGTATCTCCTCGTACTCGTGGAGCGCGTTCCGCGCCTCCTCGTCGGTCAGCGGCTCCAGAGGCTCGGTGTCCTCGGCGGGTTCCGCCTCCCCCTCGGCCTCCGCCGCCATCCCCGGCAGGCAGGCGTTGAGGAAGGGGCAGGACTTGCAATGCCAGTCCTGGGCGGTAAAGTCCCGTTCAGGCAGCGCGTCGGGGTCCGGTCCGTTGAGGACGAGGTGAGCGCCCAGCTCCCCCAGCCATTCGTAGGCCCGCTCCAGGGCCTGTCTCCACCCGTGCCGCCGGGATGACCTTGTAGTCCCACTGGCGGCTGCCGGTGTCCATCGTGGCGATCACGGCGTCCCGCATCTCGCCGAAGGTCCCCAGGGTGTAGAAGGCGGCCTGGGCCACCGACGCCGGGTGGCTGCGCTCCGCGCCCAGGGAGCGCCATCGCTTAAACGCCTCCGGCCCCCTGGTCTTCACCTCGATGACGCTGGGATTGTCTCCGAAGATGGGCGTCACCCCCGTGGCGTCGGGGATGGCCGGTCACCACCATGTTGGGGCCGACCCGCACCGACACCTGCTTCGGGTCCTGGGGGTCGGTGGGAGTCACCTCCCAACCGGCCCGCTCCATCGCCCGCAGCACCACCGGCTCCAGGGCGTTGCCCGCCTCCAGCACCGTCAGAGACTCCCTGGTGGGGGAATTCGTCGGTGTGTACCCGGTCGCGGCGTACCAGAGGCATCGGCGGCAGTTGCCCGCCGCCGATGCCCGTACCTCAAGCTGCCCGTCCTCGTCGAAGCGGGCGTTGGGGCGGGAGTAGACATCCGCCTTGTTGTGGTCAATCGTCGTCGTCATGTCGTGTCCTTTCTTAGTTGATCTCCTGTAGATGAGGCTTGTCCCGTACTCCGATACGGGAAGCGGGGTCGCCCCCGTGTGGAGACAGCCCCGTAGTTGCGTCCTGCGTCCGTTGCGCGCGCCGCTTCAGGCGGCCCTGGCTGCTTCGGCGTCCTTCATCTCCTCCTTTGCCGTCAGGTGTTGCTTCAGCACGTGGGCGATGCCGTCGCCGAGGCCGAGCCTCCACTTGAGCCTGACGGAGTGGGGCTGTGTGGCTATGCTCGGATGCGGCTTCCTTCGTCACCGGCCACCCCTGGACCTCGGCTTGGGACCACCATTGAGGAGAGGAGGACAGGCGCTGTCGGATATTTACGGAAACATTGCGGGAAGGTTGACATCCAAAGAAAAACGTTAATAATGTTCATGCAAATATAAAAATGAAAGTGAAGTGAAAAATGAGATTTGTTGCTGATCCCACAATCTCCCCAACGTCGTGGCACAAAGGAGGGCTAAGAAGGGCCTTCATAGTGGGTCGCGTCGTCTCCAACCGTTTGATCCTGGCGCTGACCCTCATGTTTGCCTGCTCCGCCCTCCTGCTGCTCTCCACCCCCCCCCCCCCCCCAAATCGCACATGCCGCCGGAAACCAGTCGCCTGTATTCCTGGACCTAGACGATGGCACCGAGGACGGCACCATTACGCTTTGCGCTATGGAGGACCCCAGAGGCAGGAACGTTGTCTTGACGATCGGCGGCGCACAGATTCCCGTGCGGGCCTCTGATCCAGATGGCGATCTGCTCGAGTACTCCATATCGGGCGCTGATGCCGCCCACGTTCATTTCGTGCCAACCTCGGTGAAGTCCGGAATAGTCATTTCTAAAACAAACTACAGACCACCCATCCATAACGACCAAGTGTATCTCTACGTAAGTAGTCCGGTGGATTTCGAATTAAAGACGAGTTACGACATTATCATGACGATTAGGGATGTCAGAGGGTTCGACCAGCATCGCGACTGGGTGTATGGCCCTTCCGTCCAATCACCTGTGCACATCATGGTGCTCGATATGGTGAGTTCCGGCTTGACCGGCGTGCAGGCGGAAGAGTGGGCGGTCAACAACCCCCCCAGCTTTAACGAGCACAAGGCCCAGTTGCAAGCTATCAAGGCTTCTTATACAACCTCCCAATGGCGGGCGCTGTCCATTGATGCCAAAACGGCCATCTTTACGGCTGGCTTGAAAACCTTGGAACGCGATGTGCCCGTCAACGCCAGCGTTGGAGATAATGTAGGTGTTCCACTGGCAGCCACCGACCCGGATGGCGATCCCGTTACATACGTGATTCATGTGGAGAGCCCTACCGTTCTTCCTCTCAAGCCGAGCAGGCCTCTTGCAGACGCGTCCGCACTGGACGCGGGCTTTTTCGAGATAGACGGCACAGGTCAGCTGGCTGTAAAGAAGACAATTGACAGAGCAGTCGGAGGGACGTACACCTTAACCATCTTGCTCTCGGATGCCCCTGCCGGCAAGCCTCATGCAAAGAGATGGGTTTACCGGAAGCTGATAATCGAAGTGGTTGCTGGGAGCTCCGCCGCACAGGGAGCCCGGGGGGTCATGACGGGACCTCCTCCTTCGAGCCGTTCGACGCGCTCCGTGGCGGGTTCACCCGCCACGCCCCCCGCTCCGTCCTTCATCAAGATTCAGAACACGCGCTTCCGCATCACCTGGGGCCAGTCCGCGGCCGGGTCCTCACCCATCACCGGCTTTGGCCTCCAGTACAAGCTGTCCTCAGAGTCGGACAGCGCCTACAGGGACGTCAATCCGCTCCCCACAGGCATTGTCCGGGGCTACAATCTGCGCAACAAGCGCAGCCAGAGCATCACGCCCGGAACCTCGTACAGCGTGCGCGTGCGAGCGGAGAACGCCCACGGATGGGGCCCGTGGTCCGACGGAGGCGCCGTGACGACGACCGCTCCTCCTCCACCTCCGATTCAGGTCGCTCCTCCCCAACCCCCGACTCAGGTCGCTCCTCCTCAACCTCCGATTCAGATCGCCCCTCCCCCACCGGTGACGTACCAGGCCTCAGCCTACTACATAAAGTCCCAGAAGCGCACCATGGTCATGTGGGATACTGTCAATGGCGCTTCCTACTACCTGATCGCCGGGTTCCCCGGTAGGTACCTCGCGACGCGCTTTTTCGATTCCCATGGTGTGCAGGGGTCTTCCTACGTGATCACCGCCCACGCAAGCGATGGAACCACCCTTGCCACGGTGAGCGCTACGGCTGGCAGATAGATAGCTGCACTGTCGAGTCCATTTCGGGGGGGAGGCTCATGAGCTTCCCCAAAAGGGGTCTATCCGACCCTCCAAAGCGGAGCGCGCCGCCTGAGCCAGCAAGCGCAGGAAGAGGGCGCGGCCGTGTGGCAAGGCGGCAAGATCGGCCACGTCGCCGACGCCATCGGGGAGGGTGACGGCGACGGCCCTGCGTCCGAGCAGGGCCTGAAGCCGTTCCGGCGCCTCGCGGCCCGCGTCGTCTGCGTCGAAGGCGAGGAAGACGCGGGGGCAGCCCCGCAAGCCCTCCGCCACCTTCTCGACTCCCTGGGCGCCCAGGGAGTCGACGGCGGGGACGCCCCAGCCGGTAAGGGTGAGCCAGTCGAAGACCCCCTCGGCAACCACCGCGAAGGGCGGCGCGGGGCAGAGACGCCCAAGCCCAAGCACCGGCTTGGGGCCGGGAAGCGCCTGGAACCGGGGCGTCCGGTCGGGGTCTATTGCCCGCCCGACAAGCCAGCGGACAAGCCCGCCGGTTGCCTGCCCCGTACTCGATACGGGGTCGGGAACGACCACCATCCCTGCGAACCGCTCCGAACTCCGCTCGGTGAACAGGCCGCAGTCCCTGAGCCGTCCGGCATCGAAGCCCGCAGACTCAAGGGCCTCCCGCAACCCGCTCCCTGGCGCGTAGCCGAGGCCCAGCCGCAGGGCGGCGTCAAGGCCGACGCCCCGCGAGGCAAGGTACTCCCAGCCTGCGGGGCTGCGCCGGAGCTGCCCGGCGTAGAACCGCGTTGCCGTCAGCAGGGCCGGGTCCCGTGGCGGGACCACAACGTCTCTGGGGCGACGGGATGCGGCGGGGGCGCGTGGGAGTGGCCGCAGCCACCCCGGCCCCGCTGCACAGCCACCGGATCGCTTCGGGCAGGCGCAGGTTCTCGGCCCGCTGGATGAAGTCCAGCACGTCGCCGCCGAGACCGCACCCGAAGCAGTACCACCGCTCCGAGTCGCCGTACACCGTGAAGCTGCCCTCAACCTCGTAGTGGAAGGGGCAGACGCCCTGGCGGACCCTGCCCCTTCCCCTCAGCCGAACCCCCGACGCCTCCACCACACCGCCCAGGGGGTGACGCGCCTTCAGCGCCGGGATGTCCACGTTGGCCGTGACCATCACGCACCTCCGGTCAGGCGCCGCAGGCCCCGGAGGCTGCGCTCCGAGACGACCTTGCCGGGCCGCCAGCGCATCCCCAGGACTGCCGCGACCTCCAGCGCCCCGTCGCCCGTGGGAACCAGCTGATCGGCGTCAACTATTATTGCCGGTGTGCGTCAATTATTTTTGCCGGTAGACCTCCTGTTGGAGACGCTGTTGAGCTGCACCGGTCCGATAGCTGGGGACGTCGAACTCCAGGATGATCGAGTGGTGGACGATCCTGTCTATGGCCGCGGCTGTGGCCATAGGGTTCGCGAAGACTTTGTCCCACTCAGAGAAGACGAGATTCGAGGTGATGCCCAGAGAGCGGCGTTCGTACCGCTCGGCTATGAGGGTGAACAAGACCTCGGACTCCTCGGCTCCCTGGGGTAGGTAGCCGAGGTCGTCGATGAGCAGGAAGTCGATGTTGTCGAGCTTGCGGAGCATGCGTGGGAGATCGAGGTCCCGCTTGGCCGCCAGCATGTCTTGGACCAGCCGGTAGGCAGGGGTGAACAGTACCGAGCGTCCCGACTCGACCAAGCGGTGGCCTATGGCACACATGGCGTGGGTCTTGCCGGTGCCGGGCAGTCCGAAAGCCAGGACATTGACACCTCGTTCGACGAAGCTCCCATCGGCCAGCTCGTCGAGCTGCTGTCTGAGCGCCACCGGCACCCTGTCGTGCTCGAAGGTGTCCCATGTCTTGCCGACGGGCAGCCTGGATGCTCGTCTGATGCGGATGATGCGCCTCTGCCGGCGGTCCTCGGCTTCCTGCTCCAACACCTCCACAAGGGTCACGAGGGCGTCCGTGTGACCGGCTGCGGTGAACCGGGGGCCTGCCTCCGCTCCCACCGTGGGCAGCTTGAACTCGCTGCACAGCTGGCCGATCCGTTCCTTCACTCCGTCCGAGGAGATCCTGCCCATGCTCATCGCACACCCGCCGCAAGCAGACGGTCGTAGACCCTCAGGTCCACCACCCTGGGCGAGGCCAGCTCAGGGATCTGTGGCGGGGCCGGGGCCGCCAACTCCCGCACCGCCGCGTAGTCGAAGGGTATGCCCGCCTCGAGCAACACTCCCAGGGCTCGGTCCACCTCCGACTCCATGGTCGTGGCGGCCAGGTGCAGGATGCGTACGTAGTCCACGTCGGCGCGCTCGCCCCTCCACTCCCGCAGGGCATCGTAGGCCAAGCGGAAGGTCCCGGTGGGGAACATCTGCTCTCTGTACCGGTAACGCGCGAACGCACCGGGCTTGCGCACCAGGGAGCCGATGACGTGGCGGTAGTCTATGCCGGCCTCCCCAGCGCCATGCACTCGATCCATCCGCTCGACCGGACTGCCCTTGTAGTAGACCTCCAAGTGGTCGGCGTACTGGCGGATCTCCACCTCCACGCCTATCAGCCGGGACGGCACAGTGTAGCTGTGGTTGGCTACCCGGACCGTGCTCCACCTGCGCACCTTCGTCCGGTAGACAACGTACTCCGGCACAGGGGCGGGCGGCAGTGGCCGGAGGTGACGCCGCTCATGCTCCACCTTCGCCATGACCAGCCTGTTGCGCTTGTCCGCCACCTGCCGGACGAACGAGAGATATGCTTCCACCGACCCGAAGTCCCGGCTGCCGCGCAGGACCAGCGCCTGGCCTAGCGCGCCCTTGAGCCTGTGGTGACCCTGCTCGGCCACGCCGTTCTCGTGGGATGACCTCGGGTTCGTCCTCGTGGACCGCAGCCCGTAGTGCGCCAGCACCGCCGCATACCGTTCGTTCAGCGCACGACCTCCGCTCCCCTTCAACTCGTGCGTGGCTGCCGACAGGTTGTCGGTCCGTAACACCTCCGGCACACCGCCCAACTCCCACAGAGCCCCCTGCATGCCCTTCACCAGAGCCGCGAACGTCTCCCCATAGGCAAGGTCCACATACCGCCATCCCGAATGGCTCAGCACGAAGTGGAACAGCAGATGGCCGAACGGCTCGCCTCCGACCGTCACCCCCAACTCGCCGCAGTGTGTGAAGTCCATCTGCGCCTCGCGACCAGGGGGATGAGCCTGCTCAAAGTACACCTCCCGATCCGGCCCACTCAGCGCACGCCAGTCTCGAAGACGACGCTGCAGCGTCCGCAACTGCGACTTACTGAACCGGCCGGGATGCCGCTCGTCGAGCCACTCCAGAATAGTCGTCGCCTGCAGCGCTCCCTCAACGTCGCTCCGCAGAAGGGGCTCGACCTCCTCGGCCCACACCCCGGCGAACGGGTCCGGTCGGGTTCGCCACCTCCGCTTGCCCTTCTTCTCCGACGACAGCCTGCCTCGCTGCCACGTCCGCGCCGTCCGCACGCTCATACCAGATGCCGCCGCCGCCGCTTGTTGGCTCTTGCCTTCCATTAGCTTCTGCCTCAGTAGCACTACCTGCTGATCTGTGACCAATCCGGTACCTCCTGTACCAGATGGTCTCCCCCCACGACCGGCAAGAATAGTCAGCGTCTACCGGCAAAAGTAATTGTCGCTGATCACCAGCGCCGCTGCCTTGCCGGCGCCCTGGCTGTAGACCAGGATGTTCCCGTCGCCGGAGCGCCGCTTCACCAGGTCCGTCCACTCGGCGTAGGCCCACCGCGCCTGATGCGGGTCAGCCTTCGCCGTGTCCATGCCGGCGAGGACCGCCAGCGCCCCGTCGAAGTCCCCCGCCTGCCTGAGCCGCCGGGCCTCGTGGATCGAGCGCACCGCGCTCGGCTCCGCCGTCTCCGGCTCCTCCTCCTTGAACAGCGCCGCCATGAGCTGGTCGACCAGCTCTTCGAGGCTGCGCCGGGGCCGCACCACGTTGTCCATCGTCCGAGTTCCGTTCACCAATGTTGCCGTCGTCATCCTGCACCTCCTTAGTGCCTCTGCTTTGTGGCCTTGCCGTTTGCGCCCGCTTGCGGGCAAAGAAGAAGGGCCGCTCCCGGATGGGAGACGGCCCTTTGAGTTGGGATGGGTGTGAGGGAGCCGGAGGACCCGTCGTCATCGGCGACAGGACCTCCCTACCGGACGCCGGGGCATGAACCGCCGAAGCAGCAGCGCGCCGATGCCCAGCCCGACGAGGTTCAGGAAGAACAGCTCCATGTCAAGGGTCAGCAGCGGCGCCGCAACGACCAGGGCGGCCAACGTCGGCGCCCAGACTCGCTTGCGCTTCCACCACGGCTGCTTCTCAAGGGCCTTGACCGGGGTGTCATTCACCTGTGCGTAGGCCGTCCAGATGGGCAGCCCGATGAGTGCCTCAAGCTCGGTTATCACCACGCCGGCCGAGCAGCCCCCGGTGTGGCACTTGACCTCAATGCCGTTGCCGTCCGGTCGCTGCCGGAACGCCAGCCCGTCCGACTCGCCGCCGTGACAGATGGCCGTCGTCGTCCAGAACCAGCCCCGCTCGAAGCTCACACGGTGCGGCAGCAGGTTCGCTATCCGCATTGCGCTCGGTCCAATGTACTGTTTTTTCCTGTCCTGTGTCCGCGATTCGTCCATGCCCATGTACCTCCTTGCTGAAAGCTCTTACCGTTGCCGTTGAACCCGTGAATCCGTTCCGAAGACGCACTCCGCCCACGGTCGAATGTCGAACGCGGAAGCCGGAGTGGGGTGAAAGAAGACGCAGCTCGCCCAGGGCGCAAAACCTCCATGGGGAAAGCTGCGAGACGTGAAGCGGCCAGCCTGCTTAGGATGAGGGAGAGTCGCGCCAACACCTTCACCATCACCTCTCCATTGACGGGAGAGGAGGCCATAGGGAATCACCCTTGAAAACACCCTCCAGGGAGGCAGTCATGCCGTTCACCATGGGCCCCACTGAGCTGGTCATCGTGCTCGTGATCGCGCTGGCGCTCTTCGGCGCGGGCAAGCTGCCCGAGGTCGGCGCAACCCTCGGCCGCGGCATCCGTGAGTTCCGCTCCGCGCAGCAGGGCGGGCCCGAAGCCACGCATCTCGCCGATCAGGACGAGCCTCGAGCGCGCCGCCCGCCAATTTAGACCGCCATTCGTCCCAAGGCCAGCGGTGACACCGACCCAAATCCCCACCTCCGTCATTCCCGCGAACGCGGGAATCCATCCCCGACAGGGTGCGTCACTATGACACCGGAAGCCGTCCGTCACGCCGGCCGGCCCAATCAGGCGGGGATTCTAGGCCGACGGGCCGTGTTGCGATAACAGCACAGACGTGCTGCTCTGGTCCCGTGAAAACAGCCTCCGTGTTGGTCCCCCACTCCCATCCTTATCGAGCCCGGCGCGGGTCACGGCGTGTCGTTCCGCGCCACGGTGACCCGGCTCAGATAGCGCGAGCGCTACACCGGGTGTCCCATCTACCGGCCAGGTGTTCCACCGGCCAGATACAAACGGAACAGATGGTACAGATTCGGGCGGAAAAACGGCCGGCGGCCTCTACGCGCTCTCGTGGCCGCTCGTCTCATTGAGCCTGGACCGTTGCCTCCGGACACAGGCGGTTGCCAGGGCACGGGGCCGAACCTATAATCGCCTGAACCTTCGGGTCCCTCGCCGACGTCGTCCGGGACGGCGTCCGGCCGTGCGGTCGGCCACGAATACGGAGTGACGTGAACATGGCACCCTACCGAGCGGCGGTCATTGGCCTGGGACGCATGGGCAGCACGTTCGACGACGAGATCGACCAGGGCGGCTCGATCTTCCTGCCCTACTGCCACGCGCCGAGCTACAACGCCGCTCCCAACGTCGAGCTCGTCGCCGGGGCCGACCTCCACGACGGCCAGCGAGAGATCTTCGGAAGACGCTGGGGCCTGTCCCCCGACCACCTCTACGCCGACTACAGGGAGATGCTCGCGCAAGAGAAGCTCGACCTGGTCAGCGTCTGCACGACTGCAAGAGTGCGCTCCAGGATCGTGCGGGACGTGGCCAGGTCCGGCGTGGGCGCGATATGGGCCGAGAAGCCCATCGCCCTCAGTCTCAGCGAAGCCGACGACATGGTGCGGGTGTGCGAGGAGAACGACGTGCGGCTCGCGGTCTACTGCGGACGGCGCTGGAACCCCCTCTTCCACAAGGCCAGGCAGATGATCGAAGCGGGCGACATCGGCGACGTTCTCCACGTCGCCGCGCTCGCGCGGGCCGGTCTGTCGCACAACGGCAGCCATTCCATCGACATCCTCCGATACCTCGCGGGCGGCGAGGTCGAGTGGGTATTCGGCGAGATGGAGTCTGACGAGGCCGCGGCGGGGGACGACGACCCGCGGGGCAACGGCTACCTCGCCTTCGACAACGGCGCCAGGGGATACCTCCGCTCCACGGACACGGGCGCGGTCCAGTGGGAGATAGACGTGGTCGGGACGAAGGGCCGGATCCGCTCCACGGACAACGGCGACGCATGGGAGCTTCAGCGAGTCTTCGATGACGGGCCTACGGGCCGACGAGGCCGCCCGTACGCCGTCAGCCTGCCGTTCCCGTGGCCGCCGCGGATGCAGGGCACGGGGCTGAACGCGGTCGCGGACCTCGTGTCCGCCATCGAGAACGGCCATCAGCCGAGGTGCTCCGGGCGCGACGGCCGCGCCGCCCTCGAGATCGCCGTCGCGCTGCGCGAGTCGCACCGCCGGGGCGGCGTCAAGGTCATGCTGCCAATCGACGACCGCAGCCTGAAGATCGACTCCTACGAGATAGCCGGCGACGACGTTCCGGCACGGGTGCGCAGGGAGAGAGAGCAAAGGAGCACGGCATGAAGGCGCTCGTATACCACGGCAACCGGGACGTCCGCTACGAGGAAGTCGCCGACCCGACTCCCGGCGACGGCGACGCGCTGATCAAGATTGACTACTGCGGCATCTGCGCCACCGATTTGGAGGAGTACCAGTTCGGCCCTAAGTTCATCCACGAAGAGCCTAACCTGGTGACGGGCAAGATGCTGCCGGTGGTCATCGGCCACGAGCTCACCGGCACCGTGGTGGAGCTGGGCCGGAGCGCCGCGGGCGTGGCCGTCGGAGACCGCGTGGTGATCGACGGCGTGCTCACCTGCGGCCGGTGCTGGTGGTGCCTGAACGACCGGGGGAACCGGTGCCCTGGCAGCGCGACGGTCGGGTTCGGGGCCGACGGCGGCCTGGCCGAGTACGTCGCGTGGCCCGCGGCCCAGGCGGTTGCCCTGCCGGACAACGTCAGCAGCGAGGAGGCTGGCCTCACCGAGCCCACCGCCGTCGCCCATCACGCCGTGCGCCAGGGCAACGTGACCGCGGGCGACCGTGTCGCGGTGCTGGGCGCGGGTGTCGTCGGCCTGCTCGCGATGCAGGCCGCCAGGGCGATGGGAGCATGGGCGTGCGCGATCGACGTCCGGCCGATGAGCCTCGAGCGCGCGGCCGAGCTGGGCGCGGACGCCACGATCGACTCCGGCCAGGAGGACGCGGTCGAGAAGCTCGCCGAGCTGACCGACGGCCTCGGCGCCGACGTCGTGATCGATGCGGCCGGAGCGCCCAGGACGCCGCATCTGGCCATCGACCTCGTGCGGCGCGGCGGCCGCGTGGTGCTGGTCGCGATCTACACCGCGACGCCCGAGTTCGACTTCAACACCATTCTGATGAAAGAGATCGAGGTCGCGGGCTCCATTGGCTACGAGCGTCGGGACGTCGACGCCGCAGTCCGCATGATCGGTGACGGCTCGGTCAAGACGGCGTCGCTCGTCTCGGGCGTCATCGGGCTGGACGAAGTCGTCGACGTCGGCTACCCGCGGATGCTGGCGCCGACCAAGGACATCTTCAGGCTGCTCGTCTCACCCACCGGCGGCCGGTAGGCCGCTTCGTCCGCGCAGCCGCCCCCGCATAGGTAAGCGGTACTTCTCCAATCGAGCGGGTCGCGGGTCGACGCCGCTCCCAGCGCACTGCGGGACAACTTGCGCACGCCGGCCAGGCGAGACCGCCGGGTTGCTCATGCAAGAGGGAGGGAGTAATGGTCGGGGTGACTGGACTTGAACCAGCGACCTCGTCGTCCCGAACGACGCGCGCTACCGACTGCGCCACACCCCGACGAAGTAGATTGTAGCCGTGCGACGTACCAACGGCAAGGCGAAAGCGGCCGCGTCGCCGTTCAAGAGTTGGGGTTGATGGGACGAATGCCCCTCCATACCCCGGATGCCCGCTTCCGCGGGCATCCGGCAGGATGTGGCCACTCCCCACGGCGATGACGGCAGGATGTGGCCACTCCCCACGGCGATGACGGCAGGATGTGGCCACTCCCCACGGCGATGACGGCAGGATGTGGCCACTCCCCACGGCGATGACGGCAGGATGTGGCCACTCCCCACGGCGATGACGGCAGGGTGTGGCTGGCTCCCCATGGCTATGACGGCAGGATGTGGCCACTCCCCACGGCGATGACGGTTGGGTGAGTCTGACTCCCCATGGCTATGGCGGCAGGATGTGGTCGCATCCCCGCGGGGACGACGGTTGGGTGTGGCTGCCTCCCCATGGCTATGACGGCAGGATGTGGCCACTCCCCACGGCGATGACGGTTGGGTGTGTCTGGCTCCCGAGTAGAGTGCAGTCGTCATTCCGGCCCCCGGAGCCGGAATCCATGGGCGATAAGGTGAAGCTGCCGCCCTCGACACCGTTGACCATGGCCCCGAACAGGCGGGCCGCCTGCTGCTCCGCGCGTGATGCTATCCGGGCGGGTCGTCCGGGCTGTCGGCCAGAGCGCTCTTGAGGGAGGCGAAGTTCATCTGGTACAGGTGCGCGTACAGGCTGCCGTTCTGCATCAGCTCGTCGTGGGTGCCGACCTCGACGACCTCGCCCAGGTGCAGCACGACGATCTGGTCGGCGCCTCGTATGGTGGACAGCCGGTGCGCGATGACGATCGCGGTCCGGCCTTCCAGCAGACGCTTGAGGCCACGCTGGACCAGTATCTCGGTGTAGCTGTCGATGTTCGCGGTGGCCTCGTCGAGTATCAACACCCTTGGGTCGGCCACGATGGCCCTGGCGAAGCTGACGAGTTGGCGCTGCCCAACGCTCAGGTTCACCCCGCGCTCGTGCAGGTAGGTGTCGTAGCCGTCCTCGAGCTTGGCGATGAAGTCGTGGGCGCCGACGGCCTTGGTGGCCTCGATCATCTGCTCGTCGGTGACGTCCGGGTGGTTGTACTTGATGTTCTCCCGCAGGGTAGCCGAGAAGAGGAACGGCTCCTGCAACACCATGCTTATCTGCCTGGCGAGCGACCCGCGCGTCACGTCGCGAATATCCCGCCCGTCCACCAGGATGGCGCCCCTGCCCCGCTCCACGTCGTAGAAGCGGGAGATCAGCGACACGAGGGTCGTCTTGCCGGCGCCGGTCGGGCCGACGATGGCTACCGTCGATCCGGGCTTGACGTGGATGTTGACGTTCTTCAGCACGTCCTCG
The DNA here is from genome assembly GCA_965222445.1 of Dehalococcoidia bacterium. Classification (GTDB taxonomy): domain Bacteria; phylum Chloroflexota; class Dehalococcoidia; order Lucifugimonadales; family CAJWER01. The sequence continues at coordinate 50,656 of CBDCTY010000001.1, read as the reverse complement.
CCCTCGACGTAGCCGTAGCTGACGCCCCTGACCTCGATGTCGCCCTCGAGCTGCGGAAGGTCCCTGGCGCCCGGGGCGTCGGCCACGTCCGGCTTGGTGTCGAGCAGCTCGAATATCCTGGCGCCCGACGCCATAGCGCGCTGGAGCTGCGTGTACTGCATAGTGAGGCTGCGGATCGGCTCGAAGAACCGCTGGATATACAGCACGAACGCGACCATCGTCCCAACTTCGATGGCGTCGTCCGTAACCATCCGAGCGCCGAAATAGATCACGAGCCCGATCCCGAGGTGCGTCAGCGTGTCCACGGGCATCAGCAGCCCGGTCGCCAGCCGGGTCGCCGACAGGGAAGTGGTCAGGCTGGCCCGGTTCTTCTCGTCGAACTGCTCGAGGTTCCGCTCCTGCCGGTTCATGCTCTGGACGACGCGTACGCCGGTTATGTTCTCGTTGAGCGCCCCGTTGACGATCGAGATGGTCCGCCTGACCTCTATGAAGCCCCGCTTGGCGAAGGGCTGCCAGACCATCACGATCAAGACAAGGACCGGTACGAATACCATCGAGATGAGCCCCAGTTTCAGGCTCATCGTCACGACCGCGACTACGATCAGGGTCAGGCTCAGCAGGTCTCCGAGGGTGATGACCGCTACGGAAAGGAACTCCTGGAGCTGGTACACGTCCCCCAGCACGCGCGACATGAGACGCCCTACCTCGGTCCTGTCGTAGAACCTGAGCGACAGCTTCTGAAGGTGGGCGAACATGTCCTCGCGCAGCCTGTACAGGACGCCTTGGCCCGCCCGGGTCATCGCGATTTCCTGGGTGAAGTGGGCCACGACGCTCAACAGCGCGTTGCCGACGAACAGGGCCACGATGAAGCCGAGTCCGCCGAGGTCGCCGGGAATGATGTAGTCGTCCACGGCCACCTTGATGAGCCAGGGCACGGCGACCAGGGACGCCGCGAAGACAATCATCGCGACCGTCGCGATCGCCACCAGGTGGGCGGACGGCCTTACGTACGGCGCCATCCGGGCGACGACCCGATAGGAGAAAACGGAGCCGGCGTCGTCGTCGCCAGCCAGAGCGGCCTGCATGCGGCCGCCCCCCATTCCCGCCATACCCATACGACCGCCGGACCCGAACATTTACGTTCCCCTCCAACGGCCAGCCGATCCCGAGACGTCGATCTCCATCATGACCTCCTCCTGAGGTCGTAGCTGGAGCTCGTGGATCCTGTGGTACAGCCCGCCGAGCGCAATCAGCTCGAAGTGCGTGCCCCGCTCGACCACCTCGCCGCCGCCCAGGACGAGGATCTGGTCCGCGCGGTGGACTGTGCTGAGCCTGTGAGCGATGACGAACGTAGTCCGGCCGCGCATCACCGACTCCATCGCCGTTCGGATCAACTCCTCGGTTCCCGCGTCTACGCTCGACGTGGAGTCGTCCAGAATCAGGATGGGCGGGTCCAGCAGAATCGCCCGGGCGATCGACATTCGCTGTCGCTGCCCGCCGGACAGCGTCGCGCCACGTTCCCCGATCACGGTGTCGTAGCCGCCATCCAGGCCCATAATGTACTCGTGAAGCTGGGCCACCTTCGCCGCTCGCACGATCTCGTCCATCGTGGCGTCCTCGCGGCCGTAGGCGATGTTCTCCTTCAGACTGGAGGCGAAGAGGAAGACGTCCTGCTGGACGATTCCTATGTTGCGGCGCAGCGACCGCAGCGTTACGTCCCGGACGTCGATGCCGTCGATCGTGACGCGGCCCCAAGTCACGTCGTAGAACCTGGGCAGCAGGTTGGTCGTCGTGCTCTTGCCGCTGCCCGGAGCGCCGAGCACAGCCACGACCTCTCCCGGCCTCGCGTCGATGTCGATGCCCTTGAGTACCTCGGTGCCCCCGTAGTAGGAGAAGCCGACGTTGTCGAAGCGAACGTGACCGCGGACGCGCGACAGCTCGAGCGCGGTCTTGGACTCCTGCACCGGCGACCGGGCGTCCAACACCTCGAAGAGCCTGTGTCCGGCCGATATCGCGCGGGCGAAGTTGTTGACCATCATCCCGGTGAATCTGACCGGCTGGCTCAGTATCTGAAGGTAGATGAGGAACTGGACCATATCGCCGACGGTGATGTGCCCGCTCATGATCCGGCTGCCGCCGTAAAGCAGGATCAGCGCCATGGCGAGCATGTACATGCCCATGATGAAGGAGGTGTTGATCGCTTGGAGCCGCGCAGCCGCGACCATGTCTGCCCTAACGTCGCCGCTCCTTTCGCTGAACTTGGCCATCTCGAACTCGTCGGCGGCAAACGACTTTACCACGCGGACCCCGGTCAGATTCTCCTGGACCGTCGTGCTCAGGTCTCCCATGTCCTCCTGGATCTTGGTCCAGATCCGCCGCAGGCGCAGCCGGACGAAGACGGACATCACCGCGACCGCTGGCATGAAGCTCATGGCCAACAGTCCCAGCCGCCAGTCGAGCCTCAACATGAGGAAAGCGGCGGCGATGGCTAGAATCAGGAAGTAGGGGCCCCGCACCAGACCGCCGCTCATGAACATGCGCATCGCCTCTACGTCCGAGATGGCGCGCGACATCAGGTTCCCGGTGTGCTGCCGGTCGTGGAAGGCGAAGCTGAGGTTCTGGACGTGGTCGTAGAAGCGATTCCTGAGCTCGTACACGACCCGGATGCCGAGGGCCTCTCCCATGTACGTCTGTCCGAACGACAGCAGGCCGCGGAGCGCGCCGATTCCAATGATCAGCAGCGCCGTGGTCAGCATGGCCCTGTCGGATATCGGCCGGCCGCGTGCGTAGCCCTCGATGTCGTCCACGGCGCTGCCCACCAGCATCGGGAGCAGCATGTAGGCGGCCGTGGCCGTGGCCATGAACAAGTAGGCGCCTAACAGCATCCTCTTGTGCCGCAGGGCCAGACCTGCTATCCGGGCAAGAATCCGCATTCAGCGGCTCCGGGGGCGCTCGACGCCTCTTCGCGTATCGTCAAACGGGCCGACTACGGAAGTCGGCCCACCTGTTCTCAAACTATTCTAAGCCTTCGCACAAAATGTTCAAGGTTTCTGTAGGATCTCTCTTGAATTGTTTTTCATAATATCTGATTCAGCATACGAGAATGGGCCTGATGCCGCCAGATCGCCCTGGCTTTTGACTGAGGCGGACGTCGCGGCCAGCTGGGCCCGCTGAATGAAGCACCCCGGGTAGGGCCGCAGCGTCGTGCTAGAATCGAGCGAATGGGCAACGCCGACCCGACGCGGTCATAGGATGACGACCTCCGGCAGACGTCCGATAGCCTCCGTCATGCCGTTCGCGGTGCGCACGCTGGCGGCCACTGACGTGCTGCAGGTTCAGGCGATCGAGCGAGAGGCCTTTCCGAGCCACTTCCCGCCGACGTCCTTCCGTCTGGAGCTGCAGAACTCGGCCGCCTCCCACCTCGTAGCCTGCCGCGTTCCAGGCGCCCCGCCGAGCTTGTCGGGCCGGCCGCCTACGGACAGACGCGCAACCGCCGGAAGCGGGCCGGCGCGTCTGGCGGCCACGATCCGCAACGCCTCCGCCGGTCTGCGGCGCAAGGGCGGGCCTACCGGCGAGCCGATCGCCGGGTTCCTGGGAGCCCGGTACGCGGCCGACGAGGCGCACGTCATCACATTCGGAGTCCGCCGGACGTACCGCGGCCGCGGCGTTGGGGAGCTGCTGCTCATTGCCGCCATCGAGCAGGCCTACGCGAGAGGCGCCTCCATCGTCACTCTGGAGGTCCGCCCATCCAACTTCGTCGCCAGAAACCTATACGGCAAGTACCGCTTCGACGTGAGCGGAGTCCGTAGGGACTACTACGTGGACGATCGCGAGGACGCCCTGATCATGACAGCCTGTCCCATTCGCGAGCAGTCCTACGTCGACATGTTCGCTCGTGCGAAGGAGGAACACCGGCGCCGTTGGGGCCGGGCGACCCTACCCGCGCCACTGCAAGCTAAGCGCCAGGGCACTCCAGTCAGGAAGGGAACCGAGTAGAGGCCGCAGCCTGGGCTCCCGTCGGGCTCCGCCCCCGGAGGCTCTTCGGTATCCGGTGAGGATGCCCCACGGCCCACGGCGTACCAGCGCGGTCCGGTGTACCTGCTACCGTCGACCGGAACGCCAGGGAGTGACTTGTCCGGCTAGAGCCGCCTGGACGACTATACGAGAATCCTGGCAGCGGCGACCAACAGGCCGAGCCCGACAATGAGGCCTACGGCCCACCACCGCAACCCCGAGGACGGTTCGCGGCGTCGCCGATTTCTCATGTCCCTTCTGCGGCGTCGGCGAGAGCTCAAGGCGTCTTTCTTGCCGCTCTCCGTGGCTGTTCACGCCTTGTGGCACCGCGGCTGGGGATTATCGTGCAACCCCATACGCGCCTATGCTCCTAGGCGTTAGTTGCGGTGGTCGGCTCGTGCAAGTCCCGTCAAGACTGGACGGTCAACTGTCTCCCACCCCCCAAAGCATTGGGGCGCGGACGCGTCGAGGAGGCCGTAGAGATAGCGCTGTGCGGCTACTCGTCCGACTCTTCGTCGGGGACGTCGACGTAGGAAAGAGGCCACAGCCACTCCACTTCCTCGTTCTTCTGCGCCTTGTGCACGGGCGTACCATCGAGCACGGTGACCACGTAGTTCACCAGATCGCCGGAACAGTGCGCGCAGTAGCCTTGCCTGTTCATGAGTCGTCCCTGGATCGATTTCCGCAGCCGCTCCCACTCGGCCCTCTGCCGACCGCCCCGCGGCTGCGAGAGCGCCCCCAGAAGATTTCGGCGCGTCGGCAGGAGCCGCTCTTCGATGGCCGCCTTCAGACGCGGCTCAGAAGTGTAGTCAAAGGTCAGGCCTCGTTTACGCCATTCCTCTACAATTCCGAGAATCCCCCGCCGGAAGTCGGGCTTTTCGCGCTCGGCCACCCCGACCTCTCGCTCGATATCCCTCACGTCGCGGTCGCTGATGGTCCTGTCCGCGGCGTCGGTGGGCCGAAAGCCGGTCTCTGAGAAGCTCGCGATCGTATTGAGGTAACCGTCGAGGAGTATCTCAGCGGCCTGTTCGAAGTTCTCGTCGAAGGCCCGCTGCACCTCGTTGATGGCGAGATCGTTGTACTCCCGGATCGTGTCGTTCAAGAAGCCCACGTAATTCGCCCGCTCCTCCTCCCCGAGGCTGATATTCTCCCTAAGCCCTCGCCACAAGCTGTCGACGGCCGCCAGCGGGAATACACAAGAAACTTGGGTAGAGCTTGCGATGTTGTCGAGCCGGTTCATCACGTATCTAGGTGAGAGGCCGGACATGCCCTCGCGGTGGTTATGCCGCTGCATCTCCGCCACGTCGTCCTTGTCGTACGGCTTGACTATGTTGCCGTCATAGAGCCTCATCTTGTCGAGCAGGCTCATTCCCTGACGGGGAGGCGGATCGAGGCGGGACAGGACCGCGAACACGCTGGCCATGCGAAGCGTAAGGGGCGCGAAATGAACGCCCTGCACCATTCCGGACGCCAGCATCCCGGCACAGATCTTGACCTCTTCGCGGACCCGGAGGTTGTACGGGACTTCGACGGCGATTATCCGGTCCTTGAGCGCCTCAGAATGCTTGTCGTCGGTAAAATCGTCGAAGTCGCCCTCGTTGGAGTGTCCAATCAAGACCTCGTTGGCGTAGATAGAGCCGAACTTGTCGTTCTTGATGATCTGTTCCTGCGCCAGGCCGAGCAGCGTCGTGAGCAGCTGCTTGTCGGCCTTGAAGATCTCCACGAACTCCATGAGGCCGCGGTTGGCGATGTTCAGCTCGCCGTCCAGTCGGAAAGCCTTCGCCGCCACCTCCTCACGCTCGCCCGACAGCAGCTTGTTGTCGATGCTGCCGACCAGGACGGAAGAGTCGCCTCTCGGATTCGACGCGATGAAATAGCCTATCCCGAGGGCCGATCTTTCGGAGAAGACCACACGGTGCACCGGCATTTTGGAGGCCTCGCCGTTGTATTCGGACTTGAGCATGTATCTGCATCGCGGGCAGAGGTCGCCCTCTACGTATACGCCATAGTGATCGAAGAGGGCCGGGCGCAACCGCTCCGGGACGAGGTGCAGCGGGTCCTCCTGTATGGGACACCCGGCGATCGCGTAGGCGACGCCTTCGTCGGTACGGGTGTACTCCTCCAGCGCCCTTTTGATCAGCTCCACTATGGTGGACTTGCCGCTGGCCGGCGGGCCGAGGAGGAGGAGTATCCGCTTCCGGACCTCCATCCTGTTTGCCGACGCCTCCAGGTAACGGACGATCCGGTCGAGCGCCCGTTCCAGACCGAAGATGCGCTCCTTGAAGAGACCGTACACCGATACGCCGTCCGGCGTCGTCTCGACGCCTTTGGCCATTACGGCCTCGTACACGAGGGAGTGGGCCAACCGCGAGCGAGTTGGGTCTTCGATGACGAGCTGGAGATAGTCGGCAAATGTGCCCTCCCAGGCAAATCTGCCCAACTCTCCGTCGCTCTCCGCGAGGATATGGTCTATCGACGGTTTGTCGGTCATTCGTCTCACCGCATCGGAATACTCAACCGCGCCGCCGGAGCGGCGGGTCTGTGATCAGGGACAGTGTAAACCGTTCACGGAGGCGCACGTGCGCCTCCGTGAACATCATCGGCGCAAGCCTGGCCGCGGCTAGGCGACCGGTACGCCCCCGGTGATGATCGCCAGTCCGATAAGGCTGACAACGGCGCCGCCTATGAGCAAGAACCAACCGGACACCAGCTTCAAGACGTTGAAGCCGAACGCCAGGTAGAAGAACGTTATGGTGGCGAGGGCGGTCAGCACGAGCGTCGCAGCCGACGCCGCGAGCATCACACTCTCGCCGTACCTGGCATCGAGCTCGCCCGCGAAGTAGGCCAAGGCGCCCAGCGAAACGACGGCCACAACCGCGCTAAGGAAGCCGATCGCCCGATCGTCGAGGTCCCACAGACCGTGCGCGCCCACGCCAATCGCGTAGATCGCCCAGACGGCCGCGAGGGTGGTGAGCAACGCGGTCGACACTGCGACGTCGCTCGCGGCGACTTCGCTGGCCTTCTTGCCAGCCTCGGTAAGCAGTACCGGCTCGACCCCCGAGCCGAGCATGAACGTCCCCAGAATCAGGACTCCCAGGCCACCGACGACCACGCCCATCGTACGTCCGTCGGAGTATAGACCGAGGAGTTGCCAGGACTGGACCACCAGTGCCGCCCCAATCAGAACGAAAAACAGTCCTTCCATGTCGTCTCCTTTTCAGCTAAGTACCTGCGGGCACCACATTGTGCGCCGCGCCGCGCCGATTTTCCCATATCGACTCATCGGTGTCCAGACCTGGACCCTATTTGATCCCCTCAGGCGATTTCGAAAGTGCCCACGTTCCCCGCAGGCGACTCTTGATGAGTACGGGTGCTCCAGGGAATGACACCGTTCGCTCCACGGCCGACGGATCGGCGCGTCACTCCGAGCCGCATTCCTGTCGGGCGTCCGCGTTGCGGCGCGGCGATCGAGCCAGCGGACGCGGAGGGTCTACCTGAAGAGCGCGGCGGGGCGCTCGATGTTCTGTTGGAGACGGCGCAGGAATCCGGCGGCTACGGCCCCGTCGATGACTTGGTGGTCGACGGTCAGACTGAGCGTCATCATCTCTCTGACCACCACTTCTCCGCCTCTGACCACGGGCTTTTCGACCGATCTGCCCACACCCAGAATCGCGCTCTGGCCCGCGTTGAGTATCGGCGTGAAGCTGTCGACGCTACCGAGCACGCTGATGGTGAACGTGCCTCCCGTTGTCTGGTCGGGCATCAGCTTGCCGTCGCGGGCCCTGTCAGCCAGATCGGTCGTCTCCTGGGAAAGGTCGGCAAGACTCTTGCCGGCCACGTCGTTCACCACCGGCACAATCAGCCCCTCCTTGAGGGACACGGCCACGCCTATGTTCACCTCGTCGAAGTAGAGGATGCTGCCGCCGCCCATCACGCTGTTGAGCTCCGGCTGCCGTTTGAGCGCGGCGGCGCAGGCCTTCATCAGAACGTGGGCGATTGAAATCGTCACGCCGCCCTCGCTGGCGCTCTTCCTCATCTCCTGGGCGTCGGTCACGTCGACTTCGAGGCTGAACGAGAGCTGGGCCGTATCGGCGATGCTCCGGCGCATGTGGTCGGCGATGGACTTGCGGATGCCCGCCAGAGGCACGGTTTTGGCAGTGTCCGGCAGTCCGGGCGGCACCGGAGGGACTTGGGGCGACGCCGCGGCTGCATCCTTCTTCTCCGAGTGCGCGCGGACGTCGGCCTCCACCACCCTGCCGCCGGGTCCCGTCGGCGCGACGGCGCTGAGCTCGACGCCGAGTTTGGAAGCCAGTTTCCGGGCGCCCGGAGTGGATCGGACCTCTCCCCCGGCGGCGGACCGCCGAGCGGCCCGGGAACGCCTGGGAGGCGGCGCGGGAGCAGGCGCGGCGGCTACCGGCTCGGGCGGGGCTGCGGGGGCCTCTTCACCCTCGGCGAGCAGATAGGCCACCACCCCGTCTACCAGGACGCTGGTCCCTTCGTCGACGACGTGATGGAGGATGCCGTCGTCGGTCGCCTCGAGCTCGTAGTTGATCTTCTCGGTCTCGATCTCGGCGATGACCTCGCCGCGATTGACGGCCTCTCCGGCGGCTTTCGCCCACCTTGCCACGGTCCCTTCGGACATGACCATGCCGAGCTTGGGCATCACGATGGGTACTGCCAAGGGAACCTCCTGAGATCCGGTCCTTCGGGGCTTACTCGAGGACGCTCAAGGCCGTCTCATAGACCCGCTCCTTGGCCGGCAGGTACGCCATCTCCAGGGGTAGGCTGTATGGCACCGAGGTATGGGGTGGCACGACTCTCCTCGGCGGGGCGTCGAGATAGTCGAACGCCTCCTCGGCTACGAGTGCCGAAATGTCGCTGGCTATGCTGCAGCGGGGGTAGTCCTCGTCTACGATGACGATCTTCCTGGTCTTCTTCACCGATTCCAGTATGGTCTCCTCGTCAAGCGGCGAGATCGAAAGGAGGTCGATGACCTCGGCGGAGTAGCCCTCGGCCGCCAGCATGTCGGCGGCCTCCTGGCAGACGATGGTCGTGTAAGCGGCGCCGAGCAGGGTCACGTCCGTGCCCTCGCGTACGATCATGGACTTGCCGATCGGGATCTCGTAGGGCTCCTCCGGCACATGGGCCCCGTAGCCAACCCCGTCGCTCATCTGCGGCGTAGGCGTCCTGCCCATGAGGAGCTTGTGGTTGAAGACGATCACGGGGTCGTCGTCGCGGATCGCCGAGGTCATCAGGCCCTTTGCGGTGTACGGGTCGGACGGCGTCACGCACTTGAGCCCGGGGAAGTGGGCGAACACCGAGTAGAGCGTCTCCGAGTGCTGCGCCGCGGACGCGGTGCCCGCGCCCGTGCTGGTCATGATCGTCAGCGGTATCTTGACCTTGCCGCCGAACATGTAGTGCATCTTGGCGGCGTTGTTGACGATCTGGTCGCCGCACACGCCGAAGAAGCCGACGAACATCAGCTCCACGACGGGGCGCATGCCGGACGCTGCCGCGCCAACGCCGGCGCCGACGAATCCGGCCTCGGAGATGGGTGTGTCGCGTATCCGCTCGGGGCCGAAGTCCCCGATCAGGCCCTTGGTCAGTCTGAACGGGCCGCCCCAGGCGTCCTCCTTGTCCGGCCGACCGGCGCCGCCGGCGATGTCTTCACCCATGATGAACACCGTCGGGTCGCGCTCGAGTTCCTGTCTAAGCGCCTCGTTGATCGCCTGGACGTAGGTGAGTGCGCGGACCGCCTGCTGAGCTTGGGCCATTTCAATTCCCCCTGAAGGAAGTTAGGAGCGTCCGGCCGGGCGCCGACTGTTCGGCGGGCCGCCGGTCATCCCGGATCGGGTCACCCGCTGCGCCCGCCCGCTCCTGATGTGACGACACTCGTCCCTATCATCTCCGCGGCGGCGCCGGCGTTGAGAATCTGGTCCGGATAGGAGATGTACACGTCGGTGAACAGCTCCGCCAGCTCCGGGAACGGGCTCTCGTTCGCGAACTTCGAGGCCTCCTCGACGGCGGCTCCGGCCTTTTCGTCCAGGGCCTGGAGGTCCGCCTCGGAGGCTACGCCGTTCTCGAGGATGTGGGTCTTGATACGCGCGAGGCAGTCCCTGGCCTTGAAGTGGGCCTCCTCGTCCTCGGAGCGGTAGTCCAACGGGTTGTCGGCGCCGAAGTGTCCGAAGTAGCGGTAGGTCTGCGCCTCGATGAGCGTCGGCCCGTCGCCCCGCCTCGCTCGCTCCACCGCCTGCCCGCCGACCTCGTACATGTCGAGGACCGACTGGCCGTCGACCATGATTCCCGGCATGTCGTACCCGGCGGCGCGGTCGGCGACCGAGCCCCCGGCGATCGCGTACTCGAACGGGGTGGACTCGGCATAGCGGTTGTTCTCGCACAGGAAGATGACCGGCAGCTTCCAGATTGATGCGAGGTTCATCGATTCGTGTAGGGTGCCCTGCCCTACCGCGCCGTCGCCGAAGAAGACGACGCTCACGTTGTCGGTGCCACGGAGCTTGGCACTGAGCGCCGCGCCGGTGGCCACGGGAATATTGGAGCCCACGACGCCGTTGGCGCCGAGCATTCCCCTGTTGATGTCGGCGATGTGCATCGTGCCGCCCTTGCCGCCGTTGGTCCCGGTGGCCTTACCCAGAAGCTCGGCCATCATCTGCTTCAGGTCGACGCCCTGGGCGATGCAGTGGTGGTGGCTGCGATGGGTCCCCAGAACGTAGTCCCCTTGCTTGAGATGCGCGCATATGCCGGTGGGCACGGCCTCCTGTCCCACGGAGGAGTGCATGCCCCTGAGCTTCCCGGCGTCGGCCTCCCTACGGCACTGCTCTTCAAAGAAGCGGATCGTGACCATCGTCTCGTACATGTCAAGCAGGGTCTTTTCGTCTGGGCTGGCTGCTGGCATCGCGGTCTCCTGGGCGGCAAGAATAGTCGTCGAACAGATACGGCCGATGAGTTGCGGGATTATATCACAGCCCCCTATTGGCCGCGACGGCCCGGGCGCTCCGTCCGACGGCCCAACCGCTAGGCGAACCAGATGCTCAGGTACTTGGTAAACCAGAACAGACCGGCATAGGTTGCGCCCCCGGCGAGGACCAGGGATCCGAGCGTGCGCCAGTGGCGGCGGGCGCCGTCGATGCTGCAGCCTCGGCGCCGGCGGAGGTAGACGATCACCGCGGCTGCCGCGACGACCGCGCCGAAGGCCCTGAAGAACCAGCCGTAGGTGTAGTAGAGAGTGTCGCCCAGGGTCACGGCCTCGGCCGCGGTGGCAATGCCTATCAGCACGAACACGACCGGCGACACGCAGCACGTTATCGCGGCGAAACCGGAGACCAGCCCGATGGCGGCCCCGCTCTTCAACTCAGAGCGGCCCTGGCCGCCGGGCGCGTCGGAGGGCTCGCCTTGTCGTCCTTCAGCATCCAGTTCGACGTCTCCTCCCAATTCGGACTGACGCGCGAGGTTGCGCAACAGAGCTACGCGCCGCCACGGCCAACCAGGACTTCGGCAGGAGGCCGGACGCGTAGGGGCCTCACCCGACGCTGGCCGGTCGCGTCGATCAGCCCCTGCGCACCAGCTTCTGGAGGGAGCGCAGCTCCCGCGGCGGGTCCATCGACTGGCCGTAGTCCGTCCAGGCGACCTCGGCTACGTACACGTCGCCCCGCGAGTCGACGGCGATCGCGTGGGGCGAGTAGAAGCGCCCTGCCTCGTCTCCGGGCGGCCGATCCCCTACTCTTGCCAGCACCGTTCCGGCCATGTCTAGCACCGTGACGCGGGGGCCGAGATTTCGCCCCTCCGCGTTGGACCCGATGCCGCCGAAGTACTCTCCTACGTAGACCGCCTCGCCCGCAACGTCGACGCAGACGGCCGCCGCCCGGGACAGATTGCCCCACTGCTCACGGAAGGAGCCGTCGGGATCGAACAGCTGTATCCGCCGATTCTCGCGGTCCGCTACGTAAACGAGGCCGTCCTGGTCGACGTCTATGTTGTGCGGGATGTTGAACTTGCCCGGATCGGTCCCGGACTCGCCCCAAGACGTGAGGTGTTTGCCGTCGGACGAGTACCTGTGGACGCGGGCGTTGCCGTAGCCGTCGGAGATGAGCAGATCGCCGTTTCGAGGGTCGACGGCGAGGTGGGTGGGCCGGTTGAACGGCTGGCCCGCCATCTTGGGCCCTGCCCTGCCCGGCTCCCCGACGACCATCAGCAGCGCGCCCTCCGGGGTGAACTTTCGGACGGTGTGGTCGCCCGTGTCGACGCAGTAGACGCTGTCATCGGGCCCAACGGCGACTCCGTGCGGCATTGTGAACAGGCCTTCGCCCCAGGAGCGCAGGAAGTTGCCGTCGGAGTCGAACACTATGACGGGGTGTTCGCCGCGGTTGAAGACGTAGACGTTGTCGGAGGAGTCGACCGCGACGGCCGTCCCCTCTTTGAGGCTCCACCCGTCCGGGAGAACGCCCCAGTCTTCGCCCGACATCTCATACGTGTAGCGTCCGCTGCCGGCCAGCGACATGTTCGCCTCCTTACGCGTCTTTCCCAAGGTCTAAAGCGTCATGGGGACCATGAGCATCGAGGCGCCCATGTCGCGGTACCTCTGTAACTCGTCCCGGGTGTACGCTCTGATGCATGCTCTTGCGGTGCCGCCGCTGAGCTGGTCGAGTAGGTGCCGATAGCAGTCGTCGACCGTCTTGAGCGGATGAACGGGGTTGGACTCGAGGCTGAAACCAAGGTCGGAGGGCCCGACGGAAATACAGTCGACTCCGGGTCTGGCCAGCCGGCGGGCGTTGGTGAAGGCGTCGAGCGACTCGACCTGCATCCACAGAACTCCGGTCCCGGCCCACCATTCGGCGTAGTCCAGCCTGTCCGGGCGGTCGCCGATGCCGACGCGTCCCGACCCGCCCCAGCTCCTGATCCCCGCCGGGGGGTAGTAGAAGTTGGCCACGGCCTCGTCCACGGTCGACTCCAGCTCGACCTGCGGCACCTCGATCCCGACCGGCCCGAGGTCGAGATAGTTGCCGATCAGATAGGCCTGCCTGGTGTGCTTGATGCGGAGCTGGACGTGGACTCCGAGCTCCGCCGCGGCCGCGCAAAATGAGACGAGCCGGTCTTCGTTGAACGGAGAATGCTGGCCGTCGACCCACACGAAGTCGTAGGTGCCGCGCTCCATGACCGATTCGAGCTCGTCTTTGGACAGCGTCATCGGCACGGAGACGCCGAGGATGCTGTCGCCCGAGTGGATTCGCTTCTTCAGATCGTATGCCACGTGGCCCGCCTCCCGTGGTGTTGTATCCGGCTGCCGGCCGGCCCGCAGCCATTATATAATCTCCGGCGAGTAACCGCTTGTGCCCGCGTAGTCAGAGGGGTGACCCGCAGCGCATGATTCCGCTAAAGCTGACCGTCCGCAACTTCATGTGCTATCGCGACGACGTCCCTCCTCTGGACCTGGACGGCGTCCATGTCGCGTGCCTCTGCGGCGACAACGGCCACGGGAAGTCGGCGCTGCTGGACGCGATGACGTGGGCGCTTTGGGGCGAGGCCCGCGCCCGCACCCAGGAGGAGCTGGTCCACCAGGGCCGGAGCGACATGGCGGTCGAGCTGGACTTCAAGGCGCGCGAGCAGACGTACCGCGTCAGCAGGAAATACTCCCGCACGGCCCGGGGCTCCCAGAGCACCCTACTGGAGCTCCAAGTGCTGACCGACGACGGCGGACGCCCGATCACCGGCAATACCGTCCGCGACACGGAGGCGAGAATCCGGGACCTCCTGAACATGGACTACGACACCTTCGTGAACACCGCGTTCCTGCTGCAGGGACGCGCGGACGAGTTCACCAGGAGCACGCCGGCGCGGCGCAAGGAGTGTCTGGCCGAGGTGTTGGACCTGGCCTACTACAGGCGGCTGGAGGAACGAGCCAGAGAGCGCAGCCGAAACGCCTCAGGCCGACTTGGGGAGATCGCGGGAGCCGTCGAGCACATGCGGGCGCAGATCGAAGGCAGGCTCGCGTCGGAGGAGCGCCTGACCGAGATCGAGGCGACGCTGGCGCGCGTGCGCCCCGAAGTGGAGAAACGACGGTCGGTGGTCGAGACGCTGAGGAGCGAGATAGAAGAGCAGCGCCGCAGATGGAGTGACGTCCAGGCGCTGGAGCAGCGGATGGAGTCCAGCCGCGGCGAGGTCGACGAGCTCGGCAGACAGATCGGGGACCACCAAACGAGAATCGAGCGGCACGAGGCCGTCCAGCAGCGGCAAGTGGAGATCGTCGAGCGGTACGCGCGTATCGAAGAGCTCCGGGCGGAGACGGCCCGCCTCGACGAGGCGGCCTCCAGGGCGCACGCGCTGGCCCAGGATAGGACGCGCCTTCAGGGCGCCATAGCCGTCAGGCGGGAGCGTCTGAGCGTCGAGCTGTCGCAGATCGAGCACACTATCTCCGCCGACCTGGAGCCGAAGGCGCAAGGGCTCTCCCGACTGGAGGAGACGCTCAAGGCAGTCAGGACCGAGCAGGAGGCGCTGAGCGGACCCGAAGCGGCGCTCGCCGCACTTCGGGAAGAGGCACAGGCCCTGGGCGCCCGCGCGCAATACCTGGACCAGCGGTCTACCGAGCTGGTCGCGGAGATGGAGGAGACGCGCAAGAAGTTCGATATGCTCGACCGCGGCGAGCCGGTATGCCCGCTGTGCAAGCAGCCTCTGGGAGACGAGGGTCAGGAGCACCTCGCGCTGGAATACCGTACGAAGGGCCAGCAGGCGAGGGTGGAGTACCAGCAGCACAAGGACGACGCCATACGGCTCGAACGGGAGCATTCCCACAAGCTGGCGGCGGTATCGGCCGGGGAATCAGGTCTCGAACGAAGACGCCGCGACATCCAAACAAGAATAGCCGCGTCTGAGCGAGACCTGGAGGACTCAAAGAACGCCGTGAAGGCGTTGGCAGAGATGGGTTCCCGCCGCGACCGCCTTAGAGCGCGGATCGACGACGGCGACTTCGCAAACGACGAGCGGCGCCGTCTGGAGGCCGTCGAGCGCGAGGCCGCGGCGGTCGACTACGACGGCGAGCGTCATGGGCGCCTGCGCGAGGAGATGGCGGCGCTGGACCCGTACGTCGACCTGGCCCGCAGGCTGGCAGAGGCCGCGGAAGCGTTGCCGCGGGAGCGCGAATCGCTCGCGCGGGTGCTAGGCATGCGCGACCGACGGCGGAGCGAGTTGGCCGACGACGAACGGCGCAGGAACGATCTGTCCGTCGCGCTGAAGCCGCTGCCCGCGTTGGAGGCGGGGCTCTCGGAGGCGCAGGCCGGCCTGTACGCCCTGGAGCGGGAGCAGCAGGAAGCGCTCGTCAACCGGGGCGCCGTCGATGGGGAGCTCAAGCGGCTGAACGCCCTCGAGCGGGAGCTCCGGGCCCGCGAACGGGAGCGTCACGAGCTGCAGCAGTCGAAGGGCATCTTTGACGAGCTCGCGGTGGCGTTCGGCAGAAACGGCATACAGGCGCTGATAATCGAGACGGCGATCCCCGAGCTGCAGAACGACGCCAACGAGCTGCTCGGCCGGCTCACGGACGGCCGCATGACGCTGAAGCTGCAGCTCCGGGAGGGGCGGAAGGAGCGGCTGACGGGCACGCCCTCGGAGGAGCTGGACATCCGGATCGGCGACGAGGTGGGGACCAGGGCGTACGAGATGTTCAGCGGCGGCGAGGCCTTCCGCATCAACTTTGCGCTGCGGATCGCGCTGTCCCGGCTTCTCGCACAGAGATCGGGTGCGCCGTTGCCGATCCTGTTCATAGATGAGGGGTTCGGGACTCAGGACACGGCCGGACAGGAGCGGCTCAGGGAGGCCATCCAATCGATCCAGTCGGACTTCCAGAAGATCATCGTGATCACCCATATTGAGGGTATCAAGGAGTCGTTCCCCACGCGCATCGAGGTCACGAAGACGGCCGAGGGGTCGACGTTTCAAGTCGTGTAGACCGCAGGAGGTGAGTCTTGTCGGCTGATCTAGAGCAACTTTGATTTCCTCGTAACAAGGGGCTTTCGGGTTGGTACTGGGGAGTGAGGACGGTTTAGGTGTGGAGGGGTTGGATGTTCCGGTTGGGGCTTGTGTAGTGGCCGATGAGGTCGTTGTGGTGCGACCAACGCCGTCCGGGAAGAGATTACCGGGTTGGCAGCGTCACCCGCAAGGTCATGCAGCGGCGGGGACAGTGGCCAGGGCAGCCGGCCGGGCCAACGTCTCGTCCATCTCGATCAGTCGTGCCCCGACCATCCGCTTGACGTTGCATGCCAGGGCCTTGAGGTAGACGGCGAGCCGGACCCTCTCGCCGCCACGTACCCGTAAGCGGCCAAGACCATGGCGCCGTTTCATCTCCGAGTTCGTCCCCTCTATCCCCGCACGCAGCCCGTACCGTTTGCGCCACTGTCCGTCTGACTCTGCCGCACGCCTCCGTGCGATGTTCATCCTCGCCAGGTCCGCACTCAGCACGTAGGCTCCACCCCGTGACCACTCTCCCCCAAGCTCAGGGCGACTGCGCCACCTCACAGGACACCGGGCACGCAGCGCGCAGGGCTCACACACCGCCCGGGCGAAGTGTATCTCCACCCGCTCAGGCGCATCCTCATCCTCGTACTCCGCCACCGCCCCATGTCCCGCGGGACACACCGCACTCCTCGTCGCCATAACGTCGATGTCAAAGTCAGCAGCAGTCAGTCTGACCGGCTCATCACCACCTCCGTCGGGTTCCTTGTGCGACCGGCCACCGACCGGGCTCACCAGCTCCGTACCCCTGCGCTCCGCCTCCCATCCGTTCCGGCCAGAACCATATGACGTGTCCGCCCACAGCTCCGAAGGACCTATCCCCCGTTCACTCAACTCGTCGATCACCCGCGTCGTCACCACAGAGTCGCTGCCGCTCGATGGCGTGACCTCCACATGCGTGATCATCTGAACGGCGTTGTCGCTCTCACACGTCTCGGCCACCTGCACCTCGTATCCCTTCCCCTTGTGTCCGCTGTAGGTCACCGCAGGGTCGTGCGGTGTCTGCAGCGAGTCCGACCGCACATCCCTCGGCTCCCTCAGCGCTATCGGCACCTTCCCCTCTGCCGCATCGTCGTCATCCGCTCCGGGACGACCGTCCCTGTGACGACCCACGTGGCACTGCTCGCGCAACAGCCGCTCCAACAGCCCGTACTCGTCCATCTGCGCCACCGCCGTCCCGCGGAACCGATCGACCAGCCGGTACACGTCGCGCGCGCACACCGACAGCCGGCGACGCCCCTCTTCCGAACGCGCGTCCTCGTATCGGGTTGCTTCTGCGGTCTCCTTCAGGTACCGCTGGGCCAGACTATCCCCAATCCCTTCTCCCAAGCCAGGGTGCTCACGGCTCACCGCCAGCAGAAACACCCGGATCGTCTCGCAGAACAGCCCCAACCGCGTCAACACCGCGATGTTGCTCATGATGTGCGTAGAGTCAACGCGCTGCTTGCCTGTACGAAGACCCAGAGCCTCGATCATCCGGTCCGTCGTCTCGCAGAACGCCAACCGCCCCCCGTCGTGCTCCATCAACCGCACGCGGAAGTTGTGCAGCGTCTTTTGCGCAAGGTGTGCCTCCTCCATCTCCAACCCCAGCGCGTGATGCCACAGCAGGTTGAACTCCAACTCCTCCAGGGCCTCGATGTCCGTCAGATCGAACATCTCCTTGAGCACCAGCACCCCGAGCACCGTCTGCACCGCGCGGTTGGGCCTGCCCATGTCCGCGCTGTACATCGCAGCGAACCGCTCCTCGTCTATCAGCGGCAGAGCCTCCTTCCGAAACACCTGCGCCCAACTCCTCCGCATCAGCCTTGCCTTCCTCGGCGTGATCAGAAACTCCGACTGCCATAAGCTCTCTTGAGGCTCTCTCGTTCGAAACATCGACTGCCTACTCCTGCTCCTGCTCCTGAGTCTTCTCTCCTCCACCTTCTCCAGGACCTATTATCTTCAATCCCACAACCCTCAACCACGACTTTTTACGACAGAATCAACTTTCGGGGGAGACGTATCCGGAGACGCTGGAGAAGCAGGTCGCGGCGCTGAAACGGGACGATACGCTGAGGCGGTTCCGCGAGTCGAGGGAGAGCCTCGCCTCCGATCCGTATCGGCCGCTATACCATTTCTCGCCGCCCGAGAACAGCATGAACGACCCCAACGGGCTGTGCCAGTGGCAGGGGCGCTACCACCTCTTCTACCAGTTCAAGCCCGTGGGTATCGACCGCGTGCACTGGGGCCACGCGGTGAGCGACGACCTCGTCGCCTGGCGGGACCTGCCGCCCGCGCTGTACCCGGGCAGGGAGCACCACTGCTTCAGCGGTCAGGCGTTGGTCGAGCCGGAGCGCGTCGTCGCCATCTACCACGGCACCGAGTCCGGCAACAGCATCGCCACAGCCTCGGACCCGCTGCTGCTGAACTGGCAGAAGCATCCCAACAATCCGGTCATCCCCATCGTGCCCATCGACGATAACGGCCGCCCGTACCGCGTTTTCGACCCCTGCATCTGGAAGCAGGACGACGGCTACTACTATTCGCTTTCCGGGACGTACCGCGACGGGGAGATCGGGCACGATTGCCGGGCAGTGGACTACGTATTCCGATCGAAGGACCTGAGCACCTGGGACCGCATCGGGCCGCTGATCGACGGCACCCCCAACACGGAGCCAGGGGAGGACGGCGCCGTCCCCAATTTTCTGCCCATCGGCCCGGACAAGCACATGCTGTTGTTCTTCAGCCATAAGCGGGCGGGCCAGTACTACGTCGGCGACTACGACCCCGACTCCCACCGGCTGAAGCCCGAGCGCCACGGCCGGATGAACTACGGACCCTTCACCGTCGGCAGCCTGCATGCGCCGTCGGCGACAATAGACGAACAGGGACGTTTCATAGCGTTCTTCAACGTGAAGGAAGGCATCGAGCCGCAGGGTTGGAACGACGTCATGACGCTGCCCCGGCATCTCTCGCTGGCCGACGACGGCTCTTTGATTATCCGCCCGGCGTCTGAGGCCGACGGGCTGAGGACCGACCGCGTCTCCGTCGGCCCCGTGGACATACCGGCCAACGCCGAGGCGCCGATACCGCGGGTCGCGGGCAAGTCGATGGAGATCGAGGCGGTGATCGAGCCGGGCGACGCCCGCGAGGTCGGGCTGAGCGTGCTGCGTTCCCCCGACGGGGCCGAGCAGACGCGCGTATCGCTGTTACGACAGGATCACCGGCGCTTCGGGATCAGCTCTTTGCAGATCGACGTTTCGGCGTCGTCACTCAGGGGTGACGTGTTCGCGCGGTCGCCCGAGATCGGGCCCATAGACCTGGCGGACGGCGAGGCCCTTACGCTGCGGATGTTCGTCGACCGCAGCATCGTGGAGGTGTTCGCGAACGACCGTCAGTGTCTGACCGTCCGCGTATATCCGGAGCGGGAGGACAGCGTCGGCGTATCGGCGTTCGCGCGCGGCGGGGACGCGCGACTCGCGTCGATGACCGCGTGGCAGATGCGGAGCATCTGGCCGGAGCTGGCGCATCTGGAGGGACGGTAGGGGGCGACGGGCCCCATCGACACATAGGGCGTGGCGCACGCGTACGACGTTGGGCGGGTCCCTTGATACCCCAACTGGGCATCGGGACACTCGAGCAATCGGTCCAGTGTCATTTGTGGAGTCGGACCGAAGGCTTCTTACCTTGCCGTCCTGAGGAGTCGACCGGGCGTTTGACAACGTCCGTATCCCAGTCGGACACAATCGAAAGCGAAACGACGGGACATGACAACAGTAAGCTCGGCCACGCGTCGCGCGCTGCCCAGATTCACCACCTAGTCGGCAAGGCCGGCGTGACGGACTGCTACCGGGGGCGTGATGGCGCACCATGCCGGGGATAGATTCCCGCGTTCGCGGGAATGACGGAGGTGGGGGATTCCGGGCTATAGGACTACTTGATTGTCTTCTTGTTCACGTACTCGCCTGTGAGCTCACCTCCGCCCAGTACATGGCCCTCCATCGCGGCCAGCAGATCGGCCTTGGCTGCTCCCCCGGCCAGGCCCAGTACCGTGTCCAGTGCGTAGACCTTGAAAACGTAGCTCCGGGGGAGCTGTGGCTTCAAGCGGTATATCGACTCAACGTTGGGCGGCGGGCATGGTCCAGACCACCCGACCTTTCCGAAGTCATTCGTGCCCTGCCTGGTGTCGGGACCTATTGACGCTACCTCGGTGGTGGTAGCTATCCGCTCCTGGAGCTCAGTGATGTCCGCCGGAATGTTCCACATAAGCCAGTGGACCCTTTGGACTCTTGGGGCTTCGACATCCCCGTCGGGCCTGACTGCGTCCGGGTCTTCGACAAGGACAGCAAAGCTCCTGGTGCCCTCTGGCGCGGTGGACCACGCCAGGGGCGGCGACTTGTCCTCACCGTATCTTGTTCCGACTCCTCTCTGACCATATGCGATGTTTACCGTGCAGGTGTACTCGATGGGGATTCGCCTGATCCTGTTGAACACAGAACTGGTGAGCTCCATGTTCAGGTCGAAGGTCTGCTCCAGCTTGTCCGGAGCGGATTCGGCAACCGGATCTTGGTCGGCGCGAGCCGCCGCGGTGTCATCGGAGCCGCTGCTCGAGCAGCCCAGCGCGACTAGCGGAAGAAGCACCCCGGAGATGCACATGGCACCCAGTCGACGGTATTCCAAGGGGTGTGCCTCCTCATGCGGCCACAGGCTGCTTCGGCAACCCATTGCCCGCCGCGGCCGCCGGCCGAATAGCCGGTTGACGGTAATCTATGAGAATGTGTCAACGGCTGTCAACGCCAAGGGCGGCCAGAGCCGAATCGACCAAAGAGGGAGCGGCAGCCCCTCCCCGTTACCTGAAGCCCCGATTTGTTGGTGCCGTACTGGGCAGCGCTGGGGCCCGACGAACACAGGCTCCAGGTCAGTCGCCGGAGCCTGTGCTCTCAAACGATGTGCGGTGTCGTAGAGTTCTAGTGTTTGACCAGGTACGCCGTGGGGAGCGTGGAGAAGTCAAAGTTGTACGACCCGTCGAAGCCCTTAAGCCAGGGCTGCACCAGCCACGGGAACGGATTCTTCCATTTGACCGGGATCATGTACACCTTGTCCAACGCACCGCCTTCAGACTCTTCCATTCATGATCGCATGTACACGCCGGAAGCCTGCCCCCGGCAAGGTCATGTACGCGCCTGGAACGCCACGCAGCGATCGGGATGGTCCAGGGGCAGCGACTTAGCGTACGTAAGAAGCGAGTCGATCACCGGATAGCCGCCTGCTTGGGGGCTCGTCTCTAACGCGCAGTGGGGTCAACGCCTCGATAGAGTCCGTACGCGTCAACATGGAGATGATCAGGACCGGGTCCGGTACCCACGATTCGACGCTGATCCGGTAGAACTGCGCTCCCGGCCGCCGCGGCATACCCCTCTCGCGCAGGTTCAGCAAGTCCAACTCGACGCCAAGATTGTCCTTCCAGTACTCCTTGATAGCGACGCCCGCGTTGATCATCAGAGGGCGTGCCAGGTCCATGATCAGCGGCGGAAGGTTGTCGGCGTCGAAGCCCTTAAGCCAGGGCTGCACCAGCCACGGGAACGGATTCTTCCATTTGACCGGGATCATGTACACCTTGTCCATGTACTCTTCCTCTATCGCGAACGCCACGCAGCGATCGGGATGGTCCAGGGGCAGCGACTTAGCGTACGTAAGAAGCGAGTCGATCACCGGATAGCCGCCTGCTTGGGGGGTCAACGCCTCGATAGAGTCCGTACGCGTCAACATGGAGATGATCAGGACCGGGTCCGGTACCCACGATTCGACGCTGATCCGGTAGAACTGCGCTCCCGGCCGCCGCGGCATACCCCTCTCGCGCTTCAGCAAGTCCAACTCGACGCCAAGATTGTCCTTCCAGTACTCCTTGATAGCGACGCCCGCGTTGATCATCAGAGGGCGTGCCAGGTCCATGATCAGCGGCGGAAGGTTGTCGGCGCTGCCGTAGGTGGATGAGCCCAGCTCTTGAACCGCCAGGCCGGGATCGTAAGCGTGCTGCTTCGCATCCGGGTTGTGGCATGGGATCGACGGCGAGGTCATCCCTGTCGCGTAGTTCTCGGTCGATCCCCAAACCGCCTTCACTATCGTCCTCATGTCCGTCGCGTGCGCCAGCGACTTCCGCACCAAGAGGTCCTCGAGTGGCGCCAAGTCGGTCTTCAATTTGAAGTACCAGATGCCGCCGAAGGGCGTCTCCATCAACAGCGGGTTGAGCGGATTGTCGGGATTGAGGACCTTCTCATGGGTCGGCGGGTCTATCTGCAGGAAGTCCAACTCCTGGTTTTCGAACATGATCAACTGGACCTGACGGTCGGGGACCGAGAGCTGCACATACTTCTCAATGATCGGCGTGTCACCCCACCACTGGTCGCCCGCCAGGTCCGCCCGGGTCAGCTCTATCAGCCCGGTGTCCAGGTCCTTCGTGAGCGTATACGGTCCGGCTCCTATGGGGCGCTTCACCCACTCGTCGTTGTCGGGGTCCGCCAAGACTTGGGCCAGCTTCGAAAGCCCCGCGTGCCACGCAGACACGTAAGAGGGCCACGCCGCAAACGGTATCGACATCGTCATCTCCAAAGTATGATCGTCGATCGCCACCAAGCCCTCGGCCTCGGTGACGTCGCCGGCTCGCAATTCATCCCAGCCTTTGATCTCGCCCAGGGTCAGGCTGGCGCCACCCCACGCTACGATGTTCTCCGGTTTGGCTCCGTGCTCCCAGTACGCCTTGATGTCGCCGGCAGTGATCGGCGTCCCGTCCTGGAACACTGCGCCTTCCCGCAGCTTGAACGTGAATACCGTCTGGTCATCGTTCGCGGTATGGCTCAGAGCGATATATGGAATGACATTGCCGACCCTATCGTTTTGATAGAGCGTACCGAAGACGTGCGTGCTCCAGACCCAGGTCGCGGGACCGGAATTCTTCCATGGAACAACGCCGCCTACATATGTCATCGCGGACGTCACAACCTGCGAGTCATGCAGATCGATGACCGGTCCGGTAGGGCCTGTGCGGGTCTCGATCTTCTTTCTCACCGCCGCCGGTTTGGAAGCAGCCTTGGGCGCCTCGGGATCAGCCGCTGCCTGGGCCGGCAGCGGCGCGTCGGCCGCCTGAGCGGCCTTAGGCGCTCCCGGCGCCCCTGCAGATGCCTCCGGAGCTTGCGGCGCTGCCGCAGCCTGGGCAGCCATCGGCGCAGCAGGCTCCTCTGCCTCGTCCGCGCAGGCCACGGCAGCGACCAAGGCGATGGACGGTATCAACGCCAGCAACAGGACTTGCGACTTCAGTACTCTAAACAGCATGACTCTGCTCCTAACAGATATAAGAGACGTGCCACTATTATCACATCCTCTCAACATTTGTCAAGCGCCTGCAGATCTCGTAACTGTTCAGAGTTGGGGGGACGAATGCCCCTCAAGACCCCTGGATACCCGCTTGCGCGGGTATGACGGCGGTGTGCTCTCCGACGGCCACGCCGGCCCACGGCGGTCCATGATCGCCCGCCGAGCACAGGGTATTCGTCATTCCGGCCCCCGAGCCGGGATCAAGGCGCGGGAAGGTCGCCCTGCTGATGTCGAGATTCATGCGACCCAGAGAGTTCTGCCAAGGTCTCCTAAAGCGGGCATCCACGGGCGTGGTGGGGTAGCTCCTCAGCAAGAGTGAACAGTTACGAGATCTGGTAGCTGTTCAATGAAAATGTCAGTCCATGAGAGGATTGGGATTGAACCAGAGGGAACAGGAACGGTTGCAGGCATCGAACAGGCTGTTGGCAGAAGTGCCAGACGTACAAACGGCACCAGCAGGGGGGTTCGCTGCCTCGGAAGCGACATCGGTCGGGCCGCACTAACGTCCGTACGAGGCGGCTACACGAGAACCAGCTTGCCGCCAGGGCTCAGGATCATGATGTCCGTGGAAGGCATCTTGTAGTTGCGAGCCGCCAGGGCGGTGACGAGCTCGGCCGGGTGGCCTCCCATCCACCGCACCGGTGGATAGGTGTACCCGTAATGGCATGGGATCACCACTCTAGGCTGGAGGAGGTGTGCGAGCAGCGCGGCGAATCCGACCCCCATGTTTGTATCGTTGATGGGCAGCAGCAGGTACTCCACGTCCAGGCTCAAGTTAGCCGCCTTATCGGCATGGTCGAACCTCCCGTCGCCGGGATGATAGATGTTGCCGTGCCGGGTCTCTATCAGGTAGCCGCAGGCACCGGGCGAGTGCGACGCGGGCACCACCGTGACCGTGAAGGCGCCCAAGTCGTGACGCTCGCCGTATCGCGCCTCGACGATGGAGTCGTCCGGTAGACCCACACGCCCTAGCGCTTCGTGGCACGACTCCGGCGCGATGAAGGTGGGGCCCAGGCGCCCGATGCGCTTCAGGCCGTCGATCTCGAAATGGTCCTCATGTTCGTGCGTGATCAGCACCAGATCGGCGCGCTCAACGTCATCGGCAGCGAGCGGCGGCGCGTTGACCTCCTTGAAGAGGTTCTCCCACCGGTCGTGGTGCTTGAGCTCGAGCGCGGCGTCGTGAAGTCTACCGGTCTCCGCGATCTTCCGTCTTTCGGCCTCGTATACCGGATGGGGTGACGTGAAAATCGCGTCCAGGAATATGATCTTGCCATCGAGCCTGATGACGAATCCGGAGTTGGGTAGCCGCCAGATGGCGTCGTAGCCGGCATCACCGTAAAGCTCGTCGCGGATTTTCCTTACGGGCCCTTCGACGACCAATTCGTTCGCATAGCTAGGCTCGAGAGTTGCTCGGGCTGGCGCACCTTTCTTCATCTTTTTCCTCCTCCGCACTGCGGGTTGTCGTCGCCGTCATCGCCCTTACGGTATCGCGGCAGCGACCCTTCGACACCCGGCTCGTCCTGTCACTCGACGACCACCAGGTGTTGATTGGCCGCGACGTTGGTCAGCGTTTGCACCTTGCCACTCGGCCATTTCACGGTGACTGAGTCTACACTATCGGCCTGGCCCAGACCGAAATGGGCCGCCAGCATGTTCTGGCCCATCTGGCTCGACCCCGCCGTCACTTCTCTGATCTGAGCTTTGCCTCCCGCCTGTACGGTGATCCTGGCGCCGACTGCATCCCCGCTCCCCGATGTGCCGACCGGCTTGACGATCAGCCAGTTACTTGTCGATTCACACGAGTTCCGCAGCAGCTTGGCGGCTTGGCCCAAGTTTACGACGAAGAGATCGAGGCACCCGTCGTTGTCGTAGTCCAGATACACGCCACCCCGACCGACACCCGGGTCGTCGGCACCGCTATTGGATACGACTACGAAGGTCCCGTCTCTTTCGTTGCGCAGCAGAACGTTGGGCTGGTCGTTGGGGTTCGCCGCCGCGTTGATCCCTGCGACGTCGGCTCTGAGGTAGCCACTGACCACGTAGAGGTCCTCGTCGCCGTCGTTATCGTAGTCGAAGAACACCGCGCCCCAGGCGACACGGACCTTACGATCTATGGTCCCGATTCGGACCCCGGCCTCCTTCGCCACGTCGGTGAACTTCAGGCCGCTGCCGCGGTTCCTGAGAAGCACGTTGTTCTTGATGTTGGTCACGAACAAGTCCAGGAAGCCGTCGAGGTCGTAGTCTGCCACCGCGAGGCCCATGCCGAACATCTGCCGGTCGGCCCCGGAACCGAGCGAGACGTCAGTAAAGCTCCAAGAGCCATCCCGGGCTGACCCGTCGTTGCGCCAGAGGACGTTGGGCTGAATATCGTTACCCAGATCGTTTACGACGTACAGGTCCAGGTCACCGTCGTTGTCCAAGTCGGACCAGCCCGGCTGGAAGCCGGCCCCCCAAATATTCCCCAGCTGGTCGAACTGTCCCATCCGCGGGCCGGAGATGTCTCCCAACAGGGCTGTGTCGTCGCCGAACGTGCCGTCCCCGTTGTTGTGGTACAAGACAAGCCCACCGATGCCCTCGGCGAAGTCCCTGGTCGTAAACATCGCCTGGTTATGTTCGTACAGGTGGCGCAGTACGATTAGATCGAGAGAGCCGTCGAGGTCGTAGTCACCCCAAGCGCAGCCTGTCGACCGAAAGGCATCTGCCGGGTCTTGGACGCCGGCGTCCGCGGTGACATCGGCAAAAGTCCCGTCGCCGTTATTGCTCAGGAGCTTGCTGGGGCCGTAGTTGGTTACGAAGATGTCTACGTCGCCATCGTTGTCGTAGTCGGCGGCGCAGCCGCCATTGCCGGCCCCCGACGGGTCGTCTGCTCCAGCCGCTCGAGCCACGTCGGTGAATGTCCCGTCACCATCGTTGCGGAAAAGGGAGTTAGGCCCTTTGGAGTTGACGGCGTAGATATCGTCGAAACCGTCTCCATTGAAGTCCAGCACTACCGCCCCACCCCCCAGGGGAAAGAAGACCTCCCGGTCCTCCCCGTGCTTGAAGTCGACCCCCGACTCCAGGGTTACGTCACGAAACGAAGGGTGTTCGGTGACCATGACCGCAGTCGGCTCCGTGGCGGGGGCGCTGGGCGCAGCAATCCTCAAGCCGGGAGCGTCCTCCGAGATGAACGCTCCGATCGCCAGAACGCTCATGCCGCCAAGGAGTCCGAGCGTCCAGGTAGCCGAGGCGAAGGCGGCTATGGCCTTCCTGGGCATCATCCTGGCCAGACCCCAGAAGGTCACCGGTCCGCCCGCAGCCGCGGTGAAAAGCAGTGTGGCGGCCAGTGCGGTGCCCATGCCCAGCAGCAAGAGGAGCGCCACCAGGGGGATCTCGAATAGCAGCGGGACGTTGATCAGAATGCCGAAGGTGGCCGCGATGGTCACACCAAGGATGTCGTTGCCCAGGTAGGAGGACACCGTCTCCGGGCTCACCCACTGGATCGCCAGCCCGCTCGCGAATCCAGCCGCTACCATGACCGGACCCATGCGGACGGCGTAGCGGAAGGTCGTCTTCGCCCATTCGCGAAAGGCCTCCGCAAGGGCCGGCCTCCAGCCAGCCGCCTCAGCCTCCGCGACGGGAATAGACAGGTCTTCGACGACTGGTGGCTCTCGCGTCCGCCCGGGGACGGCCATCACCACGATTGGGCCTATGACCAGCGCTCCGACGAGGGCCAGGAGGAGACGGCTCAAGCCCAGCAGCGGGGTGAACACGAAGAAGACCATTGCCAGGGCCGGGATGTTCAAGGTGGCGGAGCCCTGCACCATGGCCAGGGCCCCCTCGACGCCTCCCCTTCGCTGGAACGCGACGGAGACGGGGACTATGCACGCCGAACACAGGTTCATCACCGGACCGGCGACAGCGCCCTCGAGCGTCCGCTTGAATACGCTCCCAGGCGGATAGCTCCTGTCGCTGCGAGACGGGAACAGAAAAGACTCCGCCAGACCGGCCACTACGAAGGCAAACACCATGCCAATGGCGACCAGCCTGAGATAGCTGACCGAGAAGACCCACCATCTGGAGACAAATGTGGTCCCGGGGTCTCGTTCAATGCAGAAACCTTGGAAGCACTGGACCTCGGGTGCAGTCACCGCGTCCAGATCGCCGCCAACGGCATCCAGCTTTGGGAATCGATTGAGACTGACAAACAGGACCAGAATGGCCGCGAATAGCAGCAGGCCGACCACCCGCTTTTTGCTGGAAGCCGTCTTGAGCAAGGGCGGTCAACCTCGAAGGAGCATTGCTCGATTATAGAGCCCTGCGGCCCGACCAGTCGACAAGAGCATCATCGGGCTCCAGAGGCAGATAGGGTCGGACCATCGGTGTTCTCCCTGTCGGTGTGGGCATCGGCCCAATTCTTCTATTCGTAGTGACAGAGTGTGACCGCGAAGAGGTACCTCGAAGCTGGCTAGGGCGTGCGGCCGGTGAGGATCGTAGCCAGCTTCTGCGGGTCGACGTTGCCGCCGGACACGATGCAGACGATCTTGCCCCCGCCCGCTTTGGCGGCCAGCGCGGCGGCGACCGAGACGGCGCCGGCGCCTTCCGCTATGGTGCGGTTGCGCTCGGCTATGAGCCTGACGGCGGCTGCGGCCTCGTCGAGGCTGACCACGAGCGAGCCATTCAGGAGACTCCGGGCGAGCGGCCACATCTCGTCGACGACCCTCGATTCGCTGATCCCGTCGACGAAGCTGGGCGTGTAGTCGACCGTGACCTGCCGGCCGGCCGCGAAGGAGGCCGCGAGCGGGGCGCCGGTCTCCACCTCCGCCGCGTATATCCTGACGGCGGGTTTGAGGGCCCGCACGGCGGACGCGATGCCGCAGGCGAGGCCTCCGCCCGCGTAGGCGACGACGATTGCGTCCACGTTCGGCAGGTCCTCCAGTATCTCGAGGCCGATAGTTCCATTGCCGGCCATGACTGCCGGATCGCTGAAGGGGTGCACGAGAAGCCCCTTCATCCCGGCGCGCTGCCGCGTGACGAACGTCTCCTCGAACTCGGCGAACGGCACCTTGACGTACTCGGCGCCGAGGCGGTGGATGTTCGCGAGCTTCGTCTCGGGGGCGGTATCCGGGACCACGGCCGTGCACGGGACGCCGGCGTCCCTCGCAGCCCATGCGAGCCCCTGCGCCATGTTCCCCGCGCTGACCGTCCAGACCCCGTCGGCGAGCTGTTCCGGAGAGCACTGGCGGACGGCGTTCGCCGCGCCGCGCAGCTTGAACGACCCCACCGGCTGCAGGTTCTCCAGCTTGAGATACACCTCGGCCGGCGCGTCGGCGTTGAGCCGTACCAGCGGGGTCCTGAGCGCCGCGCCGCGGATGCGCCGGTCTGCGGCGCGGATGTCGTCGATCGGGACCTGCGTGTGCGGTTTCGTCATCGCGTCGTCCTCTATGCTATCGTCGTTCGTAGGCGCTCGCCGGGCTTATCGGCGCCGCTACGTCAGCCCAAGGCCGGCCCGTTCGTCCATTGACGGCGGCGGCCGCGGCGGCCTAGCAGAGACCTGGACGGCTCCTTCAAGGATAGCAGGGCGGCCATAGATGAAGTCGAACATGCGGGTGCTCGTCGGGTTGGTGGCGGTGATGTGGGTCGTCGAAGTGTTCAACGGCTTCATGGGCCATGGCCTCAACAGCTACGGCATCCTACCCCGGACGACGGGCGGCCTGATCGGCATTCCCCTGGCGCCGTTCCTGCACGCCGGGATCGGACACGTGCTCGGCAACACCATTCCGCTGCTGGCCCTGGGGAGCCTCACGGTGCTTCAGGTCAGGAACGCCTTCGGCGTCGCAACGCTGTTCATCGTGTGCGTCGGCGGGGCCGGGGTGTGGCTGATCGGCAGGCCCGACTTTCACGTTGGCGCCAGCGGGCTCGTGTTCGGCTACTTCGGCTTTCTGGTTGCCAGGGGCTGGTTCGACAGGCGGTTCGTCCCGATCCTGGTCGCGGTCGCGGTGCTGGTGCTGTACGGTGGACTGCTGTTCGGCGTGCTGCCCACGCGGGGATTCGTGTCGTGGGAGGGGCACCTGTGCGGACTGGCGGCCGGGGTCCTGGCGGCGCGATTCATCAGGGGAGACCGGGGATAGCCGACGCAGACGACCCCTCAGTCTGCCGTGGCGGCTATTGGCTCGGCGCGGGCCAGGTGGGCCCGGAGGTAGCGGCCGGTGTGGGAGCGGTCTATCGCGGCGATGTCCTCGGGCGTGCCCTCGGCGATGACGTAGCCGCCGGCGTCGCCCGCGCCCGGGCCGAGGTCGACGATCCAGTCGGCGTTCTTGATCAGGTCGAGGTGGTGCTCGATCAGGACGACGCTGTTGCCGGCGTCGACGAGACGGTGGAGCACCCTGAGCAGGTGGGCGCAGTCCTCGAAGGAGAGCCCGGTGGTGGGCTCGTCCAGGATGTAGAGCGTGTTGCCGGTGGCGCGCTTCGACAGCTCGGTGGACAGCTTGACGCGCTGTGCCTCGCCGCCGGACAGCGTCGTGGCGGGCTGGCCGAGCCGGATGTAGCCGAGGCCAACGTCGAACATGGTCTGCATCTTGTTGCGGACCCTGGGGATGTTGGCGAAGTGCTCCATAGCCTCGGTGACGGTCATGTCGAGCACGTCGGCGATGTTCTTGCCCTTGAACAGGATCTCCAGGGCTTCCCGGTTGTAGCGCTTGCCCTCGCACACCTCGCAGGGCACGGTGACGTCGGGCAGGAACTGCATCTCGATCTGGTTGTAGCCGTCGCCGGAGCAGGCCTGGCAGCGCCCCCCCTTGACGTTGAAGGAGAAGCGGCCGGGCTTGTAACCGCGCATCCGGGCCTCGGGGACGGTCGCGAAGAGCTCCCGAATGGGCGTGAAGGCACCGGTGTAGGTCGCGGGATTGCTGCGCGGGGTGCGGCCGATGGGAGACTGGTCGATGTTTACGACCTTGTCTATGGCCTCCACGCCGTCGATGCCGTCGCTTTCCCCCGGGCGGTCCTTGGCCTTGTAGAACTGCTGGGCCAGTTTCTTGTAGAGGACCTCGTTGATGAGTGTGCTTTTGCCCGAGCCGGAGACCCCCGTCACGCAGACGAGCATCCCAAGGGGCAGGCGCACGTCCTCGTTCTTCAGGTTGTTTGCCCTTGGCCCCTTGACGACGATGCTCAATCCACTGCCGGGACGCCTCGCCATGGGAAGCGGGATCTCCCTGCGGCCGCTCAGGTACTGGCCGGTGATCGAACGGGCGTCGCGGCTGACCTTGGCCGGGGTACCGGTGGCGACGACGTGTCCGCCGTGTTCGCCGGCACCGGGCCCGAGGTCGATCAGGTGGTCGGCGGCCCTCATGATCGCCTCGTCGTGCTCGACGATGATGACGGTGTTGCCGATGTCGCGCAGCCGCTGCAGCGTGCCGATGAGCCGGGCGTCATCGACGGAGTGGAGGCCGACGGACGGCTCGTCGCAGACGTACAGCACGCCCATGAGTCCGGACCCGATCTGCGTCGCGAGGCGTATCCGCTGGGCCTCTCCTCCGCTGAGCGTGGAGGCGGTGCGCTCCAGCGTGAGGTAGTCGAGGCCGATGTCGACGAGGAAGCGCAGCCTGGCCTCTATCTCTTTGAGGATGCGGTCGGCAATGGCCCGCTCCCGCTCGGTCAGCCCCTCGCCAGATTCGGCGGCACCGTTGGCGCCAGTGCCTGGGGCTGCCAGCGCCAGGGTCCATTCGAGCGCCGCGGCTATGGACTTGCCGGTGACGTCGATGATGTTGAGCTCGCCCACCTTGACGGCGAGGGCGTGCGGCTTGAGGCGCTGGCCGTCGCAGTCGTGGCAGGGATTGGACGCCATGTAACGCTCGATCTCCGAGCGGACGTAGGAGGACTCGGTCTCCTTGTGGCGCCGTTCCAGATTGTTGATCACTCCCTCGAATCGGGTGTCCCACTCGAAGGCGCGTCCCTTCTGGGTGGTGTGCTTCATCCTGACCGACCTGCCCTGGGCCCCGTACAGGATGATGTCGAGGTGCTCCTTACTCAGCTTCTTGATGGGGACCTTGGTGGAGAAGCGATACGTCCGCGCGAGCGACTGGATGAGGCTGACGAACCACGGCGTCGAGGTGCCCGCCCGTGCCCAGGGCTGTATCGCGCCCTCGTCCAGCGAGAGCCCCTTGTCCGGGACCACGAGCTCCGGGTCGACTTCGAGGCGGAAGCCGAGCCCGGTGCATGTGGGGCACGCGCCATGCGGGTTGTTGAAGCTGAAGGTACGCGGCTCCAACTCTCCCATGGAGATGCGGCAGTGGACGCAGGCGAAGTGCTCGGAGAAGAGCATCTCCTCGCCCTCCTGTACCGCGACGAGGACGACGCCGCCGGCCATTTTGAGCGCGCTCTCCACCGAGTCGGCCACCCTGCCGGGCTCGGCGCTGTCGCCGACGACGAGGCGGTCCACCACCACCTCTATAGTGTGCCACCTGCGCTTGTCCAGGTCGAACGTCTCCGAGAGGTCGCGCACCTCGCCGTTGACACGGACGCGGACGTACCCGGCGGCGCGTGCTTCTTCGAAGACCTCCTTATGCTCGCCTTTGCGGCGGCTGACCATCGGCGCCATGATCTGGATCCTGCTGTCCTCCGGCAGGGCGAGAACGGCGTCGACGATCTGCTGCACGGTCTGCATCTGCACCGGCCGGCCGCAGTTGTAGCAGTGAGGCCGACCGGCCCGGGCGAAGAGCAGACGCAGGTAGTCGTACACCTCGGTCACGGTGCCGACGGTGGAGCGCGGGTTGTGGGACACGCCCTTCTGGTCGATGGAGATAGCCGGCGACAGGCCCTCTATGTAGTCGACGTCGGGCTTGTCCATCCTGCCGAGGAACTGGCGGGCGTAGGCGGAGAGCGACTCGACGTAGCGGCGCTGGCCCTCGGCGTAGATGGTGTCAAAGGCGAGGGAGCTCTTGCCCGAGCCGGAGACGCCAGTGATCACGACGAACTGGTTGCGGGGGATCGAGACGTCTATGTTCTTGAGGTTGTGCTCGCGGGCACCCCGTACGACGATGTTCTCCAGCGGCATTCAGGCGAACTCCAAAGGCGATGGCGGAGCGTGAGATCGGCCTAATTCTAACACCGCGCGGCCCTCTTCCGGGCGGGCCGGCGCCGACCGGTCAATCGAGACGCACGGAAGCGCATTTCAGTGAAGATCCGTGTGTCGATTCCGAGTCATCCGCTACAAGCTCTCCCAACCTGTCCCATTCTGTCCCGTCTGTATCTGGCCGCTGGGACGCTTGGCCGGAAAATGAGACACCCGGTATCCCGGTCGCCCTATCTGAGGCGGGGCACGCCGGGACCAGTGGGACACCGATGCACCGACGACTCCGACCGAACGGCTGAACGAACACGGGACGCGACCGCCCCTGAACCCCTTCGCCCGCCGCCACGGTAGCACAACAGTGCTGTTTAGTCCAGAGCTCCGATCGCGGGCCCGAATCGCGCCTGCCCTGTTTCGGAGGGCCGGGCAGGGGTCACGCGATGCGCGATTGCCCTGCGCCCGTCCTTCGATACGCGCCGCTGAAGCAAGCGGCGCCACTCAGGGTGAGCGGGTCGTTTGGGTGATGGGGCAATGCAAGGCGCCTTGACGGGACTGACGGAGTCGGCGAATTTGGAAGCCATCGGAGACGTGGAGTTTGGCGATTGACGGCAGGCGGAGGATTTCGGCGGCCGGCTGGCGTTGCAACTGTTCAGAGTTGGAGGGACAATTGCCCCTCCAGACCCCTGGATGCCCGCCCCCGCCTCCGCGAGGACAGGCTCTTCGCGGGCATGACGGTAGGGTGTGTCTGCGTCCCGGAGTACAGTGTAGTCGTCATTCCGGCCCCCGAGCCGGAATCCAGGGGTGGGGAGGTCGAGCTCAATGGCGCCCCGCTAATGCCGACAACCAGTCCACGTCTGGAGCTCTGCCAAGGTCTCCCAAGGCGGGGGGCTGCCGGTGCGCCGGGGTAGCCCCTCTCACCAGGACTGAACAGTTACCCCAGATTCCCCACCTAGATAAGAGGAAGACCTCGTTGGAGCCCGACGCGATGCGGGCTAAGATGGTTGTTGCGCAAACGAACCGATCACCAACGAGGTGCATCTATTATGAAGCAAGGCTTACTGGGGTTCCAGTACGAGCAGGAGAAGGGCTCGACAGGTATGACGGGACTGTCCGGGCTGATGACGTACCTGGAGTTGATGCAAGCAGCGGGTTTGAGGTCGTCGGTGGAACGCCACGTGAGACTGCGGGAGTGTGGTCAGGGCTGGACGGACAGCCAGATAATCACGTCGCTGATACTGCTGAACTTGGCAGGCGGTGAGTCGGTGATGGACCTGGAGGTTCTGGAGAAGGACGCAGGTTTGTGCAGGGTACTTCGCCATGCCGAGACCTGGGGAATGGGTAGTAGGGAGCGCAGGGCGCTGAAGGCGAGATGGCGAGTCGAGCGTCTTCGGAGCGTGCCGTCGGAGTCTGCGGTGTTCCGGTATCTGGAGAGGTTCCATGACGCGGGCGAGGAGGCGATGCGGGAAGCTCACAGAGCATTCATACCTGCTCCCAATGGAGCTATGCAGGGTCTGGGGAAGGTGAACGCCGACCTGGCGGGCTTCGTGCAGAGCCGTTCGCCTCAGAGAGAGGCCACACTGGACATGGACGCCTGTCTGGTGGAGACACACAAGCAGGAGGCGCTCCACAGCTACAAGAGGTACAGGGCCTACCAGCCGCTGACCACCTACTGGGCAGAGGCCGACCAGATTGTGCACTCGGAGTTTCGAGACGGCAACGTACCTGCGGGCCATCAGCAGTTACGAGTGTTGATTGAAGGGCTGGGCCGTCTGCCTGCGGGGGTGGAGAAGGTGATGCTGAGGTCGGATACGGCGGGGTACCAGCGGGAGTTGCTGCGGTACTGCGCGGAGGGTAGAGACGAGCGGTTCGGGGTGATCGAGTTCGCGGTTGGGGTCGACGTGACGACGGAGTTCCGCCGTGCGGTGTCCGAGGTCGCCGAGCAAGACTGGCAGACGCTGTACCGCAAGGTTGGGGAGCATCGTGTGGACACGGGTCAGCAGTGGGCTGATGTGAACTTCGTACCCAACTGGATAGGGCACTCCAAAAACAGCCCTGAGTATCGGTTCATAGCTACCAGGGAGCGGTTGATCGAACAGCCTCTGCCGGGAATGGAGGGGCAGATGGAGCTTCCGTTCCCCGCGATGGAGTTGTCCAACAGAGGCTGGTACAAGGTCTTCGGAGTGGTGACCAACCGGAGCATTGCGGGAGATGAGTTGATCTGGTGGTCGAGGCAGAGATGTGGCAAGGGCGAGGAGGTCCACGGCGTCCTCAAGAGTGACCTTGCCGGGGGCAGGCTTCCGTCGGGGCTGTTCGGAGCCAACGCAGCATGGTGGGCGATAGCAGTGTTGGCCTTCAACTTGAACTCTGCCATGAAGCGGCTGGTGTTGGGCGGACAGTGGGTGGGCAAGCGTCTGAAGGCGGTGCGTTTCGCCCTGATCGCCCTACCGGGCCGTGTGGTGCGTCACGCCAGGAGGTTGATCATCCGTCTTGCCCGTGGCCATCCCTCATACGAGTTGCTGCTCAGCGCGCGGCAGAGGATATTGGCGCTGGCTGCCGAGCCGTATCGGGCATAGGCGACCCTGCCTGGAGCATCGGTTTGTAGGCGACTCTGCCGAGTTGCCAGGCCGGGCCATGCCTTCTTCGGCCTGACAACAGCCACAATTGGCAGCGAACCGCTGCCGATACCCTCAAAGACGGCACCCTAGACCCTGTCCGATGCCGATCATGTCATGCGTCACCCCAAGTCGACACCCGGACACCCCCTGAAAGCACACCAAGCAGCTCCCAACCATGTCAGGTGGGGGATTTGGGTTACCTGGCGTTGAGGCGGGTTGGGGGACGTGGTATACTGGTCGGACATCTGATGGTAGGCTGTCGCGCGGTTAAGTGACGCGCGGGGCGGCCGCGGGAGTGCGATCTTGTCGTTTGTGGCTATGCGTGAAGGCGAAGACGGTGAGCAGCTGCTGAAGCGGTTCCAGACGTCGATGCAGCGGTCGGGCATCCTGCGCGACCTGCGTAACCGGCGTTTCTTCCGGTCGAAGGGCGAGCAGACGCGGCTCGACAAGGCCAGGAGTCTCCGCCGGATCCGGCGGCGCCAGCGCCAGCGCCGGTAGACCGGCGCGCAACCTCAGCTTTAATTCAACGGCCCCCCGTAGCGGGGCCGTTCTGTTTACGGCGTTTTTTACACCGCTGGCAACAGGCGCGTTCCAGACGGTTCAGCGTGTCGGCCGGCGCCAGGCCATCCCCTCGGTTCGCCGCATGAACTCGGCGTGGAGCGCTCCGTTGGAGGCCACCAGTCCGTCGCTGCGCAGCCCGGCGCGGGCGCCGTTGCGGTCGGTGACGACGCCCCCGGCCTCGCGCACCAGCAGCAGGCCCGCTGCCTGGTCCCACGGCTCGAGGCTGTGGTGGAAGTATAGGTCGGACCGGCCCGCGGCGGCGTAGGACAGCCCCAGGGCCGCCGAGCCCATGATCCGCGCCGTCTGCATGTCCGGCCAGATGGCGCGCAGGACGTCGAGGCCGTTGGCGCCTCCGTACTCGGAGTAGCTGAGGTCCATGCCGATGATCGAGTCCTCCAGGGCCGTGCGGTTCGACACCTCGAGGCGCGCGCCATTCAGGAAAGCCCCCCTGCCCTTCTCGGCCACGAACATCTCTCCGCCCGTGGGGTCGTAGTTGACCCCGACCATCGGCTCGCCGTCTACGGCGAGCGCCACGACAACCGAGTAGATCGGTATCCCCGACGCGTAGTTCCGGGTGCCGTCCAGCGGGTCTACGATCCAGACCCAGCCGTCGTCTTCGCGGGACCCGGCCGTCTCCTCGCCGAGGAAGCCCATGTCCGGGTATTCGCCCCGCAGGAACGCCGAGACCTCGGCCTCGACCTCGGTGTCGACGTCGGTGACGACGTTGCCTCGGCCCTTGAAGGCGACCTGCTTGACCTGGTCGAAGCGGCGGACGAGTATCTCGCCGGCGAGCGAGGCCGCGTCGCAGGCGACCTCGACGGCGCTCTTTCCGTTCGTGCCGCGCAGAATGTCTGTCACGGGCGTCTCCCGGGGCGACTGGGGATGGGTTACCGCCTTCGCGGGAATGACGGAAGGGTGTGAGGCGTCACTGTTCCCCTCACCCCAGCCCTCTCCCGCCAGGGAGAGGGAGCTTCGGGGCTACCAGTTCGTGTAGGAGCCATCGCGGCGGTGAAGTCGGGGGGCCTCCCAGAAGCGGAACGGCTCGCCCGCCATCTCCTCGTTGAACTCGACGCCGAGGCCGGGGGCCGTCGGCAGGGGGTAGCTGACGCCGTCCAGCCTGTGCTGCACGGGGAACATGTCGGAGTCGAAGGTGAACTCCGGGGAGCGGTCCTCGAGCCAAGCGTAGTTGGGCACGGCCGCGGCGAGATGGACGTTGGCCGCGGTGCTGATCGGCCCCAGGGGGTTGTGCGGCATCAGGTCTATGTAGTGGGCCTCGCACCATCCGGCGACCTTCATGGCCTCGGTGAAGCCGCCGACGTTGCATATGTCGACGCGGGCGAAGTTGGTGATGCCCTGCTCGACGTACGGCAGGAAGGCCCACTTGCTGGGGAGCTCCTCGCCGATGGCGAACGGTACCTCGGTCATCGAGCGAAGGGTCCGGTACGCGTCCGGCGTCTCGTCTCTGATCGGCTCCTCCAGGAAGTCGAGCGTGCCGGGCGGCAGCATCTGGCAGAAGGAGGCGGCCTCCGCCACGCTGAGGCGGTGGTGGTAGTCTATGCCGAGCACCGGCGCCGGGCCGACCTTCTCCCTGGCGCGGACGAGCCACTCGGCCGTGTGGGCGATCGACTCTCTGGGCTCGAAGAGCCCCTCCTCGCCGGTCTCCGGGTGGCCTGGGATGAAGCGCATCGCCGGCCAGCCCTGCTCGACGTACCGTAGCGCGTCGTCGACGGCCTCCGGGCCCATGGGCGCGCCGGATGTGACGAAGCACGGTATCGAGTCTCGCTGCGCGCCGCCGAGTAGCTGGTAGACCGGGACGCCGAGGCTCTTCGCAACGACGTCGTGGAGCGCGATGTCGATCGCGGAGATGGCGCCGGTCAGAACGCGTCCGCCCTCAAAGTACTGGCCGCGGTACATCTCCTGCCACAGTGCGCCGATGCGCCGCGGGTCCTTGCCGATGAGAAACTCGCGGAAATGGGCGACGGCGCCCTGCACGGCGAGCTCCCGTCCCGACACGCCGGACTCGCCCCAGCCGTGGTGGCCGGCGTCGGTCTCGACCTTGAGGACGAACAGGTTTCGAGTTCCGGCCCAGACGGGGAACGACTTGACGTCGGTGATTTTCATGATGGCGGGCCAAGTCTAACACGGCGAGGGAAGGGGCCGCTCGCAGCACTGCGCGGGCCGCTCGATACGCGGGGTGAACGGGTTGTGCTGGGGCGAGGCGAGGCAATGTGGCCGATCGCCCTGGGTCGCGTGACTACGGCCCCACCCCTACCAGGACTTCGACGACCGCAGCAGGGTCGTGCCGACGAAAGAGGAATCTACAGGGGTGGGCCGTGTTCCTCTCAGCAACTCTGGACAGTTACGTTTTGCGTGCGGTATTGATTCAGGGGGACGACGTCCTTCACACCGATGAGACCGACCAAGCGAACCGTCGCAAGCCGGTAAGCCGCAGCCGAGGCGAGCGCGGCGGAGGTTACCAGAGGGTCAGGGACTGGGTGAACATTCGGTGGAGGTCGTCTCGGGCGGCGGGGCGGGGGGAGAGCTTGGTGACGCGGTGCTGCGGCAGGGTGCCGTCGACCAGGGCGTCGAGGTCGTCGGGGCCGTAGCCTACGGCGGCGAGACCGTTGGGCACGCCTATCTGCTTCATGACGGCGATCACGGCGGCGGCGAGGATGTCGCCGGCGTCCTCGGGACCCGCGTCGGCGACGTCTACGCCCATGAGCTTCGCGGCGGCGAGGTGTCTCTCAGGGTTGGCGGGGCCGGTGAAGCGGAAGGCGGCGGGCGCGTTGAGGGCGACCGACATGCCGTGGGGAATGATCGGCATGCCTTCGGGATAGCCCTCCGGCCTATAGTCCCGCACCATTCCGGACACGGTATAGGACATGCCGTGCGGCAGGTGGCAGCCGGCGTTCCCGAAGCCGACTCCGACCATCGTCGCCGCCAGCAGCATCTCGCTCCGGGCCTGGTGGTCGTCCGGGTCGTTGACGGCGCTGACGATGTTCGCCGACACCATCTCGATGGCCCTGGTCGACCAGACGTCGCTGATCGGGTTCGCCCCCTGGTAGCCGGGGCGCAGTCCGGGGTCGGCCGGCGCCTCCCTGCGGCTGAACGGCATCGCGGTGTACGACTCGAGGCCGTGGCAGAGGACGTCGAGGCCTGAGCAGGCGGTGACCATCCTGGGCAGCGTCGTCGTGTTGTCGGGGTCGACGATCCCCATGACCGGCCTGAGGGCGCGGTGGGATATGCCCGTCTTCGCCTTCATCTCGAGCAGGTCGAAGATGGCGACGCCGGTGGTCTCGCTGCCGGTCCCGGTCGTGGTCGGAACGGCGATCAGGGGCTTCAGCGGCCCGGGGACGGGCTCTCCCCTGCCGATGGGCGCGTTGACGTAGGCGAAGAAGTCGGCGGGGTACGTCGCGTAGAGGTTGGCCGCCTTGGCCGTGTCGATGCTGGAGCCGCCGCCGACGGCCACGTAGCCGTCGAAGCCGCCGTCGGCCGCGAAGGCCGAGGCCTCCTGGAACGACACGTCGGTCGGCTCTACGCTGACCTGATCGAACAGCACGGCGTCGATGCCCTCGTCTGCCAGGGAGTCGAGCACCGTGCGCACGGCCTCGCCGCCGGCCAGGCCGGGGTCGGTGACGACCATGACGCGTCCGGCGCCGAGCCGGCGCATCTCGTAGCCGATCTCACGGGTAACGCCGGGGCCGAACTTGATGCTGGACGTGTCCAGCGAGAAGGCGGTCTCGTACCTCAAGTTGCCTCCAGCGTGGCGGTCACCCTCGCCCCAGCCCTCTCCCGTCGAGGGAGAGGGTGCTCCGTGCTCGGGGCGTTAGCCGCTGGCGACCGAGAGGCAGGTGACGGTGCGTAGAATGCCGGCGATGGTGTGAATGTGACTGGTGACGAGATCGCCGACGGCGTTCAGGTCTTCGGCGCCGATCACCGCGATGATGTCGTACGGCCCGGTGACGGAGTCGACCGTCTCCACGCCGTCGAGGTCTCGGAGCTCGCTGGATACGGTCCGTGACTTACCCACAGCGGTCTCTATCAGTATGTAGGCCCTGGTAGCCATGCCGCACCTCCTCGGGAATGTGTTTAGGTGATGCCCGTTCGGGGAAGGGTGACGGCATTCTAAGGCCGGGTTGGGGGCATGTCAATCTGAAGGGGGCTGGATTCCGGGGGAGCAAGACCGTTCGCTCTCGGTGCCCCGCCGCTTATTGGGGAATCACCCTCACCTCAGTCCTCTCCCGTCGAGGGAGAGGAGGCAAGAATCCCCTCTGCCCTGGCGGGAGCCCCTCGATACACGCCGCTCAAGGCAGCGGGTGCTGCTTGGGGTGGCCGGGGATGGGTTCCCGTTTTCACGGGAATGACGGAGGGGGACGGGACGTGGGTTGGGGGAGTGTCATGCAGGCGCCGCGAGGGGGAAGGCGGTTCAGGGGGAAAAGGTCGGGGCGCCCTTTTTGGGGGGCGCCCCGGGTGGGCTGTGGAGGCGGGCTTTTGGGGCCCGCTTCCACACCCGTCAGGGTCAAGGTGGCGCGCTTGGGCGCCGGGTTGGCGCTCTAGGCGCCGCTTCGGCGGGCGGTCATGACCCAGCCCGCGGTCAGCAGTGCCACCGAGCCGAGCAGCAGCGCGAGGAGCGCCACACCCGGCAGGGACGGCCCGCCCGTCGGCGGCGTCAGCGTGTCCCTCGGTAGCAGGTGACCGTACATCTCCTGCACCGCATCGTACGTTGCCTGGTCGACTACGACCGTGAAGCTCGAGAAGTTGCTGATCGACGCTGTCAGCGTCGCCCCGCCCGTCTCGTCGTTCATCGTCAGCGTCGCCGGGACCGAAGTCCACGCGTCGTCGGCGCTGGCGCGCGTCAGAACCATCAGGCCGCCCATCTCGTGCAGTTTCGCCAGTAGGAACTCGCCGCCAAGCGCCTTGACCTGCTCGGCCGTCAGGTGGAACGTCAGCGTGGCCGGGATGTCGAGCTCGACGCCAGTCTCCAGCATGTCCTCGGAGTCGAATATCAGCACCGAGACGCACGGGAAGGTCACGTCGGCCTTCGCACCCGGGTACGTGCAGCCAGTTTCAGATTCGAAGTTGACCTGGTACGGGTCGGACCGGGAGCCCGCCGGGAACTCCAGCGTCACCGAGCCGTCGGCGGACATCAGCGTCGTAGCCGTAGAGGGCGAGACCATGGCTGTCGGCGGGATCGGCGTCGCCGGCAGCGCCGCCGGCGTCGGGGTCGTGGTCGGGGTCATCGTCGCGAACGGCGAGCCTCCGTCCTCCTCGTCGCCCTCAGTCGAGGCTATCACCGCCTCGGAAGCGCTGTTCGCCATGTTCGTCGCGCTCACGCGGAACGCGTACTCGGTGCCGGACCTCAGCCGCCGCACCGTTGTCGAGGTACCCGACGCGTCCTGGGAGCTGGAGCCGCTCCAGTTGGCCGCGCCGCGCGATATTCGCGACGTCCACTCGACCGTGTAGCCGTCCGCACCGTCGAGCGCGTCCCAGGAGACGACCGCGAGGGTCTCCTGGGCCCTGACCCTGACGTTCTCGACCAGGTCGGGGTCCACGGACTCGTCGTCGGCGATCTCTAGCGTCACATCGGCCGGAGCGTTCGCGCCGCTGCCGCCGGGCTGCACCGTGCCGGACACGGTGACGTCGGCGTTTTTTCCGACGTCGTTATCGTTGGCGGGGGTGATCGTTGCCGTATTGCTCTCGGTCATACCCGCCGGGATGGTCAGCGTGGTCTCGTCCGCGCTGGCTCCTTCGGACACGGTAAGCTCCACCACGGTGTCCTGCTTCGAGGCCATGTCCAGCGTCGCCTTGACGGTGACTGATTCGTCCTCCAGTGTCGAGGTTGCGGACAGCACCAGCGTTACCTGCGCGCGCTGATCCGCGGCCTTGAGGCCGCCGTACTTCAGCACCGGGTACTGCCAGTTGCCGCCGAAGTCCCACGGGGCGTCCGTGCCCGTGGTCAGATCGTCGTCATCGTCCGCGTCGTCGATGTCCACGTCCCATGTGGCGTAGATGCCGGCCGTCGCCGTGGGAGCTTGCAGCGCGACGGTGGTTTTTCCGACGCCCGCAGGGGAGGTAGTCACACCGGAGCTCATGATGTCCCAGTAGCTGGCGACCGCGTTATCATTACCGCTGCCCTTCAGTCCGCCCGCAGTGGCGGTACCATCGGCCTCAGCGGCTGCAGTGGGCGCTCCCGTCGAGTAGCTGGCGGCGATGCCGATTA
Organism: Dehalococcoidia bacterium; assembly: GCA_965222445.1. Lineage (GTDB taxonomy): Bacteria > Chloroflexota > Dehalococcoidia > Lucifugimonadales > CAJWER01. Next base: position 8,838 of record CBDCTY010000001.1, on the reverse strand, counting down.
TGACATCTCCTTCATCTCCATGTCCTATGCCCACCAGGCCGCCCGCGGTGGCGTTACCGGAGCCAGTGGCGGTCGCCGAGGCGTCGCCGGTGGCGTAGGTTGCGGTTATTGCGCCAGTGGCGACGCCGGCCAGGCCGCCCGCGACGGCGTCCGATTCCGCCACGGCGGTGGCGGAAACGTCTCCCGTCGCGTAGCTGGCCACGATCGCACCATCGTTTACGCCGACCAAGCCGCCCGCGTAGGGGGTACCTCCCGTAACGGTTACGGCTGCCTTGGAATAGCTGGCGGTTATCGACCCGTGGTTTATACCGATCAGGCCACCGGCATAACTAGCACCAATGACGTCGATCTCTCCCGTGACGTAGCTGTCCGATACGGTCCCGGAGTTACTCCCCGCCAAGCCGCCTACGCCCGCCAAGCCGCCTACGCGGCTAGTCGTACCGGTGATGTCTACGCCGACGAGGCCCACATTCCTGACTTTGCTTTTGGCAGTGGTCTCCGCAAACAGTCCGACATGCCCGTCCACATCAGCGGCATTGATCGTCAGTCCGGAGATGGTGTATCCATTCCCCTCGAATACCCCGCTATACGTTGCGATGGGGGTCCAGTCGCCGCCCTTCAAGTCAATGTTAGCCATTAGCTCGTAGCCCTTGCAGCTTATGGGGTCGCCGTCGCTGCCAGGGCAGGCCATGCCGGGGAGCGGGTTGGGGAAGGCGGCATCGTAGTCGTCGTCACCTGGTTGTAGACCTCCGCCGCTCGCATCCTTACGAACAGCGTCAAGCTGGGCGCGGGTCTTGATCTCTATGAGCCCGTCGCCGTCCTCGTCGTACGTGTACACGGTCGGCGTCGGCTGCGCCTGCGCCTGCGCGGTTGGCGAGTCTGTGGAGACGCCGAGGGCGACTGCGACTACCAGCGCGGCTATCAGAACTGCGGCTATGCCCAACAGGCTCGGGATCGAGTGTGATTTCATCTCAGGCAATCTCCTGCACATCGTAGCTGTACAGGGTAAGTATACATCCCGGCAGTCAAGAGTCAAGCAATGGAGGGTAGCGATTTAGTGGATAGTGGATAGTGGATAGTTGGGAGGGGTTCGTCGGCGGCGGGGGCGAGTAGTGGATAGTGGATAGTGGATAGTTGGGAGGGGTTCGTCGGCGGCGGGAACGAGCGCGGTGGGGGCCGGGGGTGCGCGGGACGGAGGTGGGGGATTGCGGGGGAGGTGGTGGCGGGTGGGTTCCCGCCTCCGCCTACGCGAGGGCAGGCTCTTTGCGGGAACGACGGGTGGGGGCGGCGATGGGTTCCCGCCTTCGCGGGAACGACGGGTGGGGTCATGCGGGGGTTGACAGTGACAGAACGGATGTACTAGGCTTGTTGGCGACGCGATAGAGCGGCGCTCCGAGACGGAGCCACATCATAGGAGGGCGAGACGCCCCCGTCGGGTCCCCGCAAGCGGGACCGTCCGGGGGCGTCTTTTTGTGGCCCTTCGATACGGCGGGGTGATTCCCCTGCCCCGGCCCTGGAGGAATGGGTTCCCGCCTTCGCGGGAACGACGGAGGGGTGCGGTGGCGCGGCCCTTCGATTCGCGCCGATGAAGCGTCGGGGGCTACTCAGGGCGAACGGGGTGTGTGGGGGCAGGGTGATTCCCCTGCCCCGGCCCTGGAGGGATGGGTTCCCGCCTTCGCGGGAACGACGGAGGGGTGCGGTGGCGCGGCCCTTCGATTCGCGCCGATGAAGCGTCGGGGGCTACTCAGGGCGAACGGGTTGTGTGGGGCCGGGGTGATTCCCCTGCCCTGGCCCTGGAGGGATGGGTTCCCGCCTTCGCGGGAACGACGGAGTGGTGCGGTGCCGCGGCCCTTCGATACGCGCCGATGAAGCGTCGGGGGCTACTCAGGGCGAACGGGGTGTGTGGGGCCGGGGTGATTCCCCTGCCCCGGCCCTGGAGGGATGGGTTCCCGCCTTCGCGGGAACGACGGAGGGGTGCTCGGGGCGAACGGTTGGGACGTCAAATCAAAGGAGGCGCGAATGGTTGCGGAGGTCAGGTCGGCTTACATGGACATCGTGGAGCGGAGCGCGGTGGAGGACGGCCGCTACCGGGTGACGATCGCGGCGAACGAGTCGGCGCGGACGCAGCCGGACCTGGACCTGGGCGGGCTGTCGACGGAGGGCTACTCGCGGAACCCGGTGGTGATGTGGGCTCACGACGCGGTCGGCCGGTCGCCGTCGGGCGGGCTGCCGATCGGCCGGACGGTGGAGCTGGACCGCGGGCCGGGCGGGCGGATCGTGGCGGAGTTCGAGTTTCTGGAGGGCGACCCGTTCGCGCAGCGCGTCCGCAACGCGTGGGACCAGGGGTTCCTGCGGGCGGCGTCGATAAGCTGGCTGCCGCTGGAGAGCCGGCCCGTTGAGGGCGGGCGGCTGCGGGACTCGCGCTCGGAGCTGCTGGAGTGGTCGATCGTGGCGGTGCCGGCGGACCCAGACGCGCTGCGGGAGTCTCAGCGGCTGCTGATCGCGGCGTGTGTGGAGGACGATGAGGAGGCGCCGCGCGGGGAGGCCGGCGGCGAGTTGGCGGAGATCGGGGCCGCGGTCGGGAGCGCGCTGCGGGCGCTGTCGGGCGGCGTCGGGGATGGATTCCATCGTTCACGGGAATGACGGAAGCGGGAGCTGCCGCGGGGATGGCGGAGGCGGGGGTTCAGGCCGGGGCAGCCGGGTCGGGTGGGTACGACAACAAATATGAAAGGCCTACTCCACGACCCGGTTGCCCCGGCGGGCTCCCCTGCCCCACCTCCGGGGATTCACCCTCACCTCAATCCTCTCCCGTCGAGGGAGAGGAGGTAAGGCAGCCTCCAAGAGTCCCATCTCCTCCGGCGGGAGAGGGCCAGGGTGAGGGCGACGATGTGGTTGCGCGGGCCCCTCGATACGCGCCGCTGAAGCAGCGACGCTACTCGGGGTGAACGGTATGAGTTGGCGGGTGACGTGAAGCAAGGACCCGTTTGCCCTGAGTGCCCCGACGCTTCGTCGGGGTGTATCGAAGGGCTGCACGCGGGGTGAACGGGCTGTGTGGGGCGGACGGATCGAAAGAAGCGGAAGGTACACAATCCAGGAGGTCTCAGGGATATGTCGAAGACGGACGTCGAGGCGATCAAGAGGGACCTGGCGGAGATCAACAGCTTCGTCAGCGAGCGGATAGACCCGGTGGCGCAGGAGGTGAGTCTCCTGACCGAGGAGACGGGGCGGCTGCAGGGCGAGGTGGCGCGGATCCAGGAGCGGGAGCGGGCGTCGCGCCGGGAGGCGCTGGCGCGGGAGACGGGCGAGTACGAGTCGCCGCTGGTGACGGAGGGCCCGTACTCGGGCATGGACGTGCTGGACCTGGGGCTGCTGAGGCGGCTGGCGCGGTCGCAGGCGCGGGAGGCGTCGGGCCCGGCGTGGCTGGAGCGGGCGGAGCAGGCGAAGCGGTCGCTGGTCGCGAACGCGACGCCGGCGGCGATCGAGGAGTCGCACCAGGCGGCGTCGCGTCGGCTGAGCGACTGGTACACGGTTGCGGACCGGGGGACGGGGCAGTTCGAGTCGTTCGGGCGGTCGATGCTGCAGTCGATGACGCGTGCGGCGATGGACAGCACGACGGCGGGGTCCGGCGACGAGCTGGTGGCGACGCTGGAGGCGCGCGAGCTGTGGATGGACGTGAACCTTCAGACGCTGGTGGCGCCGCTGGTGCGGACGATCTCCATGCCGTCGAACCCGTTCGAGATGCCGCGTCAGCTCGGGGACGTGAACTTCTACCCGGGGAGCGAGAACGCGGCGGCGACGGGGACGGCGCTGGGCACGGGGAAGACGACGCTGACGGCGCACGAGCTGGTGGGGCAGGTGCCGTACTCCTTCACGCTGGAGGAGGACGCGGTGATCGCGATGCTGCCGGAGATTCGCGCCGGGCTGGTGCGCAACGTCGCGGAGACGCTGGACGACGTGATCCTGAACGCGGACAGGACGGCGACGAACAACATCAACGCGGACGGGGCAACGATCGCGGCGGGCGACGCGGGCAAGGGGCACTGGCTGATCGGGTACGACGGTCTGCTGCACCTGCCGCTGAAGGACAACGCGGCGCAGGCGAGCGACCACGGGGGCGCTGTCTCGGACGACATGTTCAACGAGGTCCGAGCGAAGCTGGGCAAGTACGGCGCGCGCCCGTCGGAGCTGGCGTGGGTGATGGACGTCAACACGTTCATCCGCGCGCAGGGGATCAGCCAGTTCAGGACGATGGACAAGCTGGGACCGAACGCGACGTTGGTGACTGGGATGCTGGGCGCGGTCGAGGGAATCCCGGTGATCGTGTCGGAGCAGATGAAGCTGGCCGACACGGACGGCAAGGTGACGGACGCGGGCAACGGGTCCAACACGGGCCGGCTGCTGGTGTTCAACCGGACGCAGTGGGCGCAGGGTTTCCGGCGCGACATCACGGTCGACGTGTACCGGGACACCCAGAAGCGGCAGACGGTGGTGACGGTGAGCTTCCGCCACGGGCTGTCGGAGCGCAGCGGGTCGAGGTCGAATGCGACGCACACGGCGCTGCAGTACGACATCACGGGCGTGGCGTAGGGGCGGGGTAGTGGGTAGTGGGTAGTGGCTAGTTGGGGAGCGCCCGACCGGTCGGTCGGGCGCTCCCGCCGTCCGCGCCCCGCAACCCGTTCACCCCGAGTAACGCCCTTCGATACACCCCGACCGGGGTGTCCGGGCACTCAGGGCAGCCGGGGAGCGGCGCGTATCGCGGGGCCCACGCGACCTTCCCACTCCTAACCTCGAATCCACCGAAGGAGGGCGTCGGGTCAGTGTCCTGAAGCGGCAAGAGGGTGCTCCTGTGAATCTGGGATAATGGTTTTGAAACACGAAACCCACCCCCAGAAAAGGAGCACCCAATAGATGCTACCACGCCACCACCCCGACCGCATCCGTATCGCCTTCGACGATCACCGCCTGGTGGCCAATGCCGGGCTGATCCTTCCGGCCACCCTCGCCCTGCGCCTCGGCCTGCCCCAACTCGTTCAGCAGTGCCTCGACCTGGGCAATGCGCCGGGCCGGGCCAACACGGGCGACAAGATGATGACCCTGGTTGCGTCTGCGCTGGCTGGCGGCGACTGTATTGACGACGCCGATGTGTTGCGCACCGGGGGGACAGCCCGCACCCTGGGCGGCACGGTCAAGGCGCCCTCCACCCTGGGCACCTTCCTGCGCAGTTTCCGGTGGGGCCATGTCCGCCAACTGGACCGGGTGAGCCGGGAGCTGCTGGCCCAGGCCTGGGCGGCTGGGGCCGGACCCAGCGACGCACCGTTCACCATCGACCTTGATTCGACGATCTGCGAGACCTACGGACTGGCCAAGGAGGGCGCCCGCCACCACGGCTATACCGGCAAGCGGGGCTATCACCCGCTGCTGGCCATTGCCGCCGGAACCGGCGACGTGCTGATGGCCCGGCTGCGTGAGGGCCGCGCCAACACCGCCCGCGGCGCCGCCCACTTCCTGCGGGAAACGGTGGGGCGGGTGCGCTACGGCGGGGCCAGGGGACAACTCACGGTGCGGGCCGACAGCGGCTTCTACACCCACGCCCTGGTCGTCGTCTGCCGCAAGCTGGACGTGCGCTTCTCCATCACCATCCGCCAGCACAAAAGCCTGCACAATCTCATCGAGGCGATACCCGAAGATGCCTGGACGCCGGTTCCCTACTGGATGGACGGCGCCGCCGATGTGGCCGAGATCACCTACACCCCCTTCCAGAGTGAGCCCGACGCCGCGCCGGTACGGCTCATCGTGCGGCGGGTGAAGCCCACGCCCGGTTCCCAACTGGCCCTCTTCGCCACCTACAGCTATCACGGCTTCATCACCGACCGGGACGGGGAGACCCTGGAACTGGAGGCCGACCACCGCCGCCACGCCGAGATCGAGAATGCCATCCGAGACCTGAAGTACGGCGTCGGACTCAACCATCTCCCCTCGGGCCGCTTCGCCGCCAACGCCGCCTGGCTGGCGGTCCAGGTGATGGCCCACAACCTGGCCCGCTGGACAGCCCGCATCGGTCTGGGCGAGGGGGTGGTGACCACCAGGACCCTCCGGCGGCGCTTCTTCTCCCTGGCCGGACGGCTCACCCGCTCGGCCCGCCGCCTCACTTTGCATCTGCCACAGGGCTGGCCTTGGGAAACCCAGTTCACTCGCGCCCTGGCTCGATTGCGAGCCATTCCACTCCCGACCTGACGGCGCCCGTTTGCCACTGACCCGCCATCAGGCCAACTGAACGTCCCCGCCAACTCGCGCCACCCTGGTCCGCGAGCGCCTCTTGCCGCGTCCTCTGTCCTCATCTTGTCCCACAGCGCCCATCGCAGACCGCCATTGGCGCCCCCAAAAGCGCCTGCAGACCCCCCGCCAACCTCCCGTCTACCCGAATTCGAGCCCGGATCATCGCCCCTGTAACTCCCTCACTCCTCTTCCACTGTCCTCACGCCGTCCATCCATGTCCATCGGTGGATTCGGGCTAACTCTTAACTATCCACTATTCACTATCCACTATCCACTAAAGGATCAAATCATGGCTAACGCTTATGTTTCGCTGGACGTATTCAAGGGCTCCGCGGTGCTGAACATCGTGGGGTCGGACGAGGACGCGCGGCTGGTGTCGCTGCTGGAGCATGCGTCGAGGGTCGTCGACCGGCACTGCAACCGGCACTTCCACGAGCTGTCGGCGGCGCGGAAGTTCGACGGCCCGGACGGCCCGACGCTGCTGGTGCCTGACCTGATCGCCGTCGACCCCGGGGGACTGCGGACGGACGAGGACGGCGACCGGGAGTACGAGACTACGTGGCCGGAGTCGGACTTTCTGCTGCTGCCGTCGAACGCGGACCCCGAGAATGCGTCGAATTCGCAGTCCCGGCCATACGGCCGCGTTCTTCCGTACGCGGGGGACAGGACGTCGTGGCCGTCCGGACCGCAGCGTGTGTCGATTTCCGGTCAGTGGGGCTGGTGGCGGCACCTGCGGCGGGCGAACGAGACGGCCAACGCCGTCGACGCGAGCACGTCGGAGATCGTCGTCTCATCCCGTGCCGACGTGGAGGCGGGCCACACGCTGCTGATCGACTCCGAGCAGCTCTTCGTGCGGAGCTACGCCGGGAACACGCTGACGGTCGACCGCGGGGTCAACGGGACGGCCGCGGCGGCGCACGGAGTGGGGTCGGCCATCGACGTGTACGAGTACCCGGGGCCGGTCGCGGAGGCGACGATCATCCTGGCGGCGCGTCTGCGGCGAGGCCCGGGCCACGGAAACGGCGGTCTGTTCGACACGGACCTGACGGCTCTGCTGGGCCCGTACCGCCGGCCGGCGCTCGGGACGGGCGCGTGATGGCGAACGAGATCGGCGGCGCGAAAGCGGGCCTGCGGGCACGGCTGGAGACGGTCCCGGGGCTGCGGGTGCTGGAGCATCCTCCGGAGGCTGTCCACGAGCTGCCGGCGGCGGTGGTGTCTCTGCATTCCCGGGAGGCGTCGCGGACGCTGGGCGGGAGCGGGTTCGAGGGCCGGGTGAGGGTGACGCTGCTGGTGTCGTCGGCGAGCACGCGCGAGGCGTACGCGGCGCTGGACCGGTTCATCGACCCGACGGGGCCGCAGAGCGTCGAGGAGGCGGTCGACGGCGACAACACGTGGGGCGGCGCCGTGGACGACGGGCGGCTGACGTCTGTGGAGAACGTGGGCGCGCGGAAGCTGTGGGGCGGCTCCTACGTCGCCGCGGACTTCGTGTTCAGGTTTGTTAGGGGATAGTGGGTAGTCGAGAGCGAGGCGCGGGCCCCTCGATACGCGGATACGCGCCGCTCAAAGCAGCGGCGCTACTCGGGGTGAACGGGTTGTGCTGGCGGTCAAGCACCCAAGACCGTTCGCCCTGGGTAAGCCGACGCATCGTCGGGGTGTATCGAAGGGCGGCGCGGTGAACGGGGTCGTGTGGGGCGTGGAGCAGCGGGACCGTTCGCCCTGAGTACCCCGACGCTTGGTCGGGGTGTATCGAAGGGCGGCGCGGTGAACGGGTTGTGCGGAGCGGTAGAACCACAAGGCAGCGGGAGGAGTAATGGCGTTCTTCGACTCGAAGGTGTCACGGTTCGTTATAGAGGATGAGAACGGCGGGCCGCGCGACCTGTCGGCGTACATCGTGTCTGTCCGGGGGCTGCCTGGTGTCCGGAACCTGAACGAGGTCACGGCGCTGGGCGACGGCGGAGCGAAGTTCATCGCCGGTCTGGAGGACTCGGCGGTGACGCTGTCCGGTATCTACGACGACGCGGCGGGCTCCGGGCCGGACGCCGTGCTGGGCCCGCTGCGGACCCACGGAGCGGCGGTGGGCTTCGAGTACGGGCCGGCGGGTCGCTCTCCGGGCGCCGTGAAGTACCACGGGGAGTGCTGGGTGGTGTCGTACGACCTGCGGAGCCGCGTCGGCGACCGGGTCGAGTGGGCGTGCACGCTGCAGGTCGATGGCGTCGTGCGCCGGGGGGCGTTCTGATGAGCCGGCCGGTGCGGGTGGCGCTGCCGACGGGCGGCTGGTGGGACGTGGAGACGCGGCCGACATGGGCGCAGGTGATGGAGTGGGAGCGATGGGCCGCGGAGGGCGACGGCCTGCCGGAGCGGGTGCTGGCGCAGCTCACGGTCGGCTGGAGTTGTCCAGGCGCGGTCAGCGTCGAGGCGATTTCGCGGCGCAGCGCGGCGGACGTGTCGGCGGCGATGGACGCGGTGGAGCGGCTGGCTGCGCCGCTAGCGGACGCGCGGTCGAGCAAGGAGATGGCGGAGGACCTGTTCGAGGGCTTTGTCGCGAGCCGGATACCGGAGGAG